>JAVBMC010000014.1:0-107018 GCA_031552845.1 Kiritimatiellia bacterium
GCCGCTTTGCTCCCAAAGGCAGCCGGTTAAGCCAGATCAGCCACCGCGAACTCGCCGAAGACGTCGCCTTCATCAACCGGCTTCCCCGCAAACTTTTTGACGGGCAAAGCGCTCTTGAGCTCTGGAATGCCGCCTTGAAAAAAGTCGCCAGAAAGTGAAATCATTTATTGCAATGAACCGCGGTTGTGCGATACTGGGTAGTAACTTATGCAGGACCTATAGACTGGTGACTTACGAATGTTCTGCCACTTGTGGACAAGTTGCTGGGTTAGGGTGAAAAAGATTATTGGTTGCGCCTGTATTTTTACGTATTAAGCTGAAATGTTGTGCGATGTGTTGTAGTGGGGGATAGAATGGTTTTATTCCGGGTCGCATCACGCCTAGGATTGAGGTTAGAGGTCAGGTGACCTCATACCCTGAGGTCAGAAAGCCTGCGAGTACGAGGTCAGAGAACCTCGTGCCCTGAGGTCAGGTGAGTTGCGGCCAGAATATAAATGGTTTTAACGGCGAATTATGATAAAAGATCTACCTCTCGCCCGTTCAACCAACGCCCTGTATCCACCGCTTTCAGGGAACAGGTGGCAAAACAACGCTTTAGACCATTGAGAGTGTTCATTAGGGGTACAGTTCAGCGCAATACGAGGCATTCAGTGAGAACTCTCAACATCCGTGTAGCCCTCTCTCTAATCTCCGCTCCGCGACTTCGCACCTCCGCGTTGACTCTACCTGCTGACGCACGCAAAACCGGTAGAAATGCCGGCGAGGATGTCGGTGCTCTCAAAACGTTGTGTGCGGTTTCGCCGGTTTCTTCGGGGTTGTTGGGTGGCGTGGTTTGCGGGACGTTCGGTTCTTGCGCTTACGGGATTTTTTTGATATACTTACCAGCCCTTAGAAGCCCTGTGGAGTGTCATAAAAATGTTAAAAGAGTGGTTTGACCGTGATTATTCAGCCCGTGAAGTTTATGGGAGGCTGTTTAAGCGAGCGGCGAAGTATAAGTTTATGTTGATCATGGGGGTGGTGTGCGGCATGTTCGTGGGGGGGATGTGGCTGCCGGTGTTTCAAATGCTGCAGCCGGCTTTGACACAGTTGCAGGCGGCGGATCGGAAGAATGAGTCGGTTGCAGAGCGCGCGGCGGTCGAAAAGAAAATGAAGACGCCGGGGTGGTTTAAGGATGTGGAGAAGGTATGCAACGCCGTTGGCATTAAGGCGACGAATCAGGAGGGCGAGGTCAGCACAATTTTCTTTTTGATGATGTTGGTAGTGATTCCTGCGGCATTGGCGTTTCGGCTGGCGACGGTGTATCTCAACAACTATTGTCTGCGCTGGGCGGGGACGCATGTGGTGAAGGATTTGCGTAACGATTTGTTTGAGCATATGCAGAATCAGTCGCTGAGGTTCTTCGGGCGGATGGATGTGGGTAAGATCATGAGCCGTTGCGTGACAGACCCGACGGTGGTGGAGCAGGTGATTTCGGTGACAGTGGCGGAGATGTGCCGAGCGCCGTTTGAGATTTTGATTTCGATGGGCTTTGTGGTGTGGTATGCCATTCAAAATGACATGTTGTCGCTGATCGTAATCGCGGTAATCGGCTATCCGTTCTTTATCTGGCCATTAGTGTTGATTGGGCGCCGGGTGCGGAAGTGGGCGAAGAATGTGATGGAGCGTAATGCGGTGCTGAGCTCGGCACTGTTGGAGAATCTCACCGGCCAGCGCGTGGTGAAGGCGTATCACATGGAGGAGGAGGAGAACAAGCGCTTCCGTGAGTGTAATAAATATGTGGTGAAGTCGACCATGCGCCGTGTGCGCGTGAGCTTGGTCATTACGCCGCTGATGGAGTTTGTGAGTATCGCCTTGGCGGGCGTGTTCTTTGCTGTGTGCTTTTGGCAGGGCAAGACGTTTGCTGATATCGTGCCGTTACTGGTTCCGTTCATTGTGGCCTATAAGCCGTTGAAGTCGCTGGGTAAGATTCAGACATCGATTGAACAGGGACGCGCTTCGCTGGCGCGTATCTTTGCGTTATTGGATTTAGACACCTCTCTGCCGGAAGCCGCCAACCCTGTGTCGAAAAAGTCGTTTGATAGCGAGATTGCTTTTGATACGGTGAATTTCGCCTACAAGCAAAATGAGCGGCGCGTGGCTAGTGGAATCTCGTTCAAGCTGCCCAAGGGCAAAATGGTTGCGGTTGTCGGTGCCACCGGTTCGGGCAAGACGACGCTGGCGAATCTGCTGGCGCGCTTCTATGATCCCGATGACGGCGTCGTGAGCATGGACGGAGTTGACGTGCGGCAAATCGAGACAGTTGACCTGCGCCACTTGATCGGCATGGTCACGCAAGAGACGATTCTTTTCAATACAACGATCGCTGCCAACATCGCCTACGGCACACCCAACGCAACGCAAGAGCAGATTGAAGAGGCCGCGAAGATGGCCAACGCCCACCACTTCATCACGCAGTATCCGGACGGCTATAACCACATCGTCGGCGACAAGGGGTTTGTACTCTCCGGCGGCGAGCGGCAGCGTATCGCCATCGCCCGCGCCATTGTCAAGAATCCCCCTGTGCTGATTCTCGACGAAGCCACCAGTGCGCTCGACACCGTGACTGAGCAGCAGGTACAGGAGGCGATCTCCCGCTTGATGGAAAACCGCACTGTATTCGCTATTGCCCATCGGTTGAGCACCGTGCGTGCGGCTGATTTGATCTTGGTGCTCGAGAAAGGCGCCATCATTGAACGCGGTACGCATGACGAGCTTTACGCGCAGGGCGGCACCTACCGTCGCTTGTGCGACATTCAACACGCAGTCGCTTGAGGTGCAGCATGAGCCAACCCAAAACAGTTTTACTCGGAGTCACCGGTTCCATCGCCGCCTACAAGTCGGCCGAGCTGGTGCGCCTGTTGCAGAAGAAAGGGCTGGACGTCCGCGTTATCATGACCGAGGGCGCCACCAAGTTCATCACGCCGCTGACCCTGCAAACACTGTCACGCAATCCCGTTGGCGTGCAGCAGTTCGACCTGCCTGCCGAGTGGTCGCCCGAGCACATCTCATTCGCTCAGCAAGCCGACATTCTCTTGATTGCGCCATGCACCGCGAATGTGATTGCCAAACTCTCATACGGCATGGCCGACGACCTTTTAACTGCGACGGCTTTAGCCACCCGCGCACCGCTCTACATCGCTCCCGCCATGAACGACGGCATGTGGGACCACCCCGCCGTTCAAGAGAATCTGACGCGGCTGCGCGAACGCGGCGCAGTCATCATTGAACCTGAGACAGGCGACCTCGCCTGCGGTACGCAGGGCAAAGGACGCCTTGCCGATTTGAAAACCATCATCAGCGCTTTGCCGCTGGCCTAATTAATTGATCTTATGATTCCGAACCTGACACTGATCGGCGAGAGTATTAACGACTCTGTTCCCTCCACGCAAGCATTCTTCGAGGCTAACGACATTGACGGACTCATCCGCTTGGCCAAGAGTCAGCAGGAAGCCGGCGCGGGCTATATCGATGTCAACGTGGGCTTGCGTACTGCGGAGTTCATGGCGGACCTCGTGCGCCGCATTGAGCCGGAAGTCTCCGTGCCGCTCTCGATTGATTCGCCTGCGATAGTGCTGGCCGAAGCCGGGCTCGCCGCGCTGTCGCCTGCCGGACATAAGCCCATCCTCAACTCCATCTCGCTGATGCGCACAGAGATGTTTGAGCTGGTGAAGATCCGTCCCTTCCGCCCCATCCTGCTCGTGTCGGAGAATGCCTCTGCGCCTTGCTTCACTGCGGAGGAAACGTACGATGCCGCCAAACAGCTCCTGCAACTCGCCGCACAGCATGGCATTTCGGCGTCGGATTGCATCTTTGATCCGGGCATCGCACCGGTCGGCACCGATATGGATGGCAACCTCAAGCGGTTGATGAATGCGTTGCGGTTAATGTCTGCTGACCCCGCTTTCAAGGGCGCGCATTATTCTGTTGGCCTGAGCAATTTCACCGTCATGCTGCCGCCTACCTGCACCGATGGCTCGCCTGTCAAGTCGCCGCTCGAAAGCGCATTCCTCACCCGCGCCATGCCGCTGGGACTCGACCACATTATCGGCTCGGTCAAGCGCAAATATGCTATCCTGCCGGAGGGACATCCCGCGTTGCAATGTTTCGATGACTGCGCCGCTGCCGATGGCCCCGAGGGCGTTGAGCGCGTCTTGGAGTTTTATTCGTAGGTTAGCGATATGAAGACACCGCCAAAGATTACTGTTGAGCAGCGCCGCCGCAAGAAGCATAAGATCGAGGTCATCCGCCGCCAAGGCGAGCGTGCCATGGCAGAGATTGAGTACGGCACGCCTGATCCCTCGCTTCTCAGGGATCGCCGCGTGTTGCTGGGGATGATTTTCTTGCTGGTAGTCTTGGGCGTTTTTCTCATTGGCAAGACAAATAAAGCAACTGCTGAGCGGGCGAACTACCCGATGACCCGCGCGTTGAAGGAGATCGATATTCTGGCGATTGCGTTGGGGCGGTATCACTTCCATACAGGGGAATGGCCTGCCGCAACAAACGGGCTTGCCGCGTTGGCGTTCCACCCCGGTACGCCGAACTGGAATGGCCCTTATATCAACCGTCCGAGCAAGGACCCGTGGGGTACAGCGTATATTTACACGCCGCCGAAAGCAGAATCAACCAACTGCCCGACTCTTTATTCCTGCGGCCCGGATAAGACGCCCGGCACCGCAGATGATATCTACCCATCCAGCCCCGAGAAGTTTGATCCGGGGACGGCTTGGACAAACGGCTGGCGCTCTTATGCCGATCGTTACTATCAGTATTACGATAAGCGTCCAGCACCCAGCCGTTAATCCGTAAGGCTTACTTGCCGCCGAAGAGGCGGTGTAACACCACGGCGTTGGCGTCTATATCGTTTGGTTCGAACCGTTTTTCAGGCGGTCGTTTAGCTGTTGCGAATTCACCGCGGTAAACTGCCAGGCACCATTGGGCGTTAGGATTCTCGCCAAACTTCTGGGTCCAGCGTTCCGCGATGGCGTCCGCTTCTTTCGTTTTGCCCAGTTCGCGCAAAGCAAGAGCTGAGAGCAGGTCATTAGTGTTGAACCACGCGTACTCTTTCACAGGATGGTCGGCAAGCTTCTTCAAGAACTCCTCCCGACGATCAGGATTGCAAACGGCAAGCAGATAATTGTCCATCCGATAATCAATCAAATCCTCGTACGGTTTGCCGGCGCCTAAGCGTTCATCACGGATCTGAGACTGATGCACCAGCTTTGCGGCTTCCTCAAGCTGTTTAGCTTGGAGCAAGTGTGCTGCCTTCAACAGACAAGCGCCACGATAAATGTTATATTCGCTGGACGCGCCTTCATAGGGAATGACATTCATCGGCGCCATCACCTTCAACGCTTCATCGGGTTTATTCTGCAGCACCAGCAACCACGCTTGGCGGGCGGCGATGAAGTTGTTTTTCGGCATCCGCTTAGCATAGTCCGCGCCCGTGGCATACAGCTCGGCCTCTTTATCCTGCTTGTCATAGCAGTTCATTAAAGCAAAACCGACACGCCAGTTGTCTTGTACTTTCTTCGCGGTCAGGATATCCGCTTCCGCCTCTGCGTCCGGCTTGAGGAGGGCACGGTAACGGTAGAACGGCATGTAGTCGACATTCTTGCAGCTCTCCGCCAAGCGAAGTGCCTCGTCTTTGTTCCCGCAGGAATGATTGAGCAGGGCGAGGTAATAACGCGGCTGCCAGGCATCTGTCTGCTTGCAGACCCACTCCAGCATCGGAAAGTGAGCAGGGCGGAACGGCACTACGAAGTCGGGCGAGAGCTTGGTGCCTTCGGTCAGCAGCTTCTTAGCCGCTTTAGCATTATCCTTGACTGTTGCCAGCAGATAGGCCTGGTGATATTTGATCAATGGCCAAGCCGGGGCAAGCGAGAGGATTTCCAACGCCTCGTCGATGCACCCCGCACGTTGATACCAAATAGCCATGTCGGCATAGGTCTCCTGCGGAAGCTCACCGTTGACGTACTTAGTGAACTCCTTGCGGTTGCCGCCCATGGTTTGTTCAAAGCGGGCGGAGTGGAAGAGCGGGAATACATCGAGCGCTTTCTCTTGAAACGCCTTCGCTTGTTCAAGGTGCCCCAGCTTGCGGCAGCAAATCATCCGCATAAGTAAAGCGTCGAGGTTCAGCGTATTGCTCTGCAAGCTTCTTTCCGCCAGCTCGAGCGCATTCTCCCATTTGCCTTCACGCATAAAGATCATCCCGAGGGCGACATAAGCGGGTGAACGATAGGTCGGTGAGTAAGCGGCAATACCGAGACGCTCTTTGGCGACGGAAGGCTTGCCCAACGCATCGCAGGCCAGACCGCACAGGTAGTTGGCTTCACTGTCGTAAGCATTGACGCGCAAAGCTCGCTCGCTTGTTTCGCGGGCTTCCTGATAACGGCCTTCGCGCAACAGCAAGGAAGCCAAGCGGTTCAACGCCGGAGCAAACCACGGTTCTTTGGCGAGTGATGCGCGCAGCTTCTTTTCAGCAGGCAGCCAGTCGCGTTGATTGAGTGACTGTTCGCCATCTAAGTACAACGCATAGGCGGAGTCGGGTGCCAGCTCTTCAGCGGGCGGCGGCAGGTGAGGACGTTCCGTCAAATCTTCCGTTGTTGCTCCAACCTGCAGCTCTTCCACTTTATAGACGGGGCTCCAGCGGTCGATAAATACATCGGTTGCGCCCGGTGCGAATGACGGGTTTTTGAACGGCGTCAGCTCACTCCCGGCGGTGGGTTGTGTGAACATGCGGCCTGCTTGCAGTTCGGTGTATTGACCGTCGGTGTCGGTCAGGAGGTCCTCCCAGATGCCGCCTGCGCGGGATTGCGACCAAAACCAAATCTTGCGTCCCAAACGGTCCCACGTGGGTGAATCGTGGCGCGTGCCGAATTGGTCGTCATGCCAGTAGGCGCCATAGAAACCGGAGTCTCCGCCGACAACGTGGCACGACTTGTCCCCGCCGAATGCGTTGTTAGCATAGACTGACAGGTCGCGACCCTTTTCATCAACGGGATATTCTTGGCGTACGCCCTCGTGTGCGATGGAGTGGCTGCCGGGGAAGAAGACCTGCATGCCGCGTCCGGCTTTGTAGGCGGCGTTCATCCATTGATAATAGGGCTGGTCGAGCTGTGAGCCGTTGAACCATGTGGTGCGCGTGGTGAAGAAGTTGTCATCCGCGCCGACGCGGATTTCCACCATCCACAGCGTACGGGATATCCAGTCGTGGTAGGAGACGTAACAGCTGGCACTGCCGTCCGCGTTCTTACGGGTGTAGTAGTCTACGGGCGCCGACGTTGTGGCCGCGTGTCCCAGCACGCCGAAGTTGAACTCAATGCCGCCGGCAGTCCAAGGTCCGCGCATGGCGATGTTACGGAACTTGACCACGTTGTTATAATAGACAAAATCCTTGCCGGTCTTCTTGTCGATGGCACCCCATACCTTGCCGCCGATCTCGGGGAAGATAGTGACGGCGACTTTGTCGTTCTCCAGCACGACGCTCTGCCAAAGACGGTTGGTCG
Organism: Kiritimatiellia bacterium; assembly: GCA_031552845.1. Taxonomy (GTDB): domain Bacteria; phylum Verrucomicrobiota; class Kiritimatiellia; order RFP12; family DVOR01; genus JAVBMC01. The sequence goes on from JAVBMC010000014.1 coordinate 7,545, forward strand.
GCGTATACTCATAACCGTCAAAGCGGTGATAAGGATACATTCTTCCGGGCGGGTAGGGCGTTGGATTCGGATCGCCATACCCGTACGTCTTCATGCTGATCTTCTCTTCGCGTAACTCCGTCTTCGCAAAGCAGGTGCTGCCTGCGAAAATGATTGCCCCGATGGCTGCATAACGCTGCCATGTTGATTTGTTCATATGCATTGTGTCCCCTTTAATAAAATGCTTCTGCTTGGTGATTACTTGCTCTGCGTGGCATCCTCGTCGTCAGGCAGCCATTGCCCCAAGGTATAATCCTGCGGCGGATGATCCTTGCCGTCTCCGATGCCTTTTGTCATAAGCTGCTTGAGTTCGTCAAAGCGGGTGGTATAAACATCGCGCGGCAGGCAGTTGTACTTCTTGCAGATACCAGCCGCCATTCCGACCACTTCACCCATCATGCCGCCCGTGCGCATCAAACGAGTGCTACCCAGCGCAATGTGCGTGACGCTGATGTTACGCCCCGCCATAAAGAGGTTGGGGATATCCTTGGAATAGAGGCAGCGGTAAGGAATAGGATAGCCATGAATCTTCTGATGTTCGGCGATGGACTTGAACTCGCGCCCCGGAAAGTGAGCCGTGTTCTGCGGATCAGGATAATGCAAGTCGATTGTCCACGTGGTATAGCAGGTGCCATCGGGATGCTTGGCGCGGTTGACCAAGTCGGTCTCGGTCAGGACGTAGTCGCCGATGATGCGGCGTGATTCGCGCTTGCCCGCAACATACGCCACCCACTTCAATTCGTAAGGTGCAAAGTGTGCATTGTCCGGTGCGGAGAGGCGGTTCTTCAGGAAGCACCAGTTGGAGAACACTGCGAGCATGCCATAATCGCGGATCTCTTCAAACTGCGTGATCTGGTCGAGATTCATACCGGTTTCCCACGTCCACTCGCCCATCGTCACCTTCTCGCAGGACTTCTCGCTAAATGGCAGCGCCCACGGAATATCCGGGAAGGAGGAAGCGGACTTATCCGGGGTCGGGTTGGCATACCACTGTACCGAAGCACCCATCGTTTGCCGGTCGGGCTTATCCAATGCATCCTCCTCACCTGTCTCGGCCTTGCTCTCGCGCCCATACCGGAACTCCGCCCCCGCCAGCGCACCGACAGTTCCATCACCGGTGTTGTCGAGGAACAATGGAGCCTCAAAACGGGTCTCGTGGCCGGTCTCGATGTTGCGTCCGACGATAGCCTTGATCTTTGTCTCATCCTTCTCAACCGCGAACACGCGGGTGTTGGTAAAGAGAACGATATTGGTCTCGGCACGGATTGCGGCAAACTTCCGCTCATCCTCATAAGTTGCACCGGGCATCGCATTGCCGCCTTCTTTGGGACCAATCTCCTTTACCACATCGCCCAAGCGCGGATAGGTGCCGAGATTGATACGCGCACCGATATGCACCCGTACCTCTGAACTGTTGTTGCCGCCGATCACAGGACGGTCATTGATCAGTGCGACTTTCAATCCCATACGCGCTGCGCTGATTGCCGCGCAAGTGCCAGGAATCCCTGCGCCTGCGATCACGAGGTCAAACTTCTGTGCACCCTCCGGCTTAGTGATGGCGCCCGTGTCATAGCGAAGCTTTTCCAATGCCATACCATCATTCGGAAACTCCGCGCGCTCGGTCGTCAGGATGATTGCGTCGCAGCGTCCGTCAAAGCCTGCCAGGTCGTGGAGGGCGAGGGTGATGTTGCCTTTCTTGAGGTTCACCGTGCCTGCTTCATGCCAAGCCCACTTTTCACCTTTGGTGCCAAGCGTTTTAGGCAGAGCCTTGCCGTCAATGCAGACTTGAAAACGTCCGGGCGCTTCCGCCATGCTCCACTTCGGTAAGAGCCAATTGCGGGTGCGGGCCAAGACGCGGTATTCGCCATCAGCAGGGATGGTAACTTTGGTCTCGGCATTCTTTACTGGAACACCTAAGCCATGTGCCAGCAGGAAAGGCGAGCCCATTTGATCCATGAACTGTTGGTCGACAACCCAGCCGCCTTTGTTATTAAAGGCTTCGGCCTCAATAAATAGAGTAGCGGCTTGCGACACCACCGCCGCCAACCCGCAGATTGCCGATAAAACAAATTTATTCATATGTCCCTTTTCCCCTGATTCAGAAGCACCCTTGTGAGGTGCATCTCCCTCTATTCCTTATAAACAGAAAACAGGCAAAGGTTACAATAAAAAGGCACGCAAAGAGGACTTATCCCAACTTGCGTGCCTTTTAACGACAAAATGGCAGTGCCGGTTATTTGGTTTTTGCGTCGGTCATCATGCCGCCCATGTTATAGGTCTGCGGCGGGTGTTTCTTGCCATCGCCGACTCCCTTATCCATGAGCTCTTTGAGGTCGTCGAGGTGACTCTTGTAGATCTCACGAGGCATGCAGTTGTTGTCTTTGCAGAGTTTCGCCGCCATGCCGACAACTTCACCCATCATGCCGCCCGTACGCATCAGGCGGATCGTGCCCAGCGCGATATGCGTCACACTGATGTTACGCCCGGCCAAGAAGAGGTTCGGCACATCCTTGGAGTAGAGACAGCGGTAAGGAATCGGATAGCCATAGATCTTCTGATGCTTGGCGATGGACTTGAACTCACGTCCGGGAAAGTTGGTCGTATTCTTCGGGTCGGGATAGTGCAGGTCGATCGTCCATGTCGTGAAGCAGGTGCCGTCGGGATGCTTCACGCGATCAATCAGATCGGTCTCGGTGAGGATGTAATCCCCAATGATGCGGCGCGATTCACGCTTGCCCGCCACATAAGCCACCCATTTCAAATCACAGGGAGCGAACTTCTCATTCTCCGGCGCGGAGAGGCGGTTCTTCAAGAAGCACCAGTTGGAGAACACCACGAACATTCCATAGTCGCGCACCTCTTCAAACTGCGTGATCTGGTCAAGGTTCATGCCGGTTTCCCACGTCCACTCGCCCATGGTCACCTTCTCGCAGGTCTTGTCGGTGAAAGGCATCGCCCACGGAATGTCAGGGAAGGGCACTGCCGACTTGTCGGCGGTTGGCTTGGTATACCATTGCACCGAGGAACCCATTGTCTGACGGTCGGCCTTGGCCAACGCGCTCTTCTCGCCGGTCTGCGCCTTGCTTTCGCGGCCATAGCGGAACTCCGCACCGGCCAACGCGCCCACAGTGCCGTCGCCGGTGTTATCGAGGAACAAAGGCGCCTCAAAGCGGGTCTCGCGTCCGGTCTCGATGTCACGCCCGACTACGGACTTAATCTTCGCGCCATCCTTCTCAACTGCAAACACGCGGGTATTAAGGAAGAGCTTGATGTTCTTCTCTGCTGCCACGGCTTTATACTTGCGGGCATCTTCGTAAGTGGCCTCCGGCATGGCGTTGCCGCCTTTTGCCGGACCGATCTCGTTGAGCACATCGCCCAGCTTGGGATAGGGGCCAAGATTCACACGGCCGCCCAAGTGCACGCGCACCTCAGAGCTGTTGTTGCCGCCAAGGACAGGGCGGTCGTTGATGAGTGCCACGGTCAGACCCAAACGTGCCGCGCTGATTGCCGCGCAAACGCCCGGAATGCCGCCGCCGGCAATCACAAGGTCAAACTTCTGCGATTCGCCCGGCTTGGTGATTGCGCCCATGTCATAACGCAGCTTCTCCAACGCCGCACCACCCGATGGAAACTCCGTGCGCTCGGTCGTGAGAATGATGGCATCGCAGCGTCCATCAAACCCTGTCAGGTCGTGCAGGGTGAGGGTGATGTCGCCTTGCTTCAGATTCACAGTGCCGGCTTCGTGCCAGAGCCACTTCTCACCCTTCGTGCCGAGTGTTTTGGGCAGAGCTTTGCCGTCAATGCAGACTTGGAAACGCCCGGGCGCTTCCGCCATGCTCCACTTCGGCAGCAGCCAGTTGCGGGTACGGGCGAGGATGCGGTATTCGCCATCCGCGGGAATAGTCACCTTCGTCTCGGCATCCTGCACCGGCTTGCCTAAGCCGTGCGCCAACAGGAAGGGTGAGCCCATCTGGTCCATAAACTGCTGGTCAACAACCCAGCCGCCTTTGTTGCTGAAGGCCTCGGCCTCCACAAACACCGTTGCGGCTTGCAACGCACCTGCTGCAAGGGCACAGGTCAGTGATAACGCTAATCCTTTTTTCATTCTCGCCTTTCTTTCGTTGTAATGGATGTTCTGTGGTTGTTGTTAAAGCTGTTTGTTGCGTGCCCGGCGGCGGTGCCACCAATGGTCATGTTCGGCGGCATCGCTCTTGTTGGTTTCGACCGAAGTCGTGGTGTTCGTGCCGGCGGCCTGAACTGCTGGCGCCAGTGCTTGAACCTCCGGCTTGTCTGTTGACCGGCTGGCCATCGCCTGCGCTGAAGCTGCGCAGAGTACGCTGCCGATCAATCCTATCAATAGTGTCCTCATGTTTCCCCCTTGTGGTTGCCTACCAATCCCGTTCATCCGGGCGCATCGGCAGATTCTTCAGCCGCTGCTTCTTGTCCTCTTCATGCTCCTGCTCCCGTTCTAAAGCCCGTTGCAGCAGCGCCTGAACATCCTGCGGCTTTTCATCCTTCTTGTCGTCGGACTGCTGTTGTTCTTCCTTCTTCTGATCCTCTTGATCCTGCTGTTGATCCTGTTGCTGGTCTTGATTCTGCTGTTGATCTTGCTGCTGATCCTGTTGTTGTTGCTGCTGGTTCTGCTGTTGATTCTGATTCGGATCCTTCGGCAGCAGCTCTTTAATACGGTGCAGGTTATCCAATGCCTTTTGCGCGTTCGGCTTATCGGGCTTGGCGACGAGCTGCTTCTGGAGCGCTTGGGTCTCATCGGCGAGCTTCTTGATCTCTTCCTGCTGCGCCTTGGTGAACTCTGGCACCGTGTTCGTCACCAACACACCCGCGGCGTTGGTTGTGGCATTCTGTGCGGCTTCGACATTCTTCTGGGCGATCTGCTGTTCCATCTGCTTCGCCCACTCAGGGAAGCGCTCGATGAATCCTTCCGTCAGCGCCAACGCTTCGGGACGGTCCTCGCGGGCGGCCCATAGGTTCGATGCATTCTCCAACGTGTTGCTCTGCACGGCGATATCTTCATCCAGCAACGCAGGGGGCAGCGCCATCGCCTGCCAGAAGGGATAGGCGGCGGCCTCCAACATCTTGGCGCCATCGGCTGCGCGGGTGTCCAAATCTTTAAATCGCTCCGCAGTCGTCTTCATGCTGTCGCGGATGACCTCCACCCGCTGGGCGAAGTCGACCCGCTGCTGTTCGTTGGTGAATGAGGGTGACTCCAGCACGCCTTTCTTCAGTGCAATCCAGATATCGGCATTGGCGGTCTGTTCATCGGCCAAACGCTCCGCGGCGCTGATCATTGCGGCGGGGGCATTGGTGAATGCGGCGTCAGCGGTTTTGTAAAGCTTGCGCTGGTTCTCCAGCATCGTGGCGGTCAGCTGCGGCGGCTGCGACTGCCCATACTTCTTGAGCACTTCTTGAATGTGCGCCCCTTCGCGGACATCGGCTAATGGCGCCAATGCACGGGTGAGGTTCTGCTCGCGGCGCACATCGTTGGGCGTATATCGTACGGCTTCCTGCGCGGCATCGGCAGCACGTTCAATCAACTTGAACTTGGCAGAGACGTCTTCCTTCTCGGCCTGTGCTTTAGCGTTGAAGACCGCCCCCAGCAAATCCGAAGCCTGTGCGCCATATTCGCGGCTGAGGATCAGCTGGCTTGCAGTCTCGGCGGCGCGGTCGAACTCTTCGGCCTTCCAGAATGCCACGGCGGCATTATAGCGGTAGAGCTGTGATTCTGCTGCATCGGTTCCACGTGCCGCCGACAAATACGCCTCGCCCGCCTGCTTGAACTCACCCTTCTTATAAAAGCTCTGCGCTTTGCGTGCACCGAGACGTCCGGCGGGCACGACAATCTCGACCTCTTCAACTGCATTGGTTGCGGGCGGGGTTGCCTCTTGGGTGTCGTTGGTTTGCGCATTGGCGTTCAGGCACAAGAGTGCGGCGAGACAGCCCGCCGCGATGCGCCGCCTGCGGGCGTTAGCGAAACGTCCTTGGCTCAATCCGCCCGCCAAGCACAGCAGTAGGATAGCCGGGATGATGAAGTATTGATAGCGGTCGGCCATGCGTTCACGCAGGAGTTCTTCTTGTTCCTGCTGGGCGATGCTGCGCAGATGGCTGCGGTAAATTGCGCCGAGGGTGGTGTGCGCTGTGCCCGCTGTAGCCAGCGGGATGTATTGTCCGCCGCTGATTTCGGCGATGGCAGAGAGAGTGCTTTCGGTGAGTTTGGTGGTGACGGTCTGGTTGTTGAACTGGACGGTGCCGCCGCCTTCTTTGGGAATGGCCGCGCCCTTGTCGGAACCGATGCCGACGGTGAAGATGGGGGTGCCCATCTTGGCGGCAGTTGCTGCGGCGGCTTTGGCTTCATTGGTCAGGTCTTCACCGTCGGAGATGAGCAAGATGGCGTTGCTCTCGGCACGCGCAGGGTCAAGGGCTTCGAGCGCTTTATTGATAGCATCACCGATGTCGGTCTCGCCGGGCGGCGCGGACTCGGGAGAGAGGGCATCGAGCGCTTGACGCAGGAAGGCATAGTCGGTGGTGAGGGGGCAGAGCAGGGCACCCTTCTTACGGAAGGCCAACAGCGCGGCGCGGTCGCCTTTGAGTTCGCTGATAAGGTCGGTGACGTCGGCTTTGCTGCGTTCGAGGCGGTTGGGGTGGACGTCGGTTGCGAGCATGGAGCGCGAGACGTCGATGGCAATAACGAGGTTGCGGCTCTTGGACATCAAGCGCTGCTGTTCGCGTCCCCACTGCGGGCGTGCCGCCGCGATGATGAGGAGCGTGAGGCCGGTGAAGAGCATGATGTTCTGGAGCACAGTTACGGTGTGCGACTGTGCGAGGCCGGACGCGGAGAGTTTGTCTTGCAGTACGGCGGGGACGAGCTGTGCGATGCGTTGGGCTGCGCGCTGTTTGAGCGCGTGCAGCACGATTGCGAGTAAGAAGAGGCAGGGGAGGCCTGCCAGTATCCATGGATAGACAAAGCGCATGTTAATCTCCCTGAGTTGTTTGTAGTGCGTTCGCGGCAATCCAGCCGCGCCGGCCATTGCTGTCGATGCGGACCTGGCTGTCGGCTGATTCGAGAACTTGTACTGTTGTTCCCGCCGTTACGGTGAACAGCGGTAAAGATTGTTCCGAGGGCGCGAGGTGCGCCGTGGCAACTTTCGCGACGGTTGCGGAGCGTGCGCCGTGCTGGAGGTTGAGGCGGCGGACGAAGTCGGAGGCTTTCTCGTCGAGCGTGCTCTCGGTGGTTTCGGTGCGGTTGACGTGGATGACGCGCACCTGCTCGGTAGAGTTGGTCGCAACGGAGGTATCAATGGTCAACGCGAACGGACCTGCGGAGAGCGTTTTGTAACGTTCGGTGTCAGTATCGAAGTAGGAGAAGGCGACGGCAGGCAGGTTGGTGGATTGCGGGGTGAGCGGAATCACCACTTGTGTGAGTTCGAGCTTGTCGGGCTTGGCTGTAACTTGCTTGGGCGGGTAAACGCGGAAGAGAGCGGAGTCTGCCTCGGCCCGCAGGTTGGTGACGGATGAGAGGTTGCCGATACCGTTGACGGAAAGCTGAAGCGTTGCCAGTTCGCCGGTGCGCAGCTTGTCGGGCTGGACGGAGGCGGAAAGGATGAACTCGCCGATAGCGCCGGAGAAGTTCTGCGGGCGGCCTTCAGGCGGTAAATCGCGGATGCGCAGTTCAAACGGCTGAATAGGCGTGCGGGCGCTCTCGGATCTCCACGATTTGAACAGCCCCAGTGTTTGCCGCTGCTGCACCAACCGTCCGGTCAACATACCTTCGAGGCGTATTATCATCGGCGCCTCGGCGTGCATGCGTGCAACGAAGCTCATGCGGCGCTTGTCGCCATGCTGCGTGGTGGGCGCGGATTCAAACGACTGATTGGCCAAGAATGGAATGCCCTGAAGGCCGATATCCTGCAGTTCGTTCTCCGCCGGAACATCAATCTCCAATATCAAATCGTACTCCGCACCGGTGAACACCTTCTCAGGTTTGGTATGAAAGCGCGCCTCGATGCCTTCGCCGTAGAGGACTCCGGCCAACAGCGCCAGCAGTCCGCAGATGATGCCCTTGAAACTCATGGCGTATCCTCCGCCAGCACCATCGGCTGTTCGTTAAACTCCTGCAGGCACGTCACACCGACTGACACCGTCACGGCGAAACAGCACACCGCCGCAAGAATGGCAATCCCTTGCATTGGCTTGCGGTACCATGCCGCATTGAAGAACCGTCCCGCCGCCAAGACCACCCAAAAGACCACCCATGCGGCCAGCGCCACTTGAGTACGGATAGGTGCGCCCCAGTGGAAATGCCAGAAGAACAGCGCCCGCCGCCAATCCATTGCCGACATCGGTTGATTGCGCAGCGTACGCACTGCCGCGAGACCAGTCGAGACCTCGGGCGTAGTACCGGCATAGCGCTCAGCGCGCAGGAATATCCGCTCGGCATGGCGGGCATCTCCGGCCAGCACCAACGCACTGCCAAGGTTGAGAAAGAGAGGCACATCGCACACGCCCTCTTCATTCACCAGCCGCAGATACGTCTGCGCTGCGGCGCGGAAATCTTCCGGCTTCTGCGCACGCGCCATTTGCAAGTTCGCCTGTTCCCAGACAAACTGCCGCGCTGCCGACTGTGCACAGAGCACACCGGCAGTCAGACAAAATGCAAATGTCAGCAGCAGTTTCTTCATGCGGATTACGGTTGTTCGGCGACGGGTTGTTCTGCCTCGACAGCCACTTGCGGCGCGGGCTTCTTCGACGATGGCACCAGGCGGTTGACATCGCGGTAGACCAACAGCAGCATCAGCCCGATTAACAAGATTGCGAACGCATTGACCAACACTTCAACCGCCTTCTTAGGCACTTTCCGCCGGAAGATCATCTCATACAGTGCGAACAGGATATGCCCGCCGTCCAACACCGGCAGCGGCAGCAGATTGATGATTGCGAGGTTGATGCACAGCAAACGCAGAAAGCCCAACCCGCTCCAAAAACTCTCATCCAGCGACATCTGCAGCTGCTTGGCAATCAGCACCGGTCCGCCCAATGCCTTCGCCGCACGGCCGCTCTCGCCCTTCGACTTCGGCGTCACCAACGCCTCCAGCACCCGCACGATTGAAGCCGCATCGCTCTTCAGCTGCTTGCCCGGATTCTTGAACCGCATCCACTGCGCCGGTGTGGCAACCTCGCGCAGAGGTGCGGGCATGATGCCAATCACTAAGCGCTCTTCCTTCTCCCCCTCCACAAGCATCTTAACCGGGCGCATCTTCGCTGTCCGCAGCTCGCCATTGCGCAGATACTCCACCGTCAAATCCTTCTCGCCCGCCAACGCCACCAACACCGCAAGCGGAATTTCCGGCACTCTCGCCCGTCCATCCACGCTCAACAGCACATCCCCTACCTGTAATCCCGCCGCCTCGGCAGGGGAATCCTTACTCACTTCAGTGACACGGTCGCCAAACCCCGCAGGTGAAATCCCCAAGATGCTCGCAAACGTCGACTGCCCAATCGCCGCCAACACACAATCCGCCGCGACCACCTCATTCCCGCGCTGAACCTCCACACGCACCTTCTCGCCCGGCTTGCCTGCTAAGTGACACTCCAAACGGAAATCCTCCCACGTCGGCGCCGGCTTGCCTGCAATCGTCAACAGCTTATCGCCATCGCGCAACCCCGCCTCATACGCCTGCGACTGCCGCGACACAAACCCCAAGTCCGTCGAGATCGCCCCCGTCTGCGCCCATGGCACCAGCCAAATCAACACCGCCAACAACACCGCCAGCACCACATTCCCAAACGGTCCCGCCACCGACACCACAATCCGCTTCCACGGCGCGGCCTCCGGCAACGGCGCCTCGCTCGAACCGCCCTGCAATTTATCCATCCCCGACGGATCCAGCTGCGGCAACGCCACATACCCCCCCAACGGCAGCCATGCGATCTTATAAACCGTGCCATTCACCTTCTTCTGCCAGATCGCCGGGCCAAAGCCGATTGAAAACGCATCCACCTGAAAACCCAACAGCCGCGCCGCCAGAAAGTGCCCCAATTCATGCACGAAAATCGCCAGCCCAAACAACAGCACCACCAACGCCCAAATCCATATAGACGACAAAAATTCCATACAATGCCTTAATTATTGAATAACGGCGGTAAGTATACCCCGAAACCCCCTTTCAAGTCAAGATAGAACTGCCCCAACCCACCCCGCCAAGTCAGGCGTGAGACGAAGTAATGAGTAATAGGGAATAAGTAATAAGTTGGAGCACCCCCCTATCGCCAGCACTCCCTGTGTGCACCAGCGGGTAGGGCGGGCTCGCCGAGCGCGCCGCATCGCGTTCAGCCACTCCACCTCTTCTCTCTTTCTCCTTATCTCCGCGCCTCCGCGTCTCCGCGTGAGCTTTTCTATCAACGGGTGTTGCATTCCCCCTGGGAGCGCCGGCGTCCCCGCCGGCAACGTTCTCCGCTTGACTTCCCCCGCCAATCTGCTAAACTGCACCCCATTGCCGCACCCAGCCTCCGACCACTCGCGACCTGCCTCCCACCCTCCAAAGACAGGGCGATTCTCGCTGAGGTTATTGTTGTGCGGCTGATGCGATGCGGCGGTTTCGGCGAAAGTGCCACAGGCACCTTCAATCCCACCGCGTCAAGCCCATCCTTTCTGAGAACGCGGGCATTTCTGCCCGCATTTTAATCCGTCAGATCAGATGGATCCGCCTAATCACTCTGGCATATCGCTTACGCGCTGTAATATAACCAGTTAACGTAAGAACTCGCCCAGGAGTTCCTCCCAATACGGGAATGATACTCGTCCGTGCATCGTTCTGTTACTCGCTCGAGTACCCCTTCGTGACTGCTACCAGCTATACTCCCGTACTGCTCCGTGCAATGGTGCGTTACTCGGAGCAGTACGGCACCATGACTGGGAGCCCTCATGCCGTGTAAGTGCTACCACCTATACCCCGCGCCTGCTACCGTCGATGCTCCATCAGGCCTGCCACTCACGCCCTATGCCTGCTACCATCGATGAGCTATCGGTGGTAGTACTTTCGCGTTCTATACCCTGCCTCGGAGGGGTTGCCTTTGCCTGTTGCTTTCGGGGAAGGGGTGTGCTATAATCCGCTGTGGTGTTGGTATGATGGGCGGTGGAGGTAATGGGAGGGATTGATGTTTGAGCGGTTGAAGCGTGGAATTGAAGAGGTCTTTGGTGTGCCGGGGGGATGTGTCCTGAACGTGGGCGCGGGGTGTTTGACGTTTGTACTGGGAACTATCGTCTGCATGGCGTTTGCGGCGGTTGTGTCGTATCTGTTTCCTCGTCCGTTCAGCGTAAATGATTGGCCGTGGTATGAGTCTTTGAGAGAGCGTCCTGAGATTGGCGAGTTGGTGGGTGAGTGGATGATGGATGAACAGTCAGTGAACTTCTATACACGGGCGTTGGGGTATACGGACTTTGTGGAGCGGGCGGATCATGTGCTGGTGTTGAATGAGGATGGTACGTTGGTATTGAAGGGATTTCCGAGATACGAAGCACAAAATGATTCCAGATTTAAGCCTTCTAATAAGTATGGCTATGAGACTGACTTTGTATCGTGGTGGAAGTTGGAGGAGAAAACAGCGCGGCATGTTAAGGAGGAGAGTTATCCGGTCGGAACTGTGAGGCCTGAGCGGTGGCGGTATCGTTTGGTCTGGAAGATAGGTGATGACGAAGGCGATCCTGCGATTTACTTGGGGCATGATCAGATGGGAGTTTATTTGGATATGCCGACCTTTTGTTTTGGAATTGACCAATGGGGGTGCCGTAGCATCCACTATCGCAAGTTGCCGCCGCCGGTAGTGGAGGAGAGGGCGGTTGAGTAGAGGAGGCGTTTTATGTTGAAGGCGTTGAAGAAGGGATGTCGGGGATGTTTGACGGCTGTTGTCGTTGTCGTGGCAGGGTTTGCGCTGGCGGTAGTGGTGGTTTGGGCGATGGTGCCGGGGAAGATGTTGTTTCACGCCTTTCTTCCGCCTTATCATCATTTGTTTTATGAGGCGTTGTTAGAGAAGCCGTCTGTCGATGAGCTGGCGGGCGTGTGGATGATGGATGAGGATTCGTTGACGTTCTATAAGGACAGGCTGGGGTATACCAACTTCATGAATCAAGCGGATCATGTGCTGGCGTTGAAGGAGGACGGGGCGCTGGTGTTAAAGGGGTTCCCGAGATACGATGACCAAAAGAATTCTATCGTTAAGAGTTCTGAACCGTTTGAATACGAAGCCAACTTTGCGTCCTGGTGGAAATTGGAAGAGAAAACGGAGAGGCACGAAAGGGAGTACGGTATTGTGAGACCTGACTGCTGGCAATATCGCTTACTGTGGAGAATCGGAGATCGTAAAGGCGACCCTGCTATTTACTTGGGTAAGGATAAGCGGGGCATTTATCTTGCAATGCCAACGTTTTGGTTCCCGGGTGACCAGAACAATAGCCGTCATGTGCATTTTCGTAAGGTACGATCGGGGGAGGTCGTTGAGTGAGGGAGTGGTTAAGGGAGTTGTGGAGGCAATGGAAGGAGCCGAATCCGGCCGAGCGGATAACTTGGTTGAAGGGGAGTTCGCCGTATTTGAGGGCGGAGGATATTCTGTTTTTGTTTAATCCGCGGTGGCCGATGTGCGTGGCGGTTTTGGTGGGGGTGGTGAATACGGGGATTGCTTGGTGGATTACGGTGAAGTTGAATGAGGGACAGCCTTCGTGGTTGGGGGTGTGGTTTGGGGGATATCGGTTGGTGCTGTGGTGTGTGTTGGTCTGGGGGATATTGTTTCGGCATCGGGTATTGTTTCAGGATTGGGTGCCGCCGACGGTGAAGGGGAGGATGGTCTTGTTCCTTTTGTTGGTTATGTATGCGTTCCTTGGTATTTTGGGGCCAGTCCTTGGTGGATAATCGGATGGGGTGTCCTGCTTGGGGAAGTCGGGGCTGTATTTTAGTCGCGGGATGGGGATTCTGGGATTGACTTTAAGGGGTGGGTTTGCTAAACTACACGAACTTTTTTACTGAAGGAATAGTATCATGAAGATGATTTGGCAGCCGTCCAAAATTAAACGTAAACGTAAACTCGGCTTTCGTGCCCGGATGGCCACGAAGGGTGGCCGTAATGTGTTGAATGCCCGCCGCCGTAAAGGCCGCGCGCGTTTGACTCAGGTCTAAATGCTGATGCCCGCGTCTCGCCATTCTGCGCCCGGCGATGCGGCCGGCAGGAATGAAGTTGGCAAACGGGATACTGGGAGGCCGGTGTCCCGTTTTGCTTTTTCCGGCTTGCGTTTGGATTCGGCGGGGTATAAGCGGGTGTTTGCGCAGAAGCTGTCGGAATCAGGACGGACGGTGATTGTTTGTTTTCAGGCGCAGGGGGATGGGGTCTCGGGGCGTTTTGGGGTGACGGTGGGGAAGCGGTCGATTGCGGAAGCGGTTGACCGGGTGCGTGCCCGGCGTTTGCTGCGGGAGGCGTGGCGGTTGAGCCGGCCTTCGTTGCGGCAGGATGTGGATATGGTATTGGTTGCGCGTGCGGGGATTCGGGGGAAGAGCGCGCAGATGGTGCGGGAAGATTTTGAACGGGTTTGCCGGCGGGCGGGTTTATGGGCGGATGCATGAAGAGGCTGGCCGCTTGTCTGTCGGGGGCCGTTGTGGCGGTGCTGGTGCTGTTGGTGAGGTTTTACCAAGTGACGGCGGTGGCGCTGCGAGGTTCGAACAGCTGTTGCAGGTTTACCCCGAGCTGTTCGGCGTATATGATAGAGGCGCTCCGCGTGCATGGAGTGTTTCGGGGGTTATGGTTGGGCGTGCGCCGCGTGTTGCGGTGCCATCCGTTTGGAGCTGTCGGCGCAGATCCGGTGCCGCCGCGCAAGAAGGCTTGAATTTGAGGAGTTGATGCGAGATGAATAAGCAAGAGAAAATTATCGTTGGTTTGTTGATGCTGTTGTTGGTAGGTTGGACGGTGTTTGAGGTCCGCCAATCCAAGCGTAAAATGGCCGAGCAGGCCGCTGCGGCTGCTCTGGTCGAGCAGAATGCCCCGAAGAATGAGACAGCTGAAACTACGCCGGAGGTGAAGCCTGCCGAACCCGTCGCACCGGTCGAGCCGCCCAAGCTGATGCCTGCTACGCCGGAAACATTGGTGACGCTGAAGAACGATGAGTTTATCGTGACGACCTCTTCTCATGGCGGTGTGGTCAAGTCGGCAGTGCTTTCCAAATACCGTGAACTGCCCGCGAAGGATAGCGACCCGGTGGAGTTTGATTTTGCGGGCGAGCCCGCGTTGCTCTGCCGCGGCGTGACGGGCTTTGAACCGAATACCTCGTTCGACGGCAAGCAGGAGTCCGACACCGTGGTGGTTTACACCGCGAACAATGGACAGGGCTTGGAGTTTCGCCGCCGTATTGAATTGAAGGATGGTTACCGCATTGCGATTACCGATACATTTACCAACAGCACAGCCGGGGCGATTGCGCTTGGCGCCAATACGCTGACGTTGGGCTCAATGCACAAGGGGCAGTCGAAGAACGATACCCTCGGCGTGGATGCGATGTCTACCGCCACTAAAAGGGCTTACTACTGGGAAAGCAAGCTCCCGGGACTCTTCTCCGGCGGTGCCAGCAGCGGAGGGATGTTCGGCTGTGCGGGCAGTCAGCCTTCGGCGAACCTGCCGTTGACCGCTGCTAAGGAGATCGATGAACAGCAAGACTGGGTGGCCGTCAAGACCCGCTTCTTTGCGCAGCACTTCTCTGCGTCCGATCCGATTACCAGCTACACCATCGATGCCGCGCGCCGCACCGATACCGAGACCTTGCAGTTGAGCCACATCCGTCTGCACGTCAACTTTGAAGATAAGACTGTTGCCGCGGGCGGCGAAGCGTCCCGTGAATATACCCTCTATCTTGGCCCCAAGAAACTCTCGCTGCTGAGGGCGCTGGGCGGCAACGCGCAAGCAGTGATGAACTTCGGCACTTACTTCGGCTGGCTGTGCGTGTTGTTGGTGCCGACGCTGAATTTCTTCTATGCGATCTCGCACAACTACGGCATTGCCGTCATCCTGCTGACGATTCTCGTGCGCATCATCTTCTGGCCGCTGACGCACCGTAGCACCGAAGGCATGAAGCGCATGCAAGCGCTTCAGCCCAAGCTGAAAGCCCTGCAGGCGGAGTTCAAGGATAACCCCCAAAAGATGCAGCAGGAGACATGGCAGCTCTACCGCGAGAACAAGGTCAATCCCTTCGCGAGCTGCTTGCCGATGCTGGTACAGATTCCTGTCTTCATCGCGCTCTTCACCGTGCTGCGTAGTGCGGTTGAACTCCGCTATGCGCCGTTCCTGTGGATCACCGACCTGAGCGAGCCGGAGAATCTCTTCGCGGGCGTCCTGCCGATTGCGCTGAACATCTGGCCGATCCTCATGGCGGGCACGATGGCGCTGCAAAGCTATCTGACGCCCTCAATGGGCGACCCTGCCCAGCAGAAGATGATGATGATCATGATGCCGGCAATGATGCTCTTCATGTTCTACTCCATGCCCTCCGCGCTCTGCCTCTACTGGACGGTCAGCCAAGTCATTTCGATTATCCAGATGCTGATGCAGCGCCGCAAAGCTAAAACAGGCGGCGCCGATGGCGGCCAGCAGGCCGAAGTCATTCCGACGACGCGCCAACAGCGCCGCGCGGCGCAACGCACCTAGTAAAGGCGGGGTATGAGTTACCTCAACATCTTCGTCGACTTATTGATCCTCCTGTTCTGGGTGCGCTGGCTGCCGCTCTATCGGGAGGAGTTCCACTTCAACCCCTTCCTCGCGATGACCGTGCGGTGGGCCGACCGCGTGGTGGATTTCTTCCGTCCCGCCTTTCCTTTCCTTTCGCAGGGTTCGCTTGCCGGATTGCTCGGGCTCCTCTTGCTGGTCCTGCGCGGCGCAGCATGGCGCTACTTCCAAGTCGAGCCATCCTTTTCGGCGGGCGAACTCATCCGCTTTTCCGCCTTGCCCCGCGACGGGACGCACTTCGTGCTCTACAGTGTATTGACGTTCATCTATTTCATGCTGTGCTTCTCGTCAATGCTGCTGTTCCTGCGGCTGATTGTGGCGCGCGATTCCGAACGCCAGCGCGTCTACCGGATGCTCATGTATGCCGGGCGTCCCCTCAGCGAATACCACATAGCCTTTCATTTCGCGGTGGTGCTCGTACTCTCCTCAGGGCTGTTCTACTTCTTCCTCGCGACAGGCTGCTCTCAAATCCTGCCCGTGCCGGATCCCGTTATCAAAGTCACGCTCACGATGCGGCCTCTGGCTGAGTTTGCGCTCACTCCGCTCCAACAAGCCGGAGTCTCGGTTATTGGCGGACTGCTATTCATGCTCAACGGCCTGATCTGCCTGCTGACCCTGCTGATTGTCGCCTTCTTTACCAGCCTGCTCTCGCTCATCACAGGCAGCCGCGTCTCATTCGTATTCGCGCAAGAGCTGATGCGCTCGCTGATGGGCCGCTTTGACCGTGCCGCCGCCAACCTGCTGGGCGGCACTCTCGACCTCACACCCGTGTTCTTTTATTTTGCGATACCCTTCATCCAAGGCACGGCGGTCCAGCTGCTGGTAACCCTGCTTTATAAATGGATCAGCTGATGCCGCGCCTGACGGTTCAAAACGGCGCCTGCGTGGTGACGGTCAAAGTAACGCCTCGCGCTTCCAAGTCCGAACTCCTCGGCGCCGAAGCCGAATGGTACCGTGTACGCCTGCAAGCCCCGCCGGTAGATGGCAAGGCCAACGAAGCTCTCATCAAATTCTTCTCCGAGCACCTCAACATCCCCAAACGCGCCATTACCATACTAGCAGGGGAAACCGGCCGCCTCAAGCGCATCCGCATTGAAGCACCCGAGTCCGCCATCCGCGCCGCGCTCGACGCACCAGTCAGCTAATCAAAATACAAACAACCGGGTTGCGGGGAACACATAATCCACCACCAACACCCGATTGCCGTCAATCTTGCCCATCTTCCGCACGTCCGTGCCGTCGTCAATCTCCCAGTCATTCAACGCGGTTTTACCTGCAAAGTTCGCCGCCGTGAATAACACCTGTTCGGCGCTCTCATCCACTGCAGAATACTTCACCTTGAATCTGCTCGGCAATGTGAGCGTTCCATTCACCTGCACCAAATCCCCTACATCGCGCAGATATCCGGAGTTCTCTTGCAGGATGAGATTATTGAAGGTCAATGTCGCCGCGGTACTGCCTGTTGCGTTATCAACGCCTGGTGATAGAAGTCCGCCAGCTTGAACAGTGGTATTGCCGCTGATACTTCCCGTGCCCCCAAGCACACCGCCATCCTCAACGAGGACAGCTCCACTGCCGGTTCCTGAGCCATTTGCATTGTTGACACACAATAGTCCCTCTTGCACACGGGTTGTTCCTTCGTACGTATTGACGGTATTATTCGGCTCCAGCCATACCACACCGGGACCTGTCTTGATGATTCCGCCAGCTCCTGTGATAGCACTGCGAACCCGCATGTAAGCTGCTTGAACTTTAATGCTGAAGAGATGGACATCCCCTTCGAGAACAATATCACCGCTCAAAACCGCTAGATTAGCGGTTGGCCCCGCACAGGCACCAATTGTCAACACGCCACCGCTATCGCCAACAACCGTAATGGGATTAGGTACAGTGACACCCGTTCCTGTGAGAAACAATGAAGCATCGCCATAACCGGTAGCGCCTAATTGAACCGCATTCACTGACGCTCCTAATCCTGTTGTGCCTGTAGTGCCGGTTGAACCTCTGCGAATCAAAAAACCTTTCGTCAACGTTGGATTATTTTGAGCTAATGTGATTGCGCGGTTGGTTGTGTTGAGGTAATTGTCTGTCGTGATGTGTCCATCACCACCCAGCGAGCAGGTGAAAGAAATGGATGCCGTGTCAGTTGTGTCCGCTGTGTTAATCAACAACAGATCGTCCAACAAAGTGAGGCGTGCATCGCCGTTGATTTGGATGCGCCGTGGTGAGGCATTACTGACTACGGCTGTGCCGGGGCCATCACCATCGCAATCAAAGTAGAGCATTTTCTCTGCACCTTTGGTGGAGGTGATAACAAATTGATCGGCGGTGCTCGTTTCTGTACGGATGATGCTGCCGACAGTCACGCCGTCGTCGATATCATTCGTGATTGTTGCCGCATTACGATTTGTCATTATAAGGGATGCTCCCGGTGCATTGGGAATATCGCCATTCTCCCAGTTGGCAGCATCTGACCAGACACCTTTTGTTCCGCCAATCCATACACTGGCAGAGAGAAACAGCGGGAGGCAGCCGCTGAGGATGAGGAGTGTGAGTTTGTTCATGGTTGCTCCTAGTTGATGAGGTAGGCGTCGAGCTGCATGGGGCTGTAGCGGCGTTGCAGGATGAGCGTACCGTTTTCGAGTTTGGAGGGAATGGCCTCGCCGGTGACGAGGTCGGTGACTTTGGTGGAGGGTTTCCAATCGCCGGGGATGCGCAGGATTTTCTGCGCGGCGGCGTAGCCTTTGTGGGTGGCTTGAACGTAGGTGCCGTTGGCCGTGTTGTAGAGTCGGACACGGGTGTCGGCATCGGCGTCGATTGTCTTGTTGGCCGTGAGCGCGGGGATGGCGAGGTAGGCCTGTGCAAAGCGGCGGTGGGCGTCGGCGAAGCCGCGTCCGTAGGTGTAGACGGTGTAGTTGAGGGTACGGGCGTCGGTGTGGAACACGCTGAGGAGTTCGAGCGCCATGCTGAAGTTGGGCCCGCCGGGGATGATCATGTTGCCTTCGTACTTCGGGTTGATGGTGCGCGAGGCGATCTCGTCGTAGGAAACGACATGGCTGACGGCGACACCATCGGCGGTCTTGAAGTAGTTGAGGTAGGCGGGCTTGTCAACATAGCACAGGTAGTTGGCAGGCGCGAAGACTTGGATGCCGGGGATGTTGGCATACAGCTCCGGACGGATTCCGATGTCGGCGCGGTTGACGTTGTAGAAGGCACGGCCGAAGTCACCACTGCGCATGGCATAGATGTAGTCCTCGGCAGTGAGTGCGGCACGGGCGGCGCGTTCTTTTTCATACGCGGCACGGCCACCGGCGGGCAGCGGCTGGACGACGTTCTTGACGAAGCCCCATGCGGTGATGTCGGGCTCGATGATGCCGAACTTGTCAGCGTCCCAGTTGAAGTAGTAGAGGGTGAAGTTGGGATTGTAACTGCGCAGGAGTTCGGCGAGCTTGGCGTGGAACGCGGCGCGTTTGCCGTGCCACCAGGTGTCGTATTGGGCTTTGCCTTCGCCGACGGCCCAAGCACGCCATTGGGCGTCGGAGCCGGGCGGCAGTTTGGTGCCGGTTTCCTTGGCGAAGAACTTGAGGTCTTCCACGCCGTAGCTGATGGGCACGCGGTTGCAGCGGATGCGCCAGTGTGCGCCGGTGAGCTGCGGGTTGTCTTTGACGTAGGGTTTGATCATGTGCTCCATCAGCTTCTTGAGGTCGTCCCATGTGGCGGGATGGAGAATGTTGCTGCACCATTGGTTGAAGCGGTTGGGCTTGGCGAGCGCACCGAGAGAATCAATGGCCTTGGCTTCTTCGGGCAGCGTGCTGGAACCGCCCCACTCGAAGCGCGGGATGTATTGGATGCCGAGCTTGCGCGTGGCGTCGAGGAAGCGGCGGTGCTGCGTGGGTGCATTGGGCACGGGCGAGATGGACTTGTCGGTCTCGGCGGCGCCGATGCGGCACCAGTAATTGCGCGCGTCGATGGCGACGGTTTCGTAACCTTGTTGCGGCTCGCCGTAGTTGGCGAATGCCCACTTGATGATGATGGGCGAGATGGCGTTGTAACCCATGAGTTTTGCATAGCGGACAAAGTCCTCGGGGTCGCAGTCGGCACCGCGCTCCCAGTCCAACGCCAGCACGCGCTCGGGCAGGCCTTTGGGTTTGCGGATGACGGGGAGGTTGCGCTCTGGATCGATCTCGTAGAGGCGGATGCGCGCGATGGCGGGACCGCCGTCCCACATGGCATAGTAGGCGTTGGGCTTGAGCTTGTTCATGAAGTAGAGCCAGAAGCCGTTCTCGGCGTTGGCGCTGCCGGTGCCGCCGGTGCCGGTGGTTTCGTTGTCGAGGGGGATGATGGTGTCGAACCATTCCCACTTGCCGCTCAGGGGCCAGTTGTCGTAGACGTCGTTCTTGCCGACGCCGTTCTTCCAGCCGATGTCCATGTAGTTCTGTCCGGCTTGGAGTTCAACGGGCACAAAGCGGGGCTTGTCCTCAGGATATTCGATGCGCACGAGATAGGTGGCGCGAGGTTTGAGCTTGCCGCGGCCGAGGCGGTAGGCAAACCAGCCATAACCGCTCTCGCGGGCATTACGGCCAAGGATGTTGGTGACGTAAACATTCGCATCGATGCCGGGAGTGAAGCGCGCGTGGTTGTTATCGAACCCACTGCGCATGTAGGGATGCGGATCCTTGGCAGGATCCATCGCGCAGTCGATCTCGTCGATGAGGCGCAGGCGTCCGTAGGGAGTGTCGTCAATGCGTTCGGCCAGCGCAGGGAGGGCTTGGGTGTCGCGCTTGGTGAAGCACAGGCGGGTGAGTGCGTCACTGTTGCTGTAGAGGAGTTGGCCGGTCGCGGTCTGCGTACGGATGGCGGCATTGATGCGGCCTGCGAGGTAGATCTGCTTGGAGACTTCGGCGGGAATGGAGAGGATGGCTTGGCTGTTTTTGATCGGCACCACGGTGTCGGGCATGAGGGCGAGCCCGGTGGCATCGGTCACGCGGCAGATGGCTTTGCCGTCGGAGGGTTCGACTGCGGCGGGCGGCGCGTTGAAGACCATCTCGAAAGGCATGCCGCGTTGGGCTTCGCTCAGGTCAAAGAGTTCGGGTGGGACGGCTTCGGCGGTACCGGGGGCGCGGAAGCGTACGCGCAGGGGGTCGATCTCAATGTTGAGCGGACCTTTGACGAAGCCGCTGCTGTCGCCGATGAAGGAGATATTGCCACCCCAGATGCGCAGGGCGATGGAGTTCTCTGCGCCGTATTTAACGAGATTGGCGGGCACGACGTAACTGCGTGGGATGATGTTGTTGTATTTGTACTCACTGCTCCAGCCGCCGACTCGGACACCGTTGAACCAGACTTCGTCATCTGCCGCGACGTCTGCGAGGTTGAGCAGGAGGGGCTGGCCTTCTTGGCCGGCGGGAATCTTGACGCTCTTGCGGTACCAGCCCCAGCCGTGATGGTTGACGCCTTGCGATTGCCAGCTTTTGCCGGTGACGAGCGTCTGCCATGCGCTGTCGTTGTAAGCAGGCGCAAACCATTGTCCCTTGGTGCCTTCTTCGCCTGCGTCGGTTTTGAACTTCCATTCGCCGGAGAGGCTGACTTGCGTGCGGAGTTTGCGCAGGACGTCTTCGGTGAGTGCGATGGCGAAGACGCGCACGTCTTTGATTTCGACCGTGGTGTTGGCGGGGGCTTGTGCGGCGGTGCGCACGCCGAAACCGGCTACGTTGTTGAAGTTCCTGAGTTTGAATGCATCGATGGGCAGCACGACGCTTTGCCAATCACCCTTGGCGGCGGTGAAGCCGGTTTGGTAGGTGCCGGCGGTTTTGCCGCGCACGAGCAGGTGGAAGCTCATCTGCGTGTCGTGATTGGCGCGGACGAGGAAGGAGACGTATTCGGCTTTGTTGCGCGCCCACACGTTGCCGTTGGCGCCGCCGTCGCCGGGCAGGAGCGTGCGGACGGTGGAGTGCGCGGGCTTGAGCAGGTCGGCGCGGATTTTGAGTACGCCATCGGCGATGGTGAAGGCGGTGGTGTCGCTCGCGGGGAGTTCAACCGTCCAACGCGCGGCGGCAGCGGGCGTGAAGAGTTCGGGCAGGCAGGAGTAGGGTTCCTTCTCGGCGGCGAATGCGGCGGCGGTGAAGAGCAGGGCGGCAAGGGCGATGCGTTTGAACATGAGGGAACCTTGATTCGTGTGTAAAAGTGTTAGAGTGCGCGGGTGGAGTTGCGCACGATCAGGCGAACGGGCAGGATGGTCTCAGCGCCGTCCCACGGGGTGCCGTTGATCTGGCGGTCGAGCAGCTCGACGGCTTTGTCGCCGATCTCCGGGAAGGGCTGCTCAACGGTCGTCAGCTCCGGCACGAGCCATTGCGCGACGGGGTCGTTATCAAACCCGACGACGCTCAAGTCGTGCGGAATGCGGATGCCTTGCTCATTGCAATAACGATAGACGGCGCGGGCGAGATTGTCGCAGCTGATGAAGAGGGCTGTGGGGTGGTTGCTTTCGAAGATGCGCCGCATTTGCGCTTCGACCAGTCCGCCCCAGTCGGCAAAGCGGTCGCGCGGGCGCACGTTGCCTTCGAGGGCGTGGGGCAGGGCGAGACCTTGCTCGGCCAGATAGTCGCGGAATCCATCGAGGCGGTGCCGCACCGTCAGCGTGTTCGTATCGCCAATGAAGGCAAACGCGCGGTGTCCCAGTCCATACAAATGCTCCGCCACCAAGTGCCCGCCGTGATAGTTGTCCGACGCGACGTTCGGGAATGCGGCGTAGTCGTTGTGATGATCCACCACCACGAACGGCAGGCCGGAAGCTTTGACGGCATGGAGCGCCTCGAGGCAGTCGGGCGTATGCCACGCCATAATCAACGCGCCGTCGATGTCGCGCCGTTTGGCCAGCTCGCGCAAGAGCGCCAAGTTGCGCTTCTCGTCGCCGTGGCCGTCCTCTACGCGTACGCTGAGGTTATAACCCTGCGCCCAATCCTGAATCCGCCGCAGATACCGCACCGCCGATTCGCGCGCCAGATTATCCACGTGCACCCAGATCTGCTTTTGCGCTTTACCCTTGCGGCGGCGGACGAAAAGCCCCTTGCCCACGCAGCGTTCTATCAGCCCCTCAGCAATCAAAATATCGGTCGCACGGCGCACCGTGGCGCGGGCGAGGCCATACCGATGCCCTAACTCGTGCTCCGACGCCACAAACCCATCCGCGCCCATCGTGCCATTCGCAACACCCTCCCGCAACTCGCGGGCCAACTGCTCGTAGGCAGGCTTTTTAGTCTTAATACCGGTTCTCATCTGCCGCCATTGTAACACATCCGGTGCGGTGCTGTCAAGAGGCTAAATCAGGTTATTGCCCTGAAAATACGCAATCGCTCGTATTAACCTACAGAAGTTATACCGGTATAGATTTGATGTTAGGCCTGTATTATATGGTGTTAAGCGTCTGTGTGGTGATTTTGATGTGCGGCCCCTTATGCTGGAGGTAAAAGAGCAAAATATAGGCATGACTGCTTCGATACGAGGTCAAGGTCATTTAACCTCATGCGCGGAGGTCAGGCGACCTCAGACCTTGAGGTCAGGTGACCTGCGAGTCAGAGGTCAAGCGACCTCGTCCCCCGAGGTCAGGCGTGATCAGGGTCACAAAAGGGTATAAAAAAACCGGAGGCAGCGGGTGCCTCCGGTGAAACAATTGTTTGCTTTTGTTGGCCTATACGAGCATGAACGGCTGCGGATAAGCCGTCGTGCGCAGAGCCTTATTACGCCACATGCGCATCCGCACTTCAAGCGTGCACGACTCTTCACCCTTCAGCTCGTCAGGGACCTCAAACGTCAAGCGCTGTGGCTTATTGTCGAGGTAGTGCATGGCGCGTACTGCGGTGCCGTCGGACTTCACGAAGAAGACGCCTTCATCACTTATCAGCGGATGGAACTTGAGGTAGTTGCCGATGATAGCAGCCGAACGTCCGACCGTGAGGGTGGAGTTGATCGTACCGCTGTGCGAATCCTCAACCGCGTCAATTACCGGCGCGATGGTCACCGTAGGAATCGGCTCGAGCGTAGACTCTTGCTGAAACGCGGTGAGCAGGCTTTTGGCCGCACGGATGTGGAAGCGCTTGTGTGGACCCTTGACCCACTCGCCCTTGACGTCCTGCGTGCCGCTCACTGCAGGGAGGATGTCGAGGAAGTCCGGAATACGGACGCCCACGCCATCGTTACAGTAAGCGAGCACCACTTCACGCGCAGTCTCAAAGATGGCGATTATATCGCTCTTCTTGAGTTTGCCGTTACGCTGGCTGACCTGTTCGTAGAACTCGTTATCCGAGAGCTTGAACTTCATTGAACTGGTGACGATGCTAACGCCCTGCGCCTGTTGATCGGCTGTGAGGCCGAGCTTCTTTTGATATTGAATAGCCATGGCTATTGTTCCTTCTGCCGCCTTTGAGTTAAGCTGGCAGCCGGCGGCATCTGTCAACCCGACGCCAAGACGATTCCGAACAAAACCATACAACGCACTCGCGCTATTGGTGGATATCCCCCTGGCATCTGAACTGCACGCCGGCCAAACGGGCAGTCTGTATGTTGATGGCTCCTTGGAGCTTGGATTCCGATATTGCGCGTAGCAGGGAACGGTCACCCAATGGGGTCAACGGGGCGCAGTTTAGCAGATTGGGAGAATAAGTCAAGCGGGAAGTAATTTAAATCGCTCAATCATTATATTCTTGTATTTGTCCCTAATAAGTATTACCATATTAGTGATTTCAGAAGTGCCGGGATGATTTGCAAACCGGTGTCCAACCCCTCCTCCAAAGGTTTTCTATGTATACGCACCTTATAAAACTCCTCCGCCGTAGCATTCTCACCGTCGGTTTGCTCGCTACATCCACACTCTTCGGCGAAGTTACGCCGGAGGATGGCTGTTTTTGGAGAACAGCAAACGGTACGTTGTACTATGTCGATGCCACACGCCCGGATGATGGCGGCAATGGATTAAGTTGGGCGACAGCTAAGCGTACAATTCAGGCGGCGATTGATTGGGCAAACGACGGCGATACGATTATAGTCACCAATGGTATCTATGCGCAGATTGTTACCGATAACAAGCCTCTCATTATCCAAAGCGTTAACGGGCCTGACGTGACGATCATTAAAGCACTCAATAGTAATCGGTGTGCATCGTTGGCGTCTTCGTTTATGCCGATGGAGAATGATACGGTTCTGGTGGGGTTTACTTTGACCGATGGGTACAAGAATGTTGCGGCTGGTGTGTTCGGAGGGACGTTGTATAATTGTATTATCCGCAATAATCATGCAACGGATTTTGCCGGTGGCGCAAGAAACAGTGTATTGTATGACTGTGTCATAATCAATAATTCTGCCATTGGAAATGGCGGGGTGTTGACTTGCATCCTTAATAATTGCGTGGTGGCGGGCAACTCATCACAGTATGCGGGGGGAGCTTCATTCAGTGCACTGACGAACTGTACTATTGTTGGCAATAACTCTTGGTATCAGGGATACGGCGGAGCAGGATCGTGCACATTGAATAGCTGTATTGTGTGGGGCAACAAGCGTTTTGAGCGTAACGGTGTTAATAGCGGCGTCGTGGATGATGTGGCGAACTGCGAAATGTTTTACACTTGCTCTGGCAATGGCGGAACAGCTAACGGGTGTATTCAGGATGAACCACTGTTTGTGAATGTCCTGAATGGCGATTATCGGTTGCGGGATGGTTCGCCGTGCTTAGGGATAGGTGACCCTACTGCTGAGGAGCCGATGGTTGACCGCTACTCGGCTTCGCTTTACACGAATGGCCGTGTTAATATGGGTGCTTATGGCCTAGCGCAGGCACTCTATGTAGATGCCGCGCGCCCCGATGATAATGGTGATGGGTTTAGCTGGCGCACTGCCAAGCGAAGCATTCAGGCAGCGATTGATGTGGCACGATTGAATGACGCCATTATTGTGACCAATGGCACTTATGCGCCGATTGTCACCAGCAACCAATGGCTGACTATTCAAAGCGTCAATGGCGCCGAGCATACCATTATTGATGGTGGAGCGGCTGATCGTTGCGCAACGTTGATGAGTGATTCGCAAAAGACCTGGTTTGATTCTACGCCATCAGCCTTTGTCACGTGGTATACGAATACCGTGCTTTGTGGTTTTACATTGACTAACGGTTATCTTTTCATGGACGCGGCTGCCGGAGTCCGCGGAGGTACGTTGAATAATTGTATCCTTGCTGATAATGAGGCCTACGCCGACGATGGTGGCGGGGCATGTTATAGCATGCTGAGAAATTGCACGCTCATTGGTAATAGCGCTTTAAATGGCGGCGGAGCGGATCAATGCGTATTGAGCAACTGCACCTTGACCAATAATCTGGCTTATAACAACGGCGGCGGGGCATCCGCCTCGACATTGCGTGACTGTACGCTCATCGATAATCGAGCTGATATGTTTGGCGCGGGAGCGTCCGGAAGTTTGTTAAATGATTGTACATTGACTGGCAACGAAACTGAACAAGGCGGTGGCGGAACTCATGATAGTACGCTGAGCAATTGTCTTTTTTCTGCCAATTCAGCCTTTAGCGGCGGAGGAGCTCTTTGGAGTACGCTGACAGACTGTGTTTTCTTAGAGAACTTTGCGGAATACAGCGGCGGCGGGGCATTTGAAAGCGTGTTAAGCAACTGTACGCTTCGTGCAAATGAGGGGCGGCATCAGGGTGGGGGAGTGGAGCGCAGTCAACTTGATTATTGCACCCTTTCCGGCAATTTCGGCGGTTCTGGCGGTGGTGCGAGCGAGAGTATATTGAATCATTGTACGCTGTCCGATAATGAGGGATGGCTTGGCGGAGGAACTTATCGAGGCGTGTTAAATAACTGCTTGATCGTCGGGAATTTCGGAGGCGTTGGTGGCGGTACGCATGACAGCCTGGTGACCAATTGTACGCTTGTTGCTAATTCGGCCGCCTTTGAAGGAGGTGGGGCGTGCTTCGGCATGTTGAATAGTTGCATCGTTTGGGGCAATGGTGCAGGAGAAAGCGGGACCGATGTTGCGCAGTGTACGCTCTACTACACATGTTCAAGTGATGGCGGAATTGGCAATGGTTGCATTCAGGCAGATCCGATGTTTGTAGATGCGACGAATGGTGACTATCGTTTGCTGGTGAGTTCGCCTTGTGCAGCAGCAGGTGATCCGCGAATGAAAAGCCCGAAGATTGATAATTATGGTGCCTCACTCTATACCGGCAAGCGCATCAATATGGGAGCCTTCGGTGCGATGAATAAATATGTGCTGACGTTGGTGGGAGGTACGCATGACGGCTCGGCGCGTCACGCCCTCTACGATACAACTGCTGCGGATATTCAGGCCAATCCCCCGAAGGCTGGTTATGAGTTTCAGTACTGGTCGGGTGCCCCGGCTGCGGGTTTGGGTGAGGAGTTCGACCTCTGTGCGCCGAGCACCACTTTAAAGATGCCTGCGGCGAATGTGACATTGACTGCAGTTTATGCAAAGAACCCCGGTACGGTGGCGGTGGCGTTTGATGCCAATCCATTCGGCGCGGCTTCGCTCGATGGGTTGGAGTGGAGTATCGATGGCAAAGTGTGGTTCCCTGCCTATGCCGCCATCCGCGTTTCCTCCGGCACGCAGTCTATTCGTGTGCGCTCAACTGATGGACGTTGGCTGGTGCCTGTCAGAACGCGCTTGACCATTGTAGCGAGTGCCACAGATGATGCTCCGCAAATGGCAATCATTCCTGTCACCTTTGCGCCCGCATTTGATGAAACTGCTTTGGCGGAAAGTGCGGCCGAGCCCACATCTTCTGCCGGCCTTTTCGCAGGCGGGCAAATGCAGTGGACGGCATTGCAAGTGGGCGTGCGTGCCAAGCTCGGCCCACTGCCGCTGCAGGCGAATGCCACAGCAGCGGGTGTTGTTGCAGGCAAGCTTCCTTCCGGCCTTAAGTTAGTGATGGCGGAAGATGGTGCTTATATTGTCGGCATTCCGACCAAGGCGGGAGAATTCAACGCCACACTGCGTGCGAAAGCGCGTGCCGTCAACGGCGCGTATCTGCCGGTTAACCTGACGGTTGACCCGTTGCCTGCTGAATATCTCGGCACTTTTAACGGCCGCATCGGTCTCTTGTCTAACAACGAAGGCCGTAATGCGCAAGTGACGTTGACAGTCAGCTCTGTCGGTAAGATATCGGGTAGCAGTACGCTCGGCGGCAAACGGTTCACTTTCAAGGCAGACGGCTTTGATTCACGTGAGCTTGACACCGGAAAGCTCACGGTTACAAATATGCTCTTCTCTGCCGCCGGAGCTTCGCCTGAGGCCTACAGGATACAAATGACTTTGGCACCCGATGAACGAGAGGGCTTTGGTTGGGTTTGGCTGTCGAATGAGGAGGAGGCTTGTTTCCTTGAGGGCGAGCTTGTCCGCAATGGATCGAAGGATAAGGCGCTTGATCCGATTCGTACCGCAGCACTTGCTTCATTTGAAGGGTACTACACCATCGCCTTGCAGAATGACCGTGGAGGCGTTGGCGCAGGCTATTTAACTGTCACCATCAATAAGTATGGAGCCGTTAAAGCCTCTGGAAAACTTCCCGATGGAACAGCCGTCTCTATGAGCAGTGCTTTGGAGATTTATGCGGCTGATTGGATTTTCTCTACGCTGTCGGCCGCTCCACGGACTTATAAGGGCGGCTGGATATGCCTGAATCCGCAGCTCATTTGCTTTGATGGTGATACAGTGCCGCGGATGTATTCTATGAGTTTGCCTTCACTCTGGAGCAACTATGCCCCCAACGCAACTGTCAATGGGGCATTTGAAGAGATTGAACTGATTGTCAATGGCGGATACTACAGCAAGCTTGATAACCTTCACGACCTTTACGCTGAGATGCTGGATGAAGTCATCGCCTCTGGGAATGGTTTGTTGAATGACACAGCAGTCGAGTTCAACGCTCGGGGCAATAACTTTGCGCCATTAGCCGATAATCCGCAAAACCTCAAACTCAACGCTTCATCTAAGACAGGCCTCTTCAGCGGAAGTTTCAAAGATAACGGTAGCACTCGCCGCGTTTATGGCGTGCTCACGCCTTGGAGTCTCAATGATGAAGAAGGTGCCACCGCAGGTGCGGGTTTCTATCTCGTGCCTGAGACCGTGCCCTTCAAATACAACCGCTCAGAAATGTTTCTGCTGTTAGATCAAGCCTTCTAAACGTTCTATCCGTATCGCGCTCTTTCTTGAAAGGTTTCCCTATGACATCCAAGCTCCCAACACTCCTCGTCGCCGGCCTCTTTAGTACATCCGCGCTTTTTGCTGGTGTACTCTATGTCAGTCCAGCCGGCAATAACAGCGGCGGCAGTTCATGGACAACGGCCTTCACGACCATCCAAGCCGCGATTGATGCGGCATCTGCCAACGACACTATCGTCGTCACTAACGGCACTTATGCGCCGATTGATAATGAGTATGCCCTGCCTGTTACAATTAAGAGCGTCAATGGGGCTAAGTATACTATCATTGATGGCGGGGGTGTGAGTCGTTGTGCTTGGCTGGGGGCATGGTTGGGACAGGCCGGAGGCGTGTTAGATGGTTTTACCCTGACTAATGGGTTTACTTCGGCTGAGGGGGGTGGCGTGCGGGGCGGCACGTTGCGTAATTGTGTTCTTGCAGGGAATGAGGGATATCGCGGTGGCGGGGCTTATAATAGTACGTTGGAGGGATGCACTGTTACTGGTAATACGGCAATGTATGGCGGCGGGGCATATGAATGCACGCTGAAATATTGTACGCTGATCGATAATCTTGCTAAGGATGACGGAGGTGGAGCACAACGCAGTACTTTGAATAATTGTACAGTCACCGGTAACAAAGGTGGAAGCGCCGGTGCGGGAACGGCGAGTTGTGCATTGAATAGTTGTATTGTCTGGGGGAACACCCGGACGACGGGAGTGCCCAACGATATTGCGGGTGGAACGCTTTCGTACACGTGTTCAGGCAATGGCGGTACAGCCAATGGGTGTGTGCAGGCTGATCCGTTGTTCTTGGATGCGGCGAATGGGGACTATCGGGTGAATGGAGCTTCACCTTGCGCGGGCATGGGTGACCCGACTGTGACAGAGCCGTGGGTCGATTCTTATGGAGCATCGATCTATACGGCCGGGCGCATTAACATGGGTGCGTATAGCACGTGTCAGATATTTTATGTTGGCACTTGGCATGAAGATGACAGCAATGATGGATTTACGTGGCGTACCGCGAAACGGAGCATTCAGGCGGCTATTGATGCGATTACATGTGACCAAGGAGTCGTGAATGTGATGGGTGGAACTTATGAACCGATCACTACTCGTAATAAATCGATCATCATTAACGGACTGGGTCACGTTGATTATTTTGGCGGTGCTGAGCAGACAATCATTGATGGCGGCGGTACTCGGCGATGTGCGACGTTGCTGGATCCGGAGCGTGTTCATGAAATGGATTGGCAGACGAACACGGTGCTGAATGGGTTTACGCTGGTCAATGGATTGGCAATCCCGGAAGGTGAGAGTGAAGCAATCGGCGGTGGAGTTGTCGGCGGCACTTTGAATAATTGCGTGATAGCGGATAATGAGGGCGAGTTTGGCGGCGGCGCGTGGCAGGCGGTGTTGAATGATTGTACCATCCGTAACAATCGGACAATGTCGCCGGAGGCGTTTGAGGCGTTCTTTGCGAGTCCATACTTGAGTTCGGTACCTGTTGCTGCTGCAGGAGCGGTATCTTGTATCTTGAATCGTTGCATAGTGATGAATAATCAAGGTTTATCCGCGGGCGGATTGATTGATTGTTCGGCTGAGAACTGTTTGATAGTTGGTAACGTTGGTTTATTTGGAGGAGGGACGGCACACAGTACGTTGTTGAACTGCACGGTCACGGATAATGTAGGGTGGGATGAAGGCTATGAGTATGCAGTTGGTGGAAGTTTTGAGGGCAGTGCGGTTAACTGTATCATCTGGGGTAATGTCGGTGGCGATACGGATTTCGTTGACTTGTCTTACAGTTGCACGGGCGATGGGGGCACGGCCAATGGGTGCATTCAAGATGATCCGTTGTTTGTGAATAGTGCGGCTGGAGACTATCGGTTGCAACCAACCTCTCTCTGTATTAACACCGGTTTGAATGATGCTGTTGCCGATATAATCGACTTGGCGGGTAATGCACGTGTCAATGATGCGGCCGTCGAGATGGGCGCGTATGAGTATTATCCTATGGACACGCTGTATGTTGATGCCACACGCCCAGACGATAGTGGTAATGGTGTCACATGGGCAACTGCCAAGCGGAGCATTCAGGCGGCGGTTGATATTGCCTTGGCGGGCGATACGATTATCGTCGCCGACGGTGTCTATGCGCCGATCAGTACGGGTAACAAAGCCATCACTATCAGTAGCGTTGATGGTGCAGAGGTTACGACGATTGATGGCGGTGGCGGTGAGCGTTGTGCCACGCTTGCGGGAGGAGAAGAAGAATTGAACACGGTGCTCAATGGGTTCACCCTTTCTAATGGGATTGCGTTAGAGAATGGCGGTGGAGCCTATGGTGGGACGTTGAATGATTGTATCCTTTCCGGCAATAAGGCTGGCAAGGAGGGTGGAGGAGCATATGGCAGCGTGTTAAATAATTGCACCCTTGTTGGTAATGAGTCTCGGTATGGCAGTGGTGCATGTAATAGTACATTGAACTATTGCACCCTCACAGGAAATATTGCAGGAATTGGCGGTGGTGGAGTCTTAGGGGGAATCCTTAACCACTGCACCCTCACTGATAATACTGCCTTGAGAGGTGGTGGGGCATCTGACGGCACGGTGTTAAACAACTGTGTCCTCTCCGGGAACGCTGCCTCACGCGGCGGCGGAGTATGGGAGAGCACGCTAAATAATTGCACGCTTGTTGATAATACAGCTACGGACTATGGTGGAGGTGCAATCTATAGTACTTTAACCAACTGCGTTGTTTGGAACAATATTGGAACCGATGTTTACAGCTGCAGTCTCGCGTACTCTTGCTCAGGGAATGGTGGAGCTGGTAATGGATGTATTCAGGCCGATCCGCTGTTTGTGGATGCAGCGAATGGGGATTATCGTTTGCAGGCGGGCTCGCCTTGCATTGATGCCGGCTCAAATGATGCTGTTGTCAGAGCAACTGACTTGGCAGGCAATCCGCGTATTCAAGGCCTTGCGGTGGATATGGGGGCGTATGAGTTTGTGCCGGGGGCTGGTGGTGTTATGTTTAGCGTGGGTGGTGAAACGCTTGATGTTGCGTTAAGCGAAGCATTCTTTGCCGGTGCTTCGCAGGCGGATGCTGATAGCGTGGTTGCCGCTTTGTTGAGTGTGACGCCTGACCTGAATGCCGATGTGATTGGCGAGATTCTCCAAAACGCGGACTTGTTGGGATTGACGTTAGCGGAGCTGGCGGCGGGAGATACTGTTCTGTCATTCGAACCAGAATTGACAATTGCTCGTGTGGAGATTTTGTTTGATGGTGGCGTACCGGAAGTTGTGCTGGAGATCGAGCTTGCCAACGGTATCGATCTCACGAAAGACGCTGCGTTGTCGCGTGCACAATCGACAGGACGCGCGGTTCTTTGTGTGTTTGGCGGTGAGACTCCAGCGACTATTGACACATTGTTGCTGAAAGTCCCGCTAGGCGGTGTTACTGATGGAGAGGTCTCCGCCGGGGTTGGCCACGGTGGAACTGCAAGTTTCTTCAAAACCGTAGTTGTGCCGCTTAACCAATGAAAAGATGTAATTGATGAAGTGGATTTTGTTGATGGTGATTACCGTGGCTGTGGTAGTGTTGATACCTTTATGCCGATGGTGGGAGTGGCGGAAGTGGACACGGGGGCGGGAGATTTTGTCAGAGGAGGAGTTGTGCCGGTTGTTTGTTGAGGGTGTCGCGGATAGGAGTTTTCTGTTACACTTTTTGTCGTCGGTATCGAAATGTTATGGTGTTCCGATGGGGCAACTGCGTCCGACTGATTCGTTTGCCGGCAGTCTGGGGGCTTTGGATTCGTGGGAGCTGGGCGAAGGGGAAGAGAGTCTGGCAGAGGCGTTACGAAAAGAACAGTTAATGCCGCCTGAGCCTTTGGATAAGAATATAAAGACTCTTCAGGATCTTTTTGAGGCTTGCCTGGAAATTAAAAAGCAGAGGCAGTAACTCATACATGAAAGTTATCTGTGGCACATTCGCTTATGAGTGTGTTTTTGCCTATTACTTCTGATCTGTGGCTTGTTTTGTGTTTGTGGCGGGTGGGGGTTGTGGTATAATGGGGCGATGGTACAGTTGAGGGTGATTGCGTGCGGGGTGTTTGAGCCTGAGTTGGCGGCGTTGGGGGTGCTGGCTCGGGAGGATTTGTCGTTTGTGTTTGTGGAGCTGGGGGCGCATGATCAGCCTATCGTATTGCGTGCCCGGCTGCAGGCGGAGATTGATGCCGCCGTCGACGTTGATGCCGTGGTTTTGTTGTTTGGGTTGTGCGGGCTGGCGACTGCGGGTTTGCGCGCAGGGTCGGTGCCGTTGGTGATTGCGCGGGCGCATGATTGCGGGTTGTTGTTGTTGGGGAGCAGCGAGCGGTATTTGGATGTGTTTGGTGCGGAACCGAGTTTGGAGTTTGTGTGCGCGGGGAATTGTGATGGCGCGGTGGGGAGGGGTCGTTTGAGCACGGAGTATGAGAAGCTGGTGCGGGAACTGGGCGAAGCGGATGCGGAGTTTGTGTGGGGTGAGCTGCGGCGGGGGACATCAGAGGCGTGCGTGTTGATTCATACGCCGGGAGAAAAGGCGAAAGGTTTGCCGCGGCGCGAGGGTGTGGCGTATCGCGAAGTGGAAGGTAATTTGAGTTTGGTGAGAGATTTGTTGGATGGGGTATGGCGTCCGGAGGTGTGCGTGGTGGTGCCGCCGGGGGGTGTGTTGGAACCTGCGTTTGATTTAACTAGGGTATTTAAAGATGTATAGGCAGTTTTGCAAAGATAGCGGGACGTTGAATTTGGAGTCGGTGGTGCTGTCGGGTGAGGAGGCACATCATTTGGGGCGCGTCTTGCGGGCAACGCCGGGACGTGAGGTAACGTTGTTTGACGGTCAGGGCGGCACGCGGTTGTATTGTGTGACTGAGGGTGACAAGCGGCGGGTTACATTGGCGGCGGCGGAGGCTGTGGTTCGTCGGGAGCGGCCTGCGGGTGGGGTGGTGCTGTTTGCGTGCGTGTGTAAGAATCTGCGGATGGAGTGGTTGTTGGAGAAGGCGGTGGAGTTGGGCGCAGCGCGGATTGTGCCGGTGCTGGCGGCACGGAGCGTGGTGCGGTTGAATGCACAGGAGCGTGCGGCGAAGTTTGAGCGCTGGGAGCGGTTGGTGATTGAGGCGGCGATGCAGTGCGGTGCGGTGTGGTTGCCGGAGATTGGCGAGGTGGTTGAGGTAGCGGATGTTGCGCCGGAGTTTCCGCTGTATGTGGCGTCGTTGGCGCCGGAGGCGCGTCCGTTGCAGGAGGTATTTGATGCGTCGTCGCCGTGGGTGGGTTGGTGCAGTGGCCCTGAGGGAGATTTCACGCCGGAGGAGTTGGAGGGACTGTTGGCACGTGGTGCGGTGCCGGTGTCGTTGGGTCCTTTGGTGTTGCGTGCGGAAACGGCGGCGATGTATGGTTTGTGCGCGTTGGGCGCGATGCGCCTGAAGTAATAAGTAATATGTAAAAAGTAAGAAGAGGACAAAGTGTACAACGAAGAACGATATGTGCGGCAGGTGCAGGTGGCGGAGTTTGGTGAAGCGGGGCAGCGGGCTTTGCGGGCGGCGCGTATCGGCGTGGTGGGGTGCGGCGGTTTGGGGTCGCATCAGTTAGCGGCGTTGGTGCGGATGGGTGTGGGGTTGGTGCGGTTTGCAGATTGGGATGTGGTGAGCCTGACGAATTTGCATCGGCAGTATTTGTTTGCAGAGCGGGATGTAGGGCGTGCGAAGGTGACGGTGGCGGCGCAGCGGTTGGCGGTGTTGAATAGCGCGGTGGTGCTGGAGCCGCGGGTGGAACGGGTGACGGACTTTGCGGTGTTTGCGGATGGATTGGATTTGGTTTTGGATGCGACGGATGATGTGGAGACGCGGTTTGGGTTGAATGATTTTTGTGTGGCGAAGGGACTGCCGTTTGTGTATGGAGGTGTGGCGGGGACGGCAGGGTTTGTGTTGCCGGTGGTGCCGGGCGGTGCGTGCTTGCGGTGTTTGTTTGCGGAGATGCCGGCGGAGGGTGTGATGAGCTGCGGATCGCATGGGGTGTTTCCGCCGTTGGTGGCGTTAACGGCGGCGGTGCAGGTGGCGCAGGCTATGCGGATTGTGTGCGGAGCGCCAATTAGCAATACGGTTTTTAGAATTGATGCGTGGGGGACGTCGGTGCGGGCGTTGAGTTTGAAGCGTCGTGAAGGATGTGTTTGTTGCGGGCGCGATACGCCCGAAGTAATAAGTAATATGTAATAAGTAAGAAGTGAAGAGAGGGAGAAACAATAAGCCCAATGAAAAAGGTAAGGCGTGAGCGAGGTTAAGATGGCTGAGGTGTTGACAGGGACGGTTGATAGCGTGGTTTATCATAATGATGAGTCGGGCTATACGGTGTGTCGGGTATCGCAGCATGGCAGCGGGAAGCGGCTTGATTTGCAGGTGACGCTGGTGGGGCGGTGCGTGGCGATTTGGGCGGGCGAGGAGATCCGCGCGACGGGGGAGTGGGCGCATCATGAGCAGCATGGACGGCAGTTTAAGGCGGAGGAGATTACGTGCATTACGCCGACGTCGCTGGAGGGAATTCGGAGGTTTTTGGCGAGCGGGATGATCAAGGGGATCGGCAAGGTGACGGCGGAGAAGATTGTGCGGCACTTTGGCGAAGAGACGTTGACGGTGTTGGATCAGCATTCGGCGCGGTTGGAGGAGATTGAGGGGATTGGCGAGGCGAAGCGGCGGCAGATACGTGAATCGTGGGTGGAGCAGTTCAGCGTCCGCAATATCATGATCTTTCTGCAGTCGCATGGAATCGGCACGGGGCAGGCGTCGCGGATTTACCGGCAGTATGGATCGGATGCAATCGCGGTGGTGAAGCGTAATCCGTATAAGCTGTGCGAGGATGTGTGGGGGATTGGTTTTAAGACGGCGGATAAGATCGCGCTGGATGTGGGTATCGAGAAGGAGTCGGAAATTCGGGCGCGTGCGGGGTTGCGGTATGTGTTGCAATGTCAGGAGGAAGAGGGCGGACATTGTTTTACGCCGGAGTCGGAGCTGCTGCTGTTTGCAGAACAGTTGTTGGAGATCACTGTCGAGAAGCTTGCGCTGGCGTTGAACCGCGAGGTGGATGAGGGGTTCTTAATCCGCGACGATGGGCGTGTGTATCAGCGCGATGTATATTTTGCAGAGAAGCAGATTGGTGAGGTGATTCGTCGTCTATCACAAACGCCGCGCTCGTTCCCGGCGATTCCGGCGGAGAAGGCTTTGGGATGGGCGGAGTCGAAGATGGGGCTCACGCTTGCACCGGCGCAGCATGATGCTTTGGCTTCGGCATTGGCTTCCAAGGTGTCGATTATCACGGGCGGTCCAGGTGTGGGTAAGACGACAATCGTGCGGGCGTTGACGGAGATTTTTGGTGCGCGGCGGTTGTTGGTGCGTTTAGCGGCGCCGACAGGGCGGGCTGCGAAGCGGATGAATGAATCGACGGGGCGCGAAGCGACGACGTTGCATCGTCTGTTGAAGTTCCAGCCGGATAAACGGATGTTCTTATATAACCGCAATCATCGGTTGGAGGGCGATTGTTTTATTCTGGATGAGACGTCGATGATTGACGTGCGCTTGATGGAGCAGTTTATTCAAGCGCTGCCGGATTCGGCGACGTTGGTGCTGGTGGGTGATACCGACCAGCTGCCGAGCGTGGGGCCGGGGAATGTGCTGCGCGATCTGATTGACTCGAAGGTGGTGCCGTGCGTGCGGTTGACGACGATTTTCAGACAGGACAAAACGGGGCTGATCGTGCGTAACGCGCATAGGGTCAACCGCGGCGAGCGTTTCGAAACGGCGGAGGGAGATTCGGACTTTTATTATATCAATACGGAAGATCCGCCAAAGATTATTGCACGGGTGCTGGAGCTGATACAAAAGCGGATTCCGGCGAAGTTCGGCTTGGATCCGTTGCGCGATGTGCAGGTGCTCACGCCGATGCGA
Source organism: Kiritimatiellia bacterium (assembly GCA_031552845.1). GTDB lineage: Bacteria > Verrucomicrobiota > Kiritimatiellia > RFP12 > DVOR01 > JAVBMC01. The sequence continues at coordinate 44,551 of JAVBMC010000014.1, forward strand.
CGGGGGTTGCTCGGTGCGGAGAATCTGAATGATGTGATTCAGACGGCGTTGAATCCCGGAGGCCCGTCGCTCATCCGCGGTGCGACGCATTACCGCAAGGGCGACCGGGTGATGCAGATCCGCAACAACGCCGAAAAGGATGTCTATAACGGCGATATCGGAATGATCAGCGCGGTGGATGAGGTTGACCGTTCGCTCGTGGTGTTTTATGAAGGGCGTCCGGTGGCGTATAAGCAGGAAGAGCTGGACGAGCTGAGTCTCGCCTACGCCTGCACGATTCACAAATCGCAAGGGAGCGAATATCCGGCGGTGCTGGTGGTGCTGCATATCCAGCACTACAAATTGCTGCAACGCAACTTGCTTTATACGGCGATGACGCGCGGTAAAAAACTCGTGATGGTCGTCGGTAACGAACGGGCTGTTTGGACAGCGCTCCATAACAACACCATCCGTGAACGCCGGACAACCCTGCGCGATCGGGTCGTCGAAGCTCGCTGATTTCGTGATGGGTTGAGTTGCCATCCAAAAGCCGTCTTTTAGTAGTGAATCCCTGAAATCGGCAGATTTGCTCTCCGCAACCTCCTTCATTCAAAAATAATTCATCCCCAAAAACACATTAAATCCCGAGTGTGTTCGTCCGTGATTACGCCTGTAATCGAATTCACTTACAGGCGTAAGTAAGTTTAGGTTACGCTTGTAATGTACTTTGACTTACAGGTGTAGGTGAAGTACATCGCAGACGCCTTCAACTTCAAAGGCACTAACCTTTCAGACTCACTCGTACCTGCCACCAAGAGTACATGGCAGGTGCCTTCAACTCTGAAGGCATACACCTTTGAACTTGAAAACACCTCGATTTTGCACACGAAAACAGAGGGATTTTGAGTGTTGTTCTGAATCGGATTGGGCGACTGAAAAGTACGCGTGCTTTGTGGAGTGATTGTCGTGTATGTTTGTCCTGTTGCCTATCTCGTCACATTGTGCTTTTAACAACCCGGCGCGCTCGGCGAGCATCGCCCTACCTGTGAGAGATCTTTTCGCAAGGAGGGATGTTGAGCAGATGTTCCTTGTAGATGCGGTGCAAATTTTTTTGACAGTTTACGCTTGCTTAATTTAGAAAGTAGGAGTATACTCTCCTCGTTCGCCAGCTTATTTTGAAGAGAGGAAACAGTATGAAACGGTATCGCATTTTAGAGAGTTTTTGTTTCTGTCTTATGGCGTTGATGGTGTTTTTCAAAACGGTGCAATATGTTGGTTTTTCCGTGTTATATAATGGGATGTGTAGTCCTTATCGAGTTTTGGAGGTAAACAGGGACAGCGGACAAGGTGAAGTCAGTGCGGCGATAGCAGAGCCGCTTCAAGATCGCGATGAACCTTCCCTTGCCTACGAAAAAACTATTCAGATGCATGGCACCCTTGAGACGCAAATGTGGTTGGATATTGTTTTTCTCGGGACGTTGTTCGTGTGGGTTTATGCGCGTAAACGAAAGGAGCAAGTATGACTGCGAAACGTTGGCGTTTGATTAAGCGGATAACGTCGGGATAAAAAGAATACGTTGCGGCATCTCTAATAATTCACTTCGACGATGAGTTCGAATAAAGCTCACGCGGAGACGCGGAGGCGCGGATAAAAACTGACACGGTTGTTGGGTAGGGCGTGTTTCGCCGAAACCGCCGAGCGGGGTAATGGCTGTGTGTGAATTTGTGAAGAGGCTAAACGCGGTGCGGCGGTCTCGGCGAGACCTGCCCTACCTTTTGGAAACAGCAATTATTATGGACGTCCTTTGTATTTAAGGCGCTTTAACTCGGAACAGGCGGGGGTGTGTTCACCTTTACTTTGAGGGTGTTTTTGTTTATAATTACCCGCCTATGACGAGGGATGAGACTAGAAGGATCTGGCTGGGCGGCGTACCGATTGGCGGGGGGGCACCGGTGTCGGTTCAGTCGATGGGTAATAAGAACTCGCATGATGCCGAGGGGATTTTGGCGCAGATGCGGGAGGTGGCGGCAGCGGGGTGCGATATTTTTCGCTTGTCGGTGCCGGATGTGCCTGCGGTTGAGGCGTTGCGCAGGGTGTGTGCTTCAAAGCCGCTGCCGGTGGTGGCGGATATTCATTTTGATTATCGTTTGGCGCTGGGAGCGATTGAGGCGGGCGTGGATGGTCTGCGGATTAATCCGGGGAACATCGGCGATGCGAGCCGGGTGCGTCAGGTGGTGAAGGCGGCGCAGGCGCGGAAGCTGCCGATTCGGATTGGCGTGAATGGCGGGTCGCTGGAGAAGGATTTGCAGGCGAAGTATGGCGCATCGACGGCTGAGGCTTTGGTGGAGAGCGCGTTGCGGCATGTAGCGGTTTTGGAGGCGGCGGATTTCTTTGATATTAAGATTTCCGTGAAGGCGTCGAATGTGGCGCGGACGCTGGATGCGTATCGGCTGCTGGCGCAGCGGACGGGGTATCCGTTGCATTTGGGTTTGACGGAGGCGGGGACGCTGCTGGCGGGCACGGTGCATTCGAGCGTGGTGATGGGGGTGTTGCTGTCGGAGGGGATTGGCGATACGATCCGCGTTTCGCTGACGGCTGATCCGGTGGATGAGGTGCGCGTCGGGATTGAATTGTTGAAGGCCGTGGGGCTGCGTTCCGGCGGAGCGCGTGTGACGTCGTGTCCGACTTGCGGACGGACGGAGGTGGATGTGATTGCAACGGCGAACCGCGTGGAGCGGGAGTTGGAGGAGTTTTACCGCTTGCATCCGACGGCGCCGGGTTTGCATGTGGCGGTGATGGGGTGCGTGGTGAATGGTCCCGGCGAGGCGAAGGAGGCTGACTTGGCACTGTGCGGCGGGAAGGGTATTTTTGCGGTGTATGATGGCGGCGTCCAACAGGGCGTATTGCCAGAGGCCGAGGCGATTGCCTGGCTGTTCGAGCGGATCCGTGCAAGGGGAGCCAAGCATGGCAGTTGAGCAGAAAACATTTATGGCGGAGCGGGAGACCGCGCGTAAAATCCTTGAGGCGACTCGTGAGTATGTCACGCGGGAGGGCTTGAAGGCGCCGTTGCAGGAGGATGAGCTGCGTGCCCATGCGGAGCATTTGCGGCAGGTATTGCAGTGCGGCGAAGAGGCCATGCCGACGCTTGCGTTGGAATTGCATAACGAGGTGTGGCGGCCGGTCTTTGCGCAGGTGCCGTATGAGCGGCGTTTGCTGTTGCTGCCGCAGTGTTTGGCAAGCAGTGCGACGTGTAAGGCGGAGCGTGATGATTTGGGTTTGCTGTGCCGGCGTTGCGGAGCGTGTGAAGTCGGACGGATTTTGGAAGAGGCGGATAAGTTGGGTTATGCCAGCTTGGTGGCGGAAGGCGTCACGGTGGTGCGCTCGCTTTTGCAAAGCGGTAAGATTGATGCGGTGTTCGGCGTGGGGTGTTTGGATTCGCTGACGAAGGTGTTTCCGTTGATGAACCGTCTGGCTATTCCGGGTCTGGGGCGTCCGCTGTTTCAAGCCGGGTGCCGCGATACGGCGGTGGATGTGGAGACGGTGCTGGCGGATCTGCGGGTGTATGCCCCGGGTCAGGGCGGCGCGTGGGTGTCGGATGCGATGACGGAATCTGTCAATGCGTGGTTTGAGCAGGATGCTTTACACGCTTTGGTAAGTTCAGATACCGCGACGGCGAAGATTGGCATTGAATGGCTGCGTACCGGCGGCAAGCGGTGGCGTCCGTTGCTGACGGCGTCAATTCACGCAGCGGCTGGCGGCGCTTCGCCGGAGCTGGTGCATGCGGCGGCGGTCGGCGTGGAGTGTTTTCATAAGGCGTCGTTGATTCATGATGATATTGAGGATGGCGATTCGCAGCGGTATAGCCAGCCGACGGTGCATGTGCGGCACGGCGTGCCGGTGGCGATCAATGTCGGCGACTTCTTGATTGGCGAGGGCTATCGGCTGTTGCTTCAGAACGAGTTTGCGGACGCGTGCAAGGTACGTTTGATTGAGGTAGCTGCGCAGGGACATCGGGCTTTGTGTTTGGGACAGGGTGATGAGCTGGCGTTTTGCCAAGCGCCGCATCCGGTGACGGAATCGATCGTGCTGCGGATTTATGAGCGCAAGACGGCGGCGGCGTTTGAAGTGGCGGTGTTGGTGGGTGCAGTGGCGGCGGGGTTGGATGCCGCGGCGTGCGAGGCGCTCTCCGCGTTCAGCCGGGCAATCGGCATCGCGTATCAGATTGCCGATGATTGTGAGGATTTTGTTTCGTCAGCCGGGCGCGGTGCCGATGGGTTGATGCTGCGGCCGACGTTGTTTTTGGCGGCGGCGTGTGCGAGCGAGGTGCCGGAGGTTTGCGAGGCGCTGGCTCGGGCTTGGAAGGGTGATGCCGAGGCGCGCATCGCGTTGGCGGAGGCGATCTGCCGGCATGGGTTGACGAAACGGGCGGAGCAGCTGTATGCGTATTACCGGCATGAGACCGAACGGGCTTTGGTGGCGGTGTCGCATGCGGGCGTTCAGGAATTGCTGCGGCGGATGACGCTGCGGATATTGCCGGCAAGTGTGTCTGCGGCGAAATTTTCAGAGGAGGCTTAACGTGAGTGTTTTGAGCATGACGGGTTTTGGCCGCGGTGAGGCGGGTAATGCGAACTTGCGGGTCACGATTGAATTGAGCTGCGTGAACCGCAAGCAGCTGGATGTGAATCTGTCGATGCCGCGCGAGTGGGCGGCGTTGGAGCCGCATCTGCTGGGGCTGATCCGCAAACGTTGCGCCCGCGGGTACATCAAGGGAACTGTTTCGGCGCATCATGGCGATAAGCCTATGCTTTCGGAGGCGGTACGGAAGCAGGTGCACTTTGTGCGGATGTGCGCGGCAGAGCTGGGGCTGCCGGATGACTTGACAGCATCAAGTTTGCTGCGTTTGCAAGAGAGCGGGCCGTCATTGCCGGGAGTGGATGGCGATGACGAGGTTTTGCATTTGACCGAGATAGCGCTCAATAATGCGTTGGATGCGTTGGATGCCATGCGGGTGCACGAAGGTGCCGCGTTAGCTGCGGATGTCCGGGCGCGGTTGAAAACGTTGCAATCGCTTTGGGCGCAGATTTCGAGCCAAGCACCGGATGTGCCCAGGCAGTATTTAGAAGTTCTAAAGGGACGGCTTGCGGCATTGATGCCGGAAGGCGTCAAGCCATGTGAGGAAATGCTGGCGCGGGAGCTGGCGGTGTTTGCTGACCGCTGTGACGTGAGCGAAGAGCTGACTCGCTTAGGCGTTCACTTTGAACATGCGGAGCGGTTGCTGCAGAGCGAGGAACCTTGCGGGCGTGCGCTGGATTTCTTGTGTCAGGAGTTTTTTAGAGAGATTAATACAACGGGTTCCAAAGCGAACGATGCGGAGATCACCAAGGTGGTGATTGCATTCAAGGCGCAGTTGGAAACCATCCGCGAGCAGGTGCAGAATATTGCCTGATGCGCGGCGTGAGAGGTTATTTATGTTTGCTATGAGATCATCGTACCATTTGTTCAACGCGTTCGGCATACCGGTCAAGGCCGATCCGTCGCTGTTGCTTCTGTTGCTTTATTTGTTAGTCGTCTCCGGCAGTTTTGCAAGCGGCATGACATTCGCCATTATTTTGCTGACCTCGATTGTTCTGCATGAACTGGCGCACTCACTGGTGGCGATTGCATTCGGCGGAAAGGTCAGGGACATCACGCTGCAACTGTTGGGTGGGTGCGCAGCAATCTCAGAGATGCCTCGTAAAGCTTGGCAGGAATTGCTGATGGCGTTGGCTGGGCCGGGTATGAGTTTCCTGTTGGCGGGTGTATCATTTGCGTTGATGCATGTGGTGCGGACACAAGGCCTATTGAATTTATTGAGTAGTATCTTAGTTCTGAATTTTGTGCTGGGTGTATTCAACTTGTTGCCTGCATTCCCAATGGATGGCGGACGGGTTCTGCGGGCATTTTTGCAGATGTCGATGTCGAAGCTTCGCGCCACGTGGATTGCTTCCCGCATTGGACGGGGTGTCGCAATTTTCATGATGATTACGGCATTCTTCAGCATCATCAATCGTCCGATTATCGTGCCATCCGGTAACGGCCTTGGCAGTTACGTCCTGTATATCTTGATTGCGGGCGGCGGCTGGTTCCGTTTGTTCATCGGCTGGATGATTTATCAAGCGGCGGAGCAGGAGTATCAACTGGCGCGGTTTGAAGCGGGGTATGGTGCAACGCGCTCGACAAATCCGTTTGATTTCTTTGGCGGAGGGCCGCGCTCGCGTCAACGCCAAGTGCCGCCGGATGATGACGAGGTGATTATCAGCCCGCCGCCTTATAAGCAGAATGAGCGAAACCGCCGATCCGACATGCACCGGGATTAAGCTTTGGCTCCTGCAAAGAAGAATAGCAGCAGGCTGGCGGAGTTGAAGCAGGCGTGAATCAAAATCGGCAGGCGTACGGACTGCGTACGCTCATAGGCCGCTGCGAGCACGAAGCCAACGATGAACAATCCCGGCGCGGCCACCAGTGAGGCATGAACGGCCGCAAAGGCAATTGCCGAAATGCCTGTCGCAGTCCAGAAGGACAGACGGTTGCGCAAGAGCTTGAAAAGCATCCGTCGGAAGAAATATTCTTCGGCAATGGGTGCTGCCACAACCGCCGCAAAACAAATCAATGCACGCGTCGCGTTGGATGTATTGGGGTTTTGCAACCATTGCAGCGCATCTTGCATGACGGGCTCTGTCGTTGTCAGCTTAGTCAGCAGCCATTCTGTCAGGATTCCGGTCAGGCAGGCCAAGGGTACCAGCGCGGCTGTCCAACGTAACGCCTGCAGGATGAGCTTGGCTCCAGATGGCGGTGTAGCGGTTGACGTTTTCGGCGCAATGAAGAGGCAGAGCAGTGCCGCGAGAAACAGACCGCCCTGTTGAATCACAAGCGCGAACAACGTTGGCAGGAACTTTGGTACAAATGTCGGCGGAGGCGGAGCGGTCAGCAGGCTGGGCAGTCCAAGAATGAGGACAAAAACAAACGCGAGTCCTAATGCGGCTTGGTACGGATATTTAGTGAACCACGCGGCGTTCATGTTTACTCCGCCGCCGGAGGAGTACGCTTGAGCACCAACGCCGTGCGGCAGGGCAGGTAAACATTGACCGCCAGACAACGTTCGTTCTTTTTCATCACCGAGGTCAGCGGATAACGCTGTTTGGGTTTAATCCGACCTTGTCCGCTAAAGCGCGGTTCGTCGCTGTCCATGACCCATTGGTATTTGCCCGGGGGCACAAGGATGGGGTAATCCGTCACCGATTTGTTGAGATGGAAGTTGAAGATGAATATCAAGTCACCCCGTGCAAAGGCGAGTATCTTATCCGCCTCGGCGGCGAGCAATTGGCGCGGCAGTGATTCATCCAGCGCGTGATGCTTTGCCAGCAGCTTCATCACTGCCTGGTCAAAATCGCCGAGATAATGGAAATACAAATCAGGGTTTTCGCGCAGCGACCAAATCCGGCGGGCGTGGTGATAGGAGAAGTTGTTGCCTTCGCGCGGGAAGTCAATCCACTCCGGGTGACCGAACTCGTTGCCCATAAAGTTCAAGTAGGCGCCGCCGCAGGTCGCGGCTGTGGCGAGACGTGCGAGTTTGTGGAGTGCGACGCCGCGTTCAACTACGAGATTGCCGGAGCCCTTGTGCATGGAGTAATACATCTCGGCATCGACCAGCTGGAAGAGGAACGTTTTGCCGCCGACCAATGCTTGGTCGTGGCTCTCGACGTAATTGACCGTCAATTCATCCTTGCGGCGGCTGGTGAGTTCGTGCCAGAGGTAACCCACATTCCAATCCTCATCGCGCACATCGCGGGCGAGTTTGAACCAGCATTCGGGCACGCCCATGGCCATGCGGTAGTCAAAGCCGAGCCCGCAATCTTCAATCGGTGCCGCCATGCCGGGCATTCCGCTGACATCTTCGGCAATCGTCACGGCATCGGAGCGTACGGCGTGAATGACGCGGTTGGCAAGATTGCAATAGATCCAAGCATCTTCATCAACCGAGCTGTCGAAGTATTGCCCATAGTTGACGAAGTCGGTGCCGAGTCCGTGATGTTTGTAGAGCATGCTGGTGATGCCGTCGAAGCGGTAGCCATCAAAGCGGTACTCGTCGAGCCAGAAACGGCAGTTGGAGAGCAGGAAGTGCAGGACATCCACCTTCGCATAGTCGAAACAGCGGGAGTCCCATGCTTCGTGGTGGCCGCGTCCGCCGCTGTGGAAGTATTGATAGTCGGTGCCATCAAAGCGGCCAAGGCCATCGCGCTCATTCTTGACAGCATGCGAGTGCACGATGTCCATGATGACCGTCAATCCCAACCCATGCGCGGCATCGATCATGGACTTGAGTTCTTCCGGCGTGCCAAAGCGCGAGCTGGCCGCGAAGAAGCTGGAAACGTGGTAGCCGAACGAACCGTAATACGGATGCTCCATCACCGCCATGAGCTGAATGGTGTTATAGCCCGCCTGCTTGATCTTGGGCAGAATGTTGTCGCGGAACTCGGTGTAGGTGCCGACTCCGGCAGTCTCCTGCGCCATGCCGACGTGTGCCTCGTAAATCAATGGCGTGGTTTGCGGCACGGCGTAATCATGCTTCCACTTGTACTGCTTTTTCGGCTGCCAGACTTGCGCGGCAAAGAGATTGGAAGAGGGGTCTTGCACGACCCGCCGGGCATAAGCCGGAATGCGTTCGCCGCGTCCGCCATGCCATGTCATTTCCAAACGATAGAACTGTTCGTGTTTGATGACGTCGGCATCCCATTCGCCTTCCCAGACGTCGCGTCCCGGCAGACGCGTCAGCGCGAAGCGGTCATCAATCTGCCAGTTGGTGAAATCGCCGACAAGCCAAATGCCGGTTGCGTGAGGCGCCCATTCGCGGAATACCCAACCCGACGCGGTGCGGTGCAATCCGTAATACTCATGCGCCGAAGCAAAGTCCTTCAGCGAACCGCAGCCTGCGCTCAGCCGCTGCTCGGTTTCATTGGCCCGTCCGGCTCGCTCAGTCATCGCCGCAAGGAACGGGTGGAGCCAAGGATCATCCAGAAGTTTGGTGCAGACGGTTCTATCGCGCATGGCTTTTCCGGGGAAGGAGGTTAGTATTCGTTCATCAACGGGATGTGCAGCATGTTCTCGTAAATGTCGATATAGGACTGCGCACAAACTTCGTGCGTGAAGCGCTTGGCCGACTCGGTCATGATGCGCGTAATCTGCTGTTCGCGCACGGCGGTCGGCTGTTGGTAGAACGCCATTGCTTGATCGATCGCCCAGAAGAGGCCGTCGCTGTTGAACACGTTGAAGCGGAATCCATTGCCGGTGTTCGCGGCGATGTTCAAGTCCTCGACGGTGTCATGCAATCCGCCGGTATCGTGGACGATTGAGAGCGTGCCGTATTTCGGGCCGACCATCTGCGGTAGGCCGCAGGGTTCGAACAAGGACGGCACCAACAGGAAGTCGGAGGCGGCATAACCGCGGCGGGAGAGCTTCTCGTCGAACTCGCAGATCGCCAAACGTCCGGCCAGCTGGTGGTAATTAAAGATGTCGTAGAACGGCTGCTTGTACGTGCCGTTGGCGACAACGGCGATTTGCAGGTTCAGGTGGCTGTACTTCTCCAGCACCTTATACAGGATATTCGTCAGCAGCTGCGGGCCCTTTTGAATGGGATCCAAGCGGGAGGGCCAGAAGAGGATCGGTGCATTGGGATCTTCGCGCAGGCCGGTTTCGTTTTGGAAGCGCAGCTTGTTCTCGCGCTTGCCTGCCGCAAAATTTTCTGCGTTGTAGCGGCGGTAGAGCGAGGGATCGGTCTCGGGCGAGTAAGTTTCGTCCGGGGCATTCAGAATACCGACGGCGCAGTTGGCGTTGTATTTGTTGATGACTTCGCTACGGAAATCGCCGGGGATGAAATCATACCAGCCTTGCGTGATCTCCTTCAAGAAGGTCGGGCTGACGGTGTTGATGAAGTGAGAGGCGAACACGCCGCTGGTGAGCATGTCGACCGGCATCGTGTTGCGGATGGCCTCGTAACCATGCGGCATGCCGGAGTAGTAGAGGTATTGCCAGAACTCGGCGGCATCGATGCCTGCGTCTTCAATCTGCGCCAGCGTCAAGTGGTGCGTGTGGATGTTGTGCACCGTGAACAGACAGGGAATGCCCATGCGGCGAGCGGCGGCAGGAATCAAGCCGGTCATCCAGTCGTTGCAGTGAATCAAATCGGGCTGAACCTGCGGGATGATGTTGTTGATGACTTCACGCTGGAACGCCAGCGCCAAGCGCGGGTTCTCATTCTGTGAGTTGCTGTAGACGGTGTCGCGGTAATAGAAGCAACGGTCTTCCGCCAAGTGGATGCGGGAATCGGCGAGGCGGCTCTTGTAAACGCGCAGCTCGTCGCTGATGAGGCGGCCGACATCGACGTGGAACATCTTGCGGTAGTGGGGCAGAGCGACGTGCACATCGGCCCCTTGCTCAAAAAGCGCACCGACAAGTGAAGCGCTCACGTCCGCCAATCCGCCGGCTTTGGCCGTGAGTTGGTTGGCCATGTTGCCCATGCCGGAAGGAAGGTAGGTGATTTCCGGCGTGACAATCAGGATGCGCGGATTGCGGGGTTTGGCGGCTTTAGTTTTGCGGTTATTCTTTTTGAGTGCCATAATGATATTACCTTTCAGCCGGGAGTTTGTCTAGTTCGGCAGTGATCGTTTTCACGCGTTCTTGAATTTCTTTGTCTTTGGTTTGGAGAGCTTTGATTGTGGGGAGTTCACGGACCTTCTTAATCACCTCGCCACGCTTCTGGTTGACTTCGTTTTGCAGTGCATCAATCTCTTTGCGCAGTGCCTCAATCTCTTCGGAGGTGTTCTTAGGGTCGAGCGGCGCATTTTGAATCTGCTGCTGCAGGTTCATCGCCTCGCCTTGAAGCTTGATTCGCTCGACCATCAGCTTGGTGCGGGCATCGGCATTTTCGAGCGTTACGGATGGGGTATTGGTTTCAGCCGGAGGAGGCGTTACCGTAGCATCTTCAGCGCGGAGCATCAATGCGCCGAGTAAAAAGGCGCACAGCAGTTTGCATTTCATGATTAGATTCCTTTCAGAGCTTGTTCGATGTCGGCACGAATGTCTTCGTAATCTTCAATCCCGACAGAGATGCGGATGAAGTCGGGCGAGATGCCGCAAGCTTCGAGTTCCGCCGGGGTGAGCTGTCCATGCGTCGTCGAGGCCGAGTGGCTGACGAGTGTCTTGGCATCGCCGATATTCACCAAGTGATAACACAGTTTGAGCGAGCTGACGAACTTCACTGCCGCGTCGTAACCCGCCTTGATGCGGATGCCAATGATTGCGCCGGCTTTGCCGCCGAAGAACTTCTGGCACTTCTCGTAGTCGGGGTGACTCTTCAGGCCCGGATAGTTGACGGAGAGAATCGCGGGGTGCTGTTCGAGGTATTCGGCGAGCTTCTGCGCATTGCTCACGTGTGCGGCCATCCGCAGCGGGAGCGTCTCGACACCGAGCAGGACGACGAATGCACCGAAGGGGCTCAGGCAGGGGCCGGAGTCGCGCAGCCAATGAGTGCGCACGTGTGCGGCGAGAGCGGCCTTGCCGACGGCTTGCGCGAAGACGATGTTGTTGTAAGTCGGCGCAGGTGCGCAGAATTGCGGCCAGCGTTGCGGTTCTTTCATCCAGTCAAACGTCCCGCAATCGACGAGGATGCCTGCAATGTGTGCGCCGTGTCCGCCGAGGTATTTGGAGGCGGAGTGAATGATCACGTCGGCGCCGTGTTCGATAGGACGGAAGATGGCGGGCGAGAGGACTGTGTTGTCCACCACGACCGGCACGCCGTGCTTGTGGGCGATCTCGGCAATGCGGTCGAAGTCGGGGATGTTGTTGCGCGGGTTGGCCACTGATTCGATGTAGACGAAACGGGTGTTGGCGTCAATCAGCTGCTCGAGCTCTTCCGTGCGGTCGGTGTCGAAGTAGCGCGGTGTGATGCCGAAGCGGGTGAGGGTGTGCCGGAACAACGTGGCCGTGCCGCCATAGAGGCTGTTGGAGGTGACGAAGTTCTGCCCCGCCTGTGCGAGCGTGGCGATGAGCGCAGTGATGGCGGACTGTCCGCTGGCGAATGACACTGCAGCAACGCCACCTTCGAGCGCGGCGACGCGTTCTTCAAGGACGTTACAAGTGGGGTTGCTCAAGCGGGTGTAGATGTTGCCGGGCTGTTCCAGCGCGAAAATCGCACGAGCGTCTTCGAGGCTGTCGAAGGTGAATGCGGAGGAGGCATAGATGGGTGCCTGACAGGAGTGCTGGGCGGTGTCGGGTTTATAGCCCGCGTGAACTGCAAGTGTTTGGATTTTCAAGGTAGGAATCCTTTCTGTCTGCTTAGCCTTCTGTGCCGGCTTTGGCTTTGTACTTGAGGTAGGCTTCGATAAACGGTTGGATGTCGCCATTCATGACGGCTTGAACGTTGGAGGTCTGCTCGTCAGTACGGTGATCCTTCACCATCGTGTAGGGCTGGAAGACGTAGGAGCGGATCTGGCTGCCCCACGCGATTTCACCCTTCTCGCCGTAGAAGCGCTCCATCTCCTTGCGCTGCTTGTCAGCTTGGTATTCGTAGATCTTCGCTTTCAAGATCGACATCGCCTTGGAGCGGTTCTTGTGCTGAGAGCGCTCAGACTGCACCGCGACGACGATGCCGGTGGGCATATGCGTCAAGCGGACGGCAGAGTCGGTTTTGTTCACGTGCTGGCCGCCGGCGCCGCCGGAACGGTAGGTGTCGACACGCAAGTCCTCTTCGTTAATTTCAACCTCGATATCATCATTGATCTGCGCAATCACATCGATGGAGGTAAAGGAAGTGTGGCGGCGCTTGTTGGCGTCGAACGGACTGATGCGCACGAGACGGTGCACGCCGCGCTCGGCCTTCAAGTAGCCATAGGCATAGCCGCCGTTTACGCCGAAGGTGACGGATTTGATGCCGGCTTCTTCACCATCCTGCTGGTCGAGGATTTCCAGCTCGTAACCGTTGTCCTCGGCATACATCCGATACATGCGGAAGAGCATATCGGCCCAATCGCACGATTCGGTACCGCCTGCGCCCGCATGAATCGTCACATACGCGCTGCACGCATCAAGCTTGCCGCTGAGCAGCGACATCAGGCGCAGCTTGCCGGACAGTGCTTCGCCCTTGGTCAACGCGGCGTCGACATCCGTGAGGGCTTGTTGATTGGCGGCGGGATCGGATTCCTCTTCGGCCAGCTGCAACATCAGCTCCGCCTCTTCGGTGGCAGAGGTCAATTCATCAAAGGGACGGACGAATGCACGCTGGGCGTTGGTCTTGCCAATCACCTCGCGTGCAGCGTTGGGATTATCCCAAAACCCATCCGCAGCGGCCTGAGCTTCGAGCTCGGCCAGCTTCACACGGCGGTTGTCGACGTCAAAGATACCCCCGCATCTCAAGAAGGCCTTCTTGGAGCTGTTTCAACCGGGCACCTAATTCGTCGCTGACAAACATAATACAAATATCCGTTTCTGTTATAGCAAAAGCCCCTCCATTATGCCAAAATGCGCCCCGATAAACAAGGTAATTGCGCCCCTACACAAGGGAAAGATGGCGGCGGAGCGTGAGGCAAACAAAGTGCATCCTGCCTTGCAATGGGTGTGACGCTAAGCTTGCAGAGGGGCTGTTGGTGGGATGGTATGGAGGGCGTGGGTGCTACCACTGATACCCCGTCGATGGTAGCAGAAATAGGGCGTAGGTGGAAGTTCTCATGGGGTGTGGGTGGTAGCAGGCGTGGGGTATGAGTGATAGCACTTATGGGGCATAGGTGGGAGCAGGAAGGGTTCGTGAGGCCTACCAGTCATGGTGTGGGACTCGGGCGAGTAACGGTTCGTTACACGGAGCTGTACGGGGGTATGACTGGTAGCAGTCACGAGGTGGTACACGGGCGAGTGAACAAACGGTACACGCACGAGTATCGTTCCCGTTTTAGGGGTGGTTTTGGCGCGGGGTTAGGCGATTGCTTTATATAAGGTGTACCCGCGCGATGTTGTGGGGAGATTGGGCAGATCGGACTGATTCGGCAGATCAATAAATGCGGGTAGGAATGCCGGCACTCCCAGAAGGCGGAGGCAGGCGGTCATGGTGAGGGAGAAAAGGAGGATGGTAAGGGCGGAGATCATGGTGGAGATTGGGTAATGGGTGGCAGTTTAGCAGATTGGCGGGGAATGTCAAGGGGATAATTTTGTAGAGAGGGGCTGCGAATGGAAGGCGAGGTGGAGGTGGGGAAAGTGGGCTGGATAGCTGTAAAATAATTGCTCGTGGATGCATAAATGGCTTGCATGAGGGGGGATGAAATGGTATTATTCCGCTCCGTTTGCAAATGAGAATATTGTGTTTATTGAGTAGGAATTGAATTCGAATGCCGACTATTAATCAATTAGTGCGCCAGGGTCGCTCGCCGCTGCGCAATAAATCTAAATCGCCTGCTTTGAAGGCGTGCCCGCAGCGTCGCGGCGTCTGTTTGATGGTGAAGACGCAAACTCCTAAGAAGCCGAACTCCGCTTTGCGTAAGGTGGCTCGTGTGCGTTTGACGACCGGTCATGAAGTGACGGCTTATATCCCCGGCGAGGGACATAACTTGCAAGAACATAGCGTGGTGTTGGTGCGCGGCGGCCGTGTAAAGGACTTGCCGGGCGTGCGTTACCATATCGTACGCGGTTGTTTGGACAGCCTGGGCGTGAATGGCCGTAACCGTGGCCGTTCAAAGTATGGCGTGAAGAAACCTAAGGCCAAGGCTGAATAAGGATTAATGAATCATGGCTAGAAGACGTAGAGCTGAGAAGCGCGTGCACATGACCGACCCGAAGTTTAATTCGGAGCTGGTCGCGACTGTGGTCCGTTCGCTGATGAAGAGCGGCAAGAAGACGACTGCTGAGCGGATCGTGTACGGCGCAATTGAAGAGATTGGCAAAAAGGTCGAGGGTAAAGAGGCGCTTGAGGTGCTTGATACCGCGATCAATAACATGAAGCCGAAAGTGGAAGTGAAATCCCGCCGCGTGGGCGGCACGACGTATCCGGTGCCGGTGGAAATCCGCCCGGCGCGTCAGACGGCTTTGGCTTTGCGTTGGATGGCGCAGTATGCTTCAACCCGCCGCGGCGTTGCGATGCCGAAGGCTGTTGCGATGGAGCTGCTGGATGCTTATAACAACCAGGGTAACGTTTTGAAGAAGCGTGACGACGTGCATAAGATGGCGCAAGCCAACAAAGCTTTTGCACACTACGCATGGTAGCACTGCTGCCGCATGAATACCCCGACTTTTAAGTAAGCCGGGGTATTTTGGCGGGTGGGGCGTGCTTTGATCTTTGAATAGTATAGGTGAAGGGTGAGCGTCTTGGACGACTCGTGTACAATAGAGAATCTTCGTAATATCGGAATCGTGGCCCACATTGATGCGGGAAAGACCACGACGACCGAGCGTATTCTCTTTTATGCAGGGCGCACGCACCGTCTCGGAAACGTGGACGAGGGCAACACTGTCACCGATTGGATGATTCAAGAGCGCGAGCGCGGCATTACGATTACGTCTGCGGCGATTACGTGCTCATGGCGGGATGTTCAGATTAATTTGATTGACACCCCCGGCCATGTAGATTTTACAATCGAGGTGGAACGCTCGTTGCGCGTATTAGATGGCGCAGTGGGCGTTTTTTGTGCCGTTGGCGGGGTTCAACCCCAGTCAGAGACGGTTTGGCGTCAGGCGGACCGCTACAATGTGTCGCGGATCGCGTTCGTGAATAAGATGGATCGCATGGGTGCGGACTTCGCGAACGTGGTGGCCGAGATGCGCAAGAAGCTGAATGCGAACGCGGTGCCGGTTGAGCTGCCGATTGGCAAGGAAGAGGGTTTTGCTGGCGTTATTGATTTGATTGCCCAGCAGGCGTATTTGTTTACCGGCGCAGATTCCGAAGGGCGCAGTTTTGAGACAGCGGCGATTCCGGCAGAGATGCAGGAAGCGGCAACAGCAGCACGCATGGAGCTGTTGGAGAAGATTGCCGAGGCCGACGAGCAGTTTTTAGAGTTGTATTTAGAGAACCCGGAGCAGCCGGTTGATGTGATCAAGGCGGCTATCCGCCGCGCAGTGATTGCGGTGAAGCTGGTGCCGGTGCTGTGCGGGACGTCGTTGCGCAACAAGGGCGTGCAGATGCTGCTGGATGCGGTGGTGGATTATCTGCCGACTCCGCTTGACCGCCAGGGTATTGTTGCGACAGATTTGAAGAGCGGGGTGCCGGTTGCGATTGAGCAGACTTCCGAGGCGCCTTTGGCTGGTTTGATTTTTAAGATTGCAACCGATCCTTATGTGGGCCGGTTGTTCTTCGTCCGGATGTATGCGGGTACTTTGAAGAAGGGGCAGAACGTTTACAATGCCCGGCTGAAGAAGCGCGAGCGCGTGATGAAGATCGTCCGGCTGCATGCGGACGAGCAGACTGAAGTTGAGACGTTGTGCGCAGGCGACATTGGCGCGTTGGTCGGCTTGAAGGAAGCGACGACGGGCGATACCCTTTGCGCAGAGAATCACCCGCGCGCGCTGGAGCGCATCACATTGCCGGAGCCGGTGATGTTCATGGCGATCGAGCCGAAGAGCAGCGCGCAGAAGGATAAGCTGGTTGAGTCGCTGGGTTTGCTGGCGGCGGAAGACCCGACCTGTCAGGTCCGCACCGATGCGGAGACAGGGCAGATGATTTTGAGCGGAATGGGCGAGTTGCACCTGGAGATCTTGGTGGACCGCCTCCGCAGAGAGTTTAAGGTAGATGCCAACACCGGCAAGCCGATGGTTTCGTATTACGAGACTGTCTCGGCTGAAGGTTCGGCGGTCTACACGTTTGACCGTGAGTTCGGCGGCAAGCGGCATTACGCGCAGTTAACCGTGTGCGTGAAGCCGATGAAGCGGGGCAGCGGTCACAAGGTTGAAGTTGCTGCGGCGGCGCGCAAGCGGTTGCCGCAGACGAATTTCGAGACCTGCATTGAGCAGGGGTTGGTAGATGGCATCATGACAGGCGTGCTGGCGCGTTATCCGATGACGGATGTGCTGGTGCAGGTTACGGATGCGTCTATCGCGGAAGAGGAAGCGGCAACAGACGTGGCTTTTCGGAGCGCGGCCGTTATGGGATTCCGCGAGGCGGCTTTGGCTGCTTCGCCGGAGTTGCTGGAGCCGATCATGTCTCTCGACATTATGACGCCGCCGGAATACGTCGGCGAAATTATGGGAGACATTAACGGCCGCCGGGGTCATGTGCGTGATATGGATATGCGTGGCGACATGCAGACCGTTCGTGCACAGGTGCCGCTCGCGGAGCTTTTCGGGTACTCAACCGCGATCCGGTCGCTTTCACGCGGCCGCGCCAGCTACACGATGGAGCCGGGCGAATTCGCGACTGTACCCAAGTCGGTTAGAGAACAACTACTGAACAGGTAAAAAAGAGAATGCAAAGTCAACGCATACGCATTCGTTTGCAAGCGTACGATCACAGAGTGCTCGATGGCGCCGTAGGCGATATTATCGATACGGCCCGCGGGACGGGTGCGCGTATTGTCGGACCGATCCCGCTACCCACGCGGATTGAACGGTTCACCGTCAATCGCAGCCCGCACGTGGACAAGAAGTCCATGGATCAGTTCGAAATGCGCACGCACAAACGGTTGCTGGATATTGTCAGCCCGACTGCTAAGACGGTCGATGAGCTCAAGAAGCTGAATCTGCCCGCCGGTGTGGACATTACCATTCGTATCTAAAAGGAAAGGTGACGAACCATGGAAGGCTTAATTGGCAAGAAAATCGGCATGACCCAGGTTTGGGACGCAAAGGGACGCCAAGTCACGGTGACCCTGATTGAGGCAGGTCCCTGCCCCGTCGTGCAAGTGAAAACCCAGGCAACTGACGGCTATGAAGCTGTTCAGCTCGGTTATGTGGAGCAGAAGCCCCAGCGTTTGAGCAAGGCGGCAGCGACACGTTTCGAGAAGGCCGGGGTTAAGGCTCAGAAGGTGCTGCGCGAGTTTGCGCCGGATGCCGGCGAGAGCTTCAAGGCGGGTGATTCTGTTGGCGTTGGGATCTTTGAAGGCGTGCAATACGTCGACGTGTCCGGCACAACGAAAGGCCGCGGCTTCGCGGGTGTTGTGCGCCGGTACCGGTTCGCCGGCGGCCCGATGACCCACGGTGGCCACTCCAAGCGCCGTCCCGGTGCTATGGCTGCACGCGATCTGCCCGGTTGGATCCAGAAGGGCAAAAAGATGCCCGGACATATGGGTAATGTGGAGCGCACATCCCGCAATCTTGCGGTCGTGCAGCTGCGCAGTGAAGATAACCTCATTCTCGTCGAAGGTTCCATTCCCGGACCCAACGGCGCGACGGTGATCGTGAGAAAAGCTCTCAAGAAGGCTAAAGCGTAATGAGCACGATAAAAGTTTATAATTCAGCCGGTGCGGCTGCCGGGGACGTGACCGTCGCCGACAACCTGCTGGTTCTCGACCGCGGCGAGCAAGCTGTCAAAGACGCCGTCACGGCAGTCATGAACGGTCTGCGCGCCGGTACGGCGTCAACCCTGACCAAGGGCGAAGTTGCCGGTTCCGGCAAGAAGCCTTGGAAGCAGAAGGGCACCGGCCGTGCACGCGTCGGCACCAAGCGTAATCCCGTTTGGCGCGGCGGCGGCGTGGCATTCGGCCCGAAGCCCCGCAGCTACAGCCTCAAGGTCAACCGCAAGGTGGCTCAGCTCGCATTCGCGCGCGCCCTCAGCGAGAAGCTGAACAACGGCTCGACGCTGGTGATTGAGAAGTTCGAGTTCCCGGCACCGAAGACCAAGCAGATGGCTGAGACGCTGAAGAAGTTGAACATCGAACGCACCTGCCTGATCGTGTTGGGCGACGAAGAGATCGACGAGAACGTGTTTCTCTCCGCGACGAACCTCCAGCAGGTCGACGTGTGCTTCGCTTCGGAAGTCGACACCTATCTGCTGCTGCGTTACCGTAATATGCTGGCGACCCGTCAGGGTTTTGATGCGCTGGTCGCACGCCTGCCGAAGAAGGAGGTGGCGGAATGAACCAGATGGACGTAATCAAGCGCGTCATGGTGACTGAGAAGGCGGCCCACTTGGGTGCGTTGAATCAGTATATGCTCGAGGTTGCTCCTAAGGCGACCAAGCCTGAAATCAAGACGGCTGTGGAAGCGCAGTTCGGCGTCCATGTTCTCGCGGTTCGCACGCAGAACTACGACGGCAAGCCGAAGATGACGCGTTCACGCCGCCGGACGAAGCTGTCGGACTGGAAGCGCGCAATCGTGACGCTGAAGGCCGGCGAGCGTATTGAAGCCGTTTAACCGCCGGTAAGGAATTTAAGAAATGGCACTGAAAACATTCAAACCTAGAAGCAGCGGCGGTCTTCGCGGCCGTGTCGCGCAGACGCGCGGACACTTGGCTAAGAAGACAGAGACCGTCCGCGGCTTGACTTCAGCAAAGAAGAATACTGCCGGGCGTAACAACCAAGGCTGTATCACCGTGCGTCATCGCGGCGGCGGCGTGAAGCGCCGTTACCGTTTGGTGGACTTCCATCGGAACAAGATCGGAATCCCCGCACGCGTGGCTTCGATTCAATATGATCCCGGCCGTACAGCGAGCATCGCTCTGCTGAACTACGCGGACGGCGAAAAGCGTTACATCTTGGCGCCTGAGACTCTCGCAGTCGGCGCGCTGGTCATGTCGGGTCCCGATGCGGAACCGAGCGTGGGTAATGCGTTGCCGCTCGAGAAGATTCCGCTGGGACTCTTCGTTCACAACATCGAACTGGTGCCCGGACGCGGCGGTAAGCTGGCGCGTTCTTCCGGCAACTCCTGCCAGTTGATGGCGCGCGACAGCGGTATGGCGACCTTGCGTCTGCCTTCCGGTGAAGTGCGTATGGTCTCCGTAAAGTGCATGGCCACAGTCGGCCAGGTGAGCAATGCGGAGCGGACCGGCGTGAAGCTTGGCAAGGCCGGACGTAAACGCTGGTTGGGCATCCGCCCGACGGTGCGTGGTGTGGCGATGAACCCGGTGGACCATCCGATGGGCGGCGGTGAAGGCCGTACGTCCGGCGGCAGTCACCCGCGTTCGCCGTGGGGCAAGCTGGCGAAGGCCGGCAAAACCCGCAACCCGCGCAAAACCAGCAGCAAGTTCATTGTCAAGCGGAGGAAATAACAGATGGCACGTTCAATTAAGAAGGGCCCTTACGTTGAGGATTCTCTGCTTCGCAAGGTAGAGAAGATGAACCAAAGCGGCCGTAAAACACCGATCAAAACCTGGTCGCGTCGGTCAATGATTCTGCCGGATTTCGTCGGCCACACGCTGGCGATTCACAACGGCAAGCAGCATATGCCGATTTTTATTACTGAAAACATGGTCGGACACCGCCTCGGGGAATTTGCTCCGACACGCATGTTCAAATCGCATGGCGCGACGGCCGATAAAGGCCCTGCCAAGTAACCGGAGTTAAACCATGGAAGTAACGGCAATTACACGCAACGCCCGCATCTCCGCCCGCAAAGCGCGGCCTATGGCACGTCAAGTGCAAGGCCTGCCTGCAGCGGAAGCGCTCAACGTTGTCAGTTTTCATAAGAGCAAAGCGGCGCAGCTGCTCGGAGCCACGCTCCGTTCGGCGCTCGCGAATGCCAGCAAGAATGCAAACCTCGATCCGGACACGCTGACGGTTAAGCTCGCCGTGTTTGATGAAGGCGCGCGTTTGCGCCGGTTCTGGCCCCGTGCCCGCGGCAGCGCGAGCCCGATCCAGAAGAAACTCAGCCACGTCAAAATCGTCCTGACCGACGGCAAAGGAGAATAACTTTGGGACAGAAAGTAAATCCGGTAGGGTTCCGCGTCGCGCTGAACAAGCAGTGGGGTTCGCAATGGTTTGCGAACAAACAGCAGTTCGGCCTTCTGCTCGCGGAAGACGGCATGATCCGCGAGACGATCAAAAAGCGTCTCGAGGGTGCGGCAATCTCCAAGATTGTGATTGAACGGTACGCCAACCGCGTGCGTGCGAACATCTTCACGGCTCGTCCGGGAGTGGTCGTAGGCAAGAAGGGCGGCGAAATCGATAAACTCCGCGTCGAGCTCTCGAAGAAGACCGGCAAGGAGATGTATCTTGAAATCAATGAAGTGCGCGATCCGGATGCCAACGCCCAGTTGGTGGCCGAGGGCATTGCCCAGCAGATCGAGCGCCGCGTTGCGTTGAAGCGTGCCATGAAGCGTGCCGAGAAGGTTGCGATGGACATGGGCGTTGACGGAATCAAGATCCATGCGGCGGGCCGTATCAATGGCGCGGAAATCGCGCGTATTGAATGGACGAAGCAGGGCAAGGTTCCGCTACACACGCTGCGTGCGAACATTGACTATGGTTTTGCAGAAGCTAACACGACCGCCGGCAAGATCGGCGTGAAGGTGTGGATCTGCAAGCGTGATGATTTCCAGGCCCGCCCGCAAGGCGGCCGCGGTGGAAGGAGGAACTACGATGCCCCTCATGCCTAAAAGAGTGAAGCACCGCAAGGTGTCCAAGGGAAACCGTGCGGGTTATGCAACTTCAGGCGCTTCGCTGGCTTACGGCGAAGTCGGTTTGAAGGCGATGACGCGTGGCTGGCTGACGAACACGCAGATTGAAGCCTGCCGTGTTGTGATCAACCGCCAGATGAAGCGCAAAGGCAAATTGTGGGTGCGCGTGTTCCCGGATAAGCCTGTGACTAAGAAGCCGATCGAAGTGCGTATGGGTAGCGGTAAGGGTAATCCGGAGTTCTGGGTTGCCGTGATTCTGCCCGGCAAAATCTTATTCGAGATCGGCGGCGTGCCGGAGACGGTTGCGCGTGAATGTCTCCGTCTTGCAGATACGAAGCTCGGCATCCGCACGCAGCTCGTCACACGTTAAGGAGTTTGAATGAAGTCGAAAGAGATTAGAGAGATGAGCGCGGATGAGCAAGCGGTGAAACTCCGCGAGCTGCGCGCCGAGCTGACGACGCTGCGCATTAAGCACCGTTCGTCCGACGGGATTGAATCGCCGGGGCGTTTGAATACGCTGCGCAAGGATATCGCCCGTCTGCTCACCATCGAAAACGAGCGTGCCGCGAAAGCTGCGGCTAGCGGTAAGGAAGCCAACTAATGACAGCTGAAGCTACTAAAGCCCGCGGCCACCGCAAGGTCCGCAAAGGGACTGTGACCAGCAAGAGCGGTAACAAGTCCATCATCGTCCGCGCCGAAACGCGCGAGCGTCATCCGATCTACGGCAAGGTCGTGCGCCGCGTGAAGAAATTCCACGCGCATGACGAAGAGAACGTTGCCAAGGTCGGCGATAAGGTCGTCATTATGGAAACCCGTCCGTTGAGCGCCACGAAGCGCTGGCGTTTGGTCAGTGTTGTCGAGGAGAAGTAATCATGATTCAGGAAGAAACCATTCTGACGGTTGCGGATAACACCGGTGCGAAGATGGCGAAGTGTTTCCGTATCATCGGCCAGCGCAAGCGTTATGCTTATGTGGGCGATGTGATCCGCGTGTCCATTCAGGAAGCCTCGCCCGGTGGCGCGGTGAAGAAGGGGCAAGTGTGTTTGGCGATCGTTGTGCGCACCGGCCAACCCTTGCGCCGCGAAGACGGTTCCCGCGTACGTTTTGACCAGAACGCCTGCGTGCTGGTTGATGCGAAGAAGAACCCGATGGGATCGCGTATTTTCGGACCTGTCGCGCGTGAATTGCGTGACATGGATTGTATGAAGATTGTGTCTCTCGCACCGGAAGTGGTGTGAGGTAAACGTAACGGCGCGCGATGCGTAAGCGCGGGTAGCTCTGCAAAATCGGAGCACCGGGCATGCGAACTGCGGGTTGTTTAAGCGAGTTACGGAGTAAAATGAGTATAGCACGTATTAGAAAAGACGACACGGTTATCGTGATTGCCGGCGAAGACGCCGGCAAGACCGGTAAGGTGTTGCGCGTCATGCCCGCCAAGGGCCAGGCTATCGTTGAGGGCCTGAATAAGATTAAGAAGGCGATCCGCCGGTCGCAAGTCGCTCCTGAGGGCGGCTTTATTGACCGCGAGAGTCCGATTCCGTTGTCGAACCTGATGCCGTTTGATCCTGATAAGAAAAAGGGATCGCGTATTGGTCGCGTGGTTGAGGGTGGCAAAACTTTGCGGAAGTTCAAGACCTCCGGAAAGATTATGGCGTAAGGAGCTGAATCATGGCTAGATTACAAGATAAGTATAAGAACGAGTCAGTTCCTGCGTTGAAAGAAAAGCTGGGCTTGAAGAACACCATGCTCGTGCCGCGCCTGCAAAAGGTTGTGGTGAACATGGGCTTTGGCATTGTCGAGAAGGACCAGCAGAAGCAGATCATCAAGGACCTCGAAGCGATTACCGGCCAGAAGGCGCTGTTGTGCAAAGCCCGCAAGAGCATTGCTAACTTTAAGCTGCGTGACGGTATGATCATCGGCGCCAAGGTGACTTTGCGCGGCGTGCGCATGTATGAGTTCTGCGACCGTTTGTTCAATGTCACATTCCCGCGCATCCGCGACTTCCGCGGCGTGCCGCAGCGTGGCTTTGACAAGCGCGGCAACTATACGCTGGGTTTGAAGGAGCACACCGTGTTTCCTGAAATCACGGCGCACAACGCCCCGGATGTCGGCATGGACATTTCGTTCGTAACCACCGCAACAACCGATAAGGATGCGCGTGCCTTGTTAGAGGCTCTGGGCGTCCAGTTCGCCGGTAAATAAGGAGTGCTGATTTTATGGCTAAAACCTGTTTGATTGAAAAAGCAAAGCGCACTCCGAAGTTCAAGGTGCGCGGTTATACGCGTTGCTCCCGCTGCGGGCGCCCGCGTGCAGTTATCCGCAAGTTCCGTCTTTGCCGCTTGTGTTTCCGCGAGATGGCTGTCAGCGGGCAGATTCCCGGTGTTACGAAGGCCAGCTGGTAAAAGGAAGAAGGTAATTTATGACAAGTGATCCGATTGCTGATTTTCTGCTGAGAATCCGTAACGCCATCAAGGCCGGCCATGCTTCCTTAGAGATGCCTGGTTCCCGCTTGAAAGGCGAAATTGCCCGCGTACTCAAAGAAGAGGGGTACATTGCCGGGTACGATTTGACCGATGGCGCCAAGCGCCGCCTGTCGATTGAATTGAAGTACAGTGATACGGCTGAGCCTGCGATCCGCGGCTTGCGCCGTGAGTCCAAGCCCGGACTGCGTAAGTTCTGCGGCTATGAAGACATTCCTGTGGTGCTGGGCGGTCTCGGAACTGCGGTTCTGAGCACTTCCGGCGGTGTGGTGAGCGGCAAGACCGCCCGCAGCCGCAAGCTCGGCGGCGAGTTGTTGTGTGTCATTTGGTAAGGGGATTTTCTTATGTCGAGAATCGGTAAACAACCAATTACGGTGCCGGGCGGCGTGACTCTCACGGTCGCCGGACAAGCCGTTACGGTCAAGGGGCCTAAGGGCGAGCTTTCCCGTTCGATGCCGCAAGGCATCACGGTGACGGTCAACGGAGCTACCGTGACTGTCGAGCGCGCGAATGATTCCCGCCCGTTGAGGGGTTTCCACGGCCTGAGCCGCACGTTGATCAACAACATGATCGTCGGCGTGACGCAGGGCTACAAGAAGGAGCTGGTGATCGAAGGTACCGGTTTCAAGGCGCAGATCCAGGGCGACAAAGTGATGTTGTTCTTGGGCTTTGCCTCGCCGAAAGAGTACGCGATCCCCGCCGGCATTACTGTGACGGAGAAGGGCGGCACGCAGCTCACCGTTGAGGGCATCAGCAAGGAGCTCGTCGGAACCGCGACTGCGCGCATCCGCAGCTACTATCCTGCCGAGCCTTACAAGGGCAAGGGCGTTCGTTACCTCGGCGAGCAGATCCGCCGTAAGGAAGGTAAAACTGTCGCTTAACGCGGCATAAGGAGCTTTTAAGTATGAGTACAACTCGTAAAGAACAGCGTCAGGCGCGTCATCTGCGTATCCGCAACAGAATCAGCTGCGGTACGGCTGAGCGCCCCCGCATGGCGATCCATGTGTCGAACAAGCACATGTATGTCCAATTTATCAATGACGAAGCCTCCTGCACGTTGGCGGCAGCTTCCACGCTGAAGACCGATGGCGCCAAGTGCAACTTGGAAACCGCCCGCTTGGTCGGCGAGGCCGCAGCTGCAGCCGCGAAGGAAAAAGGTATCAGCGCTGTCGTCGTTGACCGTGGCGGATTTAAGTATCACGGCCGCGTGAAAACCATTGTTGAGTCCGCCGTTGCAGCAGGCCTGCGCATCACGGCTAAAGAGGAGTCTAAATGAGCGAACCCAGAGATAATCGTCCTGACGGACAGCAGAGTGAGCTCGATGAGCACGTTGTGTTTGTGAACCGTTGCGCCAAGGTCGTCAAGGGCGGCCGCCGTTTCAGCTTCAGTGCTGTTGTGGTGGTCGGTGACCGCGATGGCCGCGTGGGCTACGGTTTCGGCAAGGCGAACGAAGTTGCTGACGCAATCCGCAAGGGTGGCGAAGCCGCTAAGAAGTCCATGGTGACGGTGCGCCGTTTGAACAAGACCATCCCGCACGAGGTTCATGCCCGTTGCGACGGCGGCAGCGTGCTGTTGAAGCCGGCTCCGTCCGGCACCGGCATCATCGCCGGCGGCGGCATGCGTCCTGTGTTGGAAGCGGCCGGCTTGCATGACGTGGTCGGCAAGTCCTTGGGCTCGAACAACCGTCTGAACGTGGTGAAGGCAACGCTGATGGCGTTGAGCCAGCTGCGTTCAGCCGAAGAGATCGCCGCCCTGCGTTCGTAATCTGCTAAGAGGAATTTGAAAATGGATCTTTCATCTTTAAAGAATACCCCCGGGGCCCGTAAATCGCGCAAGCGTGTCGGCCGTGGCCGTGCTTCCGGGCACGGCAAGACGTCCACGCGTGGTCATAAGGGTCAAGGCGCCCGCAAGGGTCACAAGCAGAAGCTCGGCTTTGAAGGCGGCCAGATGCCCCTTTTCCGCCGTTTGCCCAAGCGTGGATTCAAGAACCCGAACCGCGTGAACTACTTCGCTGTCAATCTGTGCGACTTGGAGTGCTTTGAGAACGGTACGGAAGTTACGCCTGAGGTTTTGGCGGCAGTTGGCCTTTCGAAGACGAAGACTGACGGCGTGAAAATCCTCGCATTCGGTACGTTGACGAAGAAGCTGACGGTCAAGGCAAACGGATTTAGTGCTAAGGCAAAGGCTAAAATTGAAGAACTTGGCGGAACCTGCGAAGTCATCTAAAGGAGGTTCCCATGTTCGCTACATTCGCCAACACGTTTAAGATTCCGGAGCTGCGCAAACGGATTCTGCTTTCAATCGGATTGATTTTCATCGTCCGGTTGATTGCTATGATCCCGACGCCCGGCGTGGACTGGCAAGCGATGGAAAGCACGATCCAGCGCTTCCGCGAGCAAGCGGGGGCCGCTGGCGGACTGATGTCATGGTTTGATGTGTTCACGGGCGGCGCCATGTCGCGCTGCTCGGTTGGCACATTGTCAATCTGGCCGTACATCTCGGCTTCGATTATCATCCAGCTGATGTCGTCTATCGTTCCGCATTTGGAGCGCCTGAAGCAAGAGGGTGATACCGGCCGTCACAAGATTGCGCAGTATACGCGCTATTTGACGATCGGTATTTGCGTGTTTCAATCGTTTGCTCTTGCCACGGTATTGATGAATCCGGCGGCGATGGGGTTGGGCAATATACAGTTAGTGACCATTCCCGGCATTGGCTTCAAGATGATGACGGTGATTTCTGTGACTACGGCTTCAATGTTTATCATGTGGCTGGGCGATCAGATTTCCTCGCGTGGCATCGGTAACGGCGTTTCGTTGATCATTATGATCAACATCGTTTCGCGTTTGCCGGTGGCAATCATGGAAGCGATCCGCCGTTACTTCGGTGCGGACGGTGCTGCGGCAACGCATAGCCCGTGGGAATTGGTTCTGCTCCTCCTGATTGGTTTCGCAGTGATTGTTTTCACTGTCGCGCTGACTCAGGGTGTGCGTAAGATTCCGATTCACTCGACGCGGCGTATTGTGGGTAACAACTCCTACGGCGGTGGCAACACCTTCTTTCCGATGCGTGTAAACTACACCGGCGTGATGCCGATCATCTTTGCAGGTCCGTTGATTCAATTCCCGGCTGCCGCGTTGAAGAGCATTCCGAAGGAGTGGGAAGGGCGTGTGTTTGATTGGTTGCGTGCTTTTGGAACGCAGCTGTCAGAGCAGATTTCGCCGTTGCATCTGACTGTTTTTGCGCTGATGATCCTGTTCTTCTCGTTTTTCTGGGTGGCAACGCAGTTCAATGCGATGCAGATTTCGGACAACCTGAAGCGTGATGGTTCATACGTCCCCGGTATCCGCCCCGGCCGTGCTACGGCTGAGTATTTGGATATGGTGATGACGCGCGTGACACTGATTGGCGCCGTGGGCTTGTTGATTGTAGCCATCTTGCCGCAGTTCTTGCAGGGAATGCTGGGACTGCAGTATGAAATGGCATCCTTCTTCGGCGGCACCTCGTTGCTGATTATCGTTGGTGTTGCTCTGGATACGCTGCGCCAGATGGAATCTCATCTGCTGATGCGTAACTATGACGGTTTCTTGAAGCATGGCCGCCGCATCATGGGACGGCGCTAAAACAATGCGGTTTGGGTTGCTATCAGCCTAAGCCGCATTTTCATTTCGTATGATGAACGTATTGATCTTTCTTGGCGCACCGGGCTCTGGCAAGGGCACGGTCGCAGAGATTTTGGCCGGTACGGTTGATGGTTTTCGTACGGTGTCGAGCGGGGCTTTGCTGCGCGATGCCGTCAAAAGCCGCACTGAAGCAGGTGTGGCTGCGGAGGCGACGATCGCACGCGGCGAACTGGTGCCGGATCAATTGATTGCCGCGATGATTGGCGATTATTTGAAAGGCTTGCCGGATGATAGCAGCATGATCGCCTTAGATGGTTTTCCGCGGACGGTGGCGCAAGCCGAGATGTTGGAATCTATTCTGGCTGCGAACAAAGCGCGCCTGCTGCAGGCGGCGTTTTTGGATGTGCCGCGTGATGTGCTGCTGTTCCGTTTGTCGGGGCGGCGCCTTTGCCCGAAGTGCGGTGCGGGGTATCATATCTCGACGCTGCCTCCAAAGGTCGCAGGGATGTGCGATACCTGCAATGTGGAGTTGATTACGCGTGCTGATGACCAGCCGGCGACGATTGAAAACCGCCTGAAGGTTTATCAGCAGCAGACAGTGCCCTTGAAAGCGTTTTACGAGGACAAGGGATTGTTGACGCGGTTTGACGCCGCAGGTGAAGCCGGTGATGTTGCGCGTGCAATCGCCGGGGATTTGTCGAAGTGGCGCACGGCTCAGGCATGATTCCGATCAAGTCCAAAACCGAACTCGCGGCAATGCGGGTGAGCGGGCGGATGACGGCGGAAGTGCTGCGGGCAGTGTGCGATGCCGCGAAACCGGGGGTGACCACCGGTGAGTTGGATGAGCTGACGCGGCGGTTGATTGCGAAGACCGGCGGCAGGCCGGTCTTCTTGGGTTACGGCGGGTTTCCGGCCGCGGCGTGCATATCGGTGAATGAAGAGGTGATTCACGGGATTCCGGGGAATCGCATCATTCAGGATGGCGACCTTGTGAGCATCGACGTTGGGGTCGAGTACAAGGGGTTCATCGGCGATACGGCGTTTACGGTGATGGCTGGCAAAGGGCATTCGCCCGAGGTTGTTGAATTGGTGCAAGCCACGCAGGCATCGCTGATGGCGGGAATTGCACAGGTGAAGGCCGGCGTGCGGCTGGGTAATGTGTCGCACGCGGTGCAGCAGGTAGCAGAGGCCGCCGGGTGTTCGGTGGTGCGGGATTTTGTCGGGCATGGCGTTGGGCGCAAGTTGCATGAGGCGCCCGAGGTGCGGAATTTCGGAAGCCCGAACAGCGGGCCGGTGTTGAAGGCCGGCATGACGATTTGCATCGAGCCGATGGTGAACCGTGGTTCGCCTGACGTTCGCGTGTTGAAAGACAACTGGACGGTTGTGACGTGTGACGGGAAGTTCTCGGCGCATTTTGAACATACCGTGGCAGTGATTGATGATGGAGTGGAGATACTGACTCAATTGGATTGACCTTCGCGCTTGCACAGGGTTTAGCCCCCTGGAATGCAAGGCGGGACCCTCTCGGTCAAGCCAAAAAAGTTTGTATTCGCCACTGTTTTTGGTGGTGTTGTGTCAAGTTCTTTGATACAATAAACACCTTTTGTGGACAACGGAAGAAGATAAATCATGAAAGTCAGAAGCTCAGTAAAACGCATTTGCGAACAGTGCCGTATTATTCGGCGCAAGGGCGTCGTGCGCGTCATTTGCACGAACCCGCGTCACAAGCAGCGTCAGGGCTAACTTGGAGAAAAACGACTATGCCGAGATTGATGGGTGTGGATGTTCCGGGTAGAAAGCGCGTCGAGTACGCGTTGCGTTACATTCACGGAATTGGCCCCGCGCGGGCTGCGATCATTGTTGAAAAGTGCGGTATCGAGGTTGGCAAAAAGGCCGATGACCTCACTCCGGATGAGATCCGTAATATCGTCAAATTTATCCAGGACAACTACCACGTCGAGGGTGACCTCCGCCGTGAAGTTTCCGCGAACATCCGGCGTCTGATCGGCATCGGAACCTATCGGGGCACCCGCCATAAGCGCGGCTTGCCGGTACGCGGCCAGCGTACGCGGACCAATGCCCGCACACGCAAGGGCGGCAAGAAGACCGTCGGCGCCGTGCGTGACAAGGCTGCCCGTCAGGCAATGAAGAAGTAACCTGCTTAAGCTAAAGACGTAGAAGGACTATGAGCGAAAAGAAATCTGAAACGGCTCCCGAAGAGACCGCTCCTGCAACTCAAGAGGCCGCAAAGCCGATGAGTGAAGCCGCCGCGATTTTGGCGGAAGGCACCGACCCCAAGGCCGGATTAGCCGATGCTGCTAAAAAGCGCCGCGCCAAGTCAATCCCGGCCGGGATTGCCTTTATCCGTGCTACTTACAATAACACGATCGTTTCCATTACGGACATCCGCGGCGGCGTGATCGCCTGGAGTTCCGCTGGCAAGGCCGGCTTCAAGGGCTCGCGTAAGAGCACCTCGTTCGCCGCAACGATGGTGGCACAGGATGCCGCGCGTCAAGCGTATTCCAAGGGCATGCATGAGTGTGAAGTGCGCGTGCAGGGTATCGGCGCAGGCCGTGAGTCTGCTGTCCGTGCGATCCAATCCGTCGGCATCAGCGTCAGCCTGATCCGCGATACGACCCCGATGCCGCACAACGGCTGCCGTCCGCGCAAAAGAAGGAGAGTGTAATTTATGGGTAGATATACAGGACCGGCCTGCCGCCTTTGTCGGCGTGAGGGCCAGAAGTTGTTTCTCAAAGGTGCACGTTGCTTCATGGCAAAGTGCGCTATCGAGCAGGGCCACTCGGCTCCGGGCCAACATGGCGCCCGCCGCGGCCGCAAGATGACTGAATACGGCACGCAGCTGCGCACCAAGCAGCGTCTGCGCCGCCAGTTCGGCATGCAGGAAAACCAATTCCACCTCTTCTTTAAAGAAGCGTACCGCCGTGAGGGCGTCACGGGTGAGTTGCTCCTGCAATTGCTCGAAATGCGTTTGGACAATTTGGTTTACCGCATGGGATTTGCCACCTCCCGCCGCGCGGCCCGTCAGTTCGTTCTGCACGGCCACGTCGCAGTCAATGGTAAGACCGCATCGGTGCCTTCCATGATCCTTTCGGCGGCAGACGTCATCGCCATCCGCGACCGTCCCCGCAGCCGGGATTACGCAACCCGTGCGTTAGAGTCCGCAACGAATCAGCAGGCAACATCATGGTTGTCAGTTGACCCGAAGGCTCTCCGCGGCGAGATTCTTGCCATTCCGACCCGCGAGCAGATCGCTCCGATCGTGGATGAGCAGGCAATCGTTGAATTGTACTCCCGTTAATCCCACAACTTGCATTACACTCCGCGCTTGGCGTACTGCCGGCGCGGATTTGCAGAAAGGACGAAACCATGCCTATTCGTTTGAGCCGCTTCGAAATGCCTTCCAAAGTGGTGCGGGACGAAAGTACTGCGACCGGAACCTACGTCCGCTTCGTGGCAGAGCCGTTTGAAATCGGCTATGCCCGGACGCTGGGTAACTCCATGCGCCGCGTGCTGCTCTCCTCGATTGAAGGAATGGCTCCGGCAGCTGTCAAGATCAGAGGCGCAGAACACGAGTTCTGCTCACTCCCTGGCATCTCCGAAGACGTCACCGATATCATCCTCAACCTCAAGCGCGTGCTCTTCAAAAGCTTCAACCGCAATCCCCGCTGGCTGAAGCTCTCCAAGAAGGGCCCTGGCGTTGTGACTGCTGGCGACTTCTCGCTGGACAACTCAGTCGAAATCCTCAATCCCGACCTGCCGATCGCGACGTTGGATGCCAACGGCTCGCTCGACATGGAAGTGCTCGTACGCGTCGGCCGCGGCTTCTGCCCGGCTGAAGGCAACAAGAGCCCTGACTTCGAGATTGGCGTGATTCCGGTTGATAGCATCTTCTCGCCGGTCTCCCGTGTCAACTTCGACGTGCTCAACACGCGCGTCGGCCAGCGCACGGACTATGAGAAACTCGTGCTGGACGTTTGGACCGACGGCCGTGTCTCGCCTGATGAGGCGCTCACCACGGCGGCCGCAATCCTGCGCCACCACTTGGACGTCTTTGTCGCTTATAAAGACGACATTCTTGAATTTGAAGGCTCCGAGGCGCTCGTCGATGAAGAACGCGCCCGCCTCCGTCAGATTCTCAACATGTCCGTCAACGAAATCGAACTCAGCGTGCGTGCGGCCAACTGCCTCAACAACGCCAACATCACCACCGTCGGTGAACTGGCGCTCAAGTCCGAGGCCGCCATGCTCAAGTACCGCAACTTCGGTAAGAAGTCCCTTAACGAGATTAAGGACAAACTCTCCGAGTTCGGCCTCCACTTGGGCTACAAGTTTGACCTCACGCTCCTCGACAAACCGCCGGCACCCTCCATCGAACCAGAAGACATGGGCGATGACATGGGCTTCGAATACGGCGAAGACGAGGATATCGAAGACGATTTGGACGACGAAGATCAGGAATAAGGAAGAGATATGCGCCACAAGAGAGTAGCAAAGAAATTTGGCCGGTCGTTGGCCCACCGTGAGCAGTTGATGCGCATGATGGTCGCCAATCTGATTATCGCCGAGAACATCAAGACAACCCTTCCCAAGGCCAAGGAAATCCGCAAGGATGCCGAGAAAGCCGTCACGCTCGCCCGCAAAGGCACGCTGGCAGCCCGCCGTTTGGCCGCAGCCCGCCTGCGCAGCCCGGAAGCCGTCAAGAAACTGTTTGATGCAGTCGTTCCCGCGATGGAAGGCCGCAACGGCGGTTACACCCGCATCACGAAAATCGGATCCCGCAAGGGTGACGGCGCAGAGCTCGTCATCCTCGAATGGGTCGCCAGCGTCAAAGCTGCACCGGTAATCGAAGTGCCTGCCGAAGCCGAACCTGCAAAGAAGAAGTAACCCGCTTCTAGGTTCAGCAACAAACCAACAAATACCGGCCTCAAGTCAAACGATTTGAGGCCGGTTTGTTTTTCTACATACCGCTAGAAACGGCGACGTCCCCGCCGACATTTGTATCTCTCCTGTGCGCGTAAGCTGGTAGGGCATAAAGGTGCCCGTGGCACTTCGCCGAAACCGCCGCATCCACAACATTATCGCAAAAGTCGGTGAAAACGGTGAAATCGAGTGCCTCATTTAGCCACTACTCCTCTTCTCCCGCATCTGCGGCCATCTGTGTAATCTGCGGATACTCTCTCCGCGTCTCCGCGTGAGCATCTATCCTCTCCGTCTTTATTGGGGTTTCTTGCACTGCAAACTTTCCCTCTTGACTTATTCTTCCAATCTGCTAAACTGCACCCCCGTTGACCCCATTGAGTGACCCGTCACTGATTCGGATTTTGCGGCTCGGAGTTCCAACGCGAACCTCCGCCCCCCGACATACGGGAGCTTAAGCTCCAAGGAGCCATCAACTATACAGACTGCCTGTTTGGCCGGCGTGCAGTCCACCAACAAAAACAAAAGGCTTTCCATCATGTTCACCACTCTCATTATCACGATCACTTTTATCTTCACCATTGCGCTGCTTGACACTTCGATGAAATCGGAGAAAATCGATGAAGTCGAGCTTGTGTTTCCCTTGGGAACGCTGGCGTCCCCGTCGGCATTGCCTGATCGTGTAGCCCCATCCTCCTCTGGGAGCACTCCGCAAACAACCCTCAACGGCCATTGTATGTATTTGATGGGTGTGAGTCTCTCCCACTTCTGACTTGTAATCTGTAGCTTATTACTTCTCTCCCGTCTTGTCCCGAGAGCACCCCAACATAATCCCTGCTTTCGAAAACATTCAAGCCCTCCATGTTTCAGTACGATCTCACGTGAGATACAGTACGGCATCACGTGATGCGCAAAATTATATCACGTGATGCGTGGTACGATGATACGTGACATCCGGTACGGCCATACATGATGCGTGAATTGACGTTACGCAGCATGCAAATGCGAGCCACATAATACGCTCGGGAAACGCGAATATTTGCTTTTTGCCAAACGTTTAGCATAAAATTCTTGCTCGGCTCACACAAAAGTCTGACGCGGGCAAAACATTTTATCCACTGGGCTCACACAAAACTCCTGCCCGGGTAACGCAAAAGTCTTACTCGTGTAAAGAAACGCCAACATGAGGCCCCAAGTAATAGGAAATAAATGTGTGAGTATCGCAAAATAAGCCTTCTTTCGGGGTACCATATCACTTGATTTATGGGTACGGAATCAAGTGATATATGAGTACGAAATCACCTGATATACGAGTGCGGTACCACCTGATTTACGACCCCTGAAAATCGTGAAAGAAGGTGACATCTTCTATAATTTACTTTGAATTAGCAAACTCACGCGGAGGCACGAAGAGTACCATCCACAAATTACGTAGATGTACACAGATGGAGGGAGTTGTGTGCATGAGCCTATCACCTATTACATATTACTTGGGGTTTTGTGCTTGCAATACCCCATAAAAAGAAGTATCATCAGAGCCAATACGGGTGACTCTTACAAACCTGTCTGTTCTTTTTCATAGCATGTGCGGTGTCGTAACCGTGCATGAACAATAAGCACACCTGCTTATTACGGCTTCACTAGAGAATCGCCAATTTTCATTATCGGAGCTGAATAGGAAGGTGCGCTGCGTGTTTCTACACGTGGCGTACTCTCTATTTTGTATTCCGATATAGGTGTTTGGCGATACCTCTAGTGAGATATGACTTAGGGGGTACGCCTTTTTTATTGCCTTGGGGCATTCCTTCCTGTGAAACATAGGCAAGAGAAAGAGCCTCCATGGCACACGCAGAAACAACGCCCATTATCTCAATCGTCATCCCTGTTTATAATACCGAGAAATATATCAAAGAGTGTTTAGACTCAATCTTCAACCAGACATTTAAGGCCTTTGAAGTCGTGGTTGTCAACGATGGCTCTACAGATGGATCCATTGATATCGTCAACACATTCATCGAACGCTATCCCAATCAAATCCGATGTATTTCGCAAGACAATCATGGCATGTCGATTGCACGCCGAACCGGCATTCTCGCCGCACGTGGCGAGTACATTGCTGGCGTTGATTCTGATGATTATCTTGCACCTACCTATCTTGAAGTCCTGTATAACGGCGTAAAAGCCAACAATGCACAAGTCGCTTTTTGTAGTTTAACTTGGTTCACTGGCGACTGCATTCTTAAAATCAATAGAAAGAAAAGAAAGGTGCTCAAGAACGACGCCAAGGAAGTCTTCTATTATCAAATGGGTCCCAAGTTTGGCCTGAAAGCCATATTTGAAAAGGTTGTCTATGCCGAGAATCTCAACTATGGAGAAGATGGCAGCATTGCATTCCAGCTGGCTCTACTTGTCGGTAAGAAAGTTCACTTCGAAAAGCAACCCCTTTATTTCTACCGCATCCACCCAGAATCCTACTCACGCAGCATCGGCGAAGACAAGCTCCTCTCTTACCTTCGCCAAGCCATCAACGGACACGAATCCATTTTAACATTCCTCAAGCAACAGGGTATCTTTGATCAAAACAAAACCCTCTTCTACACCCGCATGGAAGAATCCCTCCTCCACGTCATCCGCAAAGCGAGGGAGCAATAAGGTACGCCAATAGAAGATCAATCTCATGCACCATCCTTGTCTCCCATCCGGTTGCCGTATCATCGACTTTCGCAGACGCCTCAACTCCGACGAAACCATCACCGGCTATTGTGCCTTGGATTAAAGACCATTGGGGAAGTTATTCAATATCTGCACTTGATTATGCTTCTTTTGTGGACGGCGAGTTAAACTCTCTTCTTAGGACTGCAAGGACATCCCCAAACGTTTCACGAATATTGCCTGTAGTGAATCGAATCTGGTGTACTCCCGCCATGTTTGAGAAATCTTCCACACCTTCTTCTTTTAAGACTATGACTCGATTAAACCCAAGGCGACCTTGGAATAAACCGACCTCATGGATAACATTCTGACGTGCACGCACAACACCATCATCTGTCTTATCCTCACCTGTCATGACAAGAATTGCAAAAGATGAATTTTTCATCATTGACTCTAGTATGTCTCTAATTGCATGCCCAGCGCGTTCTCCTGATTCATAGGCTTCAATTTGATAATCATGTTTGTCTTGAAGATGGTCTTTTAAGTCGCGCCATAAAGGAGAACGACCGTGCCCAATAAACACTGTGGGGCATCGTTTCTGTGCTTCAAAGTTTAATGGTTCTACTCGGCAACGTTTTGCGTGCTCCTCCACGATATTAAAAACCTTGGCTATATTTACTCGGTCTGGGGCAGAAACCTTCACGGAAGAGCGGGGCAGGATATCCCGATTACGAGCGGATATTCTTAATCCATAATGTCCATAACTATGGTGTCCATGATTCCCAGCGCAATTGTCATAAGAAACACAAATATAATCACATTCGTTGTCATGCAAATGATGCAATAATTCCTCCAAAGCATCAAAAGACCATTCGACATTATTCTGCTGTGCGCTTAAGGTTAATGCCCTTGCCATGTCGGGTTTGGGCAAAATAACTTTAAACTGTTGAACAATGTTCTCAATGGCTTCTGCATCAAGCCAAACGTGCTCATACTCTTTTTCACATTTCATTTCATTTTCTCCAGTGTATTCATAATATCGGGTTCAGCGATACCTTTAGTTGGTGTTTGTTCGGCAATATCATCCTCAAAGAATGGTGTGAAGGAATGCTCTTGCGCGAG
This sequence comes from Kiritimatiellia bacterium, assembly GCA_031552845.1. GTDB lineage: Bacteria > Verrucomicrobiota > Kiritimatiellia > RFP12 > DVOR01 > JAVBMC01. The sequence goes on from JAVBMC010000014.1 coordinate 80,902, forward strand.
ATGTTTTTGTTGGCATGAAAATTTTGGTCGATATAGAGAGTCGCGAGGAATCACTTTGTTGATTTTGCTATCTCCTGATAGATTGTCAAGATAACAAGCTAAATTGACAAGTGTGTATAGTTCTTCATCTGTTTCCTCTCCTGTATATTCCACAAATTTTTTGATCCATTGTTGTATTTGTGGATGGCATAATTCTCTTCGCACAAAATCTTTGCTACTTCTTGGACAATTCACGTCTATAAGGTCATTCAAATGTTCGGATGGATGTGCCCATGTTCTGTGATCTAATGTCTGTGGACGGTGTTGAGTCAATTCTATTATAAAAAACCTCTTTTCATCTTCTCCCATATCTTGCAATTGTTCATGAAGCATTGTAATAGCATATTTAATTGCATTTTGATAGCATATCAACAAAGTAAAGTTTGTGGAAGATAGAATCTTCGTTGTAAAAAACGGCAATATTAAATCAATCACTCCTTCGTTATTTCGCCACAGTTTTCTTTTTGCCATCTCGCTTTTTATGGTTCCTAAATATTCTGTACATGAGGAATGTTCGTCAGGCTTTTTGATAGGAGTATTCTTGTGTCGTTCAATCAGTTTTTTTTGTTTATCTGCTAATCTTGATGTAATTTCTCTTATGAAATCGAGATGTTTCTGCGCATACACTACAAATTCATTAATTTTCAAGTAGACGCGGTGAGATTCATCGGACTTGCTACCGGGATAGACAATTACATATAGTTCGTAAAGGTGGCGATCTCCAAAGTCATTCCAACGGACATAAGGAGATGTGTGAAATGTATCCTTGCCGTGGTAATTTTCGTGGTGTGAAGTGTTTGATGGATGCATAGCTCCCAAAGATCTAATGTACTCAAAAAAACTTTTATCGGTTTTATATACATCACATTCGGGGCAAAAACCATTCTCTGGTTCAAATCGACTAGCATCTGACTCGCGTACCTGATCAAGGTGAAATATGTTCTGTAATCCTCGAATTTTCTCTAATGCCGCTTTGCATCCAAAAATACGCGCGAGCTGTTCCACTCCATCACATATGATTGCAGCATGAAAAAGAAAGTGCATAAATTCAACGGCAGTGTTAGTTGGATGCGGAGTTAACATCATGCCGTTTAGGTAGCTACTTGCATCACGAAGGCGGTCTCTTATGGCACACATTTGGTTAAACGCGTTGTAGGGTTTTGTGCCAGCATTTGCCTTCTCAGTCTCTATTTCTTGGCTGAAAGCATTATATTTGCCACTAAATTGATCACTAAACTCAGAAATCGACGAACAATTCAAATGGACAATGTATGGACTCATGTATGAACCTTCTGACAATTAAAATTTGAAAATAGCCTCCCACACCTTTATTATAGCAAGACCTGTGCCAGCATGTTACAGGGTGAGTTCAAGAGATGTTTGTTCACAAATGGCACACTTTTGAACTTCAAAAGATCCTATGCGTGTGTTTTTGGCACATAAAGAGTATAGTGAATGGATGCTGAATTAATTAGATTCTTGACAAACGGAGTAGAGCTCCCGGCATGGATGGAAAGAAATGAGGTTATGTATTTGTTTGGATTTAATGACTTGTTGAGGTTGGGGTATTTTGATTGTGCGGGGTGTGTATAGAGTTGGTTTTTGAGGGGAAGGGGGTATAATTATGCGAACGTATTTTATTGGGGATGTATGGCGGAGTGGGTTGAGTTGAGTACTGCGGTTTCGGACTTGGTGTGTTGTAGAATGACTCGGGGTATTATAAGATACCTCGGATTTTTTGTATTTGTGTTGGATGTTGTAGCGGTAGCAAGGACGTGGCGCCTTTGAAGATATTGTTTCCGAGCTGTAATATGTAGTTCTTTGTGCGGCATTTTATGTTATATGCATTTGCAGTCTCCCTTATTTTAGGGTGGAGAATGAGCCTAGAACGGTGTCTTTATTGAATGGAGTTTGTGCTGGCAGGGGGATGTATAGAGTTGATTTTTGAGGGGGGAGGGGGTATAATTATGCGAATGTATTTTATTGGGGTTGTATGGCGGAGTGGGCTGAGTTAATTGATGCGGCAGCTCGTGAGAGTAAGATGTTTTCTCGGGTAAACATTTGTTTCAAGGGAAGCGTCTGGCGGAGTTTGGTATGATGGGGCAATCCCTTGTTCTGCGCGGATTATACACGTATTCCGAGCAAGATGAAGACTCTGAGAGCGGGGCGTCTCTTGAAGTATTGGTTCAAAAATGAAAGAATAGTAGTTATGTCACTTACTCCAGCAGAAATAGATATTTGGCTTACAGCACCTTCAGAGGATCAGCATTTGGAGTTCAAAGAAGCTCGGGAACAATTTAGCAGAGAGAAAATGGCCGAGTATTGTGTGGCGATTGCTAATGAGGGGGGTGGGAATCTTGTGCTTGGTGTTTCTGATAAGTCGCCGCGCCACGTGGTCGGAACGATTGAGGCACGGAATCCAACGGAGTTGGAGAAGCATTTATTTGACCTTCTTGGTTTTCGAGTTGGTATTGAGGTCGTCGAGCATCCGAAGGGACGTGTAGTTGTGTGCCACATTCCGGAGCGTCCGCGTGGTACAGCATATCACTTGCATGGAAAATATTTGATGCGTGCTGGGAGTTCATTGGTTCCTATGTCAGAGGATCGTTTGCGCGCGATATTTGCTGAGGGTGAACCAAACTGGCTGGAGGGATCTGCCTTACAGAATATTGATGCGCAAACTGTAATTGATATGCTGGACACACAAGCATTTTTTGATCTTCTAGGCCTTCCCTACCCAACTGAGCGTTTAGGGGTTTTAGAACGCTTGTTGAAAGAACGATTGATTGATAATGCTGCAGGCGGATTATTTTCTATTCGTCGCCTCGGGGCAGTTTTATTTGCCAAGGACTTGTCACGATTTGATTATCTGTCACGTAAAGCCCCACGCGTCGTGGTATATTTGCGAAATTCTAAGCTGGAAACAAAGTTAGACTATTCTGAAAAACGGGGCTATGCTGTCTGCTTTCAAGATTTAATTCGATTTGTCATGGGACAGTTGCCTCAAAACGAGGTCATTGAGGATGCATTACGCAAGGATGTTAAGCTCGTGCCGGAAATAGTAATACGTGAGCTTATTGCAAACGCCTTGGTTCATCAAGATTTTAGTGTTACAGGTGCTTCAGTAATGATAGAGGTCTACAATAACCGTCTAGTGATTTCAAATCCCGGAGAACCCATGGTTCCCGTTGAAAGATTCATTGACGAATATCGCACCCGGAATGAACGCTTGGCCGATCTTATGCGGCGTATGAATATTTGCGAAGAAAAAAGCAGTGGTATTGATAAGGTAGTGACAGCAGCTGAACTTTTTCAGTTGCCGGCTCCCAATTTTGAGAAACAAATGCAGCGGACGGTGGTGACAATTTTCGGAGCTAAGCCATTTGCGACAATGGATAGGGATGACCGTATTCGTGCATGCTATCAGCACTGTGTTCTGAAATGGGTTCGCTGTGAGCGCATGACCAACCAAACTTTGCGTCAACGATTTCACTTGCCAGAGGGGAAATCCGCCATTGTATCACAAATTATTACATTGACGGTGGAAGCAGGATTGATAAAGTCGGATGAGGCCATTGGTGGCTCCCGAAAATTTGCCCGTTATAAGCCGTTCTGGGGGTAATCTTATTTTAGTTATTCCTCATGCGCGCACGAGTAATTTTCTTAATATACTGAAAATCAATGAGTTGTTTATTTAAGCGCAATCCTGTGTGGGGACTGCGGGCTGTATTTTCGTGGATGTATATCTCGGAGTGGGTTGGGTTAATTACATCAACCCATCTCGTGCGTCTAGCGATGAGTCGACAAGAGGGACGTTCCGCTACGTCTCTCAAATTTTCGACAGCTTTGCTTGACTGTTTCTGACGCAGAAACTCTACCAACTGCGCAGAGAATTGAGTTGATCGCATGAAGGGCGTTATTGGCTGCATTGGATGATCGCGAAAACGTTTTCGTGATCACCAAGGTGAAAACAAGTATGCGATTGAGACATGACCAAAACATTTTTGGGTTTGTGCTGGCGGGGTGTGTATAGAGTTGATTTTTGAGGGGGGAGGGGGTATAATCGCGCGAACGTATTTTATTGGGGTTGTATGGCGGAGTGGGCTGAGTTAATTGATGCGGTTTCGGACTTTGTGGTCTTGCAGAAGGAGCTGGGGCAGCATGATGTGGTGTTGTCGGCGGAGGCGGTGCAATTTTTGCGGAGCGGGGGGGCGAAGCGTCCTGCGGTGGCATCGGCTGCGGCTCCCGTGAAGCCTATTGTGGAGCCCATTGTTGCGTCGGTTAGTACATCGGTTGCATCGGCGGGGGAGAGCGCGGATGCGGATGATTTTGAGGCGGCGGTGGCTATGCCGGCGCAGGGGCGAGATTTGGAGAAGCTGCTGGGGGAGTGTGTGCGGTGTGAATCGCATGTGATGCGGCGGGGGGTGTTGTTGGGGCGGGGGTGTGTGTCGCGTCCGGAGGTGTTGTTTTTGGCGGATATGCCGGAGGAGGGGGATGCGGAGCGGGGAGCGTTTTTCTCGGGCGTATATGGGGCGTTTTTGGATAAGGTGATTGGCGCGATGGGGCTGTCGGCGGATGAGGTTTATTTGACGGGGGTGTGTAAGTGCCGGGTGCCGTCGGGGGCGCGGGTATCACAGATATCAGCAGGGGCGTGTTTGGAGTATTTGCGGGAGCAGTTGAAGGTGTTGCAACCGAAGGTGATGGTGGTGTTGGGGTCGGTGACGTTGCGGGCGTTGTTTCAGGGGCGGCAGGTGTCGGCGGAGATGTTGGGGAAGTGGATGCAGTTTGAGGGGGTGTCGGTGATGCCGACGTTTCATCCGGAGCGGATGGCGTTGCATCCGGAGACGTCGGTGGAGACGAAGAAGAAGTTTTGGGCGAATATGAAGCAGGTGTTGGCCCGCTTGGAGCGGCAAGCGCCGAAGAGGGGATGACGGAGCGCGAGGGGTATATTGTTTTGAATCGGATTGCCGGCGTGGGGATTGCGACGGTGAAGCGGTTGGTTGAGGCACTGGGGTCGGTGCCGGCTATTTTTGAGGCGTCGGAGGCGGATTTTGCTGCCGTGAAGGGCGTGGGCACTGTGCGGGCGCGTTTGTTGGCGGCGTCGTTGAAGTCGGTGGGGTGTGCTGATGAGTTGGCGCGTGCCGAGGCGGCGGGGGTGAAGTTGGTGACGTTGGCGGATGAGGGGTATCCGGCGGCGTTGCGGGAGATTGTGGATCCGCCGTTGGTGTTGTATGTGCGGGGCGCGGTGGAGGCTTTGAGTCTACCAGGGGTGGCAATCGTGGGGACGCGGCATCCGACGATTTATGGCGCGGATATGGCGGAGAAGTTTGGCTATGAGATCGCGTGTTCGGGGTATTCGGTGATCAGCGGTTTTGCCGAGGGGGTGGATACGCGGGCGCATCGGGGGGCGTTGCGGGCCGAGGGCGGCGTGACGGTGGCGGTGATCGGGGCGGCGTTGGATCAGATTTATCCGTCGTCGAATATTGTGATGGCGGATGAGGTGGTGGCGCGTGGCGGGGCGTTGGTTTCGGAGTATCCGTTTGGGCGGCGTGCGGACCGGCAGACGTTTCCGATGCGGAATCGGATTGTGAGCGGGCTGGCTAAAGGGTTGTTGGTGATCGAGGCGCCGATGGGGAGCGGGACGTTGATTACGGTGGATCAGGCGTTGGATCAGGGGCGGCCGGTGATGGCAGTGCCGGGGCGGATTGATGTGCCGCAGGCGGCGGGAGCTTTGAAGGTGATCCGCGAGGGCGGGCAGTTGGTGCGGCATGTGCAGGATGTGTTGGATGAGCTGCAGCTGCTGCCGGGATTTTATGCGGGACGTGAGCGGTCTGCAAATGCGGCATCGAGCGACCGCGTGTCGGAATCGGTTGCGGTGCGTCCGCCACAGCCGCCGCTGTCGGGTGAAGAGGCGCAGATTATGGCGTGTATCACGGTTGAGGGGATACACATCGACGAGATTGTTTCGACGACAGGACTTCTGGCGCGGACGGTGGCTTCGCGCTTGGTGGGGTTGCAGCTGCGTAAGCGCGTGCGTCTGTTGGAGGGAGGGATGGTGGTGCCGGCATGATTGGGATCATCAGCGGTTGCGTGGGGTTTGTGCTGTGGGTGTTTGCGCACCTGCTGCCGGCGTCGATTTTTGCTTCGGTATTTTATCAGGTGCCGCAGCGGTTGACGGGGACGCCGCCGAGTACGTTGAGTTTTACGGCGGAGCTGTTTGGCGTGATGACGGGGCTGGTGGTGTATTGGATTTTGAAGTTTGAAAAGATCGGCTGGCTGAGCTTTGGGCTGGTGTGGTCGTGGTGTTTGACGGAGGCAACGGTGGCGTTGCGGATGTTTTCAGGTACGGGTGTTGTTTTATACTTGCTCGTGGTTTTTGTATTGCTTATACTGACGAGGTACTTGTGCGGGCGCGGCGCGCCTGTGAAAGAAAGGAAATGAAATGATTTCGGAACAACGGATCCGCGAGGAGCTGGCGAATGTGTTGGATGATGCGGATTTTGCAGGGCTAGGGCCTAAGATTTCGGGCAAGGTGCGTGATAGTTACCGGCTGGGCGACAAGCGGCTGTTGATTGCGTCGGATCGGATTTCGGCGTTCGACCGGGTGTTGGGGACGATTCCGTTCAAAGGGCAGGTGTTGACGCAGATTGCGGCGTTTTGGTTTGAACGCACGAAGGATGTGATTCCGAACCATGTGATCAGCGTGCCGGATCCGAATGTGATGCTGGTGGCGGAGTGCGAGCAGCTACCGCTGGAGTTCATCATGCGCGGGTATTTGACGGGCGTGACGAATACATCGGTTTGGACGGCCTACAAAAATGGCGTGCGGAACTTCTGCGGCAATGCACTGCCGGAGGGGATGAAGTGGAACCAGAGGATTGATCCGTCGATTCTAACGCCGACCACGAAGCATGAGGTGCATGACCGCAATGTGTCGCGTGATGAAGCGATTGGCGAGGGGCTGATTGATGGTGGGTTGTTTGATGAAGCCGCGGCGTTGTGTAAGAAGCTATTTGCCGAGGGTGTGAAGTTCGCCGCGACGCGTGGGTTGATTTTGGTGGATACGAAGTATGAGCTGGGCATGCTGAACGGCAAGCTGGTGGTGAGCGATGAAGTGCACACGCCGGACTCGTCGCGCTATTGGTTCGCCAACACGTATCAAGAATTGTTTGACGCCGGCAAGGATCAGCGCAAACTAGATAAAGAGTATGTCCGCGAGTGGCTGGCCGCGCAAGGTTTCAAGGGCGAGGGCGAACCGCCGGTGCTGACCGACGAAGTGCGCATCGAAGCGGCCAAACGTTATATTCAGGCGTATGAAACTGTCACGGGGCTTGAGTTCAAGCCGATTGATGTGCCGATCAAAGAGCGCATCCAGAAAGCGCTGGAAGGAGTAATCCGCTAATGTCAGCATTTGAACGAGTTGCCGCCTTGGGCGTGGTGCCGGTTCTGGCGATTGATGATGTGGCGCACGCGTTGCCGTTAGCCGATGCGTTGATTGCGGGCGGTCTGCCCGTGGCGGAGATTACGTTCCGCACTGCAGCGGCAGCTGAGGTGATTCGTACGATCACGGCGAACCGTCCTGAGCTGATCGTCGGCGCGGGCACGGTGTTGACGCCGGAGCAGGCTGTTGAGGCAAAAAAGTGCGGGGCATCGTTTGCCGTGGCGCCGGGGTTCAATCCGCGTGTATTAGCGAGGGCCAAAGAGATTGGCTTGGAGTTCCTGCCGGGGATTGCTTCGCCGACCGAGCTCGAAGCCGCGATGGAAGCAGGGTGTAAGATTTGCAAGGTGTTTCCTGCGGAGGTCGTTGGCGGTGTGCAGTTTATTTCGGCAGTGTCGGCGGCGTATGGGCACACGGGTGTTCGGTTCATGCCGACGGGTGGAGTGAATACAACCCTGTTGCCGGCGTATCTGAAGTTGAAGACAGTTGCGGCTGTGGGTGGCACGTGGATTGCGAAGAAAGAGGATTTTGACGCGGGTAATTGGGATGGCATCGCCACGCGCTGCCGTGGAGCGCTCGCGATAGTTGCCGCCAGCCGAGAGAGTAAATGAGCAAGGCCTTGTTTATCGTTCGTGTGTGGTGGGGCATCAAGCAGTTCGCTCATAAACTGACGCATCCGAAGTCGTGGTTCTAACACCGGGGAAAGGGAGGCGGGGACGTGTTAGATGGAATCAAACGGCAGACGTTGTGGATTAGCGGTGCGATTGTCGGACTGATGGCCGCACAGACGGCGCTGTTCCATTGGCAGGGGCGCGTGTGGTGGTGTGCTTGCGGGCGGCCGACGTTGTGGGAGGGTGATGTGTGGGGAGCGCATAACTCGCAGCACGTGGCGGATCCGTATACGTTCTCGCATATCCTGCATGGCGTTATTTTTTACTGGGTGCTGAAGGTCTGCGTACCGCGGCTGTCGGCGGCGTGGTGTTGGTTCATCGCGCTGGCGGTGGAGATCGGCTGGGAGGTGTTGGAGAATTCACCGTTGGTGATCAACCGATATCGTGCGGCCACGGCGGCGCAGGGGTACTTCGGCGATTCGATTGTCAACTCGCTGTCGGATGTTGTATTCTGCGGATTTGGATTTTGGCTGGCGGGCGTGTTGGGGTGGAAGAAGTCGCTGCTGTTGTTTATCGTGTTGGAAGTCGGCTGCGCGCTGATCGTGCGGGACAATCTGACGTTGAATGTGTTGATGCTGCTGTGCCCGATTGATGCGGTCAAGGAATGGCAAATGGGGCATGGTTAAGGTGAGGATGAGATGACGATTTCAAAATATTTGCGGGACCAGTTGGTTGATGTTGCGCGTGTGGCGGCCAAGGCGAGCTATTCGCCGTATTCGAAGTTTCCGGTGGGCGTAGCGCTGTTAGCGGCGGATGGACGGGTGTTCACCGGCTGCAATATTGAGAATGCATCTTATGGATTGACGCGTTGTGCGGAACAGGTGGCGTTGGGCAAAGCGGTCAGCGAGGGGTCGCGGGCTTTCCTGGCATTGGTGGTTGTGTCGCGCGATGCGGTAACGCCGTGCGGGGCGTGCCGGCAGATGTTGAGCGAGTTCTGTAATGCGTCTTTGCCGGTGTTCATGGCGAAGTTAAAGGGTGATGATGTGAAGCGCACCACGTTGGGTAAATTATTCCCAGACGCGTTCAAACTGAAGTAGGGTGGCAGCCTCGGGGGATGGCGGCCATGAAAGGGGTAAGGGAGTGAAAATGAAATCATGGGCCAAGATTGGGATTCAGCTGGTACTTGGCGGCATTGTCGTGCTGTTGGCCGTGCGGTTGTTTTATACGGAGTCGAGCGGTGCTAAAGATAAAGAACAGCGTGGTGCCGGACGAAACAAGGGTGTGCTGAAGGTGACGACCGAAGAGGTGGCCGCACGCAAGGTGCCGGACAATTTGATTTGCATCGGCACGGCGGTTTCGCGGGAGTCGGTGGATATCGCGTCATTGGTGACCGAGAAGGTGATCAACATCGGCTTTCAGGACGGGCAGTTCGTGCAGCGGGGTGATTTGCTGGTAGAGCTTGATAATGCGCAGGAGAAAGTTGCTGTTGAACTGGCGGATCTGGCTATTGCCGAGCATATGCGCGAGAAGGAGCGTTTGGAGTGGCTGTTGAAAGAAGACGCCATTGCGCAGAAGGATTTGGATGACCGCGAAACGCGGCTGAAGATGGCATTGGCGGAGAAGGCGAAGGCGGAGGCCGATTTGGCCGACCGTGTGATCCGTGCGCCGTTCACAGGACTGTTGGGCATGCGGCTGGTCAGCGTTGGCGATCTGCTGACGCCCGGTACGCGCATTGCCGCATTGGATGACATTGAGTATATCTATGTGGACTTCTCGGTGCCTGAGAAATATTCCGCCAAGCTCAGTACGAATCTGCACTTCAAGGCGGATAACATTGCTTATTCGGGATTTTTCACGGGCAAGGTCCGGGCGGTCGATCCGCGCATACATTCGGAGACCCGCAGTGTTTCGGTGCGTGGCGAGATTGCGAACCTTGATCATCGTCTCCGTCCCGGCATGCTGTTGACGGTTTATTTGGACATGGGCGAGGAATCAATGCTGATGGCGCCGGAGTCATCGGTGTTGAGCCTGGGCGAAAAGCAGTCGGTCTTTCTGGTGTCAGCCGATCGTAAATCCGTTAAGCGGCAGCCGGTCCGTACCGGCCGCCGTTCAGACCGCTATGTGGAGATTCTGTCAGGCGTGAAAGCCGGAGACCTCGTCGTGACCGAGGGCGTGGGCAAGCTCGCTGATGGTGATGCGGTTGTGGTGAATGGCACAGGGAGAGCGGACTAGAAATGAATATCTGCCGTCTCGCGATTGTCCGTCCGGTTGCAACGATTGTGTTGATGCTGGTTCTTTTGGTTTTCGGCACCATTTCGTTCAAGCGGCTGGCGGTGCGTGAGTTTCCGGATATTGAGCTGCCGATTGTCACAGTGCGTACGACGTATCCCGGCGCAAGCGCCGCGGTAATCGAAAGCAAGATTACGCCGATTATTGAAAACACGGTCTCCGGCATTGATGGTTTGGTCAGTATCAGTTCAATGACGCGGGACGGGCTTTCGGTGGTGACGATGGAGTTCGGCGTTGAGCGTGATCCGGACATGGCCGCGAATGATGTGCGCGACCGGGTCTCGCGTATTTTGAGCCGTTTGCCGGATGAGTCCGATGCGCCGGTGATTTATAAATACGACTCTGAGGCGGTTCAGTCGATGGTGATTGGCGTGACGAGCACCGAGATGGACCGCATGCAATTGACGGACTACCTCGACCGTTATATCGTCGACCGCTTCTCTGTTGTGGACGGTGTTGCGAATGTGGTGATCAGCGGCGCCAAAGAGCAGGCCATGCGCATCTGGCTGAATCCTTCCGCAATGGCGGCGCGGAATATCACCGTTGAAGATGTCGAGGCAGCATTGAATGCCGAGAATGTGGAATACCCCGCCGGGCGTATCGAATCGGCCGAGCGTGAGTTCATCGTGCGGGTCTCGCGTCAATATTTCACGCCGGAGGATTTTCGGCGGTTAGTGATTTCACGGCGGGCGAATGGTGATTTGATCCGTATGCAGGATATCGCCGAAGTCCGGTTGGAACCGAAGCTGATGCGCTCGCACTTTGAGATCAACGGCGAGCCGATGGTGGGCCTTTCGATTTACAAACAATCGAAGGGCAACGTCCTGATCATCTCTGCAGCGGTTCGTCAGCTGCTGGAGGATATCCGTCCGACACTGCCGCCGGGGATGACGATTTCAATCCGCCGGGATGAGGCGAATTTTATCCGTGCTTCCATTGACGAAGTGCGCGAGTCATTGATGATTGCTGCCGGACTGGTTATTTTAATCGTCTTTCTGTTCTTGGGGACTATACGCGCGGCGTTGATTCCGGCGATGACGGTGCCGATCTCATTGGTAGCGTCCTGTACGGTGCTTTACATGTGCGGGTATAGTATCAATATGCTGACGCTGCTGGCGTTGGTGCTGGCAATCGGCATGGTGGTTGACGATGCAATCGTGGTGCTGGAGAATGTCCAGCGGCGAATCCGTGAAGGCGAGCCTCCGCTGTTCGCGGCGGTACATGGCTCCAAACAGGTGCTGTTGGCTGTTATCGCGACAACGGCTGTGTTGGTCGCGGTGTTCCTGCCGATCAGTTTGTGGGAGGGGAAGACCGGTAAGATGTTCTCGGAGTTTGCCGTAGCCATGACAGCGGCGGTCACATTCTCCAGTTTAGTGGCTGTGACGCTGACGCCGCTGATGTGTGCTCGCTTACTGGCTTCCGCCGATCGCGTGTCGTTCTTCGGTGGGTTGGTTAATCGTGTGATGGTCTGGTGCGAAAAAGGGTACCGTTCTGCGCTGCATGCGGTGCTGGGATTGCGCCTGTTGATTCTATTAGTGTTTGTCGGATTCTGTTTGTTTGTGGTCTGGGCTTGGAAGGCGATTCCGGCAGAGTATGAGCCGGTTGAAGACCGCGGGTTCTTCAGCGTCAGTTTCCGTGCACCGGAGGGAACGGGTTTTTATGAGATGCACCGCATTGCCGATTCGGCTATACCGTTAATGTATTCGGCGATTCTACCGAATGAGTTTTTATATTACACCATGGCCCTACCGAACTGGGATACCGGCACCGACGGTGCGGCGAACACGGTGCAGTTTACATTGGACTTTACTCCATGGAACCAACGCAGCCGCAATACGGTTGAAATTCTACAGAGCATGCGTCCCAAGCTGGCGCAGCTGACGACAGCCGATCCTTCGCCGCGGTTGCCGTCGGGTATCGGTGCGGGTGGAGCACCCGTGCAGTTTGTGATTGGCGGGCCGGACTATTCGGACTTGGTTGTCTGGCGCGATAAGATCTGGGAGAAGCTAAAAGATTATCCCGGGTTTGTGGATAAGAATTACGACTACAAAGAAACTACACCGCAGTTTCTCGTGCAGATCAATCGGGAACGTGCGGCGGAGTTGGGCGTATCGGCATCGTCAATCGGTGCGGCGTTGGAGATCATGCTGGGCTCCAAGCGCGTGACGACCTTCCTTGACCGCGGGCAGGAGTATGACGTCATGCTGCAGGCGGCGTTGGAAAACCGCCGCTCGCCGACTGACCTGAGCAATATCCACATCCGTTCCAAAACGACGACCAATCCTATTCCGTTGGACAACTTAGCGTCGATTAAAGAAGTGGGCGATGCCGCGCAGCTCAGCCGTTATAACCGCGTGCGTGCGATTACGTTCTTTGGCAACGTGGCACCGGGGTACAGCTTGAATCAAGTGCTGGATCACCTAGAGCATTTGGTGCGTACGGAGCTGCCGAAGGAGACGCAGATTTTTTACAAAGGACAGTCGAAGGATTTGCGCGAATCAACCGGGTCGATGTACTTGGTGATGGGAGTATCAATCCTGTTGGCTTATCTTGTGCTGGCGGCGCAGTTTGAAAGCTTCATCAGTCCCTTGGTGGTGATGTTTACAGTGCCCTTGGGTATGGTGGGCGCATTGGCCGGATTGATGTTTATGGGATTGACCATGAATATTTTCAGCCAGATCGGCATTATCATGCTGGTGGGGCTAGCGGCGAAGAACGGTATTTTGATTGTCGAGTTCGCCAACCAGCTGCGCGACGAAGGACACGAGTTTTATGAAGCACTGCTGTCGGCGTCCACCATGCGTCTGCGTCCGATTTTGATGACGGGTATTTCGACGGTCTTTGGCGCGATTCCGCTGTTGCTTGCCAGCGGAGCCGGTGCTGCCAGCCGGCGCTGTTTGGGCGCGGTGGTGGTGTATGGTGGCCTGAGTTCGTGCCTGTTGACATTGTTCGTTGTACCGGCCGCGTACCTTGTGTTTGCCCGACATCAAAAACCACCGCATGCCCGTGAAAAGGAATTGCTGGCATTGGAGGCTCGTACGGCAGGGGGCGCGAAATGAGGCGCTGGAGATTGCTCTGCTTGGTGGCTGGGATGGTTGCCGTTTTATCCGGCTGCCGCCTCGGGCCGGATCATGTGCACCCGGAATTTGAAACACCATTGGACGTCGGCGTCTTTGCGACGACCAATGCGGCGAATCCGGCGGCGGAGTTAAGCGATTGGTGGCGGCGGCTTGACGACCCTGTACTGTCGGACTTGGTGACCGGCTGTCTGACGAATAACTTATCGCTGCGCCAAGGATTGCAACGCATCCGCCAAGCGCGTGCGCGCGTGTATCAGGCGCGTGCGGGATTCTGGCCGGAGGTGACCGGCACGGCTAACTACAACTATGGGCGGAAGTACGGCGAGCTCGACGGGCCGGGGTATAGCTCGACGGGCAGTGGTATCGCGGGTGAATGGGGCGGGACGTTTGTGGGCGGCTTTGATGCTGTCTGGGAGCTCGATATTTTTGGAGGCATCCGGCGCGAGGTCGAAGCGCGGAGCGCTGATTTGGCGGCGGTGAATTATTCGCAGTCCGATTTAGAAGTCAGCCTCGCTGCTGAAGTTGCCTCTTTGTATCTGGATGCCCGCATGTTGCAGGGAGTGTTGAATGTGACTCGTTCGAACTTGGTCACGCAGACACAATCCGCTGAGATTACCCGCAAGCGGTACCGTGCCAAATTTGTATCGGGCTTGGACGTTGCGAATGCCGAGGCGCAGGTTTCGACTACCATGGCGCAGCTGCCTGCATTGGAGTCCAGCTTGACGGAGACGGTGTTGCAGATTGAGCAGCTGTTAGGCGTTTTGCCGAATGCGTATTCGCTGCAGATTCTGCAGTCCGATACATTCCCTGTGCTGCCGTTGGAGCTGCCCCAAGTGCTGCCGAATGAATTGCTGCGCCGCCGGCCGGATGTACGTCAGGCCGAGATGATCTTGGCGGCGGCCACTGCCCGTGTGGGCGTGATGGAGAGCGAGATCTATCCGAAGTTTTCGCTGATTGGTTCAATCGGTGTTTCGTCGCCGGATATTGAGCACTGGACCGACTTTACCGACACCGTGCGTTTCGGGCCGCGTTTCAGCTGGAACATTTTCAATGCGGGGCGTATCCGTCAACAGGTTGAAGAGCGCAAAGCGCAGATGGAAGAACTTTTGCTGGGCTATCAAAAGACCGTCCTACGCGCCTATCACGAGGCAGAGTCTGCTTGGCAGTCTTACACCCGCGAGATGGAGCGCAGCGAGTCGTTGAATAACTCGGTGACATTCAATCAGCGGGCCGTCAAGATTTCACAGGAGCTTTACAAGAGCGGCATGTCGGACTATATGGACGTGCTGATCGCTCAACGTTCATTGCTGACCGCGCAGGATGCTTATGTGCGGCACCAAACCCTGTTAGCCCGCAAGCTGATCAGCCTCTACAAAGCGTTGGGCGGCGGCTGGCGGCAGTATTAAGCGTTCAAACTTTAACCGGCGGAAGGTGCTATGGGTAGTATTATCGATCTGATTCAAGACTTTCCTGTTTCGTTCGGTGTCTTGGTCTATTGGGTGGCGACGCTGGCCACAACCTATCAAGTCGTGCGCCGTTCGGTCGATCCGCGCGGGTCGCTGTTGTGGTTGTTTGTCGTGTGGTCATTTCCGTTCGTCGGGCTGTTGATTTACTTTGTCTTTGGCGTCAACCGCGCGGAATCCATTTCGCTACGGCGTAAAAAAGCTGAGACCGTGCTGCAGGACGTCTGGACGCGTGCCCGTCCGGAGCCGCAGCGTTTGACCGGTGCGTTGTTTGAATTCAACTCCATTCTCGACCAGTACTGCGATAGCGAGCTGCGTGGCGATAACACCCTCAAATTATACGATGATGCTCCCGCGGCTATTGATATCATGCTAGGCGCCATCGGCGGCGCCCGCGAAACCATTAACATCTACTCTTACATCATCGGCACCGACACCATTGGCAGACGATTGATGGGGGCTCTGCTTGAACGCGCCAAGGCAGGCGTCGAAGTCCGGATCATGTACGACGGTTACGGCAGCCTGCGTGGACGGATGACAGGGTTCTTCCGGCGCTACAAACATCCCAATCTTCAGCACTCATTCTTCACCACCGCCATGCCCCGTCGCGGACGCCTGCAGGCCAACATCCGCAATCACCGCAAGCTGCTGATTATCGATGGACGTACCGCCTTTACCGGCGGCATTAACTTCTACGACACCTATCTCTCCGGCACGATCGATTTTCATTTCCGCATTGAAGGTTCCTGCGTGAGCGATCTGCAATACACATTCTTGAGGGATTGGTACTACATGACTTCGGAGAGCGCCGACAAGCTGATGAGTGAAAAATTCTTTCCGGTTATTCATGGAAGAGGGCAGCAGCTCGTGCGTGTGCAAAACGGCGCGCCCACACCGATCGGTTACGCAGCCACAGGCGATACCTTCTTTGGGTTGTTATCTGTGGCCAAGAAACAAGTGCTCGTCATCACGCCATACTTCGTGCCGACTCCGGAGCTCGCTTGTGCTTTGCGCGTGGCGAACATGCGTGGCGTCAATGTGCGGATATTAGTGCCGCATGAAAACAATCATGTCTCAATCTTCTATGCCGCCCGCGCTAACTACGCCAAGCTGTTGGAATCCGGCGTTGAAATCTTCGAACGCCGAGCCCCCTTCATTCATGCCAAAGCCATGCTGGTGGATGACGAGATCGCCATCATCGGCTCGGCCAATCTCGACAGCCGCAGCTTGAACCTCAACTTTGAAACCAACCTTGTTGTGATGGATGGCAACTTCGCGTCAGATATGAAGATCGCGATGTTGCAAGAGTTCGCACATGCCGACGCCATTCAATTCAACGAATGGGAACGTCGGCCGCTGCGTCAACGCCTTCTCGAAAACCTCTTCAACCTCCTGCACCCCGCCATCTAATACAAGCGGAACTAACAACGTAAAAAGGGTAACCGCTCGGTTGCCCTTTTACATTTACGGAGTTGCTTACAGCTACTTGGCTTCGGCTTGCTTTTGCTTAAGCATTGCCCGCGTCGCTATTCTGATCTTTGTCATGCTAAGTTCAAAAAACTGCGGCATCTTTTTCTGTATGTTCAAGACCACCGCGCGGTTGGCGTCATCGTCGCCAATTGCTTTAATTTCATCTGTCGTGAACACCAGCACCATTACATCTTCCATAATCGCGAGCGTCGGTTTCAGTTCAGCCCCTTGAGAGGTGCCCGAAGAAGTACTCCATTGTGGCAACAATTTCTCTAGCTGCGCACCCTTGCGACTGAGATAATCTTTCGCGGCTGCTCGGCGGGCCTCTGGCGTATCGGTGCTATCCGAGGGAGGTGCCGGCGGTACATTGACTTTGGCTTCGTCTTCTAAGTCTCTGCGGAGCTCCATATACTGCGACCACCTCTTGCGTATCGTTCCAGCTTCCGGGGAGGTGTAACGTGTGACCAAAACGGCAATTTCGTTCGTGGTGAAGGAGTCAGCGATTTTAGCCATCGCCACACAAGCCTCTTTGAACTCCGGCGTGTTCTTGCGGACGGGGGGCAAATTCGCCTCTGCTCCTTTCTGTAGCAGGGCGTTGATTTCATCCGCGGTGAACATCTCTGACATTTTATCAATCGCAGCATCGGCTTCTTTCAATGCTGCGGCTCTCTTCTTCATTCTCCTGAGTTCCGGTGATTTGTGATACTGCGTCAGAAAACTAATTTCACTCAACGTGAATGTTTGCGCCATGGCTTGAATTGATGGAACATCGTCTGGAAGAAAGGGGGTATCATATGTTCTGAGTATTTCTTCGAAACTTTCACGTCCTCCCACCTTTTGCAACATACAGTCATCAAAAAATAAATCGATACTGTCGACTAATCTTTCTCGGCTTGATGTTGACACCCGCCCATATTCTTTGGCGGCGTCGAGGCGGGCTTCGAGTGTATCATTAGTCGTGGCGAAGCACGATGCGGAGATGCAAAACAACACGCCGGTGTAGAGCAGTCTTTTCATAATCTCTCCTCCTTGTTTAAAACACGCGGAATGAGAATGCTGCCTTGGGGGAGACTGCTCCCCCAAGGCAGGCGAGGTGTTACTTTTGTGCAGGCTTGGTGGCGGGTGCCGGCATTGGTATGGATTTGGAATCGAGTGTGGCGGGGTTGAAGTTTTTCATCATGTCTTCCATCGCTTGCATCGCCACGCGTTCCATCTCTTTCGAAACAATTGGCATATAAGCTGCAGTGAACGCGCCTGTTTTTTTGATGATAGACCGTCCTTCTGGAGAGGTATCAAACTTCGTCTTTGCAGTGATTTCATCCACCGTATAGGTTTTAATCATAGCTTCGCGCAATCCATCTTCTATGACCTTCCAGTCAAGAGCCGCAACCATTTTATTTGCCATTTCTCGCGCTTCTTTAGGCATTTCCTCCTCATCGCCGACAGCCGTCATCCCGGCCATTATTGTGGTGTCTATGAATTGTTTAGTTGCGGGGACGGCTTTGAAGTAGGCTTCAGCAGCTGCTTTGCGGGCTTCGGGTGTATCGGTTGAGGCAAAGCTAATCATTGCGGCACACACGAACAGACACATACAGGTCATCTTTTTCATCAGTGGATCCTTATTTGGGGTTAAACATTACTTCGTGGATACATTTCATCCGGTTGAGAGCCGGAACATAAATGGATTATTTCGTGGCGGCGGGTTGAGCTACGAGTGCAGGCGTTTGCGTCGGTGTGGCGGCGGAAGTGGGCTTCATTTTGATTGCTACGTTGGACATGACCTCGGCCATTGATTCGGCAATCATTTTAACGACCACGCGCCGTGCCTCTTCTGCGAGAGGTTTCATGTAGGCAGCCATGAACTCGGGGGTCTTTTGCATAATGGATTTGCCTTCCGGTGAAGCATGGAACTTGGTTATGGCATTGATCTCGTCAACCGTATAAATTTTGACCATTGCCTCGCGCATTGCGGTTTCAACGAGGTTCCAGTTGATTTCGTCTAGGACTTTTTTGCTACTCGCGCGCTGCTCTTCGGGGAGGGATTTCATCGAGGCTTCTATTGTGCTGTCTACGAGCTGCTTGATAGCAGGGAAGGTTTTGACGTAAGCGTCAGCTGCCGCTTTGCGGGCTTCGGGTGTATCGGCCGCGGCGAAGCTGATCATTGCAGCGCATGCGAACAGAAACATACAGGTCATCTTCTTCATGAGGGAGCCTTATCTGGAGTTGAGAATTATTTCGTGAACACATCCCATCCGGTTGACTGCCGGACACATAAAGGAATTATTTTGTGACGGCAGGTTTAGCGGCGGGTGCCGCGGGCTGTTGTTTCTTTGCCATCGATGCGAGAACAATGCGCTGAACCTCTTCCATCATCTTGGGCATGTAGGCGTTGGTGAATTGCGGCATCTTCTTGAGGATGGATCGGCCTTCGGGCGAAGCATAGAAGGCGCGCATGGCATTGATCTCGTCCAAGGTGAAGGTTTGTATCATGGCGTCCATGATGATGGCTTCAAGCGGGGCAGGATTGATGGCGGCGAGCGTTTCTTTTGCCTCTGCACGCGCTTGTGCCGGGAGTTGCGCCAAAACACTCGCGGACACTTGCTCGAGGGTTTTATCCAGCGGCATTACCTTGAGGTAGACTTTGGCGGCTTCACGCCGGGCTTCGGGCGTATCTTCGGCGGCAAAACCGAGCAGGGCGCAACAGAGAATGGAACAAAGACAAACGGACAATTTCATGGGCGCATTCCTTTCAACACGGTTGAGCATAACACAGCCCATTGGCGGAGTCAACCCAAAACGCAGTAATTCCGCCCGGCTTGTGTGCCTCTAGTCGTCCGGGACCGCTGCGGCCGAGAGCATGCCGTCCAAGGCGGAGGAGACAATGCCTCCGGAATATCCGGCACCTTCACCGCAGGGGTAGAGGCGCTTGAATGAGACGCTTTGGCGGGTTTCGGCATCCCGCGGGATGCGCACGGGGGACGAGGTGCGGCTTTCGACGCCGACGAGCACGGCCTCGGATGTATAATAGCCCGGCATCATGCGGTCGAATGTACGGATGCCTTCCAGCAGGCGTTTGCCGATGATGATTGGCAGCCACTCGTGCAGGGGTGATGATACCAAACCCGGGATGTAGGATGATACCGGCAGATCAGCCGAGGCTCGCCGGTTGACAAAATCTGTCATCCGTTGCGCAGGCGCCTGCTGACCGCCGCCGCCGTTACGGTAAGCCAACTGTTCGAGCTGCTGTTGGAAATCCATCGCCTCCATCGGCCCCGAAAAGTCGGTATCCTTAAACTCCACCACCGTGCCGGCATTGGCAAACGGCGTGTTCCGCCGAGATGGAGACATGCCGTTGACGACAAACTCATTTTTCGCCGTTGCAGCCGGCACGATAAAACCGCCAGGGCACATGCAGAACGAATACACGGCGCGTCCGCTCGCTTGCGCGACGAGCGAATACTCCGCCGCCGGTAACAGATCCATTCGCGGATAACGGTGGTATTGAATACGGTTGATCAACGCTTGCGGATGCTCAATACGCACGCCTGCGGCGAATCCCTTCGCCTGCAACATCACGCCGCGGTATTCCAGCATCACATAAATGTCTCTCGCCGAGTGGCCGGTTGCCAGTAACACGGCGGCGCCTTCAATCTTATCGCCATTCTTCAACTCCACGCCCAGCACCGTATTGCCGGCGGTAATCAAATCCGCCACTTGCGCGTTGAAATGAAACTCACCCCCATGCGCTTCAATCGTCTTGCGGATGTTGGCGATGATTCCCGGCAACACGTCAGAGCCGATATGCGGATGCGACTCATACAAAATATTATCATTGGCGCCATGCGCAACCAACAGCTCAAGAATTTCATTGTTGTTGCCGCGCTTTTTCGAACGTGTGAAAAGCTTGCCGTCCGAGAACGCGCCCGCGCCGCCCTCGCCGAATCCATAGTTCGAGTGCGGATTCAAAACCTGTGTGCGCAACAACGCCGCCAAGTCGCGCTTGCGCTGACGTACGTCAGCCCCGCGCTCCAATAAAATTGGTTTAAACCCCCGCTCCAACAGCTTGAACGCCGCAAACAAACCCGCCGGTCCTGCGCCGACAATCACCACCGGCTTCTTCGGGTCCGCCTGCTTGAGCTTGGCGTACATGCGATTCTGAAACAGTTCCATTGGCGGCATTGTCATCTGCCCGTCAACATCAATCTCGTCAGAAACCTCAATCGCTAAATTGATACGAACGCGCCCATGTCGCGCATCGACCGATCGATGGATCAGCCGAGTCATAATCGGCATTCCCGGGGGAATGCCAAGCTTCGCCCGAACAACAGGCACCCACCCCTCCATCGTAGAAGGGGCGGTCTCCGGAGAAAACTGAAATTGGTGTACAGCACGCATAACTAACAGAACTGACAGGAACACAACATCCCGCAAGCCTATTTTCAAAAGGCAGGGTTTAACCAGCAATCAATACTCCACATAATACCATATTTTTCCAGCGATGCAATCCAAATTTTACAACTTTCAGAATAAGCCCGTATTTACAGGGGCATTTCCACGCGAAACCGTTGCTCAGCTCTCAAGCAGCTGTTGTCTGTGAGCTGGCCTGAGGCGGGACTCTATGGCTGATGGGGTGGTGTTGCGCCATGCTTGTATCAGGGGAGAATCCTGTGTGGGTTTCTGAAAAAACCAATACGGGTTTTTGTGTGAACCTGTACGGGTTTTGTTGAAAACCTGTATAGGTTTTGCTGTAAACCAATACGGGTTTTTTCGGGTGGAGGGATAGGTGAAGTCTGTCCGGCCGCTGTGCGGTTATTTGATGACGCGGTTATATTTTCGGTTGCATTCATGTGGTTGCATGAACGTAAAAAGGTGGCAGCTTTATTGGAGGGAGATTAGCGGATGCGGATAATGACGGGGCGGGCGGTGAGGATGGGAGTGAGGGTGACGTTGTCGAGGGCGAGGGCTTGGGCGTTGGAGGTGGTGCTGCCGGTGGTGACGGAGTAGGACCAGGCGAGGTAGAGGTGGGCGTCGGGCGGGAGGTTGACGGGGAGGGTGTGTTGTTTGCGTTGGGTGGCGATGGGCGGGGTGTCGGTTTTGTCGTTGGTGGGGTCGGGGAGGAAGCTGGTGATGGCGTCGGGGTGTTCGGTCCAGGTTTGTCCGTCGGGGGAGGTGTAGAGGCGGATGGAGTATCCGTCGGGGTTGGTGCCGCAGCGGTATTTTTCGATGGAGTAGTCGAGGGTGATGTGGTTGATGTGTTGGTGGGTGGAGTTGGAGGCGCAGAGGTAGATGTTGGCGGTTTTGCAGGCGGTGCCGGAGGAGAGGGCGCCGATGGCGTAGTCGAAGTAGCTGCCTTCGTAGCGGCTGAGGCCGGTGGTGGGGGTGTCGCCTGCGGAGATGGATTTGAGGCCGTTGGTGAGGGCGGCGGTGTAGGTGCCGAGGGTGCGGGCGGTGTTGGTGGAGTCGATGCGCCAGCCGGCGGGGAGGGTGTGGGCGGCTTGGATGGTGGTGACGTTGATGTTTTGGGCGTAGCCGCGGCGGGTGAGGGGTATGGGGGTGATGGCATCGGGCGTGTCGGGTGTCTCGGGGATGTCTTGGGGTTGGCCGAATTGGGCGGTGATGGCGAGGTTGTCGATGGCAACGCCGTATTGTGAGGCTCCTGCGGGGACGCTCCATTTGAGGAGGAGGGAGTTGTTGGGGAGCAGGTTGACGGGGAGGGTGGTGTGGAGTTGGTTGCTGAATTGTGCGGCGTCGAATCCGGCGAGGTAGGTTTGGCTGAGTGCGGGGATGGGGTGCGAGGTGGCGTTGTCGGCAAGAAGGTCGGCGGCATTGCCGATGGCGTAGGAGCAGGTGAGTTGGGTTTGGCGGTGGGAGTCGGGGATGTAGCCGACGTAGAGGAGGTGGTTGATGGTGAGGTTGGTGATGGCTTCTTGCGTGGGGTTGGTGAGGAGGAGGCTGATGGAGTGGCCTGTGGCGGTGATGCCGAGGATGCCGAGCCCGAGGGTGTTGCCGTTTTGTGAGTTGGAGTAGAGGTGGAGGCCGCCGGCGTTGATGCTTTTGGCGAAGGCGGTGGCACTGGCGTACCAGCCGGGGAGGGTGGAGTCGTCAAGCCACGCGGCGGCGGAGGCGGTGGGGAGGGTTTCGAAGTCTTGGGTGTAGGTCGGGACTTCGTGTGTGAGGAGTACGGGCGCGGCGTGGAGGGCGGTGAACGCGAATGCACCCGCCGCGAGGAGCAGGCGGCGCATTAGTTTTTCTCGAGCTGTTCGAGGAGGAGGGGGAGGAGCTGTTTTTTGCGGGAGAGAATGGATTTGCAGAGGAAGGTGGAGTCGTGGAGGCGGGGGAAGGGAATGGCGGCGATGAAGCGGGGATCGCCTGCGATGAGGAGGACGGAGTTGAGGGTGGAGAGGTCGGTAATCATGAGGGCGGCGAAGTAGAGGTTTTGGGCGGCGCAGCGGTGTTTGAGGCCTTGGATGAGTTCTTCGCGGCGTTTGAGGAGGTCGTGCGTGGCACCAGATTCGACTTGGCTGACGGTGAAGGTGCGGCCGGCGGCGGCGTATTGTTTGGAGTCCATGGAGAGCATTTCGTCTACGGTGAGGTTGGAGAGCTGGCTGGAGTTGTCGAATATCTCGTGCCCGTAGGCTTCGGCGTCGAGGTTGAGGAGCCCGGCGAGGTAGTTGGCCATGATGCGGTCGGTGTCGGTGGTGGTGGCGGAGCGGAGGATGAGGGTGTCGGTAAGGATACCAGAGAGAAGGAGCCCGGCGATGGAGTGGGTGAGTGCAACGCGTTGGTCACGGTACATCTCGGCGATGATGGTGGAGGTGGAGCCGACGACGCGGTTGATGAAGGTGATGGGCTGTTTGGTGGAGACGTTGCCGAGGCGGTGGTGGTCGATGATTTCGAGGATGCGGAATTGGTCGATGCCTTCGACAGCGAGGGGGATTTCGTTGTGGTCGACCATGATGATGTCGACGTTGGGCTGCTCGATGAGGTCGCTTTCGCAGAACATGCCGACGATGCGTTTGTCGGTGTCGATGACGGGTAGGCAACGTGAGGGCGAGGCGGTGAGGGCGGTGCGGATATCGCGGACGCAGTCGTCGGCGTTGAGGGGCGGGGTGGAGGCGTCGGCCATGAGGCTGACGGGGGTGGAGTAGAGAATCAAAAAGGAGGTGGAGGAGGTATCGTAGGAGGAGATGATGACGGAGACGCGGTGTTCCTCGGCAAGGCGTTTGAGCTTTTGCGGGAAGGGTGTGCGGTTGGTAAGGATGAGGGCGCGGGCGCCGCTTTCGATGCTGGCGCGGATGACTTCGGTGCGGTCGCCAACGAGGACGAGGGCGTTGGCGGGGATTTCAGTCTTGAGATGTTCTTGGAAGGTGGCACTGGAGGAGCCTGCGACAAGGATGCGGGACTTGACGACTTCGTCTTGGTTGAAGGTGACGATGGGCTGTGCGCTGAGGGTTTTTATGAGCAGGCTGATGCTGGTGGGGATGATGGCCTTGCATTGCGGATTGATGTTCCGCGTCATGTTGCGGGTGAAGGAGAGGTGGTTGAGCATGGCGACGTAGCGGCCGTCGGAATCGGTGACGGGGAGGGCGACGAGGCTTTGCTTGTCCATCTTTTCGAGAGCCTGCCAGAGGGGGACGTCTTCTTGTACGGTTTGGACGGGACCGTTGATGAAGTGGAAGACTTTGGGCTGGAGGTCGGGAAGGAACTCAGGCGCAGGGACGCCGAACTTGTTCAGGATGTATTCTGTTTGCGGAGTGAGCTTGCCTGCGCGCGCAGCGATGGCGTTGAGGCCTTGGCTGCGTTTGAGGGCCGCATAGGCGATGGCCGAGACGATGGAGTCGGTGTCAGGGTTACGGTGTCCAATGACGTAGGTCTTGCGGTTGTTCATCTTGCGGCGCTCCTGCAAACAAAAGGGGCAAACGGCAGCATCACCTGCTTCGCTTGCCCCCTTGGTTATTTGTTACGTGAGATTATTTCTTCAGCTCGTTGACTTTGCCTTCAACAGCTTCGACCGTTTTCTCAACTGCGGCCTCCGCTTTTTCGACTGCGGCTTCGGCACCTTCTTTAACGGCTTCCATCTTGGCCTTAGCCTCCTGCATCATCTCGGCATACTCGGAGTCGTAAGGCGTCACGACCTTGGAGGATGTGCGGAGTGTTTGGAGCAGCTCGCCAATGGCCTGCGAGTAAGCGCGGCGCTTGTACATCTCGCTCATCTCTTCCTTGCTGACAGGGCGCGGCAGGCTGATGAGGATGTGGGAAGCTTCAACCATTTCGGGCTCAGCCGGTTCGGAATCAGTCGCTTCCTTTGCAGGATACTTCTTGGTGGTCTTGATGATGTGGTAGCCGAATTGGGTTTCAACCAATGTTTCGCTGATTTGACCCTCGTTCAACGTGAAGACGGCATCGTCGAAAGGCTTGACCATTTGCCCGCGGGGGAACTTGCCAAGAGAGCCGCCGGCTTGCTTGCCGCTGGGGCAGTCGGAGTTTTCTTCTGCGAGCTTGGCGAAATCTCCGCCGTCACGAACCTTCTTCAAGAGGCTCTCAGCGAGTTTTTGCTTTTCGTTGCGTTCGGCGTTGACCAATTCGATCTGCTTGTTGATTTCAGCGTCATCAATCTTGATCTTGCTCTCCACCTCAGCCTTGAGATATTTCTCGATGAGGGTGTTCTCTTCCACTTCCTTGCGGGCAGCGGCTTCACCCTGCGGGAGCTGCTTGATGAATTCATCAACGCTCACGCCGCGTTCCTTGGCGGCTTCTTCAAACTTGGTCTGCACGGCGGCCTTATCGGCAGCTTCCACCTTGTAACCGGCCTTGGTGGCGGCTTGGAGGAGGAGTTCCTTGGAGACGAGCATCTCAGTCATGCGGCGTGCGATGTTGGCGCGGGCGGCATCTTCCTGTCCTTCAGGAATGTTGCCTTTGAGGGACTTGACGATCATGTCAACTTGGTCGGCGAGCTGCTTGTTGGTCATCTTGAATTCATTGACCTGCAACGCCAAACCATCGGGATTCTTCAGAGCTGCTTCGGCTACCGGATTCGGCATTGCCTCTGCGTTCACATCCGCTGCTGCTGCGTCGTGCGTGGTGCCGCAACCGCAGGCATCCACATCCTCGTCGCAAGCTTTCTTACAACCGCCCAACAAAACCGCCGCAGACAAACCAACAGTAAAAAGTAACTGCTTCATAACAACCTTTCGTACTAAACCGCCAAATCAGGCGTGTCCCTCCATTATAGCAAAAACCTTGGTTGTTTCAACTACAAACCCGCTCTAAGCTTGAACATTCCAACTGTTCCCTGCCGTCAATTTTGCACAAATAACCCAAAACCCCTTGCTTTTCAAAAAAGGAAGGGGTACAATACAAGCATGTTAAGGGGAAATGTTGTGAAAAGGACCCTATTCTTTGGACTGGCTCTTTTATCTGGCACGTTGGCGTTTGGAGTTGAGTGACGATGCTCTCTTTATAATTCCCCAGCGGACCATCATGTCGCGTCTCCATGAAAAAATTCTCAGTTTCTGGGAGTAGCGGAGCAAAAGATATTGGTAGTGCAAGCGGCAAGTACGCGTCCTTGCTATTCAAGAAATATTTGAGGTTCATGCCTAGATTAGAGCGGATTTTCTCTGAACTGAGCTAAGAGTAGCAGATAAAGATCTTCTTGTCGATGATTAAATCTCCACTCCGTTTCTTTTAGGTATAGATAGAACATTTCAGAACGCACGCCGCGGAACTT
>JAVBMC010000036.1:0-9903 GCA_031552845.1 Kiritimatiellia bacterium
CGAAAATCGGCCCGCCGATGGAACACTAAACGTCTCAACCGGCGGTTAGATTTTCGCGCCCCCCATGGGGGGCTCCCCTGAAAGAGAGCGTGCCCGGGCACCCCCCATCTGCAGGGAAAAGATATTTTACACTTTACATTAGAAAAGTGATAGGGGGCAGTATCCTGTTCAGCCTTTACTTTTTGCGTAGTTCTACTATAATGTAGGGGATTGAATGTTGTAGGAGTAATTTATGGCGGCGAAGACCGTTCCGTTTACGTTTGAAGAGATTGAAAAGATAGCTGAGACCTATCCGACCCCGTTCCATATTTATGACGAGGGGGCTATGCTGGCGAATGCCCGGCGGCTGTTGAAGGCGTTTGGCTGGAGCAAGGGGTTTCGTGAGTTCTTTGCGGTGAAGGCGTGCCCGAATCCGGTGTTGATGAAGCTGTTGGCGCGCGAGGGTTTTGGGATGGATTGCAGCTCGCTGCCGGAGCTGCTGCTGGCGGAGCGTATTGGCGTGACGGGGGAGCGGATTATCTTCTCGTCGAACGATACGCCGGCGGAGGAGTTTGTGAAGGCGAAGGAGCTGGGGGCGATCATCAACTTGGATGATCTGTCGCACTTGGACTTCTTGGAGAAGTGCGCGGGGCTGCCGGAGCTGTTGTGCTTCCGTTATAACCCGGGGCGGCTGAAGGCGGGTAATGGAATCATCGGGCATCCGGAGGAGGCGAAGTATGGGCTGACGCGCGAGCAGCTGTTTGAGGCGTATGCCACGGCGCAGGCGCGCGGCGTGAAGCGTTTCGGGCTGCACACGATGGTGGCGTCGAATGAGTTGAACGCGCGGTATTTTGTCGAGACGGCGGAGATGCTGTTTGACGTGGCGGCGGAGCTGCGCGAACGTTTGGGGATTACGCTGGAGTTTGTGAATATCGGCGGCGGCATCGGGATTCCGTATCGCGAGGAGCAGGATGCTGTGGATTTGGAGGCGGTGTCGGCGGGGATCCGCGCGGCGTATGAGGAACGTTTGCAGGCGAAGGATTATCCGGAGCTGGCGGTGTGTATGGAGTGCGGGCGGATGATCACGGGGCCGTATGGTTATTTGATCAGCCGCGTGCGGCATTTGAAGCACACGTATAAGGATTATGTCGGGCTGGATGCGTGCATGGCGAACTTGATGCGCCCGGCACTGTATGGGGCGTTCCATCATATCAGCGTGTTGGGCAAGCAGGACGCGCCGTTGGAGCATCAGTATGATGTAACGGGGTCGCTGTGTGAGAACAATGATAAGTTTGCAATCAACCGTTCGCTGCCGAAGATTGAGGTGGGCGACTTGGTGGTAATTCATGATGTCGGTGCGCATGGGCATGCAATGGGATTTCAATATAACGGCAAGTTGCGTTCGGCGGAACTGTTGCTCCGGACGGATGGCAGCGTGCTGCAAATCCGCCGTGCCGAGACACCGGATGATTATTTTGCGACGTTGGATTTTGGCGCGGCTGATGCGATTTAAGCAGGCTGCGCTTCAGGGGGAAGGTTTCTAGGTTATGCTGTATTATTTGTCGTCGTGGCTGTCCGGCTTTTGGGGACCGTTGCGGTTGTTTGGGTCGCACACGTTTCTGATTGCCGTTGGCGCATTGGCTGGCGGTGCGGCAGTGTGGTGTTTGCTGCCGCGTTTGTGGAACAAGCTGCCGACTGATCAAGGTAAAGCGCTGGTGCCGGGAGGCGAGCAGTCGAAGGGCAAACCGACGGGTGCGGGGCTTTGGCTGACGTTGCTGCTGCTGCCGATGATCGTGCTGCTGATGCCTCTGGATTGGTGGAGCGCAGGCGTGGTGGGGTGCTTGGCGGTGAGCATGTGGTTCGGTTATTTGGACGATGCGAGCAAGGTGCCGTGGGGGCAGTTGAAGAAGGGCGTGCTGGATTTGGCGATTGCTGCATTGACGGCATTGCTGTTGTGCAAATGCCAGCCGGTGGAAATTTGGCTGCCGTTGTATAGCGGAGCCTTGACCGTGCCTGTTTGGCTGTTCATGCTGTATGCAACGTTTCTGCTGTTCTTCTCGACGAACACGACGAACTGCTCGGATGGCGTGGATGGATTGGCGGGCAGCTTGACGCTTATTTCCATCTTTGCGTTGGCGGCGTTTTTGTATGGCGTGGTTGGTCACGTGAAGATTGCGGAGTACTTGCTGGTGCCGCATAATGTGGATGGTGCGCGTTGGGCGATCTTGCTGGCGATTGTCGGCGGCGGGCTGGGCGGCTATTTGTGGTATAACGCGAATCCCAGCGCGGTGCTGATGGGTGATGCAGGCTCACGCATGCTGGGGCTATTGGTGGGTGTCGCAGTGTTGGCGAGCGGGAATCCGTTCATGATCTTGGTCGTGTCGCCGGTGGTGTTGGTCAACGGCGGCGGCGGGCTGTTGAAGCTGGTGTCGCTGCGGACGTTGAAGAAGCTTGGGTTTGATATCCGGCCTCCTACGCAGATTGAAAAGCATGAGTCGGCAGAGCAGCACGTTCTCGTCAAAGCATTGCACAGTATTCGCTGGCCGTTGCATGATCATTGCCGGAAGAACTTGGGCTGGTCGCCGACGCAGGTGTTGGTGCGGTTCATGCTGCTGCAGTCGTTCTTAGTGCCGGTGTTGTTTGTGTTGTTGGTGAAGATCCGTTAAGGGATGCGTCATGAGCAGGATTTTTTGCGTAGGGATGAATTATCCGTTGCATGTGCAGGAGCTGAATGACAAACGCCCTGAGAAACCGGTGATATTCATGAAGCCGTACTCTGCGCTCCTGGCTCCTGGCGTGCCGCTTGTGCCGCCTGCGCATGGACGCGAGTTTGACTATGAGGCCGAGCTGGTGCTGCGCATCGGCTGCGAGGGCGTGCCGCAGAGTGACGAAGAGGCGCTGGATTTTGTGGATGGCAGTGCGCTGGGTTTGGATTTAACCTTGCGGGATGTGCAGCGCGAGGTGCGTTCCGCGGCGCTCCCGTGGGAGATTTCAAAAGCGTTTGACGGCAGTGCGCCGGTTGGGCCCTGTGTGATGCCGCAGCGTGAGGCGTTGGCGGATGGCATGCGGTTTGAGTGCCGCATCAATGGCGAGGTGCGTCAGCAGGGGAACACAGGAGAGATGATTTTTTCCTGTGCGGCGCTGGTGCGGTATATCGCGGGCATCTGGCGGTTGTTGCCGGGTGATTTGATCTTTACAGGTACGCCGAAGGGGATTGGTTCTCTGTGTCCGGGGGATTGCGTGACACTGTCGGCGGATGCGTATCCGGAAGTTACATGGACGGTGGCAAGTCCGTCCAACAGCAAGTAGGGGATGTTATGGGATGTCAGGTTTTAGATGGGAAAGCATTGGCGGCGGAGTTTCGCGCGAAGATTGCAAAGGATGTTGAAGCGCTCAAACAGTCGCGCGGAATTGTGCCGGGATTGGGCGTTGTGCTGGTGGGGTTGAACCCTGCATCGGTATCGTATGTAACGGCGAAGGAGAAGGCTTGCGCTGAAGCCGGGATGCTCTCGCGTGAAGTGCGTATGCCGGAGTCCGCAACGACGGATGAGGTGTTGGCTGTTGTGCGTCAATTGAACGACGATCCTGAGATTCATGGAATCCTCGTGCAGCTGCCGCTACCGAAACAGGTGGATGAGAAGTCCGTCATCAATGCCATTGTGCCCGAGAAGGATGTGGATGGGTTTACGCCTGTGAACGTCGGGCGCATGATGTTGGATGAGCCGTGCTTTCTGCCCTGCACGCCGCATGGTATTATCAAGATGCTGGAGGCCGCGGGCGTGGAGACGTCGGGCAAGCATGCCGTGGTGATTGGCCGCAGCAATATCGTCGGCAAGCCTGTTGCCAGCCTGTTGGCGCGCAAAGGAAAAGGCGCAAATGCGACGGTGACTTTATGCCATACGGGGACGAAGGATTTGGCCTCGTTCACGCGTCAAGCCGACATTATTGTTGTCGCGGCGGGACGTCCGCAGACGCTGACGGGCGATATGGTCAAGCCGGGCGCGGCAGTGATTGATGTGGGCGTGAACCGCGTGGCCGATGAGACGCGTGCGAATGGATTCCGCCTTGAAGGTGATGCTGATTTTGAGAGTGTTAAACAAGTGGCATCGGTGCTGACGCCTGTTCCCGGCGGGGTTGGACCGATGACAATTACAATGCTGCTGCAGAATACGCTTGAGGCTGCTTTGCGGCAGAAGGATTGACGGCATGACGGAACTTCATGTCATAGGAGAACCTATCTTTGCAAAGAATGCCGACGGCACGCTGGTGTCGCGTATCGGTACGCTGTTTTTGCGATCGTCCGGTTTGGTGACAACGCGGAACGTGCATGCTTTGCAGCGTTTGGAATGGCTTGCGCATTTGAATGCGCAGCGTGCTGCTGCAGGTAAACCGCCGTTGTCGGACTTTGATGCCGATGCCGAGATGGAAGAGGCGGTGGATTTGATCTTCAGTGATAACACTGTCTTGATCCGTCCTATCCCAACCAAGTACGGTATGGAACTGGCGTTTCGCGCCGATACGATTTTACAGCAGTCAGTCTCGAAACTGAGCATCCGTTTCTTGAACATTCAAAACCCGGTTGTGCGGCAAGCGCTGCGCGTGCGCGGCGAAGCTTGGCGGATGAGTCCGGTGCCGATGTCGGAAGAGGCGATCCGCGATATGATTCTCAAATCACGTACCTCCATTCATGGTAATCCCATTTATTATTATAATCCTCACTCAGGCTCCCGCTTTCTTTCATACGATGTGTTTAAGGGACTGCATCTGTTGGATGAACAGGCTCTACGTGCGCATTTGATTGAAATTCGCGATTACAGCAGCAAGCGCAACCGTTTTGGACAGCTTGAGGTTGACTTCTTTCCGCGGGACTGCGGCTTCACCCGTAAGAACTTTGAAGGGCTGTCTTTTGAGACAATGCCGGCGAAGGAGTTGTTTGAACAACACACTCAGCTGGCCGAAGCGTTTGAACGTGAGACCCCTGTTTTGCTGCGTCGAGATGATGTGGGGCAGGCGGATTGGCGGCAGGCCATGTGCGATGTGCTGACGCGGGAGTTGCAAGAAACAACCTCTGATGACGTTGTGCGCGGATTGGCGCCGGAGTTTTTCATGCAAGTTCGCTGGCTGCCCGGCGGTCGGATTGAAAATGGCGAGCTGGCGCTTGACGAGATCTTTACGGAGGCAGGAAAGTATAAAGGCAATGTTGAGCTGCAGCGGCTGTGCGATTTGACGACGCGTTCAATTCTGCGCAACAACATGCGCGAATTCATCGATGTGGAGTATATCAACATCGGCCTGATCAGTTCCGGTATCAATGCCCGGCGCGATAAAGTAGCACCGCCGGTGCGCTCGTATATTATTGAGGTGAAAGAGAAGGCGTTCCCTCAGCCGCATATTCGCATCGCGCGGATGCAGAAATGGCCGATCTCCGCGCACTTGAACAGCGGGAAGGATTTCACCACGGCGATTATGGAGGCGACCAGCTATGCGGATTATGTTGTCGACCGCTGGATGGCGTGCCGTCAGCTCGGGATGCACTTGCCGCAGAAACTGAGCGTGAACAAGGTGCGCGAGACGTATCACTGGTCGCCCGATCCTGATGAGAAACCCAGCTACATCTGGTCCAATTACTTTGTGCGTGATTATATTGATGGCCGCGCCAGCAACAAGATTCCGGCAGAGTATTATGCCTCGGAGGAGTTCAACCGTGAGCTGGCGACTTTGCTGGGTGAAGCAGCCGCGCCGAATATCATTGTCGGGCGGGCGCTGGATAATGGCCCGGTCATCTTTGACGATGGCAATGAGGTCATTCAGTTTGATGCGGAGAATCACGCCTGCGGATTGAAGCTGACCGATCTAACGGGAGCGTTTTCCAACTATCAAGGGCTACTGATGGCGATGGTGCCGGAGTATACGCGGGTGTTGGATAAGCGTCAGGCATTGATGCCGAATGTGCGCGAGTTCATTGATATTTACACAGAGGCCTTCCGGGTGAAGTGTCTGGCCATCCAGCAGGATTATCAGAAGCGCAAAGGTAGCTTTGAAGAGCTTTTCAAGGATTTGCCGCGTGATGCTAAAGGCAGCTTTGGTTACCGCTGGGAGTCCGTGTTGGATCGTTTGGCCGCTGCGGATATGGATATGTTGGCCGACCGTTTGTTTGAGCTGTGCCTGCGCCGCTTGAACGCAGGCTGAGCAATGAAGCCAAGCAAAAGCCCTGAGCGCAATGATGCGTTCAGGGCCTTCGTGTTTCTAGCCGCCGGGCTTAGACTGTATAAGTAGAGGCAGCGGTGTTGCCGCCGGTGGCCGTCCAGACGTGGTGGAAGAACTCACCGCGCTTCTGGTCAACCCGCTCAAAGGTATGCGCGCCAAAATAATCGCGCTGGGCTTGGAGCATGTTGGCGGGCAGGCGCGCACTGCGATAGGAATCGTAGTAGTTGAGCGCCGTGCTCATTGCGGGCACAGGAATGCCCCAATCGATCGCCGTTTTGATAACGTTACGCCAGGCCTTTTGGGAGTTGGCAACGATCTTTTTGAAGTATTCGTCCAAGAGCAGGTTGGCCAGCTCGGGCTGCTTGTCGAACGCGTTGCGGATTTCGCCGAGGAAGCGCGCACGGATGATGCAGCCTTCACGCCAGACAAGGGCGATCTCGCCGTAGTTGAGCTTCCAGCCGTATTCCTTAGCCGCCGCACGCAGGAGTTGGTACCCTTGTGCATAGGAGCAGATCTTGGAAGCGTAGACGGCCTTCTCGAGATCATTGATGAACTGCTTCACGTTGACCTTGGCTGTAGAACGTGCAGGGCCTTTGAGCTGCTTGGAGGCGGCGACGCGCTCGTCCTTGATTGCCGAGAGGCAGCGGGCGAACACGGCTTCTGCAATCTGCGGGATGCCGATGCCGAGGTCGAGGCCGGCTTGGCTGGTCCACTTGCCGGTTCCCTTTTGGCCGGCGGTGTCAAGGATGACGTCGATCATGGGCTTGCCGGTCTTGGGGTCGTATTGCTTGAGAATCTCTTGCGTAATGTCAATCAGGTAGGAGTCGAGGTTGCCCTTGTTCCACTTGGCGAACGTCTTCTGCATCGTTTTGACGTCGAGGCCGAGACCGCGTGCGAGCAGGTCATAGGCTTCGCAGATGAGCTGCATGTCACCGTATTCAATGCCGTTGTGCACCATCTTGACGAAGTGGCCGGCGCCGTCGGAGCCGATCCATGCACAGCAGGGTGAACCATCCGGAGCCTTGGCGGCGATGGATTGGAAGATCTTCTTTACATGCGGCCAAGCTTGCTTGTCGCCGCCGGGCATAATTGCAGGACCGAGCAAGGCGCCTTCTTCACCGCCGGACACGCCGCTGCCGATGAAGCGGATGCCTTTTTCAGCCAGATACTTGGTGCGGCGTACGGTGTCGGGATAGTGGGTGTTGCCGCCGTCGATAAGGATGTCGCCTTTCTCAAGCACGGGCAGGAGGGTTTCGATAGTGTCGTCAACAGCCTTGCCGGCCTTGACCATAATCATGATGCGGCGGGGTTTAGCGAGGTTGGCGGCGAGTTCCTTGACGGAACGGCAGCCGATGATGTTTTTGCCTGCGCCGCGGCCATTGACGAATGCATCAACCTTCTCAATAGTACGGTTGTAGCAAGCAACGGTGAAGCCTTTGCTCTCCATGTTGAGGATGAGGTTTTCACCCATGACCGCGAGCCCGATAAGGCCGATGTCAGCTTGTGTCTTTTTGGTTTTCTTGGTAGCCATAGTGGTATCCTTGGTTTACGATTGAAGAGGGTGTGGTTAGACGCCGGAGTAGGCGGAGAAGCCGCCATCGATGGGCAGTACGACGCCGGTGACGAATCCGGCCGCTTGGTCGGAGACGAGCCACAGGAGCGCGCCGACGAGGTCGTCGGCCTCACCGAACTTGCTCATGGGCGTATGCGAGATGATCTTGTCGGCACGCGGCGTGAGGCTGCCATCCGGATTGGTGAGCAGCGAGCGGTTCTGGTCGGTGAGGAAGAAGCCGGGAGCAATGGCATTGACGCGGATGCCAGCCTTGGCCATGTGTACTGCCATCCATTGGGTGAAGTTACTCACGGCGGCCTTGGCTCCGCTGTAGGCGGGAATTTTCGTGAGCGGGCGGAAGGCATTCATGGATGAAACGTTGATGATCACGCCACGGCGGTTGAGTGCCATCTTCTGCGTGAAGGCCTGCGAGGGCAGGAGCGTCCCGAGGAAGTTGAGGTTGAAGGTGAACTCGATGCCTTTGGGGTCGAGATCATAGAACGTGACGTAATCGCGGTTCTGGTTGAGCAGATCATCCGGGTTGAGGAACTCCATCGAGGTGGTTCCTTTTGGATGATTGCCGCCTGCGCCGTTGATGAGGATGTCGACGGGGCCGAGCTTGGCTTCGACTTCGGCATTGGCGGCGTCGAGGCTGGCGCGGTCGAGCGCGTTGCAGGCAACTGCGAGGGCTTTGCCGCCATCTGCGATGATTTTATCGGCCACAGCTTGTGCGGCTTCAAGCTTGAGGTCAGCCACGGCGACTGCCGCGCCGCATTTGGCGAGGGCTTGCGCCATAGCGCTGCAGAGGATGCCGCCGCCGCCGGTGACGACTGCGACTTTGCCAGTGAGATTGATTTGGAATGGGATGTTCATGAGGGTGTTCCTTGGATTGTGATTGTGCGCACATCGTCCTCGGTGGCGTCAATCGTAATATGAAGGGCGTTGGCAGGAATGGAGCCGGCGGCGCGTTCGGGCCATTCGACGGCGATGAGCGCGCCTTGTGCAATGTAGTCGGTAAAGCCGATTTCTTCCAGCGCCGCGGCTCCGGCCAAACGGTAGAGGTCGAGGTGTACGAGCATCCTGCCTGCCTGCGCTGGATACTCTTGGATGAGCGCAAAGGTCGGGCTGGTGACAGGACGCTGAATACCCATGGCGGCTGCGAGACCTTGCACGAAGGCCGTCTTGCCCGCGCCGAGGTCACCGGTCAAAGTGAGCACGGTGCCCGGCGGGAGGGTTTCCAAGAGCTGCTTTGCGATGGCAAAGGTGTCTTGGATGGAACGGCTGGTGTAGGTTTTGCGCATGACCGCGGGGCGGATTACATGGCGCGTTCGACGACAATTTCGGGATCGATCGTGGCGCGCAGACGGGCCTCGATGCCATTTTTGAGCGTCATAGTGGCATGAGGGCAGCTGCCGCATGCACCGCGCAGGCGGAGCTTGACTGTATTGCCTTCGAGCGAAACGAATTCCATATCGCCGCCATCGGCCTGCAACATGCCGCGCATTTCCTCTAACTTAGCCCGCAAAACTTGTTCATCGATTGCCATGATTCATCCCTCGGAATAATGTGTCAAAAAAGGCCTGCGCATAATCAGCAGGCGTCCGAATTATAGTACAACAATCGTTCGTTGTAAAGGCTATTTACCTAACCATACCCTTTCCAAGTATATCGCAATATATTCAAAGTAGGTTACAGGTATAATCATGCGTGATTACAAGCGTAAGCCAGATTGGGTTACAGGTGTAACCGTACGTGATTACAGGCGCAGTCAAAGATGGGTATACCCAAATCACGTTTGCTTGGGAGAACGAAAAATCCCTGCCGTATATTATTGGGGCTGGAAGGGGATGTCGGCTATTTGTTGGCGGAGGGTGCTGGGGATACATTATATTAGTGGAGGGCAATGATATAGGGAGTCTTGCTTTATGCTTGGCTTTTTGTTATAGTTAATTGCTTTTAGTTCATTAGGTTGTAGCGTATGACGAAGAAGAATTCGCGCGCGTCGGCGGAGCGTACCGGGGCGCAGTGTGTGATCGACGGTTTGGCAAAGGCCGGTTGTAAGGTCTTGTTTGGCTATCCGGGCGGTCAGGTTACGAACATTTTTGATTGTCTGTATGATTCGCCGATTCATTTTGTATTGTCCCGTCATGAGCAGGGGGCAGTGC
>JAVBMC010000051.1:0-56044 GCA_031552845.1 Kiritimatiellia bacterium
AGCCACCGCGAACTGGCCGAAGGCGTCGCCTTCATCAACCGGCTCCCTCGCAAGATCTTTGACGGGCAAAGCGCTCTTGAGCTCTGGAATGCCGCCTTGAAAAAAGTCGCCAGAAAGTGAAATCATTTATTGCAATGAACCAAGGGGTGATGGGTGCGTGCGTGCCTGCACAAGGAAGGGATTGTGTACGATCAAGGGTGTGTTTGTGTACGTTTGTGCATTGAGTTTAGTACGATCAAACATTCGTGCGTACTGTTTTGGGGGCACAGTCGTGTACGAAGGTGTATTGAGTTGTGTACGATCAAACGTTTGTGCGTACTGTTCCGCGGGTGTAAACGTACTGTTTCACGGATTCGTGCGTACTGTCACGCGGGTGCGTCACAAATGTTTCACGGGTGTGAAAGTACTGTTTTGCGGACGTGGAAGAGTTGTCACACGGGTGTGTGCGTACTGTGACACGGGTGGCAAACAAATGTGACACGGGTGTGTGAGAGTTGTAACACGGGTGGCACGTGGAGGTTTAAAAAGGGAGAATGCCTTAATTCATCCGTTTTGTGGGCTATTTATTGGGCGGAAAACGGGTGGGCTGACGCTGTATTTTGGGTGTCTTTGCCGAAGTGATTTGCAATGCGGGCACACGCGTCCAACCCCCGCCAATTCGGCGCGAAATGCGTCTTGAAGATGTTGTTGAAGATATATTTTGATGTGCGTTGCATGGGGTGGAGTTTAGCAGATCTTGTATTAAAGTCAAGCGTAAGTTATGAACAGAATATTAGGGGACGTAACCGTAGAAAATTTGATGTGTGGAGGGATGAGAATGGTGAGTGGTTTTTGTGAGGAGTTGAAATAATGTGTTTGAAGCGAAGAAGGCGGGGTGGCTTGACAGGGGAGGGGTTGTGTGGTAGAGTATTGAGCGTTGATGGTATGGATTTTTTTCTTGGAGGTTGGGCATGAATAAGACGTGGCGGGCGGTGAGTTTGGTGCTGGGGTTTGTGATGTTTATCGGGATTGCGTTGGTGACGAATTTGTTTGAGCGGGGGGATTTGCCGGTGCAGGTGTCGGGGGCGTTATTGCAGTCGGTGATTACGGCGGTGATGACGTATTTTCTGTTGTCGGGACAGACGGCGCAGGAGGAGTTGAAGGAGCGGCAGGTTAAGGTGTTTGAGAAGAAGCAGGAGGTGTATCATCATTTTATCGAGGTGTTAATGGGGGTGGTGCGTAAGGGTGAAGTGCGCGTTGGGGTGGAGAGGGAGGCGCGGCTGGCGAATGAGTCGGCGGAGTTGCAGGATTTGGTGGAGCAGCTGGGGGTTTTGCAGATGCACGCGGGGGCGGAGCGGGTGCGGGAGATTTCGGGGTGTGTGGCGCGGTTGATTGAGGGGTTGAATACGTGGGGGGCGTCGGCAGCGGGGGGCGTGGCACGGGATTTACCGAAGTTTTATGGAGGGGTGTCGGAGGAGGTGTTTCGGATTGTGAATATTTTGAAGGCGGATTTGTATGGGCGCAGTGATGTGGCGATTGGCGCGGCGGAGATGCAGGATATTTTTAGGGAGTGCGGGTTGGCGGTGGAGCGGCCGGGGTTGGATCGGGTGGCGGCGCAGTGTTATTTTTGGGATGAGTTGCAGCAGCAGTTGATGGTGCGGGGGTATGCTGTTGCACGGACGAATCTGTCGGGGGATGTGAAGGAGTATTATGCGCGGGCGCGGAATCGGCATCGGCATTTTGGGTTTGAGTTTGAGGTGTATGAGTTGAAGGGGACGGGGGAGAAGGTGTTGTTCCGGGTGGAGGTGGAGAATCATTTCTACTATGGATTCGCAAAGGGGACGCCGGGGGCAGAGCGGCATCCGGCGGTGCAGGGGTTGTTGAAGGGGATGTCGAAGCATTTTTATCAGGAGAGCGATAAGTGGTTTGGGGCGAAGCTGCCGGACAAGGAGAGTTTGGATTTCTGGAAGCTGGACTCGGCGGGGTTTGATGCGTTGGCGAATGCGGAGTCGCGCGAGGAGTATGTTGCCGCGATTGCGGATGAAATGGATGGGTATATTAAATGGTTCCGCGAGGAGGCGGAGAGAGCAGGCGTGTAAGCTGCCCCAGCGTTCTAGCCCGCTTATATCTAAAGACAAAAGGCCGATCCGTGATGGATCGGCCTTTTGTTTGAGCGTTAGGTTGTCTGCGCGTCGGTAACGAAGGCGGATTTGCCGGCGTAGCAGGCGCGGCTACCGAGGGCTTCTTCAATGCGCATGAGCTGGTTGTATTTTTCAACGCGTTCACTGCGGCAGGGTGCGCCGGTTTTGAGTTGTTTAGCGCAGAGGCCGACGGTCATGTCGGCGATGAAGGAATCGACGGTTTCGCCGCTGCGGTGGGAAACGAAGGTGCCCCAGCCGTGTTTTTGACAGAGTTTGACGGCGTCAATGGTTTCTGTCAGGGTACCGATTTGGTTGAGCTTGATGAGTGCAGCGTTGGCGATTTTTTCATCGATGCCACGCTGGATGTAGCGGATGTTGGTGACGAAGAGGTCATCGCCAACGAGTTCGATTTGATTGCCGAGGCGGCGGTTGAGCGCAGCCCAGCCGCTCCAATCGTCTTGTGCGAGGCCATCTTCAAGGGAGATGATGGGGTAGTCGCACGTGAGGCTTTGGTAGTAGTCGATGAGTTGGAGCGCGGTGAGGCGCTGGCGCTCGGCGCGCAGGTGGTAGTGCCCGTCTTCGAAGAATTCGCTGGAGGCAGGATCGAGACAGATGGCGATATCCTTGCCGGGTTTGTAGCCGGCTTTTTGGATAGCTTGCACGAGCCATTCGAGAGGTTCGCGGTTAGAGGAGACTGCGGGGGCAAAGCCGCCTTCATCACCGACGCCAACGGTGAGGCCTTTTTCTTGGAGAACGCTGCGGAGGGCTTGGTAGGTTTCGCTGCCCCAGCGGAGGGCTTCGCGGAATGTTTTAGCACCAATCGGTGCGATCATGAACTCTTGGAAGTCAGGCCCTTGCCAGCGGGCATGGACGCCACCGTTGAGGACGTTCATGCAGGGAACGGGCAGCACATTGGCTTTTGTTTTGGCCAACTTGGCGATGTAGCTATAGAGTGGCTTTTTACTTGCTTCGGCCGCGAGGCGGGCGGCGGCGAGTGAGACGCCGAGGATGGCATTGGCGCCGAGTTTGCTTTTGGTTTCGGTGCCGTCCAGAGCAATCATCGCTTCGTCGAGGTTACGCTGTGCCGAGGCATCAAGTCCTTTGAGGGCTTTGGCGATGGGGCCGTTAACTGCGGCAACGGCTTTGAGAACTCCCTTGCCGCCGTAGCGTTTCTTGTCGCCGTCGCGTAGTTCAAGGGCTTCGC
Source organism: Kiritimatiellia bacterium (assembly GCA_031552845.1). GTDB lineage: Bacteria > Verrucomicrobiota > Kiritimatiellia > RFP12 > DVOR01 > JAVBMC01. The sequence continues at coordinate 3,325 of JAVBMC010000051.1, forward strand.
GGACGCCGGTGCTGGCTCCGCTGGGAACTGCTGCACGGGCGATGAGGCCATCGGCAGAGGTGATTTCAACTTCGACGGTGGGATTGCCTCTGGAGTCGAGGATTTCGCGGGCGAACACTTTCCTAATTGAGCAGTTCATTGCACATCTCCCGATACGTTTGCGTTGCAGGGATATTTTAGGCTTATCAAGGGAAAATAGCAAGCCTATTCGGCGGTCATCTGTTTGCCTATTCCTTCACCGTCGCAAGACGCACCACGTTGGTAATCTTTTTATAGGAGTCCGGGAATGTCTCTTGCAGATTCGTCACGCAAGGCGGAATGACGACTGAGGTGATGTTGCTACATGCCCTAAATGCAGAGGGACTGATATTGGTAACGCTGCTTGGAATAGCGATATCAGTCAAGCTGTTGCAGTGGAAGAATGCAGTGTCGCGAATAACTTTTACATTGCTTGGGATTGTCACGGAACGCAAACTCGTACATTTATAAAATGTTCCGCCCTGAATGGTCTCGATGGTATTAGGGAGTGTTACGCTGGTGAGATTTGAACAAAATAAAAATGCGCCCTCCTGAATGTCCACAACTCCATCCGGAATTGTAATCGCAGTTAGCCCATTGCACCCTTGGAAGGCTTCAGATCTTACACGACGGACGCTGCTTGGAATTGTATAGGCGCCTTGCCTTCCTCTTGGATAAAGCAGTAGGCTGGTGCAAGCTTTGTCAAACAGCACGCCATCAATCGATGCGAAGTCGGTGTTGGCGGGGTCAACCGTAATGGCGGTCAGGTTAGCGCATCTGTAAACAAGCGGCCTTTGCGGCATCTCAAGACTTGGCGGCAGGTACAAAGATGTCAGGCCATTACATCCGCCAAATGGAGCATCCTCTATTCTCTGAACGCCGTCCGGCACCGCATAGGCGCCTTGTTTGCCGGGCGGATAGGCGACTAAAACAGTATTGTCCTTCGTCAACAACACGCCATCTACAGATGAATATTTCGGATTGTCCGGATGCACGGCAATCGCTTTGAGGTTGTGGCATTCCATAAATGTTCCGCTACCGACATGCTCAACGCTCTTCGGCAACGTGATTGAACCCAGCCGCGTGCATCGAAAAAATGCCCAGCCTTGGATGGAGTTAATTCCTTCATTCAGTGTCACAGACGTCAAATTGCTGCACGCGGAAAATGCAAGACTTTGAATCTCCCTAACACTGGCCGGCAACGTGATGGAGGTCAGTCCGTTACAATTTCCAAACGCCCGCAGTCCGATGGTCTCGACGCCATCGGGCACGGTATAGGCGCCTTGTTTGACGCGGGGATAAATCAGAAGATTAGTGCCGACTTTGTCAAACAATATGCCGTCGATAGATTTATAGCTGGGATTATCTTTGTCAACGTTCACGGCCCGTAAGCTATTGCAATCATCAAATGTATCGCCCGGCCGTTCAATCGTGACAACGCTCTTCGGAATCGAGACCGACTCCAAACTGCTGCATGCCTGGAACGCCCCTGCGCCAATGTTAGTGACGCTGTTCGGAATGGCAATCTCCGTCAAACTCTCACATTGCTGAAATGCACAATCCGCAATGATTTTAACACAATCCGGAAGGATGACGGAGGCTAGGGCGCTACACTTGTCGAATGCGCCCTGCTCAATACGTTCAACCCCATCCGGAATAATCACGGAAGTTAAGCTTGCGCACCCACGAAAAGCATAAGCATCGATCGCTCGAGTGGGATGTCCATCCAATGCAGCGGGGATACTCAAACCCCCTGCTGTGTTCGTTGAAATTGCCCGTTCCCAGTAATCACGAGGGGCAAGAATGGCAGTGCTGTTGGTGATGTAGTAAGTATATTTCACACCATCAACGGTTGCAGTCTGCAGTAAATTCGATTGCCGTGTTTGACAGTAAGCCGGCATGGCAAGTAATGCCATTGTTATGAAGAGCGTTCCCGTACAGATCCATTTAGGCGTATTCATCGGCAGGCTCCCGGTTGGAATATGAGTAACACGGGAATTATCCTACTTTCAACGGGATATGTCAAGGTGTTTTAGCTGGCGGTGTGGAGGGCGGGGGTGTTGAGGAGGTCTTGGAGTTGGGTGGGGGTGCGGGCGCCGATGATGGAGGTGGTGATGTGGGGGTGTTGGATGTGTTGGGCGAGGGCGTAGTGGGTGAGGCTGAGGCCGTGGGCTTGTGCTTCTTGGGTGAGTTGGGTGATGCGGGTTTGTTTCTCTGGGGTGAGGCTGTCGGGCGTGAGGAAGGGTGAGGCGCCTGCTATGCGGCTGTCGGTGGGGATGGTGGTGGTGTATTTGCCGGTGAGGAGGCCTTGCGCGAGTGGCGAGAAGACTGCTGTGCCGGCGCCGCATTGGGCGGCGGTTTCAAGTACCGCTTCGGGTTGTTCGAGGAGGTTGTAGCGGACTTGGTGGATGAGGCAGGGGACTTTTTCGGCGGCGAGGATGGCACAGGCTTGTGCGAGGAGCTGTGGGGGGTATTTGGAGAGGCCGACGTAGAGTGCCTTACCTTGGCGGACTGCTGTGATGAGGGCGCCGAGGGTTTCTTCGAGGGGGGTGTCGGGGTCGGGGCGGTGGTGGTAGTAGATGTCGACGTAGTCGACGCCGAGGCGGCGGAGGCTTTGGTTGAGTCCGGCGAGGAGGTGTTTGCGGCTGCCCCAGTCGCCGTAGGGGCCGGGCCACATTTGGTGGCCGGCTTTGGTGGCGATGATGATTTGGTCGCGGTGGGGGGCGAGGTCGGCATTGAGGATTTTGCCGAAGGTGCGTTCTGCAGCGCCGCCGGGGGGGCCGTAGTTGTCGGCGAGGTCGTAGTGGGTGATGCCGCCGTCATACGCGGTGCGGGCGAGCTGCCGGCAGGTGTCGTAGTCGGCGTCATCGCCGAAGTTGTGCCAGAGTCCGAGGGAGAGTGCAGGGAGGAGGAGTCCGCTGCGGCCGCACCGGTTGTATTTCATGGGGTACCTTTAGAGGTATTTGTTGATGGCTTCCTGGACGTGGTCGGCAGTGAAGCCGAAGTGTTTGGCGAGGGTCTTGAAGGGGCCGCACGCGCCAAAGGTGTCGAGGGAGATGATGGTGCCTTCGTCGGTGGCGTATTTGTGCCAGCCGAAGGAAGTGGCGGCTTCGACGACGACGCGTTTGCGGCATTTGGGGTCGAGGACGCTGTTGCGGTAGGCCAACGGCTGGCGTTCGAAGAGTTCCCATGAGGGCATGCTGACGACGCGGATGTTGGCGTTGGTGACGCGTTTGGCGGCTTCGAGGGCGATTTCGACTTCGGAGCCGGAGGCGATGACGGTGACGTCGGGGGCACCTTCTTTGGTTTGCCAGAGGGTGTAGGCGCCTTTCTCGAGGTTTTCGGCGGGGGCGTGTTGGGTGCGGTCGATGACGGCCATGTTCTGGCGGGTAAGGAGGAGAAGGGTGGGGCCGTTTTTGTTTTGGAGCGCGGTGATCCACGCGGCGCCGGTCTCGGTGGGGTCTGAGGGGCGGATGATGGTGAGCCCGGGGGTGGCGCGCAGGGCGGCGAGCTGTTCGACGGGTTCGTGGGTGGGGCCGTCTTCGCCGACGTAGACGCTGTCGTGTGTGAAGACGTAGATGGCGGGGGTCTTTTGGAGGGCTGCAACGCGGATGGCGGGTTTGCAGTAGTCGCTGAAGACGAAGAAGGTTCCGCCGAAGACGCGGAAGCCGCCGTGGACTTGGATGCCGGTCATGACGGCGCCCATGCCGAGTTCGCGTACGCCGAAGTGGATGTTGCGGCCGGAGAAGTCGTTGGCTTGGACGGCGGGGTAGTCGTTGAGGTTGGTCATGTTGCTGGGCGCGAGGTCAGCAGAGCCGCCGATGAGTTGGGGCAGGTGGGGCGCGAGGGCGTTGAGGACGTTGCCGGAGGCGCTGCGCGTGGCGAGGGGTTTGGCAGGGTCGAATGTGGGGAGGTGCGACGCGAGGTCGGTGGGGATGTAGTCGTTGAGGTGGCTTTGCCAGAGGTCGGCCTGTTCGGGCTTGGCGTGGCGGAGGGATTTGAGGGTGCGAGCCCACTTTTGGGCGAGGCGTTCGCCGCGGGCGGCGTTGGCGCGGAAGAGTTCGTAGACGCCTTCGGGGACGACGAATGATTGGTCGGGGTCGAAGCCGAGCGCGGTTTTGGTGGCGCGGACTTCGTCTGCACCGAGGGGTGCACCGTGGACGGCGTGGGTGTCGGCTTTGTGGGGGGAGCCTTTGCCGATGGTGGTGTTGCAGATGATGAGGACGGGGCGGCCGTGTGAGCGGACGGCTTTGGTGATGGCGTTTTCGATGGAGGCGTAGTTGTGGCCGTCGCATTGGAGGACGTACCAGTTGTAGCCTTGGAAGCGGCGGAGGGTGTTGTCGGTGAAGGCGAGGTCGGTGCGGCCTTCGATGGTGATGCGGTTTGAATCGTAGAGGACGACGAGCTTGTCGAGCTTGAGGTGGCCGGCGAGGGAGCAGGCTTCGTGGGAGATGCCTTCCATGAGGTCGCCGTCGCCGCAGAAGCACCAGGTGCGGTGGTTGACGACGGGGAACTCTTTGGTGTTGAAGCGCGCGGCGAGCATGCGCTCGGCCATAGCCATGCCGACGGCGTTGGCGATGCCTTGGCCGAGGGGGCCGGTGGTGGTTTCGACGCCGTCGGTGTGGCCGAGTTCGGGATGGCCGGGGGTGTTGGAGCCGAATTGGCGGAAGTTGCGTAAATCGTCAAGGGTGACTTTGTAGCCGGAGAGGTGGAGGAGGCTGTAGAGGAGCATGGAGGCGTGTCCGCCGGAGAGGACGAAGCGGTCGCGGTCGGCCCATTTGGGTTGGGCGGGGTCGTGCTTTAAATATTTGAGCCAGAGGACGGCGGCGATGTCGGCAAGGCCCATGGGTGCGCCGGGGTGGCCGGAGTTGGCGGCTTGAACGCCGTCGATGGAGAGGCAGCGGATTGTATTGGCTGCAAGTTTATAGTTTTCGTTTGTGAACAGTGCCATGACTAAGTCCTTGAAATTTCGCGATAGAGGGGGTATAATAACCCACTTTATCTATTAAATAAAGACGAAAGCGACTATGCTTACAATTTTTATCAATCTTTTTCTGGCGGTGTGCCTGGCGTGCGTTTTGTGGATGGCGCATGTGGCTGCACCGGTTTGGTCGGTGGTCTGGGGCGTGGTGTTTGCCGTGGCGTTTCAGGTGGGCGTGGGGCTGCTGCTGCGGCGTAAGATGAAGCGGGTTACGGATGAGATTCAGCAGATTATGATGGGCGCCCAAAGGAAGATGCAAGCAAAGATGGCGCAGTGGCAGCATCGGCCGCCGTCGAGCCCGAAGGAGGCGCAGCAGGAGATGGAGCGCGATCAGCGTGCGGCGATTGCGCAGGCGTTGCAGGTGGTGGAGAAGCTGGGGGCGTATAATAAGTGGATTCCGCTGTTGAACAAGCAGACGGATACGATGCGGATGCAGTTCTGCTGGCAGTTGAAGGAGTTCGACAAGGTGGACCTGCTGATGCCGCGGGCGATGCTGGCCGATCCGATGCTCATGTCGGTCAAGCTGGCGCGGATGTATATGAAGGACGCGCCGACGGAGGAGCTGGCGAAGCAGTTCAAGAAGTTCACCTCCCGCATCCGCTATGGGCAGGGCGAGCTGCTGTATGGGGCTTATGCATGGATGCTGCTCAAGCGGGGCGATGTGGATGGCGCGTTGAAGGTGCTGATTGATGCCGAGACTAAGATGGAAAGCGCGACGCTCAAGGGCAATCGTGCGCACTTGGCGAACAACCGCCCCAACCACTTCTCGCTGACGGGGCTGGGCGATTCGTGGTATGCGCTCTGGCTGGAGGAGCCAAAGGTCCGCCAGCAACGGATGAATCCCCGCCACGCAAACCGTTACTTCTAATACGAAGTGCTCCGTGTGACACTCTCGCCTGAATTATCGATGAAACCGGCGAAATCGAAGAAGTCATATTTTGTTACTTGACTTTATCCTTCAATCTGCTAAACTGCATCCCCGTTGACCCCATTGAGTGACCCGTCACTGATTCGGATACCTGTGGCTCGGAGTTCCAAGCGAATCTCCGCCCCCCGACATACGGGAGCTTAAGCTCCAAGGAGCCATCAACTATAACAGACTGCCCGTTTGGCCGGCGTGCAGTTCAGATGCCAGGGGGATATCCACCAATCGCACGAGTGTGCAATTAGGCTTTATTCGGAATCGTCCTGGTGTCGGGTTGACAGACGCCGCCGGCTGCCAGCATCAACAAAAGGCGGCAGAAGGAAATAATAGCCATGGCTATTCATTATCAAAAATGCAAGGGACTGACTCCCGAGCAACTGACAGAAGGCACCAGCATCATTCGAAGCTCGCGTGCTTATAAACTCAACGAGACCGGCTTTTACGAGCTGCTCTCAATGGCCAACCCCAAGATCAAACGCAGCGATGCCATCGCCGTCGTTGAAGCTCTGCGGGAAGTCATCCTCACCCAATGCACCAACGGCGTCACGCTACGCCTGCCCGAACTGTTCGACATCGTCCCGTTCGTGCATGGCACGCAGGATGCTAAGGGCGATTGGGTGAATGGTCCGATCACCGGACTGCGGATGCGGGTTTTGGAGGAACTCAGCACAACTTTCAAACGGCAGGTTGTGCTCGAACCCATCGACACCCAAACGATCATCCCCACCATCAACGCAGTCGAAGACGCCATCAGCGGCACTGTCAACGACGCGCTCACCCGTGGCGGATTCATCGCTGTTCACGGTAAACGCCTCAAGTTCCACCCGCTCGTGGGGGATGAGGGCGTCTACTTCGTCAAGGCCGACGGTACCGAAGTCAAAGCTTTGCGTTACCTCGACAACAAAGCCACCCGCTTGACTGTCGAAGTTCCGAAAGAGCTTGAGGCAGACGAAACCTGCATGCTCGTTGTACGGATGCGTATGAACCGCAACAAAGCACTACGCTGCTCCGCCTGCGAGACCGAGTTTCGGATCGTCTAACGGCATTAGCCGACCCGTGGCCTGTGGAGTTCACCCTCCATAGGCCTTTTTTTATGCCAATCCGCCTCCCATGCCACACCTCCGCCTGCCTGTTCACGCCTGTGAGTCAAACTCACTCACAGGCGTATGCAACCCCGAATCACGCACGTGAGTCAACTTCACTCACAGACGAGAGTCAGCCTCATTCACGCCTGTAAGTGAAACCGTACACAGTCGAAGTTCAGTACAAAACAGGGAATTCGGCGTGTAGATGTGAGAAAGTCTCACGCGGAGACACGGAGGTACGGGTAGAGAGAAAAGAGAGGGAGTGGCTGAGCACGATGCGGCGATTTCGGCGAAACCTGCCCTACCTTTTTGGAGTATTTTTTCCCTCTACATCCGCATACGGGCAACATACGCCTCTGTCATGGAGAATTGCGCATCTGTTTTGATTTTTTGCTTGCTTTGGGGAGGGTGTTTCTGGTGCCATTGTGACGTTGTCTTAAGTAGGCGAGAAGTTTATCGGCTCAAGGGCGTTTCTCATGTGGAAGACGGCGTTACCATATTCCACGTTTAATCGCGCGCCCGTTCGTTCAAAGAAACCACCAAGTATTCTAACAGAAGCGACATGGGATAGGCGTTGCCGTTTTGGCACGCCACTCTTAATGAATTCCTGTAGGCTTTGGTGGAGCTCTTTGAGCATGAAGGAGGGAGTCCTATTTTGCTGGTGGAACTCCGTGGATGCACCCCAAACTGTTCAATCTTTATCTGAAAGGGATGGCGTGACCATTTAATCATCGACAAGAAGATATTTATTTGCTACTCTTAGCTCCGTTCAGAGAAAATATGCTCTAATTTTAGGCATGAACCTTTAAAATTCGTTTTAGGAGACATCTGATATGGCACGAATGGAAGAAGTGTTGACGGACTATATTTCGGGGATTGAAGTAAATGCAACCCCGGAAGAGATTGAAGCTGTACAAGTTTTTGCACAGCAGTTGGTTGAAGATTATGGCTATCCGAAAAAGCATATTCAGACGCATCCGCAATATCGTGTAAAGGTTCGCCCTTCAGATGCGAAAAGAGAGTACCCTGTGGATATTGCTGTATTTCTTGATGCTTCAAAGGAAGAGGATGAGTTGTATATTATTGTGGAGTGTAAGAAGAAAAATCGTAAAGATGGTAGAACTCAACTAGAAAACTATTTAACATTTTCTTCTGCCTATTTAGGTGTTTGGTTCAATGGAGAGGAACGAGTTTTCCTGCGTAAATTTATCAAGGCTAATGGGAAAGTCATATTTGAAGAAATTCCTAATATGCCAAAGTTTGGGCAACGAATTGAAGATATCGGCCGATTTGTTCGTTCCGACTTGCGGCCAACACACAACTTGAAGGCCATCTTTAAATCTATTCGTAACCATTTGGCCGCCAATACAATTGGCGCAACTCGTGACGAGGTTTTGGCACAACAACTTATCAACGTTATTTTTTGTAAAATTTATGACGAGAAATATACAGCCCCTAAGGCAATGGTGAAGTTTCGTGTGGGAGTTGACGAGAAACCCAAAGAGGTTGAGCAAAGAATATTTAGTCTCTTTCAAGCAGTGAAAGACAATCTGCCGGAAGTCATTGACAGTGAAGATAAGATTACTCTGGATACAAACTCATTGATTTTTATTGTAGGAGAATTACAAAATTATTCACTAATGGAAAGTGAAAGAGATGTTGTCGCTGACGCTTTCGAAACGTTTATTGGCCATGCTTTAAAGGGTGGACAGGGGCAATTCTTTACCCCACGTAACGTCGTCAAAATGGTTGTTGACATTTTACAGCCGAAAGAAAGTGATAAGATTATTGACCCTGCTTGTGGCAGTGGCGGGTTTTTAGTGGAGTCTTTAAGATCAGTGTGGGGAAAAATAAATGAAAAGTATAAAAAATTGGGCTGGAGTGAAGTAGAAATAAATAGAAAAAAAATAGATGTTGCTTCGCAGAATTTAAGAGGAATTGACAAGGATTATTTTTTAAGTAAAGTTGCCAAAGCGTATATGAATTTGATAGGCGATGGCACGACGGGTATTTTCTGTGAGGATAGCCTAGAAAATCCAGTGAATTGGCGTTCGGAAGCCAAGACAAAAATTAGAATGGGTAGTTTCGACGTAGTGCTCACCAATCCACCGTTTGGAAGTAAAATCCCCGTTGTCGGAGTCGAAAAACTTAAGCAATTTGAAGTTGGCCATAAGTGGAAGCAGGATAAAAATAGTGGCCAATGGTTTAAGACCTCCAAAGTCAAAGAAAAGGAGGAACCGCAAATATTGTTCATTGAGCGATGTTTGGCTCTGTTGAAAGAAGGTGGGCGAATGGCGATGGTTTTGCCAAGTGGTGTTTTGGGGAATGAGCAAGAGGAGTATCTTCGACAGTATATATTGACGAAGGGGCACTTATTTTCCATTGTTGAGCTCCCTTTCGAAACATTTAGCCCAAATGTAACTATCAATACAAGCGTCCTTTTCATACGAAAAGGGACAAAAAATAAGAAAGATATTTTTATTTCAATAAATGAACATTGTGGACATGACAAAAAAGGACGACCGATTGAAAAGGACGATATTTCTAAGGTTGCAGAAATTTATAGCAAGAGAAAGGAAAATGCTTTAAACTTTTTTCTTGCACAAAATTCGTTAGAGAGTAGTTTCATCGCTAAACGTTATTTGAAAAAATATATACGTAATTTGGAGAAAATAAAAACCTCAAAGTATGAAGTTGTGGATTTTGATAGTATCATTGCATCTTGCCATAACGGCGCAAACATTGATGATGCCTCGATTTACGTCGAAAAAAAACACGGAATTCCTTACATTCTCGTGAAAAGTATAACGAAAGAAGGCATAAATTTCGAGAATCTCAAATACATCAAAAAATCATTGGAATCTGACCGTGATGTTATAAAAAATACGGTGAATGAGCGGTCGATTGTAATGACACGAGCGGGCAATTCAGGCATTGCCGCAAACATTCCGCCGGACTTGAAGAGCGCGGTGGCTTCTGGGTTTTTAATCAATATTAAGCTAAAAACGGGGATAGATCCCTATTACATTGTTGCATTTCTGAACTCAGAGTACGGGCAGATGCAATTGGAAAGAATTTCGAGTGGTTCAATTTTGCAGAGTATTCGCTCATGTGATTTAAGAAAAATTAAAATTATTTTGCCTCCGGAGAGAATACGAAGATTGATTGGCAAGAAGCAAAAGGATGCTGTTTACAGTGCCGCACAAGCGCGAATGAAAATTGGAGAAGCTGCCAACGATGTGTTAAATCTTGTGTAGAGAAGAAGTCTGAGTTTTTGTTGCTTGAAATTGGTGCATGGGTCTAGATTATTAGCCTGTGTTTTTGACAGCATGATAGTTTCATTATAAATGGGCTCCATAGGGAGTGTTTGAAAGCGAAAGGAGGCTTGGGTATGTTGCAGGGTAGTAGTGAGATGAGTTTGCTGGCGACGGCGGGGTGATTGTTGGGGTGGGCGCATGTGTGGTTGGCGGTTTGGAGGCGCAGCTGAAGTCTGAAAAGCCGTTGGGGAGTACAAAGGAGTTGGTGTCGATTTATCATGAGTGGGTGGCTGCTGCGGGGGAAGTTTTTCATATCGCAAGGGCGCATCAGTCCAAACACATTCAGGCGGCTCAGACTGCGCCGTCAAAGGATCATTTGGCGTATTGCCGTGACTGGGTCAGGTTTGTAACCTAGGTGGATGCAGAGGCTGGGGAGTCTGTCACAAGGGAGCAGCTGGAGGGGCAGCTTCGGGATTATGGTGATTTACTTGTAACTCATCTCATTACAGAGGCAATGGAGTATCCTGAGGGGTTGGCTATTTGCAAGAATTATTTTGCAAAGGTGCTTCAGCTTCAAACTCGTGCGATGAAGGCGGGGTTGTTAGATGCAGCTTATGTTTGGGTGCCTCAAGCAACCAATGAGCCGTTTGTCATACCGCCGTCGGGGAGATGGGTAGAACAGAAGAATGCATTGTTTGAGTTGAGTGGGCGAAAACCGGTTACGTCAACTCCCGCCGAAGTATTCCACTATCCTGTCTCAACAGAGGATTTCTTTGGAAGAGAGAGCTTTGGGAGTATTGGCCTCGCGTTTAATGACGCTGAGTTTGATCAAATGGTCGAACAGCTGACTCCTCTGGTGATTGAGAATTATTTTGCGAGAGGCGCGTGAAAGCGAAGTAGTCCACGAAGAGGCTGACGCGTACAGGGGGGAAGTTCACGCGGAGAATAGTGGTGTGGCGGGTAACATCCCCGACGAAGTCGGGTTGGGGGAATAGGCTTGGCGACTTTGTCAAAGTCGTCGAGCCTGATTATGTACGGCTGATGCGGTGCGGCGCGCTCGACGAGGTGCCACGGGCACTTTCTAGCCCTGCCTTTTGGGAAGTAGGGCTAACGCGCACATAATGCCGGCGGGGACGTCGGCGCTCCCAGAAGGTGCCGACCGCATGAGCTTGCTGGCTCAAAGTGAATAATTAGAAGTGCGCTAGTCGCGTTTCTGCGGTTGACTTCGCCTCTGGGGAATGATACAATAACTAGACTTTTGTATTTCATGTCGTATAGCGTATAGGGGAGGCAAAAAATGAACCGTCGCAATTTTCTGAAGGCTTCTGCCTTTGGGGGTGCTGTGGCTATGTGTGGCGCAAATCAAGCGTTGGGCGCCGAGGCGTGTGAATGTGGAGCAGGTATGCCGAAACTCGTGCCGCCGGCCAAACCGGCTGAATTGAATTTGTGTTTGCAGTGGGGCGGTATCCCCGGTAAGGAAGTCAACGAGAAGCTCGACTATCTGGAGCAGAATGGTTTCAAGGCCGTTGAGCTGCCCAGCTACGAAGACTGGATCAAGAACACTGCGGACAAGTTCGCCAAGGCGATGGAAGGGCGCAAACTGTTCGTTGCCACGCTGTGCGGACCGAGTGATTTGTCGAAGGCCGACCCTGCCGCGCGTAAAGCAGAGGTGGAGCGTCTCAAGCCTTATATTGAGAAGGCCGGCGAACTCAAGGGCGTTGGCTTGATTATCTGTCCCGCACGCAGCAAGCCGGAACTGCCGTTCCCAGAGCTGCGGGAGGATTTTGTCACGAACACCGGCAAGGAGCTGGCGGAGTATGCTGCGCGCCACAACTGCACAATCGTGCTGGAGCCGCTGCAGCGCGGTGAGACCAAGTTCCTCCGTCAAGTGGCGGATGGCGCGTCGATGGCGCGGGATATTGGCAAGGGTGCTTCGGTCATGGGCGATTTCTGGCATATGAGCAAGGAAGAGACGAGCTTTATGGGTGCCTTCATTTCCGGCGGACCGTTGCTGACGCACGTGCATGTGGCGTCGTTGAGGTCCCGTCAGGTGCCGGGCATGGATGGCGATGCGGATAATTACGTCGATGGCTTCAGAGGTTTGAAGCTGATCGGTTACCGCGGCGCGGTCAGCTTTGAGGGCGGCTTCGGAAAGAAGGACAAGGAACTTACCGATGCTTGGCGCAACGAGAAGATCCTCGCCATGAAGCAGCTGCTGGAAGAGCAGTGGGCGCAGGCGTAATTCAATTTACTCACATTAATAAGGGAGATAGTACAATGACAAACAGAAGAGACTTCATGAAGCATACAGCGCTCGCCTCGGCAATCGCGGCGGCGCCGTCCATCGTCAGCGCGCAGGGGGCTGCGCGTGAGTTCAAGATCGGCCTTGTCGGTTCCGGCGGCCGTGGCAAGGGTGCAACAGATCAGCTGATCAAGGCTGCGAAGATGCTGGGCCAGAAGGCGAAAGTCGTCGCAGTGGCGGACTTCTTCCTTGGCCGCGCGCAGGGTGCTGCCAAACAGTTCGGCTGTGATCAGAAGTATGCATTTGGCGGCGGTGATTCGTATAAGAAGGTGATGGAGTCGGATTGCGACATCGTCGTGTTCGGTGCGCCGCCTTATGTGCGTCCGATCCACACGCTGGCGGCTGTTGCGGCCGGCAAACACGTGTTCGCCGAGAAGCCAGTCGCTGTTGACCCGGTCGGCGTACGCCAGTTCCTGCAGGCGGCTGAAGAAGCCAAGAAGAAAAAACTCTCCATCGTGGCCGGCACTCAACGCCGTCACCAATACTCCTACCTGCGTCAGGCACAGTTGCTGGCTGAAGGCAAAGTGGGGCCGATTCTTGGCGGTGCGATTTATTGGAATGGTAACGTTCCGTTCGTCCGCGTGCGTGAGGAGGGCGAATCCAATGCTGCTTATTTGGCGGCCAACTGGGTGAACTGGACTGAAATCAACGGCGACCATATCGTCGAGCAACACGTTCACAACATCGACGTGGCCAACTGGTTCATGGGACGTTATCCCAAGATGGCCTGCGGTTATGGCGGCCGTGCCCGCCGCGTGAGCGGCAATCAGTACGACTTCTTCAGCATCGACTTTGATTTCGGCGACGGCGTGCATATCCACAGCATGTGCCGTCAGATGGCCGGCACGTCTCACCGCGTGGGTGAAGAGTTCCGCACAGCTGATGAATTCATCTCCGGCGGCGGCAAAATCATGCGCGGCAAAGAAGCGATTGCATTGCCTGAGATTAAGAAGCTGAACTTTGTCACGGATCAAAATGAAGAGAATCCTTATGTTCTCGAGCACGCCAACTTGCTCAACGGCATTCTGACGGGCGATGTGCTGAACGAAGGCGAGAACGTCGCGATGTCCACAGCTTGCGGCATCATGGGACGCATCTCGGCTTACACCGGCCAGACCGTCCGCTTGTCCGATCTTTTGACGAACAAGGACTCCGCGTTTTACAACATGAACGCGACACCTGCTGCCATCGACTTCGAAGGCGAAGCAGATGTGAAGATGCCCGGTCCTGAGAACGTGGCGCCGGTGCCCGGCAAGGTTGACGATCGTTTTGCCAACCTGAAGATCTAATCTGTTTAATCATCATCCGGCGGCAGGGGAGTGGCTCTTCATGCCGCCGGTTTCTTTGTAGGAGAATGCAATCATGAAGAAAATCTCAATCGCAGTTTGTTTGTTCTGTGCCGCGGCAGTATCGGCGAGCACGCTCTCGACAACCCCGTTGCCGAAGCAGAACGACCGCATCCAATCACGCTTCAATGCCTCCAAGCAGGAAGCCTACCCCATCGTGTTTATGGGCGACTCCATCACGCATGGCTGGGAGGGCGCAGGCAAGGGCGTTTACAACAAGTATTTCGGCGATAAGAAGATACTCAACGTAGCCACCGGCGGCGACCGCACGGAGAATACGCTGTGGGTGATTGATCAGTTAGATTGGAAGACAATGAGCCCGCGCGTGGTGATGCTGATGATCGGCACCAACAACACCGGCCACCGTAAGCTTGACGAAGAATCGCCGCAGGATACCTTCGATGGTATCAAGGCCATCCTCGAGCGCATTCAAAAGAAGTCCCCCGGCACGAAGGTGCTGATGCTGGCGATTTTCCCGCGTGACAAGGTGTCCGACCAGACGCGTGTGCGCAACAGCCAAGTCAACGCCATGCTGCCGACTTTGTGCGATGGCAAGAATGTGGTTTGGTGGGACATCAACGCCAAGCTGCTGTCGCCGAAGGATGGCGCGACGCTGTCCAAGGACATTATGAATGACTTCCTGCACCCCGGGCCTGCCGGTTATGAAATCTGGGCCGAGGCTGTGAAAGACAAGCTCGAATCCATGAGCAAGTAATCTGCATATAAAGAAAGGATTTGCACTGATGAAGAAATTAGTTTTGCTTGCGGGTGCCTGCTGTTTGGCAGCGAGCTCGATCTTTGCTAACACCGCCACTCAGCCTGCCGACCGTTTGAAAGAACCGTGGTGGGAAGGACGCATGGCCGATAAGATGCGCAAGGCGGAAGCGGATAGTTATCCGATCGTCTTTATGGGCGATTCGATTACGCATGGCTGGGAAGGTGCCGGCAAAGAACAGTTCAAGAAATACTTCGGCGATAAGAAAATTCTGAACTTGGCCAATAGCGGCGACAAGACGCAGCACACGCTTTGGATTATCGAACGCGTGAACTGGAAGAAGGTTAATGCCAAGGTCATCATGCTGATGATTGGCACGAACAATGTCGGCAGCAATCAAGCGAAGGAAACGTTTGAAGGCGTCAAGGCGATTCTCGACCTGTTGAAAGAGAAGGCCCCTGATACCAAGGTGTTGCTGCTGCCGATCTTCCCGCGTGGAGCATTGGCGTCGGATCCTTTCCGCGTGAAGAACTCGCACGTCAATGCCGATCTGCCGTTGCTGGCCGATGGCAAGCGCGTAATCTTCTACGACATCAATGCCAAGTTCTTGGAGTCGGATGGCGCGACATTGTCTACCGATATTATGAAGGACTTGCTGCATCCTCTTCCTGCAGGTTATGAAATCTGGGGCCAAGCTGTCAAAGATAAGCTCGACGAGCTGAGCAAGTAAAACTCTCCCATTATTTATGGTTAACAAGCGGACGCCACCCGGCGTCCGTTTTGTTTTTGCCGCTTGCATCTTTTAAGTTGTGCAGGCAGAAGCACCCCCAACTTCAATGACAGGCGTAGTCACGCGTGATTACGGGTGTAATCGCGCATGAATACACCCCCTATGGCCGTTATAAACAGGAAATGATGTGTTGGAGAGAAATCTCAGGAGGGACAGTTTGCCGGATTACAGGCCGTCGAAAAGCGAGGGGATCCTGCGAGCAACGGTTTGCTTTGAACCCGCATGGCTATTGGTTGAAAGCAGCTTCGGGATGAGTGATGCCGAGTTGTTTGAGAGATGTTGTTGTACTAGGCGGCATTTAAATATTTTGCGAAAGTGAGAGTTTGAGCTGGTCTTTTTCCAGAAAAAGGTTACTATTTGCCCCTTCTTCGCAAGAAGATTAGCCGAGTTGTTCTGAGTCACAAACCCCGTCAGGAAGGAGTCAAGCAATGAAAACTAACACTGTCGCGTTGATGAGAGCCGGAGCCGTTGCGCTCTTTGCCGGCTCTACGCTACTGGCGTCGCCCGAACAAAAGGGCGCCACACCGTTCACTCGGGACGCTAATAAAAAAGTCCTGCAGGAGCTGAACTTTGCCGACCGTCAGGATTACGAAGATGCCTCCCGCGGTTTGATCAAAGCCTACGCCATGCCGACAAAGGATGCGTCCGGAAAGGTGCTTCATAACATCACCGCGTTTGATTTTATCAAGGCGGATCCCGCGCCCGATACTGTCAATCCCAGCCTGTGGCGTGTTGCCCAGCTGAACATCAAGAACGGCTTGTTCAAGGTGGTTGATGGCGTCTATCAAGTGCGCGGTATTGATATTTCCAACATGACCATCATCGAAGGTAAAGAGGGGCTGATCCTGATTGATCCGTTGGTGGTTCCCGAAACAGCCGCCGCCGGGTTGAAACTGTATTATGAAAACGTTGAGCAGCCCAAGAGCGGCAAGCGTCCTGTCAAGGCCGTCATCTACTCGCACTCGCATGCGGATCACTTTGGTGGCGTGCGCGGCGTGATTGATGAGAAGGACGTGAAGGCCGGCAAGGTTGCCGTGCTCGCTCCGGAAGGCTTTATGGAAGAGGCCATCTCGGAGAACATCTATGCCGGCAGTGCCATGGGCATGCGCACGACCTATATGTACGGCGGACTGCTCTCGCACGACGACAAGGGCGGCGTCGGCTGCGGTTTGGGCATGGTGATGGCTTTTGGCTCGGTGACGATCATTCAGCCGAACGACATCATCCGTAAAACCGGCGAGACGCGCAAGATCGACGGTGTCGACATTGAATTCCTGATGGCACCCGGAACCGAAGCACCTGCCGAGATGATCATGTACTTCCCGCAGTTCAAGGCACTTTGCGCGGCGGAGGACGCCACCCACACCCAGCACAACCTCTACACCCTGCGCGGTGCCAAAGTGCGTGATTCCTCCAAGTGGTGGAAGGCACTGGAACAGATGCTGGAGCTTTATGGCGACAAGGCCGAGGTGCTCTTCATTCAGCATCACTGGCCGCGTTGGGGCAATGCCAGCATCAAGACCTTCCTCGAAAATCAGCGTGACGGTTATAAGTATATCCACGACCAGACGCTCAACCTGATGAACAAAGGTTATACGCCAATCGAAATCGCCGAGCAGATCAAGCTCCCTCCTGAGATCGATAAGCAATGGTACATGCGCGGTTACTACGGTTCGCTCAATCACAACTCTAAGGCCGTCTATCAGTACTACTTGGGCTGGTATGACAGCAACCCCGCCAACCTCTATCCGTTGCCGCCGGCCGAAGTCGCCAAGCGCTATGTCGCCGCGATGGGCGGAGCCGATGCCGCGATTAAGACCGCGAAGGACGCGTATGACAAAGGCGATTACCGTTGGGTGGCCGAACTTCTCAAGCACGTGGTCTTTGCCGACCCGACCAACCAAGCCGCGCGCCACTTGCAGGCCGATGCGTTTGAACAGCTGGGCTATCAGGCCGAATGCGGCACTTGGCGCAACGAGTTCCTCACCGGCGCGTATGAACTGCGTCACAACCAAACGTTGAAGAACCTGGGCACGTTAGTCTCGGTCGACATGCTCTCCAATCTCACGGAAGAAATGCTCTTCGACTACGCAGGCATCACGCTCAACTCCGAGAGGTCCGCCGGCAAAAACCTCCGATTTAACTGGATCTCTCCCGAAGGACAGAAGTACGGATTCTGGATAGAAAACAGCGTGCTCATGTACCGTAAGGACAAACTTTTCGAGAAGCCCGATGCCGTGATCAAAACGGCGAAGCTCCCGTTCTCGCTGCTGCTGATGAATGTCACGCCGCTTGAAAAAGCCATTCAGGGCAAGTCCGTCACAGTGGAGGGCAATCAAAAGGCCGTGGTCGAACTCCTCGGCTGTCTCGATAAGTTCACCTCCAGTTTCAACATCGTCACGCCATAACGGCAGATAGTTGTTGGAGACCCCGGAGACTCTGCCGCATCGCCGCCGCCCGTTCTCCGGGGTGCCTTTTCTAAGGGTGCTCATGACGAAACACGTCATTCGAAACTCCTTCCTGCTGCTCCTGCTTTTGGGGGCGGTTGTTCGGGCCGAGCCGGCGATTGACACGCCGCCCGCGCAGACGAACGAGTACGCCAAGTTCACCGTGGCAGGTCTTTCGGATGCGCAGATATCCAAGAAGCTCAGCAACCCGATCGCCCATCTCATTAGTCTGCCGATGCAATATAATTGGGACACCGGCGGCGGGCCCAAAGATGATGGCCAGCATCACTACGTCGAAATCAAACCCATCATTCCACTCCCGATCAATGACGACTGGGTTGTGCTTTCGCGTACCCTAATGTATCTCGAACACAAACACAACTTCGGCTACGGCAGCAAGAGCGGGCTGGGCGATCTCACGCAGACATTTTTTCTCTCGCCGGTGAGCAAACCCGGTGAACTACGCTGGGGCATTGGCCCCGAAATCCTGATGCCCACCGCAACCGATGATCACCTTGGCGCCGGTAAATGGGGCGCAGGCCCTTCTGTTATTTTAGTGCAAGAGTTGGATCAGTGGACATTCGGCATTCTCGCCAGCCATACATGGTCCTTCGCTGGTGACAGTCACCGTGACTATGTTAACAGCACGCTTTTGCAGCCATTCGTTGTCCGTCATTTACCCCACGCGATGTCGCTGACATTCATGTCGGAATACACCTACGACTGGCACGACAACGAAGAACTCTTTCCGCTGAACCTGACCTTGGGCAAGGTCGTCCGCTTCGGCAAACTGCCCGTGAACTTCTCGCTCGGCGGCCGTTACTACCTCGACAAACCCAGTGGCGGTCCCGACTGG
Organism: Kiritimatiellia bacterium; assembly: GCA_031552845.1. Taxonomy (GTDB): domain Bacteria; phylum Verrucomicrobiota; class Kiritimatiellia; order RFP12; family DVOR01; genus JAVBMC01. The sequence goes on from JAVBMC010000051.1 coordinate 22,047, forward strand.
GGTGCACGGTTTATGGTCACGTTTGTACTGCCCGGGTTGTGATGAATCGAATGGTGATTTTACAGGCGGTTGAGAGGTTTTTCCCTCAGCCGATTAACACGAAAAAAGGAGAGTATCATGAAGCAGATGATGTATTACACGTGCACCGCAGGACTGACCGTTCTGCTTGCAACGGGTTCGCTCTATGCGGCAGTCCCTCAGAAGGACGCGACGCAGTTCACCAAAGACGCCAATAAGAAGGTTCATCAGGAGTTGAACTTTGCCGACCGTCAGGATTACGAAGATGCTTCCCGTGGCTTGATTAAAGCCTACGCCATACCGACCAAAACGGCCGATGGCAAAATCGTCGGGAATGTGACCGCGTTTGATTTCTTGAAAGAAGATACCGTCCCCGATACTGTCAATCCCAGCCTCTGGCGGGTAGGGCAGTTGAACATCAAGAATGGGCTGTTCAAAGTCGTTGATGGCATTTATCAGATCCGCGGCATCGACCTCTCCAACATGACCATCCTTGAGACCAAGACCGGTTTGGTTCTCATTGATCCGCTCGTTGCGACAGAGACTGCTGCCGCAGGGTTGCAGTTATACTATGAGAACGTCGAACAGCCCAAGAGCGGCAAGCGCCCCGTCAAGGCTGTGATCTACTCCCACTCGCACATTGACCATTTTGCGGGCGTGCGTGGCGTGATCGACGAGAAGGACGTGAACGCCGGCAAGGTCGCCGTGCTGGCTCCTGAAGGCTTTATGGAAGAAGCCGTTTCTGAGAACGTCTACGCCGGCAATGCAATGAGCCGCCGCGGCGTTTACATGTATGGCGCGACATTGCCGCTTGATCCTAAAGGCGCTGTAGGCTCAGGACTTGGCGGCGTGCTGTCCGCCGGGACGGTGACAATCATTGCACCGACCGACCTCATCCGCAAAACAGGCGAGACGCGCAATATCGACGGCTTGGATATTGAGTTCCTGATGGCGCCGGGTACGGAAGCGCCCGCCGAGATGATCATGTACTTCCCGCAAGCCAAGGCGCTCTGCGCAGCCGAAGATGCGACTCACACGCTCCACAACCTCTACACGCTGCGCGGCGCCAAAGTGCGCGATGCCTCCAAGTGGTGGAAGGCGCTCGAGCAGATGATTGAGCTTTATGGCGATCGGACCGAGGTGCTCTTCGTGCAGCATCACTGGCCGCGCTGGGGCAAAGCAAACATCAACACCTTCCTCGCCAATCAGCGTGACGGTTACAAATACCTGCATGACCAAACGCTCAACATGATCAACAAAGGCTACACACCCATCGAGATCGCCGAGCAGATCAAGTTCCCCGAGGCGATTGACAAACAATGGTACATGCGCGGCTACTACGGCTCGGTCAACCACAATGCAAAGGCTGTCTATCAGCACTACATCGGCTGGTATGACGGCAACCCCGCCAATCTTTATCCGCTGCCTCCTGCCGATGTCGCCAAGCTTTACGTTGAGGCGATGGGCGGAGTCGATGCCATGATGAAGACCGCGCAGGCGGCCTATGAAAAAGGCAATTACCGTTGGGTTGCAGAGCTGCTCAAACATGCCGTCTTTGCGGAACCTGAAAATCAAGCCGCACGCAATCTGCAAGCCGATGCTTTGGAGCAGTTGGGCTATCAGGCCGAATGCGGTCCGTGGCGCAATGAGTTCTTGACCGGCGCTCACGAACTGCGCAACGGCGTGACGCCGAATCCCAACATCGTCGTCTCCATCGACATGATTGCCAACCTCACGGAAGAGATGCTCTTCGACTTTGCGGGTATCACACTGGATGCTCAGAAAGCCGCAGGCAAAAGCCTCAAGTTCAACTGGGTTGCCTCCGACGGACAAACCTATGGCTTCTGGGTGGAGAACTCCGTGCTGATGTATCGCAAGGGCAAAGCCGTCGATTCGCCTGATGCAACGATCAAAGCACCCAAGCTGCAATTCACGATGTTGATGATGAAGGCATTGCCGCTCCAAAAAGCGTTGCAAAGCAAGGATGTCGTAATTGAAGGCCGCGAAGCCGCTGTGACCGAACTCATCAACTGCTTCGACACCTTCGAGAGAAACTTCAACATCGTCACCCCGTAATTACGGCGACTCATTTAGCCGGTTGTTTTTTGCGGCCGCAGAACCGCCTGCTTCCGGCTTTCATGTTTAACAACTAGGAACTATCAATGAACCATGTCTCATTCTCACTCTTTACCGCTTGCCTGACCGCCGCGGCGATGACAGTCTCCGCCCAGCAAGTCCAACCTCAAAATCCTCCGGTGCAAACCAACGCCACACCGCAGGCTAAAGGCGAAATGTCCAATGCCGAGATTGCCAAGAAGCTGAGCAATCCTGTGGCGCACATCATCAACGTCCCCTTCCAGTACAACTGGGACTACGGCGGCGGCCCGAAGGATGACGGCCAGCATCACTACCTCCAGGTACAGCCCGTGATTCCCTTTTCGTTATCGGAAGACTGGGCGGTGATCTCGCGCACGGTCATGTACTTTGAGAACAAGCACAACTTCGGCTACAACGGCGTCAGCGGGTTAGGTGACTTCACGCAGACCTTCTTCGTCTCGCCCGTTGCCAAGGAAAAGGGCACACCCATCTGGGGGCTCGGTCCGGTCTTCCTGCTACCGACAGCTACGGACGATTACCTCGGCAGCGGCAAGTGGGGCGCAGGTCCCTCTGCTGTGTTCGTGAAGGAACTCGAGCACTGGACGCTCGGACTGCTCGCCAGCCACACTTGGTCCTTCGCCGGTGAGAGCGACCGCGAGTACGTCAGTCGTTCCTTCCTTCAACCCTTCGTCGCGCGCCACTTCCCGGCAGCCGTCACCGTCACGGCCACCTCGGAATACACCTACGACTGGCACGACAATGAAGAAATCTTCCCCGTCAACCTCATGGTCGCTAAAGTGGTACGTGTCGGCAAGATGCCCATCAACTTCTCGCTCGGCGGGCGCTACTACTTCGACAAACCCAGCGGCGGACCTGACTGGGGCGCACGCTTCATGGTCACCTTCGTTCTGCCCGGATTCTAATCCCTGTCGGATAAAAACTGCACAACGGCCGTTCCATTTAGGAGCGGCTGTTTTACGTACAAGGATTGACACCGCCACCCGAACGCGTTATACTTTTGCCCAGCCGGACTCAACTCATAAAGGTCTCACCATGCGCCTCCGCATCACCACGCCTCTGCTCATCCTCACCATCATCCTTGCAGCTGCGCTCTTCAAAATCATGAACCGCCAACAACCCAATCGCGACACAACCGCCCGCGAACGCTGGCTCCCCCGCTACACCGAAAACCTCGCATCCCTCGGCGCACAGCCCGGCAACCCCATCTACATCCGCATCCTCAAAGAAGAACGCCTCCTCACCCTCTACATCAAATCCCCGCAGCAAACCACGTGGACAGAAGTCACCAACTTCCCCATACTCGGCCTCAGCGGCACCCTCGGCCCCAAAACCCGCGAAGGCGACAACCAAGGCCCCGAAGGCTTTTACGCCGTCACCCGCAAACTCCTCCACCCCACCAGCCAGTATCACCTCGCGCTCAACATCGGCTATCCCAATGCTTACGACACCGCCCGCGGCTACACCGGCAGCTACATCATGATCCACGGCAAACGCGGTTCAATCGGCTGCTTTGCGATGGGCGACCCCGCCATTGAACAAATCTACATCCTTGCCGAAGCCGCCCTCAACAACGGACAAAAAGAAATCCCCGTACACATCTACCCCTTCGCCCTCACACCCCAAAACCTCGCCCGCCACGCCGACTCCCCCCACTACACCTTCTGGCACCAACTCCAACCCGCCTGGGATTATTTTGCACAACACACCATCCCTGCACCCATCACCATCCGCGATGGCAACTACCTACTGGATGCTTCACGCAATCAGTAGTACATTTAATAAGTGCTGTTTTCAAAAGGTAGGGCTATGAAGGTGCCTGTGGCACTTTTGCCGAAACCGCCGCACCGCGTCAGCTTATTTCCCATCAACCTCAGCGAGGCGCACTACGTTGGTAATTTTTCCGTAGGAGTGTGGGAATGTCTCTTGCAGGTTCGTCACGCAGGGCGGAATAACAACGGAGGTGATGTTGCTGCAGTTTTGAAATGCAGTAATCTCAATATTGGTGACGCTGTTGGGAATGGTTATCTCTGCTAAACCGTTGCAGTTAACAAATGAAATGCTTTCAATCGTTTTGACGCTCTCCGGGATTGTAATGGAGCGCAGACTTGAACACCCGAAAAATGTTCCACCCCCAATAATTTCGATTGTGTTGGGAAGTGTTACCGCGGTGAGATTGGTGCACATGAAGAATGAGGCGTTTTGGACTTCTTTCACCCCGTCCGGAATTATAACCTCAGTTAACCCATTACACAGTTTAAATGCAAGAGATGTCACACGCTGCACACCCTTTGGAATTGTATAGGCGCCTTGTCTCCCCCTGGGATAAAGCAACAGATTTGTGCAGGCCTTATCAAACAGTACGCCTTCAATCGATGCAAAATTGGTGTTGGCGGGGTCAACCGTAATCGCGGTCAAGTTTGGACAATCATCAGTCAGTGCCTTGCCAATTTCTTTGACGCTTGCGGGTAATGCAAGCGAGGTTAGTCCGGTGCTGCCCCAGAAGGTATAAGTAGAAAGTTTGCATACGGTGTCGGGCACAGAATACGCCCCTTGTCGCCCGCAGGGGAACGCGGCTATCACCGAGTCACTTTTCTTATAGACAACTCCATCAATAGATTCAAACGTTGGATTCTCTGGATCTACGGAAATTGACGCAAGGCTATAACATTGTGCGAATGTTATTAGGGAAAGTTCTTCAACGCTCTTGGGGATTGCAACCGAGGTCAGTCGAGGACATCGTGCAAATGCTTGCACTTGAATCGAGCGAAGCCCATCATTCAGTTTTACAGACGTCAAATTAGTACATGAAGAAAATGCTCTTCCTTGAATCTCTCTGACGCTCGACGGAAATGTGACAGAGGTTAAACCATTACACCCCCAAAACGCATATTCTCCTATAGTTACAACACTCTCCGGGATGGTATACGCACCCTGTTTTTTGCGGGGATAAGCCAAGAGGGTGGCACCGGTTTTGTCAAACAATACGCCATCCACAGACTTGTAGCTGGGATTGTTCGGATCAACATCAAGTGTTTGCAGATTGGTGCAATCACGAAATGTACTTCCGGGCTTCTCAATTCTAGTAACGCTCTTGGGAATCGTGACTGACATTAAGCTGTCGCACCCCGAAAACGCAATCCACCCGATATCAGTGACGCTATCGGGGATGATGATAGCAGTCAAGCCCGCACAGTCGTCAAATGCCTGAAATTCGATTTCTCGGACAGCGTATCTGCCCAGTTTCGACGGAATCTTCAAAACACCTGTCGTGTTGGTTGGTATTGCTGTCTTAGCGCCACCGCCGCCCCCAAAACTTGCGCCGCCATCAACAATATAATAGGTATATCGCACACCATCAACTTTGGCTGTTCGAGCGTCATCAGAGTCTTGTATACGGCACCCCGACATCGTCATCACCATCGCCAATATTAGGGCGATACTTTCGGCATAAAGAAAGCCTTTAGTTTTCGACATTGCCAAACTCCTTGGGGTGAACGTATGTAAAGGAAGAATTATCCTATTTTCGGAAGGACATGTCAAGGTGTTTAGAGGAATGCCGTGCGCGATGTGTGGGGCGAAATCGGAGGGACAAGAAAACGACACCCGCGTCACAGGTGTCCCACGGGTGGGTGCGTACTGTTCTGCGGGAGTGATTGTACTCCCACGCGGGTTAGTGCGTACTGTTTCACGGATGTGAAAGTACTGTTTTGCGGACGTGGAAGAGTTGTCACACGGGTGTGTGTGTACTGTGACACGGGTGGCAAACAAATGTGACACGGGTGTGTGATATTTGTGAGACGGGTGGGAGGCCGGAGTCTCAAACGGGAGAATGTTTTAATTCATCCGTTTTGCGGGCTATTTATTAGGCGGAAAGCGGCATAGCTGACGCTGTATTTTGAGCGTTTTTGGCGGAGTGATTTGCAATGCGGGCATACGCATCCAACCCCCGCCAAATGGGCGCGGAATGCGTTTCGGAGAGGTTGTTGAGGATATGTTTTGGAGCGCGTGGCATGGAGTGCAGTTTAGCAGATCGGCAGCTAAAGTCAAGCCGAAGTTGTGTTTAAAATTTAGAATGAAATATGTGCAGGCAGAGAGGCAGACGCGATGAGAAAGATATGAGATATCAGAGACCGCATTTATTTTACATGTGAGGGAATTGGTTGGAGGGGGAGGGGGTTTTTGCTTGCATGGAGTGGCTTGGAAGGGGATAATAAGCGTTTCATTTGTTTAACTTTATTAGATAGGTTTTGCCATGCATTTGATTGATAAGCTTTTGCCGACTGTACGTGCCGCCGCGAAGACGATTGTGTTGCCGGAGGGAATGGATCCGCGGGTGATTGAGGCTGCTGTGAAGGCGCAGAAGGTGCAGATGTGTAAGGAGATTATCGTGCTGGGTACGCCGGAGGAGATTGCCGCGGCGGAGAAGTCGGCGGGACTGTCGTTGACCGAGGCGGGTGTGACGGTTATGGATTATACAAAGGATGCGCTGGGCGATGAGCTGGCTGCGATGTTTTTTGAGAAGCGCAAGGCGAAGGGCATGACCGCCGAAGAGGCGGCTGTCACTATGCGCACCAAGCGAATTTATTATGGAGCCATGATGCTGGCGGCGGGCAAGGTGGATGGTCTCGTCGCGGGTTCGATTGCGTCGACAGGCGATATGCTGCGCGCGGCGTTTCAGTGTGTCGGTATGCGTAAGGGAATCAGCGTAGCGTCGTCGTGTTTTCTGATGGATTTGCAGCATCCGACTCCATCCGGCGATGAGGTGCTGGCATTCGGCGATTGCGCGGTGAATCCGAATCCGACAGCCGAGCAGTTGGTGGATATTGCTTATGGTACGGCACTGACGTATAAGGCGTTGATGAAGAAACAGCCGCGCGTGGCGTTCTTGAGTTTTTCGACCAAGGGCAGCGCCAAGCACGAGCTGGTTGACAAGGTGCGTTTGGCCAAGGAGCTGACGGAGAAGAAGTTCACAGAGATCGGTTTTGATGCTGTGGTTGATGGCGAGATTCAAGCCGATGCCGCGTTGGTGCCGTCCGTGGGTGCGTCGAAGAATAAAGATGGCGTGATCAAGGGCGATGCGAACGTGTTAATCTTCCCGGACTTGCAGGCTGGCAATATCGCCGCGAAGCTGGTGGAGCGTTTGGCCGGTGCGACGGCGTTGGGACCGTTGGTACAAGGTGTGGCACGCCCGATTAATGACTTGTCTCGCGGGTGCACGGCCGATGATATTTTCGGCACGATGGCGCTGACGGTTTGCCAAGGGTTGGAATAATAGGAGGTTGCCCCTTTCGATGATTCCGTATGTGGATGAGAGCGTCCTCGAGCGCGACTTCAAGTATTACATCTTTGACTGGGATGATAATATCTTGAGGATGCCGACGCGCATCCGCATGGAACGGAAGCAGGAGGATGGCTCGTGGGTGGCGCATCCGGTTTCGACGGCGGTGTTCAGCATCATCCGGCGCGATGAGCAGAACTACCGCCCGCTCGGCGGCAGTTGGGAGGCGGCGTTTGCGGACTTCCAAGATAACCCCGACACCGGCGGCGACCATTTTTTGCACGATACCGAGCTGGCGATTGAGCGCATCTTGAGCGGCGAAGATAAACCCTTGCCGAGCTTTGATGTGTTCCGCGAGATGTTAGTCGAGGGACGCCTCTTCGCCATCGTTACGGCACGCGGACACGACAGTGCGACGTTGCAAGAGGGCGTGCGCCTGTTCATCAAGCGGGTGCTCACGGACGAAGAGCGTAAACGGATGCTTTCGGCGTTACGCGGTTATCGGCGTTGCTTTGACGGACAAGAGACTTACGGCACGGATGAAGAGGAACTGAATTACTTCCTCTCGCTCTGCAAATATCATGCAGTGACGTCGCCTGCGTTCCGTTCGCGGATGGGTGTGCAGCTTTCAGGTGGCGCAGAAGCGTCCAAGCAATTCGCCGTGAATGATTTCGTTGAGCACGTGATTCATATTTTAGAGAGGACGGGTGCGGCGAAGCTGTCGCGCTCGATCAGCGTGGGCTTTTCGGATGACGACTCGGGGAACGTAGTTGCTGTTGAAAATTATATTGCCAACGAGTTGGCGCGGCGGTTTCCGTGGGTCAAGTTCTGTATTTATGATACATCCGCGGCTTCCGGCGGCATGCGGAAGGTTGTTGTGACGGGTCAGATGGAGCTGGGCTTAGAGAAGTGAGCCTTGAGGGCCGCTGTGGTGAACTCCGGCAGCTCGGCTGTGTTGTACCAATCGCCGATGTTATGCAGATAGTGGGCATCGGAATTGTGCAACACATAAAGTCCGTTCGTACGCTTGAGCCACTCTTCAGGCTTGGCGAAGCGGGTCAGTTCAACGGCGTCAAACTTTTCATCGCCGGAGATATTACCGAGCTGTGAACACACGCTGAAGGTTGAGCGGTCGATGTGCGATGCGATGAAGAGTCCTCCGAGCGCATGAATCTTTTCGCCGATGTCATTGATGGGCAGGCGCGTGGCAGTGCCCAGCAGACGCCATTCGAGTTCTTCGATTTCATCCTGCGCATTGACTACGGGCTGGTCGCCGAAGATTTCGGGTTGGTTGACGCGCTTGGGCAGTGCGGCGTAGACAAGCTCGGTCATTTCCTCTGCTTGCTTGAGGGTATCAAACACGGCGAGCGCGTGGACTTCTTCCGCGGAGCACACCTCCATGCCGTAGAGGCAGGCGATGCCTTTGGCGGCGCAGTGTTCGGCCAGTGCGGGGGCGTTGCGGGAGGTGTTGTGGTCGGCGAGCATGATGCCGTTGAGTCCGACTTCCGCCGCACGCTGCGCAATAGCCGAAGGCGCGCTTTCGAGGTCGCCGCAGGGCGAGAGGCAGGAGTGGATATGCAAATCGAAACGGTAGAGCATGGGCGCAGGGAATATTAACGTTGAGCGCCGTCCGGTCGATCAGCCGGCGCCGAGCAGGGAGGCAATCTTGACCGAAGCGTTGAATTGGTCGAGCGTCGTGCGCAGGAGAGCGATGCCCTCCTTGTTCGCGGCTTCGATCATGTCCTCGGGCATTTCACGTTCGTGCGTGATGAGCACGGCTGCGGCACCGACGAGCGTTGCCACGGCTACGGTGTTCTTATGGTTCTGCACGGAGATGAGCACCGCGCCATCGGGGCAGTGCGCCATGACATCGCTGAGTAAGTCGGAGGTATAGGCGCCGGTGATTTCAACTTGCGCATCGGCGGCAGTGATGGCTTCGAAGCCGGCAGCAATCAGGTCTTGGAGGGTCATTGGGGTTTCTCCGTGAGCGTGATGACGGAACGTACAGTGGTGCCTACGCCGACTTTGGAGGAGATTTCAAATTGGTCGGAGACGCGCTTGACGTTGACGAGGCCGAGGCCCGCGCCGAAGCCGAGCGAGCGTATCCATTCGTTAGCGGTGGAGGTGCCGTCGCGGCAGGCCCACTCTACGTCCTCAATGCCGGGGCCTCTGTCTTTGGCGACGACGATCGATTTGCCGTGGGAAATCTGCCAACTGAGCGTGCCGCCATCGGAGTGAACGCAGAGGTTGATCTCCAGCTCGTAAGCGGCCACCGCGACGCGGCGGATGAGTTTGGGCGGAAAGTTACGTTCGCGCATCGCGTTCTTGATGGCGTTCGCGGCTTTGCCGGCGTTCTCAAAGTCGAACTTGCCGACGGGGAAGTCGTGCAGGATATAAAGGTCTTCCGCAGTCTCAAGCGTCGTGGAGGGATTCTTGGCTTCCAAGCGGTTGATTTCGTCAGTGAGCTCGACGAGCAGCTTGCGGTTGATGTCGCGCTGGCAGATGATGCCGACAAGGGCGCGTTCGCGGCTGATGACGGGAAAGCGCCCGAAGCTGTAGCGGTCGAAGTGTTGGATGGCGAAGGAGAGCGGCATGTCGTCTTCAAGGACAACGAGGCGGGTGGACATGTATTTGCTGCAGGGAGCGTCGAGGTAGCCGCCTTCGAGCGCGCTGATGATATCGTTGATGCTGATGAGGCCGAAGAGGCGGCCTTCTTCCGCGACCGGGACACCGCTGATTTTCTTCTCGCGGATGAGGTTCTGAGCTTCACGCAGCGGAGTTGAGCGGGTAACGCAGAAGAGATCCTTGGTCATCACATCGCGCACCTTGAGCCGCTGGATGAGCTCCAGCAAGATCAACGGCTGATGCTTTGCGTCAATAGGCAGGGCGGGGCTCATACCATCGTTTTGGAGACGGCGACGCAGGCGTCGTATTTGGTGAACGCCGAGGTGAGCAGAGTCATGCCGAGTTCTTCGGCGACCTGGCACATGGAGGAGGGCAGGGGCTTGCCGTTGACGACGACGACTCCCGCGGCACCGACAATCTGGGCTGTGCGGAGCGTTTGGTCACTGGCGAGCGAGGTGATCAGCAGCATGTTTTCTTCGTCCACCAACAGCACATCGCTCATCAAGTCCGAGGCGATGACGTGGTTGATCTGTTTATCAAAGTTCTCACCCTTCACGAGCACTTCGGCGTCGAGGGCTTTCGCAACATTGATCATGGTCATATCAGGCTACCTTAACAATATTTAGAAAGGATTCAGTATAGCCGATTTGTGTAGCGGTTGCAATGTAATAAAACCATGCAGTCCGGAAATGTGGCACGTTTCGGGAATCTGCGTACGGCGTGCGTCCTGTGTGATGTTGTGGGTTCTTTTGGTCGACAGGCTGGGACGAAATTGTTATAATGAAAGCGCTCTGAGTGTTTAGAATCTGTAGGGAGGTCGTATGATTAGCAGAAGATGGTTTTTGTCGGGGAGTACGCTGGCGGTTGCGGGGTTGGCGGCGAATGTGAAGGCGGGCGAAGGGGGTAATCCAGAGCCGGTGTTGGATTGGGCGCGGACTGTTACGCCGCCGATGTTGCAGAATCCGGCTGCTACGACGATGGATATTGCATGGGGTGTTTCGGCGTTGTCGAGCGGGTTTGTTGAGCTGTCGGAGGAATCGAATCTTGCTAACGCTAAGCGTATTGCGAGCGGTCAGCTGCCGATTGAGGGCCTCGATCCCGATGTGCTTTCCGTGCGCTTGACCGGACTCAAGCCTGCCACTCGTTATTACTACCGTACGGTGACTGTGCCAATCAATTATCCCGTGCCGTATAAGATTGTACCGGGGGAGTTGCTGCGCAGTCCGATCTATACATTCTGCACATCCGGCGAGAAGGCGGATTCTTCTTTCGCGGTGATCAATGATACGCACAACAAGAAGGAGACACTCGTCAAACTTGCTGCCCAGCTGGCTAAATGTAAAGCCGCCGTGACGGTTTGGAATGGTGATGTGTGCGACTGGTTTGCCACGCGCAAAGATATCGGCAGTATTATCCTCAATCCCACAGGGCAAGGCGAAGGTTTTGCGGCGGAGCATCCCGTACTGCTCACGCAGGGGAATCACGAATGCCGCGGCGAAGCGTGCCGCGAGCTGCCGGAGTTTTTCCTGCCGCGTCCGCTGACTGAACGCACTCCGCAGTATGCCGAGCTGACGCGCAACTTCGCCATCCGTCAGGGCGAGCTGGCATTGATTGGCATGGATACCGGCGAGGACAAGCCTGATGCACATCCGTCATGGGCGGGGCTGGCGAGGTTTGAGCCCTATCGCGCTTTGCAGACGCAATGGTTGGCCGAAGCGCTGGCGCGTCCGGAGATCGACTCCGCGCCGTATATCGTCGTCTTCTGCCACATTCCGCTTTATGATAAACGTCTCAACTCCAACACAGGTGATACGATGGAGGGCTTTGCCGCGTGGATGCGGCCGGCAGCGCGGATGTGGAGCCCGTTGTTTGAGAAGCACCGCGTGCAGGTCGTCATCGCCGCGCACATGCACCGTCACCGCTTTGATCCGCCGACGGCGGAGCGGAGTTGGGCGCAGGTGGTTGGCGGCGGTTACTCGCTAACAGATGCCGACAAGCAGGCGACAGTCATTGAAGGACGCATCAAAGGCGGCGAACTTGTGATCACCGCGCATGGGATGCAGTCCAACAACGTGCTGGGCGAATACCGTTTCAAGCCGCGTACGTAACGCAGTCTACTTCCGGCCTTTGGAGCGGAACTGACGGCGGGGCAACGGACGTGCATCGGCGCCTTTGGCGTGCTGGGCGTCGGACGAGTGCCACTGATGTTCGGTGTTGACGGGAATGCGCTTCTTGATGAACTTCTCGACTTCCTGCAGGTAGTGCTTGTCGCGTGGCGCAACGATAGAGACTGCGCTGCCATCCGCTCCGGCACGGGCGGTGCGCCCGATGCGGTGGACGTAGGATTCGGCCTCGTCGGGCATGTCAAAGTTCACCACATGCGTGATGCGTTCGACGTCGATACCGCGCGAGGCGATATCGGTTGCGACCAAGGCTTTAATCTTTCCGGCCTTGAACGCGCTGAGCGCACGGGTGCGGGCGGCTTGGCTCTTGTCGCCATGAATCGCCTCCGCCTTGATGCCGGCTTTAGTCAATGCCTCAGCCACTTTATTGGCCGAGTGACGCATCCGCACAAATACCAGTACGCGGTCCCACGAGTTGGTGCCGAGCAGGTTGGTCAGCACATCCATCTTGCTGTCGGGGTCGGCATACATCACCACTTGATCAATCCGATCAACCGTGGGCGACTCGGGCGCAATGCGTACTTCGACCGGTGTTGTCTTGAAAAGCTTCTTGGCCAGCTCGGTCACCTCCGGCGTAAATGTCGCGGAGAAGAAGAGCGTTTGGCGCTTGACGGGGAGCTGGTCGATGATGCGCGTGACGTCGGGCAGAAAGCCCATGTCGAGCATGCGGTCGGCTTCATCCAACACAAAGAAGTCAATCGCGTCGAGCGAGACGGCCTTTTGCTTGATCAAGTCGAGCAGGCGCCCCGGCGTGGCGGTCAGCACGGCAACACCGCGGCTGAGGGTGGATATCTGCGGGTTGATGCTCACGCCGCCAAAGGCCATGGCGTGAGGGAAGCGCAAGTGACGTCCGTACGCATGGACGCTGGCATCGATCTGTGCGGCGAGTTCGCGCGTTGGCGCTAAGATAAGCGCACGCGGACGGCGAGGACGGAGAGTCATCTCGTCCACCATCAGGTGGTTGAGGATGGGCAGCGTGAACGCGGCGGTTTTGCCGGTGCCGGTCTGTGCACAGGCGAGGACATCTTTACCGGCGAGGAGCGGACGCATGGTCTGCTCTTGCACGGGCGTGGGCGTGACGTAGCCTTGTTCAGTGATGGCACGCTTGAGCGGCTGTACCAAAAGATCAAAGGCGCCTTCGCACTGGATGTCGCGGCCGGACTCTGTGCGGACGCGGGCTTTGCGTTCAAAGGTGTCGTGGACGAGATCCATCACGCCATCGTCATCGCGGTCTTTGCCGTGAGCGCCGTGTACGTAAGGACGTGCAGGACGGCGTTCGGAGCTGGCGCCTTTCTTGAAGGGCGCACCACCAGCTTTCTTAAATGGAGCGCCACCGCGTTCAGTACGTGCACCGCGTTCAGGCTTGTCGGCGTAGGGACGTGCGGGACGTGCCGGTCTGTCAGCGTGCGATTGCGTGGGGCGTCCCGATGCAGAGATTGAGATGCGTGCGGGGCGTTTGGATGTATCTGCAGACGGACGCGCGGGGCGGTCTGATTTGTCGGCTGGGGCAGCGTCCGGATACTTTTTCTTCGGCTTCCAGGCGTTGCGCTCTTTCTTGGGCTGGGAGGTGAGGAACTTTTTGAAATGGGGGTCAAGGGGTTCGCTGTTGCGGCCCTTACGGGATTTCTTCATTTAGATGCTTTCGGGTTTTGTTTCGCGGTTCATTAGTGCAGAGACCTCCCGGGCCGCATCCTCATTTTCATAGCAGAGACGGTAGACGGTATCTGAGATTGGCATTTCGACGGCGTGTTCGGCCGCGAGCTGTTTGACGATCTTGGCGTTCCAAACGCCTTCGGCCACCATCTTCATCCGCGCGAGGATGGCGTTGATCTTTTCACCTTTGCCGAGGGCTTCACCGACAGCGTGATTGCGGCTGTGCTGGCTGGTGCAGGTGACGATGAGGTCGCCCATACCGCTGAGTCCCGCAAAGGTTTCGGCCTTAGCGCCCATAGTGACGCCGAGGCGGGTGATTTCAACGAGGCCGCGCGTGATAATCGCCGCGCGGGTATTATCGCCAAAACCGAGGCCATCGCTGGCGCCGACTGAGATGGCGATGACGTTTTTGACTGCGCCGCCGATCTCCACGCCGATGGGGTCGTTGGAGGTGTAAACGCGGAAGCGCGGTCCTGAAAATGTTTGCTGCACGAGCGTGGAGAGCACCTCGTTCGTGCTGGCGGCCACGACTGCGGTGGGGAGTCCGCGGGCGACTTCCTCGGCGTGGCTGGGGCCTGAGAGGATGACGATGTTTTTGTTGTCGAGGATTTCTTTGGCGATGGTGCTCATACGGCGGTGGGTCTGTTCACAAAAGCCTTTGGTCAAGCTCACGACCGGTATCGTCTTCGGAATCAGCCCGGCAAAGCGGGTGCAGACGTCACGAAAGTATTTGGAAGGCATTGCCAGCACAACCATTCCGGCATCCTTGAGCGCAACTTCGGCATCAGCGGTAAAGTGGAGCGACTCGGGCAGCGTCACGCCGGGGAGGAAGTTGACATTCTCATGCTTGGCGTTGGTTTCAGCCACGTAGTCGGCAAAAGGTCCCCACATGGTGACGTGGTGTCCGTAACCGTTGAGCAGCAAACCAACCGCCGTGCCCCAGCCGCCATCGCCGATAATTGCAATTTTCATGGAGAGCCCTTTCGCGTAAATGAGAATCGAGGTTCAGTGCCGGCCAAGAGCCGCGTGATGTTTGAACGGTGTTTAAGGATGGCAATTGCTCCCAGCAGCGACAGCACGCCCGGGAACCATAATGGCGCCCCTTTATACAAGAACCACGACGAGACGATAATCGACGCGGCCGCGCCGATTGATGAAAGCGAGATGTAGCGGAACGCGATGAACAGCACGACGAACACGAGTCCCGCAATCCCCGCCGCCGCTGGCGCCAAACCAATCAGCAAACCCAAGCTCGACGCCACGCCCTTGCCCCCTTTGAGGCCCAAGAAGCACGTCCAGTTATGCCCCACCACCGTCAACGCACCTGCAAAGACCGACGCCGCCAGCGTGTCCGCCGGCCCGGAGATGAAGCGCAGCAGCAATGGCGCGAGCAAAGCCGCGCCTGCATAACCTTTGAACAGGTCGCAAATGAATGTCGCAATCCCCGCAGTCTTGCCGACACAGCGGTAGACGTTTGTCATGCCGATGTTGCCGCTGCCCACGGTGCGGATGTCCACGCCATTCATGCGTGCAATCAAAAAGCCGTAAGGGATCGATCCCCACAAATAGGCGCTCACGCCCAAAACCAGCCAATACCAAAAGTGTGCCATATGTGCGCGTAGTATAGCATATCCCATCCCTAAAAGAGAGTAATAAGTAATGGAAGAGAAAAGTAATAAGTGATAAGTCAGAGGTGATAAGTTGGGGGGCTAAACGCGTAGAAAATTGTCCGCGTTAGCCCTACTCTTAAAAGGTAGGGCAGGTTTCGCCGAAACCGCCGCATCCACACCGTCGCCCGCAAACCCACACACAATCATTACCCGTACGGCGTGCTCGGCGAGCGTCGCCCTACCTGCTGACGCACACAAGGAAAAGCAACAAGAGAAAGATACGGGAGATGTGTGCGATGCCCGTGTGAATGTTAAAACCTATATCGGATTTGTCAAAAACCGACACGGGTTTCATCCAGAACCTATACGGGTTTCGTACAAAACCTATACAGGTTTTTACAAAACCCCGTATGGGTTTTCGCGGTTAGAGCGGCAAGTGCACCAACCTCACCCCACGGCATACATTTCGCCGCAAGGTAACGCCCAAAGCGGGCAAATATATTCAAGGACGCGCCCATGTTATTCTATAGACGCAAAAGGGCCTGTTTTATTGCGGGCATACTAGGCGCAAGCTTTATGGCCTTTACCGGCGCGGTTGCCGGAGCTGGTTCAAGTCCACATCCTTCAGCTTGCCTTGCAGCTCTTCAAACGTTCGCCCCTCCGCCACAACGCTGCCGAGGCCCCAATGGATGGCGGTAATTTCTTCGCGCGAGATATCAATGGGACAAGGATGGAATTGTCCCTCGCGTCCATCGTCAAAAATAACGGCCGATATTTTTAAGGTTTCAGAAAGGCGGTCGGCATTGAGATATTGAATCGGCTTGCCTTCGTAGGTCGAGCGCAGCGCGGGATAATTTGTGAGCGTAATATAAGGCGGGATGACGGCGCGTGGGTGCAGGCGGCTGTCGTAGCGAGGATGTTTACGCGAGGAGTCTTTAGCCGGGGTTTCGATGCTCATGCCGACGAGCGGATCGTCGAAGGCGCGCTGTTCGCCCCATGGGTGGCGGTAGATGAGGTAGAGTTTGACGGCGGTATCTTTGACGCGCGGCACATTGTCGGGCAAGCGCACGAACACCCAACGGGAATCGGGTGCGCCAAGATGGCTGACTCGCTGCGAGAGTTCCGGGGTGTGCCAGCTCGTGTGCCTGCAACCGAGCAAAGTGAGCACTATGGCAATGGTTGTTACGCAAATGCTAAGATATGAAAAGAATCTCTTCATGGCTGTTCTCCTTGCTTGGCGGAGGATTCAGGGAGAGGTTTCGCCTTGAGGGACTTCGTCAGTTCGGCCAAGCTGGGGGCTTCGCGCACGATGTTGTCATTGTTGATGATGAATACAGGCCAGCGCCAGTAATGGTCGCGATCTTCACTAATCTCTGCCCCCGGCATTATGCCCATGAAGCCTTCGTCGCCGTCGTCGAGGATATAGAACGTAACGAATGGGAGACTGCGTTTCGCATTGCACACATTGAAATAGTAGGCGGGCTTGCCTTTGTAGGTGAGGTGCGCGGTGACGGCATTATCAAGCAGTTGGTTATGATTGATCTTGGACTTGTCTATCAAGCTCACATAGCCATCGCCCCGCTTTAATTCATACGCCCGCGTGATATAACCTTCGTCGATAATCCAACAGGTCGCTTCTGGCATTTTATGTAACAGGTGATAGGAAGGCGGTTGCGTCGAAACCGTAGCGTCAACGGTGGGCTGACTCTCTTCCAGTAGTATCCACCGCGATTCAGGCTTGCCGGTTTTCTTTGAAACTTCACCAATGCTTGGAGGCCCATAATTTCCAAAGCTACAACAGCCGGCAAGACTGAGAGTGAGAAGGGCGCAGGCGAGTGGGAGGAGTTTAGGTGTGGTCATGGTATTACCTCGCGGTTGGAATGAGTTTGCGTAGGGCGTTGAAGGTGGAAGCTTGGCCGATGGGACGCAGGTCGAGTGCTCCGCCGTGGATGGGGTCGGGTTCAGAGCCGCCCCAATCGGTCTTGGGAATGGTGAGGGTGATGCCGGTGGTGCCGTCGTCGAGGATGATGCCGTGAAGTGCAGGGGTTTGCTGACGGATGAGCGGGATGTTGATGTAACAGGCGGGACGGTCGTTGTATTCCGTCCAGACAACGGGTTGACGGTTGAGGCCAGTGTAGTTGTCGAGCTGGGCGGAACGGAGACGGCTGATGGTGTGACGCCCTTCGGGGAAGTTGGCGGGGCGCTCGTAAATGCGGATGCCGGTGCGGCCATCGTCGATGATCCACGTAGGACTGCCTGTCACACGACAAATAGCGATGAGGCGGGGCTTCGTCGAGAGTGCCGCAGGCGTATGCTGTGTGTCAGTCGGAACAGGCGCTTCAAAAAATGAAGGGCGTGTGGCGTCATCTGCATTAGTTGTGTGTTGGACGCTTTCCACAAGCATCCATTCAGTCCGAGGGGCAGACATGTTCAGCGCAGCACATCCGGCTAAGAGTATTGGCAAGAGACAGAGGGCGATGAGGTGTTTAGCGGGCTTCATGGTACGGCTCCTTGTTTTGTGGCACACCCCAGCCGTCTGATTTCTGGGTGTAGTTGCGGAGGAGGTCTTTGTCGAGGAGAAGGTGGAGGCGTATCCAGAGGATATTGGATGTGGATTTGTTCCACTCGTTGTATTGGGTGAGAGTCGTGCTCATGCCTTGGCGCAGTTCGGGCGTCATTTCATTGGGGGCATAGCAGAGGCGTTGAGTTGTGTGTTCGTAGTAAACAGGAACGCAAGGAACGGGGAGGAAGTTGTAGAGTGCGGTAAGTACAATGATGCCGCCGAGCATCCACTGCCACGAACGGCGAGGGAATGCTTGAGGAGGCTCGGCCTCTGGAGTGTTGCGCTCGGAGATGATGATAGCGATCGTCCAGCAGGTGTAGAGTATGAATGGCGCGATGAATAGGCCGTCCTCAAGGTTGGCACCGATGATTCCACCGAAAGCGCTGAGTGTGATGCCGACTGCTCCGCCAATAGCTCCGTAGATTTTTTTACGGCGTAACCGTTCTGCGAATCCCGGTATGGCGCCTACGCAAGCTCCGAAAAAGCTTAGCAGCAGGATTGACAGGATGAAGCAAAACGGTAGAAGTAAATAACCGCCGGGGAGGCTATACTTGTGGAGCAACCATCTGCACAACCATAGTATCCCGACAGTTATTGCAGTGACGAGTCCGCTGAGTGACAAGAGTGACAGCGTAGCAACGGCTAGGCGGCGAGGTGATGGACTTTGTGCGTGAGAGGTCAGTTTACGGTTGAGCCAGAAGAGCCCGCAGAGAAAGAGAGCGCCGATAGACAACATTCCAGCAAGCGTGGTGATGGTGATGAAGTATTTCAAAAGCTTGACATAGCGGGCGAGTTCATCTTCTGCAGATGCAAGCGCATCGGGCGTTGGCGTTTTGAGGAGGCGTTGCATTAAGCCGGTGCTATAAAGCTCAGAGAGGCGGCTTGCGATGTCATCCTGCGATAGTGTCTCATAGTCCTGCTGAAGATTCCAGAGCAGTCCGACATCTTTCCCGCTATACCGCATTTCTACACTGCATGGGATAATGACAGCCTCGTTGGCGCCGCAGAAAATTAATGCAGAGAGTAAAGCAACAGCTAGTGCTACCCAGATGATTTTATCGGCTACAGGGGTGAACCTTCGAAAGAAGTGTTTAGCGGGCTTCATAGCGTGGTTCTTTTTGTGGTTTGCCCAAGTCCGTTGCTTGGCGGGTGTAGTCCCAGAGTTTGCCTTTGTTAAGGAATAGGTGGAGGCGTATCCAAAGGGTGTCGGAAGTGGACTTATTCCACTCGTTGTTTTGGGTGAGTGTTTTGCGCATGCCTTCGTGTAGTTCGGGCGTCATCTTCTTGGGGGCGTAGTAGCGGTATTTGGTGAAGTCATCATAATAGACCGGCACGCAGGGCACGGGGAGGAGGCGGTAGATGAATGTGAGCGCAACGATGCAAGTCAGAATCCAGCTCCAAGAACGGCGGGGGAATGCTTGGGGTATTTCGACTTCGGATGCAACCGGCTCTGAGCGGAGGATGTAAATCGTCCACCATGTGTAGAGAGCGAAGGGTAGGGAATATAAGCCAAGGAGCGGATTATAGAGGACTGTCGCGGAGAAAAACATGCCGCCAATTGATCCGCCGATTGCTCCGCAGCGTGCCTTTTGCCGCCGCCTCTCTACGAGTCCCGGCATGGCACCCATGCCAGCGCCAAGGAGCGCAGGCGAGATAAACGCGAGTACTATCAGCGGCAAAACGAATGTTAGAGAATCCTCGTTCATACAGAAGAAAAGATATGCCGCTCCGTAAGCTGCTCCGATGGTTAACGCCGTTAACAGCAGTGCAAGGCCTATCAGGCACAGGGAAGAGGGACGCGGTACATGAGGTGCCAGCTTTCGGTTGACCCGGAAGAGTCCGCAGATGATGATGGTGCCGATGAGCAGTTGGTAGACGATGTTGACAGCAGAGAGTAAATTGTTGTGGAAGGTGACAGCATTATTGAACTCACGGTCTGCATTCTCAAGTTCATCCAGCGTGGAGGTTTCAATTAAGCGTTGCTTTAAGCCGGGGCTGTGGAGTTTCGAAAGGCGGTCGGAGATTTCGTCCTGTGACAACGTTGCATAATCTTGTTTCAGGAGGGCAATCGCCGCATTGTCATTTCTTGTAGGCCGCATCTCTACGCTCTCGACCCAGTCCGGCGTGAGGATGGCTTCGGTTGCCACCCAGAAGATTATTCCAGTGAGAAGACTGACGGCCATCGCCGTCCAGACGATCTTATCGGCTACGCGCGCGAATCTTTGGAGCGGAGTCTTCATTAAGGTGTTATTCTGTTGGTGCTGCCGACACATCATCCAGAGGAAGGATCAGGGAGCCGCGCGGGAATGTTTGGGAACTGGGGGGCTGTGTGTTTTTGTCTTTGGCTAGCCGGGCGTACTTCCAGAGCTGGCCTTTGTCGAGGAAGAGGCGCAAGGGGATCCATAGGGTAGTATCTGTTAATTTGTTCCATTCGTGATGCTTGGTCAGCATCGCCTCCATATCCTTGCGCAGTTCGGGCGTCAGTCGCTTGGGGGCATAGCTGGAGAAGTGTGGATTATAGCCGGAGAAGTACGGTTTATGGATTTGACAATAAATCGGCACGTAGGGCACAGGTAGAAAGGCGTAGGTTAAAAGGAGTGCAAAGACGCAGGCAAACAGCCATGTCCAAGAACGGTGCGGAAATGTCTGGGTCACTTTGGTTGGTGGAGCGTTTCGCCCGCAGATGATGATGGCTATCGCCCAGCAAATATAGAAGAACGCCAGCGAGACGCATAAAGATATTTGGAACATAAAGGCGACTATATAGGGTAATGCCCCGCCGACTGCTCCACCCATTGCGCCGTAGAGGGCCTTTCGCCTCTGCCGTTCTATGAGGCCCGGCAAACTGCCTATACATGCGCCGGCGAAGCTCCATGGCACAGCTCCTATAAACGGAAGAAGCGGTGATGACCAGCCTACCTTAAGTGCACAGAATCCAGCTCCCATGAGGCCAGCCCCCATCCCTATGTAGGATGCCACGCCTAATGTCAGAGTAAGACCTACGGTGCGGAGACGCGATGGCTGCGGCCCTGGGAGCGTCAGCCTGCGATTCAGCCAGAAGAATCCGCAAAGGATGAACGCAGCGATGATCGGTTTGTAAGCGATGTTGGTCACATTCATGACCTTGAACCGAGGGTGGGCGGCGAGTCCTGCGGAGTATGCGTGTTGAGCCGCTTCCAGTGCATCATGGCTTGAGACTTCAAGAAAGCGTCGCTTCAAATCAGGGTTGTGGAGTTCCGATAGACGCTCGGCGACTTCGTCTTGTGATAGCGTTGCATAATCTTTTTGGAGGTTCGTCAGCACCGCACTGTCCTCTGCTATCGGCCACAGTTCCGTCTGTATCTCCCTCAGGCTGGGGATGATAATAGTTTCATTGAGCCCCCGAAATGTTATTGAAGAGAGCAAACCGACAACCAGCGCCACCCAGACGACCTTATCGGCTGCGCATGCGAATCTTTGGAGTATGTTTTTTATGGGCGTCCTGTCGGAGGGAGTTGTGGAACATTCTGCTTGCGGATATTGTACCATAGTACAGCATGGGCGTGCAAGAGGATTGTTTTGGGAAGGGGGCGAAAGGGGAGTTGTGAAGGGAGTGGGAGGTGTTTGTAAGGCTGGATGGGGGGTGTCGCTAAGTTTGTAAGGGGGTGTTGGCGGGATGGTTGACGAACGTGGGAGCGATGGGCGTATGTTGTATCGCGTTGTCAGTAATGTTACTGTGGGCTGTCAGTAAGGTTACTCTCGGTTCGGAGTCACGTTACTCAGGGCGCTAAGTAATGTTACTGCAGGAGCTGAGTAACGTTACTGACGTTCCTGTTATGATGGGTAACAAGGAGGCTGAGGCGCGAGGGTAGATGGGCTGATGCGGTGCGGCGGGTTTGGCGGAAGTGCCACAGGCATCTTTATGCCCTACCTGAAGAGAAGTGGTAAGTAATAGGTGATAGGTAATAAGTTGAGAGGCTGACGCGATGGAGGGGTGTGGAAAGTTCACGCGGAGTCGCGGTGAGGAGAGGAGGTGGAGGGGTTGGCGCACGCAAGGAGATAAAGAGGATGCGCTAACGCACAATGCCGACGGGGACGCCGGTACTCCCAAAGGGAGGGGGGCTGACGCACGAAGGAGGGAGAGGGGGTGGAAAAATAAAAAAGGCGCGGGGTGCGCGCCTTTTTGTTGGGTCTTCTTCGGTGTTGTGCGTGGCGGTTAGCCGGCGGGGAAGAAGGCTTTGAAGAAGATGACGCCGGCGACGATGATGGCGATGCCGAGGAGGATGAAGATGATCGTCCAGATTTTCTTGGAGTCGCGGCGGGCTTTGAATTCTTTGGGGGTGGGGACTTTGATGGTGCCGTTCTTGGGGGCGATGACGATGGTGGTGCGGGGGACGGATTCCATCGAGGAGATGAGCGAGGGGTTGCCTTGGGGGAGGTCGTCGCCTTCGAGTACCGTGGGGACGTCGCCGAGGGAGACGACGTCGTTGCGGAAGACGGCCGTCATGCGGATGGGTTCGCCATTGACTTTGGTGCCGTTGGTGGAGTCGAGGTCGCGCACGCGGACGGCTTCGGGGGTGACTTCGATCTCGCAGTGGAAGCTGGAGACGGATGGGTTGTTGATGACGATGTCGTTGATCTCGTTGCGCCCAACGCGGAGGATGGGTTTGTTGAGTTCGAATTTTGTGCCTTTGCCGGGACCGTCAACTATTGTTAAATATGCCATAATTCACCTAAAATGCTTGCGGAAAGCGTTGTTTGATAGTATCATATTCAGAGGGCGGGGTCAACTTCTTTTAAATGGTGATGAAATATATTGTTTTACAGGGTGTTTCGGGTGCGGTTTTGGTGCGGGCGGAGCTGGCGGTTTCGTTGTGGGAACGGATGAGGGGTTTGTTGGGGCGTAGGGAGTTGGGTGCGGAGGAGGGGTTGTTGATTGAGCGGTGCGGGGCGGTGCATACGGTGGGGATGGGGTTTGGGATTGATGTGGTGTTTTTTGACGGGGGATGGAGGGTGTGCCGGGTGGTGAGGGGGGTGAGGCCGGGGCGGTTGTGTGTGTCTGGGGGGTGGGGAGCGAAGCGGGTGTTGGAGCTGGCAGAGGGGTCGGCGGTGACGGAGCGGTTTGCGGTGGGGGATGTGATTTTGCCTTTTCAGTAAGGCGGGGGGTATTCGCGCTTGACTTTATGCGCCGGGTGGGGCATACTGTACCGTACGACGTATTCGTCAAATTTATCGGGGGTAGGGTTATGGTTACTGGTATTATCATTGCCGGGGGGCGCAGCGAGCGCATGGGCAAGGCGGGTGTGGATAAGTGTTTTTTGACGCTGGGGCCGCGGCCGGTGGTGGTGTGGTCGTTGCTGGCGTTTCAGACGTGCGAGCAGATTGATCAGATCGTTCTGGTGACGCGTAAGGAGCAGATGAACGCGGCGCGGATTTTGATTACGATGTTTGGCCTGTCGAAGCTGGCTCATATTGTGGCCGGGGGGAAGAACCGGCAGGAGTCGGTGATGGCGGGTTTGAAGGCGATGGATCCGGATACGCGGTTTGTGTGCATCCATGATGGTGCGCGGCCGTGCGTGAAGCCGGAGCTGATTACGGCGACGGTGGAGTCGGCGAAGAAACATGACTCGGGCGTTGCGGCGTCGCGGATTACCGACACGGTGAAGATGGTGGGCGCCGAGGGCGTGGTTTCGAAGACGTTGGACCGGAGCGTGCTGTGGGCGGTGCAGACGCCGCAGGCGTTTAAGGCGACGTCGATCCAGAAGGCGTATCAGCATGTGGTGTCGAAGAAGCAGAAGGTGACGGACGACGCGGGTGCGATGGAAGCAGCCGGAATGCCGGTGCGCGTGGTGGAGTGGAATGAGTGTAACTTGAAGATTACGCATGCAGCGGACTTGGGGATCGCCGCGGCGGTGCTGCAGCTGACGCCTCAGTTTTAGTTTGTATTATATATGGAAAAGAAGTACGCGATTCTGGCCGACATTCATTCGAATTATGAGGCGTTGACGGCGGTGTTGGAGGATGCCCGTTCCCAAGGAGTGACGGACTTCCTGTGCGCCGGCGACGTGGTGGGCTATAACGCGAATCCTTCCGAGTGCGTGAAGATCATCCGCGAGCTGGGGTGTCCAGTGGTGTGCGGGAATCATGACCATTACTGCTCGCACGAGGCGCCGCCGTTGGACGACTTCCAGCCGCATGCGGCGAGCGTGATTGCTTGGACGCGGCGTCAATTGGCTTCGGATGAAATTGACTGGCTGGCGAACCTGCCGTATACCAAGGTGATGTCGGGCATTGCGCTGGTGCATAGCACGATGGATGCGCCGGAACGCTGGGGATATGTGTTTGATGCGTTCATGGCCGAGGCGAACTTCAACTACCAGAACACGCCGATCTGCTTTCATGGGCACACACACGTGCCGGTTATTTTCGAGATGAAGCGTGATACGGTCCTGCGGACGGATCCGGTAGACTGCAAGCTCGTGCTGGGCAGCAAGTATTTTGTCAACGTCGGCAGCGTCGGCCAGCCGCGCGATGGAGACCCGCGCAGTTCCTACGTGACCTATGCGCCGAAGACCCGCGAGCTGCAATTCCATCGCGTGGTGTATGATATTGAAACGGCGATGCAGAAGAATCTGGCCGCCGGATTACCGGAACGCTTGGCGCTCCGCTTAGGCTTGGGCAAGTAGGCGTCAGCCTTCTTCGCCTTCGCCGTGCTCTTCGTCCTCGGCGTCTTCCACAGTAAATTTAGGATTGGCGCCGGCGATGACGAATGCAATCTCGCCTTTGACCTTCTTCTCCTTATAACGCGCCGCAAGATCGCCGAGCGTGTCACGGTCGATGTGTTCGTGTAACTTCGTCAACTCAAAGCAGACGGCGGCTTCGCGGTTACCGAGTACTTGATAGGCGGCCTCTAGCGATTTACCGAGGCGGAAGGGCGATTCAAAACAAATGAGCGTGTGTGCGGCGTTCTTCTCATCCTCAAAGAAACGCGCCAATGCGCCGGGTTTGCGCGGAGGGAAGCCTTTGAATGTGTAGCTGGAAGTCGGCAAGCCGGAGTAGAGCAGGGCGAGATCAACCGCCGATGCGCCGGGCAGTACGGTATAGGGTAGGTTACGTTGTGCCATCAGGCGAATGAGGCGGTAACCGGGATCGCTGATGCCAGGATAGCCGCCGTCGGAGCAGAGCGCGACAGTGCGCCCGGCTTCGAGGTGGCGGATAATCTGTTCACCTGCGCGGTCTTCGTTACCTTGGCGGTAAGAAATCATTTCCGGACGCGGGATGTTGTGCGCGGTGAGCAGCTGCCACGTACGGCGGGTATCCTCGCAAGCCAGCACATCGGCAGTCTTGAGCGCGTCTAAAGCTCGGGGTGTGAGGTCGGCGAGATTGCCGATGGGAGTTGCCACGATGTAGAGCATTTGTTGAGTTCCTGGATGATGGCTTGTTTGAGCGTGTCGAGGCCGTAGCCCGTCTTCGCAGAGACCGGTAGGGCCGATGAGAGATTGCAGAATTGCAGCTTGCCTGCTTCGTGCAGCGGCGCCAAGTGGTGAAGCGTTGCTTCGGCGGCGTCGGGCTGGTCGCATTTGTTCAGCACGAGCAGGCCGGGCACTTTGTCGGCGCCGATCTCGCGGAGCGTTTCGTAGCAGACGGCGATATGGTTCTCAACGTGCGGATGCGAGGCATCGACAGTGATGATCAGCAGGTCGGCTTGCGAAGCGACGGCGAGGGTTGAGCGGAATGAAGCGACGAGTCCGTGCGGCAGGTTGCGGATGAAACCGACGGTATCGGAGAGCAGCACGCGGCGTCCCGGCGCCAACCACGCCAGACGGGTTTTAGTGTCGAGCGTCGCGAAGAGGCGGTCGTCGACATAGGCATCCGAACCGGAGAGCGTGTTGAGCAGGGTGGACTTGCCGGCGTTGGTGTAGCCGATGAGGCAGACGAGCGGAAAGTCGCGGTGCGTCTTGCGTCCGGCTTCGCGGCGTTCAATGGCTTCGAGTTTGGCACGCAGGTCGGCGATGCGACGGCGGAGCGGTTCGTTGCGGAGCTGCAGGTGGCTCTCACCGGGGCCGCGCATACCGGTGCCGGCGCGGAAGCGTTGCTGGGCTTCGAGTACGGGGATGCGGGAGAGGGCGAATTCGGTTTGTGCGAGCTCGACTTGGATCTGCGCTTCGGATGTGCGGGCGCGTCGCGCGAAGATTTGCAAGATGACTTCGCGGCGGTCCATGACGCGAACCTGAAGACGTGCTTGCAGGTTGTGCGCTTGGATGGCGGTGAGCTCGTTGTCAAAGATGATGGTGTCGGCGCCGCTGGTTTGCTGCAGCGTATGAAGGTCGTCCACTTTGCCATCACCGAGCAGTGTGCCGCCGTCAGGTTTGGGGCGGCGCTGTACCAGTTGGCCGACGGCTTCAATGCCGGCAGTGTCGGCGAGACGTGCGAGCTCTGCAAATGAGTCGGCGGCCTCTTCCGGATCCATACGTCCGTGGATGAGCTGTGCGAGGACAGCGCGTTCGGTCTTTTCAGTCTCGTGTAGTTTTACCGGCATGAGTAGAATTCCTTTGCCGCTTGCGTGGTGGAGGCTTCGATTGCTTGCGGCGTGGTGTTGCGGAGTGTTGCGAGTGTTTGGATGATGTTGCGTAGGAGCGCGAGGCGCTCGTTGTCTTCGGCATCGGTTTCGATTAAGAGTTTATCGCTTGGAATCTGCGCGGCAAGTGCGCGGAGTTTGACGGCGTTGGTGTTAAGCACCATGGGGCCAATGGAGTAAAATGCACCGAGCGCCTGCGCTGCTTTGAGATGCACTTCGGCGCCGGAGAAAGAGTGCAGCAGGATTGCGCGCGGCGGCAGGCGTTTGAGGGTTTGCAGTACGCCGTCCCATGTGCGTGCGCCGTGGATGATGACTGCGCGGTTGAGGCGGCGGGCGAGATGGAGCTGCTGTTCAAAGGTTTGCTGTTGAATATCCGGTGCAACGTCCTTGCGCAGGCCGCAGAGTCCGCATTCGCCGACGGGCGCCTGGGGATATTGGATGAGAAATTGCTCGAGCATTTCAAGCGGTTGATCGGCATACCACGGATGAAGCCCGAATGCCGGGAGGAGCGTCACGCTGTCCGGTTGTGCCGCAGCTTGCGCGAGGCACTGCCAGTCGCTTGGGTTGATTGCGCAGGAGGCAATGTGGGTGAGCCCTTGTGGATAGGGGTGGGGCAGCGGTGCCGCGTGAATATGTGTATGCGCATCAATCATTGCATACCCCTCTGAAACAGTTCACCCCTGCCGGTTTTGACCAGACAGGGGTGAACACTATTCGCATAAGCGTGATGCTTACTTCTTAGCAGCTGCCTTCTTAGCAGGAGCCTTCTTGGCCGGAGCCTTAGCGACGACCTTCTTAGCAGGAGCTGCCTTCTTGGCCGGAGCCTTAACGGCGCACTTAGCTGCACATGCCTTGGTTGCGCATGCCTTCTTGGCGGGAGCTGCCTTCTTAGCCGGAGCCTTCTTAGCGACTACTGCCTTCTTGACGGGAGCCTTCTTAGCTACTGCCTTCTTGGCGGGAGCTGCTTTCTTGAGGGCCATAACTGTTCCTTTCGTTGTGAGGCTTGGTGCTTTTCACTGCGGCGATGACCCACGTCAGGCCGTGTGAGAAACATGGATGTCCAAGTCTCTTGGGATTTATAATACGATATTTCATTTCTTAATGCAAGTGTATTTGAAAAATATAATTTATTCTTTTCAAATCTCTCTTGTCGTTTGCGGCGAAAGATGTTAAAGTAGTCGCAACACCGAACGCGCGGCAGATTATACGGAAAGATTCCCATGGCCAAAAATTCAGTTTACAGCGAAGATAAAATCAAGACTCTCGACGCAATCGAGCACATCCGTTTGCGCACCGGCATGTACATCGGACGCAAGAGCGACGGCAGCCAATATGAAGACGGCATTTACATTCTCGTGAAGGAAGTGATCGATAATTCGATCGACGAATTCATCATGGGTTACGGCAAGCGCGTAACGGTTTCGCTCAATTACGACACGGGTGAAGTCACGATCCGCGATTACGGGCGCGGCATTCCGCTGGGCAAGGTTGTGGACTGCGTTTCGCAGATGAACACTGGCGGCAAGTACAACGATGACGTCTTCCAATACTCTGTCGGCTTGAATGGCGTGGGCACGAAAGCAGTCAATGCGCTCTCTATAAAATTCTACGTACGCTCGGTACGTGATGGTGAGTTCTCCGATGCGACATTCGAGCGCGGCAAACTGAAGAAGCAGAACACCGGCAAGTGCACCGAGAAGAATGGTACGCTGGTGACGTTCACGCCGGACGAAGAGATCTTTCCAAAGTTCCGCTTCCGTCAAGAGCACTTGGAACGGCGCATGCGGATGTATGCGTATCTGAATGCCGGTCTCGCAATCGACTTCAACGAGAAGCGCTTTGTCTCCGATAACGGCCTCATGGATTTGATTCACGATGAGGCCCGCTTGGAGCGTATTTATCAGCCGCTGTATTTCCGCACGAAGATGCTGGAGTTCGCCTTCACCCACACCAACCGCTTTAACGAAGATTACTATTCCTTCGTCAACGGTCAGTTCACCAATGACGGCGGCACGCACCTTTCGGCCTTTAAAGAAGGGCTATTGAAGGCGGTCAACGAGTTCAACCCCAAGAAGAAATATGATGGCGACGATGTGCGCGAAGGTATTGTCGGCGCGATTGCTATCCGCTTGAAGGATCCTGTCTTTGAGTCACAGACCAAAAACAAGCTCGGCAACGCGGAGATCCGTTCCGACTTGGTGGCGGCGATTAAAAAGGCCGTGGAGGAATGCCTGCACCGCAATCCCGATGCCGCCAACGCACTGTTGAGTAAGATTGAAGAGACTGCCCAGCTGCGGCAGGATTTGAACAAGGTGAAGAAGCTCTCGCGTGAACGCGCCAAGGCGGCGTCGGTTCGCGTGCCGCAGTTGAAGGACTGCAAGCACCACTATAATAAGATCAAGAACACGGGCTTGGATAGCACGTTGATGATTGTGGAAGGCAATTCCGCCGGTGGCACGATTGTCCGCGTGCGCAATGCCGACAATGAGGCGATCTTCTGCCTGCGCGGCAAACCGCTGAACGTGTGCGGGCTGAAGCGCGATGAGCTTTATAAAAATAAAGAACTCTACAACCTGATGCAGACGCTGGGCATTGAGCACTCGCTCGACAGCCTGCGCTATAATAAGGTGATTATCGCGACCGATGCCGACGTCGACGGCTTGCACATCCGCATGCTGATGATTACGTTCTTCCTGCGGTTCTTTGAACAGATTGTACGCGATGGTCATGTGTTCATTCTCGAGACGCCCCTGTTCCGCGTGCGGAACAAGAAGGAAACGCATTACTGCTATACTGAGGAAGACCGCATCAAAGCCATGGCCGCCTGCGGGAAGAACCCGGAGATTACGCGATTCAAAGGCTTGGGTGAAATTGACGCCAGCGAATTCAAACATTTCATCGGCAAAGATATCCGCCTCACGCCGGTGGATATGACGCAGGATATCGAAGTGCCGGAGACGATTGAGTTCTTCATGGGCAAAAACACGCCCGAGCGGTACAACTATATCATGGGTAACCTCGTCTGCGATGCCGAGGCCACCCAGTAAACCCGCCTAATTCGCACAATTGAACCTGCGAGGATGGTGAAATCGCCCCCTGTCTAAAGATTGTAGTTGAATAACCGGGGCAAATCGGTTAAAATTGTCGTTTTATTTTCTAGGAGATTGCCGTGACATCAAATGATGATTATGTCCTGAACGTTTTACAGGAGAATAATATCATCACTGAGGCGCAAGTTGACCAGGCAATGATGTCTATTCATCAGCCCGGCGAGTCCACTTTGGACATCTTGATCAACTCAGGCGTCGTCACAGAGGACCAAGTGCTGGGACTCGTCGCCGAACAATTCGGGATGACCTTCGCCCACCTTGAAGCCGATAAGCTCGCCCCCGAGCTCGCTGAGATACTCAACGGCGATTCCGCCCGCAAGCTCGGCGCGATTCCTCTGCAAAAGACCGGCGACAGCGTGATGGTTGCCATCAGCGACCCGATGAACTACGACGTGCTCGACAACCTGCGCTTCATCCTGAAGGCCAATGTCGACACCATCGTCGTTCCGAAAGCCGAGATCCAGCAAGCGCTGGACGTGCTCTACCCTATTACCGACGTCGAGCGCATCTTCGGCCGCGGTGCCGATGGCGAGCTTGACATCCAGACCCGTAAAGATGATAGCGACGGCTCCGACACCGAAGACGCCGACGCCCCCGTGGTCCGCCTTGTCAGCATGATCCTCATGGACGCCGTGAAACTGAAAGCATCCGACGTACACGTCGAGCCGATGGAAAAGTTCTTCCGCATCCGCTACCGTATCGACGGTGCGCTGCGCGAAATGGCTCCGCCGCCCAAACGCCTTCAGTCCGCCATTCTCAGCCGTATCAAGCTCATGGCCGACATGAAGCTTTCCGAGCGCCGCATCCCGCAAGACGGCCGCATTCAAATCAAAGCGCAAGGCCGCGAGCTCGACCTCCGTGTCTCCAGCGTCCCCACCAACCATGGCGAAAGTATCGTCATGCGTATTTTGGACAAATCCAACTTGGCCTTCGGTCTGCCGCAGCTCGGCTTCCTCTCTGACGACCAAACCCGCTTTGAGCGCTTCATCGGCATGCCCGACGGCGTGATTCTCGTCACCGGTCCGACCGGCTCCGGTAAGACCACGACGCTCTACGCCTGTTTGAACCAGATCAACCTGCCCGACCGCAAGCTCATTACGGTTGAAGACCCCGTCGAATACCAAATGTCTGGCATCAACCAAGTGCAGGTCAACCGCGATGTCGGCCTCGACTTTTCGGCAGCGTTGCGCTCCATTCTGCGTCAGGCGCCCAACATCGTGATGATCGGTGAAATTCGTGACCATGAAACTGCCGACATCGCCATGGAAGCCGCGCTTACCGGTCACTTGGTGTTCAGCACCCTGCATACCAACGACGCCCCCAGCGCCGTCACCCGTCTGCTCGACATCGGCGTCAAGCCCTTCTTGGTCGCCTCTGCGCTCCGTGCCGCCATGGCGCAGCGCCTTGTACGTAATATCTGTGAACAATGCCGCCAGCCCCACGTCGCAACCGACCGCGAACGCAAGCTCCTCGGCACATTCTCCAAAAATGCCGACACCATGCCCATGTTCGAAGGCGCCGGCTGCGCCGTCTGCAGCAAGAGCGGGTACAAGGGACGTAAAGGCATCTTTGAAATCTTTGAAGTGGATGACACCATCCAACGTTTAATTTTTGACCATTCGCCAGCCTCCGTCATCCGTGTCCGCGCCCGCGAGCTCGGCATGCGTACGTTGCGCGAAGACGGCATGCTGAAAGTCGCCTCCGGCATGACCACACTTTCTGAAGTTCTTCGGGCGACCATGGGCGATGCAGACTAATTTTTCTCAATTTGTTTTGATTTTAGAAGGATTTGTTTATGAGTGATAGAAACGATAGTTACAATTACAAGAACGTAAGCGACAGCGTGTCAAGATCGAAATCACAGACAAATGTTCCTTCCTATCGCGAGAGAATCATGGAGGCCTTCAATCCTTCCGAGAACAAGCCTGCTGGTGATGCTGAGAGTCTAAATCCTCCAAATGTTCCTTCCTATCGCGAGAGAATCATGGAGGCCTTCAATCCTTCCGAGAACAAGTCTGCTAGTAATTGTGAATTTTCAATGCACGATTGCATGCAAATCACCGTGGACGAGAATGCCTCCGACTTGCACCTGCGCGTAGGCGCCCCACCCAACATCCGCATCCACGGCTCCCTCACGCCGCTTGATACTCCTGCGCTCACGCCGGAAGACACTGAACATCTCGCACGGCAGATCGCTAATGATGCCCAGATGGAAGAAGTCGCCCGTGACGGCGGTTCGGACTTCGGCTTCAGCTTTGGCGACGTCGCACGTTTCCGTGTCAGCGTCTTCAAAGAACGCGACAACATCGGCCTCGTGCTCCGCCAGATTCCCACCACGCTCCTGACCCTTGAGCAAATCGGCCTTTCGCCGGAAGTGCAGGAGCTTCTCTTCAAGCCGCGCGGACTCATTCTCGTCACCGGCCCTACCGGCTCCGGTAAGTCCACCACGCTCGCTAGCATGTTGGACATCATCAACCAGCAGCGCGACTGCCATATCATCACCATTGAAGACCCCATCGAATTCTACCACACGCACAAAAAGTCGCTCGTCACTCAGCGTGAAATTCACCACGACGTCCCCTCCTTCGGCGAGGCGATCCGCCGTGCGCTCCGCCAAGACCCCGACGTGATTCTCGTCGGTGAAATGCGCGACCTTGAAACCATCCAGGCCGCCATCACCGCGGCGGAAACCGGCCACTTGGTGTTCGGCACCCTGCACACCACGGGCGCTTCAGAAACCATCGACCGTATCGTCGACGCCTTCCCCACTAATCAGCAGGAACAAGTCCGTACCCAGCTCTCCGTCAGCTTGGTTGCGGTTATCTCGCAGCTTCTGCTTCCGCGCTCCGACAAGCCTGGGCGCGTTGCCGCGTTCGAAATCATGATCACCACGCCGGCTATCCGCTCGCGCATCCGCGACAACAAAACCTTCCAGATCAAGTCCGACATCCAGACCGGCGCCAAGTTCGGCATGCAGTCGCTCGACAGCCATCTGCTCACCCTCCATATGGCCGGCAAGATCAGCTACGAAGAAATGGTCACCAAAGCGCAGGATCCCGACACCACCGTCGAAAAATACCGCGAAATCATGCAGGAGAGGAAATAGCCCATGGACGAAGGCACCCACACCTCCCTCGATCCCGTTCTTGACCTCGCCATCACCAACGGCATCATTGACGAATCCCAAGTTGCCGAGCTGCGCGAAGAACACGAGCGCTCCGGGCATACCTATCGCGATATCCTCATCTCCGAAGGCATCCTCACCGAGGAAGATCTCCTCGGCCTCATGGCCTCCTACCAAGGCTGTGGCGTGCTCGACCTCAGCGATCTCCAAGTCCCTCACGACGTCATCATGGCCATCCCGCCCAGCGTGGCCCGCATGTACAACGTCGTCCCCGTCGAAGTCGCCCCCGGCAGCGTTACGCTTGCCACCGCCAACCTCATTGACCCCCTCGTCATGGACGAACTCATCTTCGTCCTCGCCAAAGACGTCCGCTTCGTCATGGCCAAAGAGGCCGACGTCAACCGCCTCGTTAACGAATTCTACGGCGACGAAAGCGGCACCGTCAACGACATGCTCAACGCTCTCGAAAGCGACATG
Source organism: Kiritimatiellia bacterium (assembly GCA_031552845.1). Lineage (GTDB taxonomy): Bacteria > Verrucomicrobiota > Kiritimatiellia > RFP12 > DVOR01 > JAVBMC01. The sequence goes on from JAVBMC010000051.1 coordinate 55,363, forward strand.
GGCGCTGACGCCTCCCTCAACGTTTCCGACGCAGATGACAAAAGTATTGAAGCCGCTGCCGGGTCAGCCCCCGTTATCCGCTTCGTAAACCTCGTCCTTTACCAAGCAGTCACCGACCGCGCCTCCGATATTCACATCGAGCCCTTCGAAAAAGACTTCAAGATCCGCTACCGCGTCGATGGCGCCCTTTACGAAATGGCCCCCCCTCCACGGCACTTGGCGCTTCCCATCATCTCGCGCGTCAAAGTTATGTCCGGCCTCAACATCGCCGAACGCCGCGTCCCGCAAGACGGCCGCATCGCGCTCACCGTTGCCGGGCGTCAAGTCGACCTTCGTGTCTCCTGCTTGCCGACCATTCATGGCGAATCCGTCGTACTTCGTGTTCTCGACCGTAGCGTTGTCTCGCTCGATCTCGAGAACATCGGCCTGCCCGACGACATCTACGAGATGATCACCATCGACATCGAAAAACCCAACGGCATCTTCATCGTCACCGGCCCGACCGGCTCCGGTAAAACCACCACCCTCTACTCCGCCCTCGGCCGGATCAACACCGTTGACTCCAAGCTACTCACTGCGGAAGAACCTGTTGAATACGACGTCGAAGGCATCATCCAAGTGCCCGTCAACCCCGTCACCGGCAACACCTTCGGCAAAGTCCTTCGCGCCTTTCTCCGCCAAG
>JAVBMC010000040.1:0-35773 GCA_031552845.1 Kiritimatiellia bacterium
TGTTTGGTTTAGTCATCAAAATGATACGAAAATCGGCCCGCCGATGGAACACTAAACGTCTCAAACGGCGGTTAGATTTTCGCGCCCCCCATGGGGGGCTCCCCTGAAAGAGAGCGTGCCTGGGCACCCCCCATCTGCAGGGAAAAGATATTTTACACTTTACACTTTACATACACAAACTGTTCTCGAACATAATAAACTTGCTTCAATCGTCACACTGTGCTAAAATAATAACATGATGTGTGTGGGACTGTGGCTTTGGATTCGATAAAATCCCTGCTCCCATAAGCCTCGGAATGTTGCAGAGCGTGGTGTTTTCAAGACTCAAAATGGAGGGAAGAAAATGACAATCAAGCGAAGCGGATTCATTCTGGCAGGACTCCTGCTGTTCCTGCCGCTGGCATCATGCCAGCTGTTCAATTCAGAGACGACACAGGATGATATTGGCAGAGTGCTGATATCGGTCACGTCTATCGGACATTGGGATACCGTTGCTGACCACATGCACCCGAAATTCAAACTTGCATCAGGCGACGAGGCCTTAGCTAAAGTCATGCCGGTGACAGCGTACCTGCAACATCAGGCACTCAACACAGTGGGATTGTCTTTGGGTCTTGGAACAACATTACCCGGCAGTATAACTTCAGCCAATGCATTACCATCCGCTATCAGTGGTGCCAACTCCACTAATGCCTTGCCTGCATTCGGTTCCTCCTTGGGTACTGATCCGATGTTGCAATATAAAACCGCTGCTTCGCTCCACCAATATGTTCAGTTGCTTAACAAACAGGTTGAACTTGCCGCACTTCGCGAGGGTTATGAGCCTTACTTGGTTAACATGCAGCTCGTGACGATGCCATATCGCCGAGATCAACCGTATGATGTGAATGTTACCGTACAATTTTTTCCCGCACTTTCGGATGCAGATGAGGTACAGGAACAATGGGAAGTAAACTTACCGCTCCCACATGTAATTCCTCTACTTGTGACTGATTCTTTGGAGCAATCACTTCAATCCAATGTATCAGAGTGGGCAATGCAGTTACGATTGGCACTGGGTGATTTACCATCGACGGCAAAGGCTGGAGTGGATGCAGAGCATCGGGATCGGCAGTCCGAATATAGTCGGGCTATAAATAGTCTTCTCACTGTAGCACGCGTCACGGACAATGGAGTGCAAATTCGTTTGGGAGCAGTCAATGCAGGAAAAAATAAATACAGCTTGCCCGGACGTACCTACGATATTGCTTTGTTGGTGCTGGTGCCTGATAAATATTATGCCTGTCAAACAAACAATAAGGTACAAAGATTGTCTGTTGTAACAAAGACCAGCTTTCTGCATTCTATAACTGGAAAATTAGTCACCAAACGTGACGAAGACTACTTAAATCGGTACGTTAATCCTGGGATAGAAAGTCTGCTGGATGCACGAACGCTGAAAAAATGGAATAAACTGTCCGATGACAATAAGTGGACTATTGTTACTTGGCTCAATGACCCGATTGAACGAGGTGCATTTGCGACTTTTCATGAAATTGCAAATAATATTTGGATTACAAGTCGAGACGTTTCTTATAAAGGGCCTCCTCAGCCATCGTCTTCGCATTGTTGGGTGTGTTCGTGGTTCTGCAGTACTTCAGATGATCCCGTAAAGTTATTTCCAAGTGAAAATGTCTCGTTATCTTACCTGCAATCACTATGGGTCGCGTTAGCTGAAAATTGGGCGAATAATACGAAAAAGTCAGTCCAGATTGAAATGCCGACTCGATGTCCTTATATACCTTCGCAACAGGCTGTATTACGAGAGAAGAAAGAGAAGTTAGTATTAACGTTGTATGAGGTATCGGGTATTCAACAGGCCAGGGATGTCAGTATTTGTATTACGGGGACTTCAACGAATACGAATTGTAGAGAGGAGGATTGCGTGTATGCGGAGTCCGTCACGGTTGATCCCTCAAAACGAATTTTGCACGCGGAGTTTCGTCCAAAAGATGCATGGGGTTCGTTAGCGAAGCAGACAAATAATCAATGCCAGGTTGTTGTTCGAGAAAGAACTTTGGCGGGAGTGAAAGTGGGTGGTGAAAATGAAATTTTTCGAAAAGACATATCGTTTTACAAAGAAATTTTCGGCACCCCCACTAATTTAAGTGATGGTTTGAGTAAGACAAATGTTCTCGGTTTCACTCTGCGTTCGCCCATCACGGGATTAGCAATCAAGGCGGATGGGACTGCTGAAGTAGAGTTCGTTGTTAACTGGAACGAAAAAATGGAGAACGCACCTAAAAGAATAGAAATTGCATGGACGAATGCTATCGCGTCTCTTACAGACGCCGTTCCCCTGCAAGCCGCGGGCAAATGCAGTGTATCAAATGATGTATTTAAAATCACTATCGATAAACCGGCTCGATTGAAATTTGCTTTGAGCAATGTCACACCATTGCAAGACGTCAGATTTACCGCATTTCCATGTAAGGTGGAGGGTTCTGTTGAGGATTTCGGACGGGCAGAGATAATCTTTTCTCCGAAGCCATTGAATAATCATCGTCGTTAATAAAACAAGGAGAACCTCATGAACAAAGCAATTACAAAAACTCGACACACAGTGCGAAGCGCAGCACAACCTCAGACGTATAGTGTTGCACCTCACCCGCCTAAGCCCTCAGGCCAACCTTTAGATCGTCCTAAAGTTATACCTCCTTCTAAGCCTACTGGTCAACCATCTGCCAAGCCTAAGCCCTCAGGGCAACCTTTTGATAAGCCAAGACCCAGATAAGTAGAACAAACAGATCGCCCGAAACGCAGCACGTGCCGCATTTCGGGCTGTCTTTCGACGTGTGCGAGAGTGATTGAGCTGCCCAATTATAGACAACAATGTTTGTTTCACTGGCAGGGATTCCTTAGGCGTGCAGGTCTATCATAGGTGCCTTATCAGCCATAAAATCTCAAAATCAATTATCGCACGTACGGAATACCGGTTTGGATACTGTATGCTGCTAGCCGTGAGTGAGCAGGCAGAACGTTCCTCATCGAGCGTGCCGCGTAGGGACATGAAGAGAAGTGATTTGCTACGCGTCTCCATACAGCATGGCGTTCTCTATTATGCTTAATTGCGGATATTTAACGCTTGCTTTGCGGGGAGATGTGTGAGATACTGGGTGGTGTGGTGACCATAGGGGTTCGATCTTCGTCTCCTCTACCATTTTGTTTCAGCACAACCCGCAACCGTTAGATAATGATCGTTCTTCTTTTTATACTTACCTGTTCAATTCCTTGCGCAATCTACACGGCGTTTTATTTTGCCGATGAGATCATCGGCAATAAGTTCATCAAGGTCGGCCTTTTCTTCTTTCTGCTCGCCGCCTTTTGGGCTCCGGCTTTGACGTTTACCAGCAGCCCGTACAGTCACGGCTCTCTCTACTTAGTCTATTATTACACCATCTACTATTTCTCCGTGGCTTGCTACTTCCTCTGCCTGCTTCTTCTCCTGCGTAAATGCTGTACCCTGATTCTCTTTCGGTTTCGCGCTGAACCTCGAGTCTTTCGCCGCAATGCCGATCTGATCACCCTTGCCATTGCTCTACTTCTCAGCCTCTGCGCTCTTTACGGCGGCATGCGCGTTCCTCCTGTCCGAACCATAACCCTTGACAGTGAGAAGATCACAACTCCCATTGATCTTGTCGTCCTCGGCGACGTTCATCTTCATCGCACAGTCCTGCTCTCCAAGGTGCACGGCATCGTCGAACGCACCAATGCCCTCAATCCCGACTATATCCTCATTCCCGGCGACACCATCGATGACAAAACAAACAACATCGCCCCCCACCTTGCCATTTTCAAAAACCTTCGTGCCAAGCAAGGCATCTATGCGGTCTGCGGCAACCACGAGGCTTATGTCGGGCTGAACGCTTCCCGTGCCGCCATCTGCGATGCCGGATTCACTTTGCTCTATAACGACGGGCGGGTCCTCTCTCCTGAGCTCTACATCGCCGGCGTGCCTTACCGCGGTTCCGGGTTCTCCCCCTATGACCCGACTTCCACCATTGACTATGCCCAAGCATTCGCCAGCCGCCCGACTGACACCAATCCATTTACAATCCTCCTCGCGCACATTCCTCGCGAGCATCACTACACGCCGCTCGGCATTGTGGACCTCCAAATCTCCGGGCACACCCACGGCGGACAAATCTTTCCCTTCCACCTTGTCAGCTGGCTCAACGACCGTCTCCTTGCGGGACTCTACACCCTCGGCGATCTGCGCGTTTACGTCACCCGCGGGTCAGGCCAATGGGGGCCGCAGATGCGCCTTTTCGCTCCTTCCGAAATCACCCACATCCGCCTCGTCCCAGAGAAGTAATAAGTAGGAGACAGGGGCGGTATATAATAAAGGTGCTATTGCTTGCGCCCGACCAGCTTGTCGCGTCCGAAGAGGATGCGGTCTTGCGGTTCACCCAGTGTGCCCGCAAATGCTTGCAGCGTTGGGTCGGCTGAGGCCGCTAGGCTTAACAGCGGCATGGCAGAGGTTTTTGCGAAGGGTTTGATTTGTTTGTGCGTCCATGTGGACGGGTCGGCATAGTAAGGCTTTAGATAGTGCACGGCTTTGAGGAGTTCGGGATATTGCTGCCAGAGGTTGATGCCTTCTGCGCGCGTCATTTCCGCAATGCAGACGTAGGCCATGAGGTTGTAGGTGCTATAGCTTAATGAGAGCGTACGTGCGAGTTCGGCGGGCTGTGAGCCATCGGGTTTGATTTGCTGGCGGATGCGCTGCTCGGTCAATTTGAGCTGTGGGGCAATGCGCTCCTTCTCGCCGGAGAAGATGGAGAACGCAATGATTTGTGCGTCATACCACGTGCCGTGGTTGTTGTGCTCTTTCTCTTCCTTCTGCCCGAAGGGGTGGGTCTTGAGCCATCGCACGTAGTCGGCAAACCAAGTCTGCAACTGCTTGAGGTCGGCGGTGGTCCAGTAGTCAGCTTCCGGCAGACGCCCGACGGCGTCCAGTAAATAGATCAGCCTTACCGTGTCGATAATGCCGATGCCGCGCCCGTCATTGATCCCGCGGATCGCTTGGGCATAGCGCAGGTTGGGGTTCATCTTGGTGGCGGGGTCGACGAACCATGTCTTCACCAACACCGCAGCCTTTTGCGCATATTCAGCCGAGCCACTGACGTAGTAATATAAAGCGAGCGTGGTCACCGCGCTGCAGAGCTTCTCCATGCGCGTATTGTCCAACACGTAGAACTCGGGGTTGGTTTGTCCGTCTTTGCGGATGTAAGGCCGTCCATCTGGCTTGTCAGGGTCGGGCCACCAGTAGGGGCCGATGCTGGCGTAATCATGCAGATCGCCGCTCGGCGGAGGAGTCTTTTTTTGAGTGACGCTGACCGGCTCCATCTTCAAGTACGAATCAGCTTCGGTCTTCAACTGCGCCAATGCCGCCGGGTTCGCTTTGAGTTCGGTCTTGACCGTCTGCCAAAGCTGCTCGCTATAGATAATGGGAGTTCCGGCAAAGGCAACACTCCGCCCCGCGATTACAATTCCAACCCCTACATTGATGATAAACTTTCTAAACATAATTTCCTCCGAGGCGATAATAACACCGCAGCCCGCTGATTGCAAGAAAATATCCAAGCGTTCCTAGCGGCAAAGCTCACGCGGAGACGCGGAGGCGCGGAGAGGAGAAGAAAAGAGAGAGGAGGAGAGGCTAAACGCAGTGCGGCGGTCTCGGCGAGACCTGCCCTACCTTTTTGGAGTAGGCTGACGCACAGAGGAGCACACATAATGCCGACGAGGACGCCGGTGCTCCCAGAGATATGTTTAGAGGGTGCCGGTGAAGTTGTCGGTGCCGGTTTCGTCTGTACTGCCGGGTGAGAATACTTCAATCTTGTCGACAGGATTATCCGCAAGCTGCAATGTGATTGTAGCGGCGGATTGACTTTTGATCAAATATCGGGGACAGCGTCTTAATACAATAGTACCTGTGTCGGCGGACCAATATAGGTTGCTTGAACAATCCATTGGTTGGCACCGGTGTCTAGGGTTGCAATCGTGTAGCCCGGAGTCACATGGGAGGGCTGGCAGGTGAAGTCTAACGGGTTGCCGCTGGTGGTGACGATGTTCCAGGTTTTGCCAATCGGGATGGCACCTTCCGGTTCCAGCTCGATACGCCCGTTGAAGGTCACGGAACCACGCCGGTCAAACACGACCACGTCATTGGTTGTGGACTTCAGGGTCAGGCGCATCGCCGAAGCGTCATCACTGGTGAGCGTATTGGCGAGAATGCTCAGGGTGCCGACTGTGGAGCCTTCGCCGGGCGAGAGCACGCAGCGCGGACCGAGATGCAACGGCGCAGTTCCGGAGTTGTTGAGATTGGTTCCTTGCACCACGCGTTCGAGGTTTCCGTCGCCCATCAGGGTGCGGTTGAAGGTAAAGGCAGGAGACGATGTTTTTGGCGCATTAAGGATGAGCCGTGGGCCGTGGGCCGGATTGGCGGGAGTATAGCCCCGCAGAATCAAGCGGTTGGTGATGTGGCCGAAATAGGCATCGTTGGGTTCGATGTTAAACAGCGTGCCGAGATTCCGCCCGGAGCAAAATGACATGATCGATCCGCTCAGAGCGAGGCGTTCCAACGTGATGTCGCCGACGAAGTCATTGGCGGGGTTAACCGGCACAAGGCTGAACTTTGCCTGGTTGAGCGAAATGATACCTGTCAGCGAGACGGGGTTTGCGGGCGTGCCGCCGGTGATCTTCGAATAGGAGAGGATGTAACTGTGGTAGTCTGTCTTGCGTTCGCAGCGTAGCGGCGAATTGAGCTGCAGGGTCATGTTGTCCGAGAGTGAACGCCCCAAGCGGAAAGCGTAAAGCCCTCTGCTTTGGAATTCGGCCGGCGCTCCCGGGGTACCGGAGTCGAAAGTGACGGTAACCGGCACGGCGGGATTGGCATTGTAGAGGTTGATCTCGCCGCCTTCACCGTATTCTGCTCCGTCCGAAGTGGAATGATCATGCCCGACAGCAAGGCTTTTTAAGGTGATGTCATTTTCCAGCAGCAGTTCGAGCGTAGAGGATTTATCGAGCAGTGGAATGATTACTTCGTCGCCGGGGAGCCCGGGGATTGTACGGATGCGGCCATCTAGGTTGACCCACAAATCTGCCGTATTCCAATTTGTCACCACCATCGGGCCGACATATTCAAACCGCGCAGGGGTATCAAAGGAAGAGGTCTGGACGCTGTAGGTTAAATCGCCGAAAATTTCCACTCCCTCATCAATTACTGCCGCGCGATAATAATACGTTGTATCCGCCGTCAATCCGGATGTCAAGGGGAGGCGGACAACTGTATTTTCAAACGCAGGCGCTTCGGCATATCCATCCCAATCAGCAGTCGCTCCACCGTCTTTGGTTCCATAGTAGACGCGCAGGATTGCGGTCGATGGATCGCTCAAGCCAACGATGCGCCCCGCAAGACGCATGCTGGTTTGGCTGACTTGATCCGGAGGTTCCGCAATCACCCAATCAATGTCCGAGAGGGGATAATTCCCGGCGATATTATACTTGGTTTGCAAATAAAAGCCAACCTGTTGCTGTTCGGCTGCCGTCAGTGCCCGATCGAAAACCAATATCTCGCACATCTCACCGCGGAACACCTCATCCATTGTACTCGGAGTCCGCGCCCGGCGCATAAAGTATTCAAATGTCCAGCTCGCCTGATATTCAAAATAACCCAGAATCGGACTCAGTGCCTCGTATGAAACAACGAATGAATGATTTTCCGAGAAAGCCGACAATGCTCCACCCCTGAGCGAATACCGCCCGGTGGGCTTGCCGGTCCCCGAAACATTACCGTCAAACGAAATTTCGGAGGCCGATGAAACATACTTGTAAAACAAATCAACATTTGCACTCCCATTCGGTCCGGAAAGAATCATATTTGCATGAGCGGTTGTCGGCGGAATAGAAACAATGAATACGCTTTGCCCTGTGAGGGGGTAAGTCAGATCCAAAAACTGTTTGTCCGGAACCGAACACGAAACCGCTGGTCGATTGTTGAGTACCGCGCTCTTCAGAGTGGGGCGCCAAACGTCATTTGTTTGCGTCACGTGATTATTCAGTCCGGATTAATCCTGCCACGTGGCCACCGTTTCACCGGCGGCGGCCGGACTGCCGGAAGCATTCAGCACGCCGGCATCGCCCTTCAGCCAAAGCACCAGCCCATCCACCGACAGTGGATCAAAGGCAGCCCAAGCCGACCCGGTGATGACCATTGCACAAGTCCAAACGATTGATATTAGTTTAGTTTTCATCGCGACTCCTTGAATGCTCAAATGATGCGCCACGCCCGCCGTCCCCAAAATCCGGAACGCCTTACCCGCAGTATACACCACCCCGCCATTTCCTGCAAGGAGAAATCGTCTGAAAGAGAAATCATTTGTTGCAGTGTGGCGCTTGAGGCTGTCTGGGTTTGTGTCCAGAGGCGAGAGAGCCTCGTACCCTGAGGTTTAAGAGCCTGCGAGTACGAGGTGAGAGAGCCTTGTACTCTGAGGCTAGGTGCACTCAGATTCAGCGTGCCGATGTGCACAGGGGAGACGGTAATGCTATCACTTGCGCCGGGGATATTTTAGAGGTTGCCGGTGAGGGCGTCGGCGAGGGTTTGGCTGAGTTGGGCGCGGCTGAGGGCGTAGAGTTTTCCGTGGCGTTGATGGAGGGCGTCGGCGAGGGTTTGGATGGCGTGGTAGGGGCTGGGGCTTTGGTTGAGGAGCTGGTTGATTTGGTCGGCGTGTTGGCCGCGGTTGTGAAGGAGTTCCCAGCAGCGGGCGAAGCGGCGGAGGCGGGCGATTTGGTCGAAGGTGAGCGCGGAGGTTTGGAGGACTTCGTAGGGGGGATTGGGGTTGTAGAATGTGCCGGGGTGTTGTTGCGCGGCGAGTTGGGTGCCGGGGAGGCGTTTGAGTTGGTTGACTTGGAGCTCAGCAGGGCGGCAGGCGGCGAGGAGTTGGTTGAAGTCGTCGGCGAAGTTGTCGATTGTCTGGCCGGGGAGTCCGTAGATGAGGTCGGCATGGATGTCGGCACCGGTGTGGTTGGCGAGCCATGCGGTGTTGGCGAGCGCGGTGGCGGTGTCGGCGGGACGGCCGATGGTTTGGGCGATGGCGGGGTTGAGGGTTTGGAGGCCGATTTCGAGGTGGAGCTGACCTTTGGGGTAGGCGGCGAGGCGTTGTTTGAGGGTGTCGGGGAGGTTGTTGGGGTGGAGTTCGAGGTGGAGCGCGTGGGGCGTGGGGAGTGAGAGGAAGTAGTCGAGGATGGCGGTGGCGTGGGGGAGATGGGCGTTGTAGCTGCGGTCGAGGAATTTGAAGGTGCGCACGCCGCGGGCCATGAGCTTTTGCCAACTGTCTATGAGTGTAGGGAGGGGGATGGTGCGGAGTGGGGTGCGGGCGTGGGTGCAGTAGGTGCAGGGGTGGGGGCAGCCGCGGGAGGCTTCGGTGTAGGTGATGCGTTGGGCGAGGTCTTGGTCGGTGTAGTAGTCGTGGGGGAGGATGAGGGTGTCGAGGTTTTCGGGTTGGGCGTGGATGATTTGCGGGGCAGTAGGGAGATCGTTAGCGTCGAGGGTGTGTTGTGCCCAAGTGCGCAGAGCGGTTTCGCCTTCGCCGATGATGAGGGCGTGGGCGTAGGGGGTGTAGTGGGGGAGGGTTTCGGGGGTGATTTGGGGGCCGCCGAGTACGTGGCGGATGTGGGGGTGGGTTTGGCGGAGGATGGCGAGGGTTTGGGTGATGATGCCGGTGTTCCAGAGGTAGGTGGAGTAGGCAGCGATGCGGGGGGCGCGTTCGGCAATGGCTTCGGCGAGTTGGAGGGGGAGGACGGTAAGGTCGGCTTCGAGGGTTTGGGTACGGGACGCGAGGGGGCCGAGGTTGGCGTGGAGGGTGCGGATGGCGTAGCTGGCGTGGGCGTAGCGTGCGTTGACCGCGATGAGGAGGATGTCGCAGGCGGACATGTTTTTTTAACGCTGTTTGTAGTAGAGCGTGAGGCCGGCGAGGAGGAAAAGGAGGTTGGGGAGCCACGCGGCGAAGAGGGGGGGGAGGGCTTGGCGGTGGGCTAGGAGCATGCAGATGGTGACGGCAGCGTAGAAGCCGAAGAAGAGCGCAATGGCGGTGAGGATGCCTTTGAAGATGCTTTGGCGGCCGGTGGCAACGCCGGCGGGAATGGCGAAGAGGGTGATGATGATGCAGGAGGCGGGAATGGCGTAGCGGGCGCAGTAGTCGTAGCGAATGGAGGCTTTGTCGTCAGCGCCGAGTTTGGGGTGGGTTTGGAGGTAGCGGAGGCGTTCGCTGTTGGAGTAGAATTCGCGGCGTTTGTTTTGGAGGAGGAAGTCCTGCGGGGTTTCGTCATAGTCGGGCATGGAGATGAAGGTGATCTTCTCCTGCTCGGGATTGGGGTGTTTGATGGGGGAGTTGAATTCGTCGTAGTACTGCCAGCGGGGATTGACGAGCCACCAGGCGCCGTCGAGGTAGCGGGCGGCTTCGGCTTCGATGTCGTAGTGTTTGCTGCCGTCGGGGCGGCTGATGGCGATCTTGACGTGCTGGAGGGTGTTGGGGTTGGCGCCGTCGAGGGTGCCGACGATCCAGAGGCGGTTGGCGGGGGAGTTGTTGAAGGGGACGTTGTGGCGGACGTCGGCGTCGAGGGATTCGAACTTGGCGCGTTTGATTTTGTCGGAGCGTTCGCCCCAGTGCGGCGCGATATATTCGACGTTGGCCCAGCAGAGGCTGCCGGTAATCGCCGCGACGGCGAGCATGGGCCAGGTGATGGTGAGGAAGCTGACGCCGTTGGCACGCATGGCGATGATTTCGCTGTTGCGGCAGAACTGCCACATGGTGTAGAGCGAGGCGAGCAGGAGGCACGCGGGAAGGAGCCATTCGAGGCAGATGGAGACGCGTCCGGCCATGTATTGAAGGACAAGAGATTTGGGCGGGGCGGCTTTGATGATCTCGCCGACTTGCTCGACGGTGTCGATGAGCATGTAGACCGCTACGAACCCGAGAAGGCAGTAGGTGAAGGGCACCATGAATTCACGGAGGACGTAACGGGCTAGAATGCGCATGAGTTTGGAGGGGTCGGGGATTAGCGGGTCATGAGCTCGGCGATGAGCTTGACGTAACGCGCGGGGTCGGGCAGGGGTGAGCCTTCAGCGAGGAGGGCTTGCCCGTAGAGAAGGTCGGCGTAGTCGGCCAAGCGCGGGTCGTCAGCGGAGGCGTCGTGCATGGCTTTCATCTTCTGCGCGAGGGGATGGTCGGGGTTAATTTCAAGGATGCGTTTTTGCTTGGGAACATCTTGTCCCATCGCACGCATCATACGGGCCATCTGTGCGCTCATGGCGTCTTTGTCGGCTACGAGGACGCAGGCGGAGTCGGTGAGGCGCGTGGAGACGCGGACTTCCTTGAGGTCGGCCTCGAAGCGTTGAGCGAGGTAACCGTCGAGCGCTTTGTAGGCTTTATCGTCCTGCGTGTGTTTTTTCTTGGCGGCTTTCTTCTGGTCGTCGGTGCCGAGTTCGAGGTCGGCCTTGTCGACGGGAACGAAGGTGCAGCTGTCGTATTCGTTGAGACCGTCGGCAATCCATTGGTCAACAGGGTCGATCATGAGCAGTACGTCGTAACCCATCTTGACGACGCCTTCGACTTGCGGCGAGGTACGGGCGGTTTCGAGCGTGTCGGCGACGAGGTAGTAGATTTCCTTCTGCCCCTCGGGCATGGCGGTGCGGTAGTCCTTGAGGCTGATTTGGCCTTGGCCTTCGGTCTTGACGGTGTGGAAGAGGATGAGGTCTTTGATCTTGTCCTTGTTCTCCCAGTCGGTGTGGAGGCCTTCTTTGAGAATGGCACCGAAGGCTTTGTAGAAGGTACGGTAGCGCTCTGCATCGTCCTTCATCATCTCGGCGAGCGTATTGAGGATCTTGGTGGTGAGGTTGGTGCGCATCTTGCGGATGACGCTGTCGTCCTGAAGCATTTCGCGCGAGACGTTGAGGGGCAGGTCGCTGGAATCAACTACGCCTTTGATGAAGCGCAGGTAGTCGGGCAGGAGCTCCTCGAAGTCGGCACCGATGTAGACGTTGCGCACGTAGAGCTGCAGGCCGTGTTTGCGGTTGGGCATGAGCAAGTCCATGCCGCCTTCCTGCGGGATAAAGAGGAGGGCTTTGAATTCAAGCGCGCCTTCGACCGAGAAGTGAATGGTCTTGAAGGGGTCGTGGTGGTCGTGTGCGAGGTGTTTGTAGAAGGTGGCGTATTCGTCGTCCTTGATATCGCTCTTGGCACGCTTCCACAGCGCGGTCATCGTGTTGGCGGGCTTGGGCTCTTCTTCCTTGTCCTTCTTATCCTTCTTCTCATCGCCGCCAAGCTCGGTCACGTAGATGGGGTAGGCGATGAAGTCGGAGTAGCGGCGGATGAGCTCGTTGATGCGCCACTCGCCGAGGTATTCGTCCATGCCTTCGCGCAGGCGCAGGGTGATGGCGGTGCCGGGCTGCGTACGGTCGGAGTTTTCGATGGTGTATTGTCCATCGCCGACGGAGCTCCAACGCGCGGCTTGCTGGTTTGCGCCGCGGCGGAGGGTGTCGACGGTCACGGCTTCGGCGACCATGAAGGCAGCGTAGAAGCCCACGCCGAATTGGCCGATGAGCTCGGGAATATCGACTTTGTCCTTTTGCTTGAGCGCTTCGGTGAAAGCTTTGGTGCCGGAGCTGGCGATCGTGCCGAGGCTGTCTTCAAGCTCTTGCGCCGTCATGCCGATACCATCGTCGGTGATAGTGAGCGTCTTGGCATCTTTGTCGGCGGTGACTTGAATCTGCCATGTTTCGTTGCCGGTTAGGAGGGCTTTGTCGGTGAGGCCTTCGTACTTCGCGCGATCGATGGCGTCGGAGGCGTTGGAGATCAGCTCACGCAGGAAGATTTCTTTCTTCGAGTATAAGGAGTGGATGACGAGGTCGAGGACTTGCTGGATTTCAGCCTTGAAAGCGTGCGTCTGTTTGTTCATATGCGTGCGTTTCCTTCGCGTAAATTAGTGATTAACACAACAACCCCCGTCCCGCGGTAGAACGGCGGCGGGAATTGGTATGGCCTTGCGGCGGATAACGGGGTTTTAAGAGCCCCGGCACCGGCAAACGGCCAAATTAAGCGTAAGGGCTAATTATAGGCAAATCCCTGCATAAAGGCAAACACTAACTCCTTATCCCGCGTAAAAACACCCCCTTTTGTCCGCCGAGGAACCGCCTGAAACAGCGCCTCCGCCGTGCGGAGACGAAAAAAAGGAGGCATGGTTGCAGAATGTTATTGCCTTCCGCCGCGATTTAGTCTAAAATCAACACGTTTAGATGGGCTTGTTAAGCTAAGTTACTCGTAGGATTTCATTTATGAACATCGCGTTACGCATTCTTGTCATTATTGTACTTGTGCTAAATATCGTTTCCTTGGTGTTTGCTGCCATGTTGAACGGCAAACGCTCGCTGCTGCTCGAACGCGCCAGCCTGCTCAGGACCGAAGTAGCGCGCATCTCCAAAACACTCGAAGCCCGCGATCCGGCAGAGCCCGCCAACCCCGCTGTCCATCCCGCTAAGGATATCGCGCAAGTCACAGACGTCGCGCAGGAAAATCCTGAGACCTCCAACTTCTGGGAAACCTACGAGCAGAAGTATGAGACCGCCGACCCCGAAAACCGCATGGACGTCGATTCCACCTCGGATAAGCGCCAGCAGCTTGATGCCTATTATAAGATGGGCCCGGACGGCAAGCCCGAGCTCGACGCTTATGGCAACAAGATCACCGAAGGCCAAGGCACCATGCGCGAAGTCCTCAAGCAGATCTACGACCGCGCCGTCGCCCAAAAGAACAACCTCAACAAGACCCGCGATCAGCTCGTAAAAGTACGTGAAGAACTCGTCTCCACCATTGATGAGCTCAACACCGTCAAGCAGGCCGCCCGCCGCGATAAGGCCACCATCACCGAGCAGAAAGAACAGATTGCCAAGCTCGAAAGCGACATCGCTGAAAAGACCCAACGCATCAGCACCCTTGAACAACGCATGAAAGAGCTCGAAGTCGAACTCGGCGATGCCAAGGAACAGACCGCTGCCGCTATTGAAAAGTTCGAAGTCGCCAGCAACGAAATTGTCGCCCTCAAGGCCGCTCTCGATAAGGCGCTCAAAGAACTCCGCTCCCGTCCCAACGTCGGTTCCTCCGTGGGCGGCGGCAGTGCAGGCCTCAACCTGACAGCCGGCCTCAAGGGCAAGGTTGTCAAGGCCGACAACGAATTCATGTTCACCCTCCTCGAACTCTCCCCTGAAACCATGAAGGAGCTCCTCGGCGAAAACGGCGACCAGCCCCTGCCGCCGGTTGACATGATCGTGCGCCGCACCGGCTTCGACGGCCCCGCCAAAGACTTCGTTACACGCGTCCGTCTGCGTCAGCCCCTCAAAGGCAAGAACATCGTCGTAGCCGACATCCTCGGCGACTGGCAGCAAGCGCCCGTCCAAACCGGCGATACAGTGTTCTTCTAAGATTAACGCCCCACTCGGATGACCATGACCCAGCAAACCAAAACAATCAGCCCCACCCTCCGCAGCCTTCTGCGCGGAGGACTCTGGTTCGCCGTGATTGCAGGCTTTGCGCTCGCGATCACCGGATGCATGGTCGACAAACCCGACAACGGCGACATGCCCTGGACACAACCCTCCAGCTGGGAAGGCACCATGCCAATGCCCGGCGGCGGTATGGGCAACGCCGGATACTAAAAACATCCGATTGCAACAACAAGCGCACCCCACCCGGTGCGCTTTTTTCATGCCTCGACGTTGGGAAACAGCAAGACTGCTCCTTTCAACAACCTCAAAGTCCTTCATGTTTCAGTACGATATCACATGCTGCGCAAACGGATGATACGTGCTGTGCAGTACGATGATACGTATCATCCGGTACGATATCACGTGACACGCAAATGATTGATACGTGTCCCGCGGTACGATGATAAGTATCATCCATTCGCAAAGCAAACACTTCCGGTCTTGTAGCCAAGTGTTTCCGCTGATGGTGCTACATAACACCTCGCAAAAACGCGCATGTTGAAAATGTACGAGGCACGTGGTACAACAGTTGGACGTGGCTCGCACATTTCACACACGAGCCTCACACAAAACTCTTGCCCGGCTCACGCAAATGTCCGAGCCTCGTCACAGAGCATCAACATGAGACTCCAAGTAATAAGCAAGGGGTAATAGGAAATACGTGTGAGCGCTAGAGTGAAAACACGCTTTCTTCAGGGGTACGGTATCACTTGATATATGGGTACGAAATCAAGCGATATACGAGTACGAAATCACCTGATATATGAGTACGATATCACGTGATTTACGACCCCTGAAAATAGTGAAAGAAGATAGGGTAAAGCTCACGCGGAGACGCGGAGGATGAGGTTTTGGGCGGAAGAGGTGTTTGCAATGGAGTGCGGGCAGCTTGCCTGCAGGCGTCTTTTACTCAACTTCACCGATTTTCTCCGACTTCCTGATGGAGTCTCACGCGGAGACACGGGGAGCGCGGAGGGTAGAGGAGAGAAGGAGTTGACGCGGTTGTTTGCTGGGAGCGTTGGCGTCTCCGCCAGCATTGTGTTGTGTGCGTTAGCGGGTTATGAATTTTTCCGCGCTTCCGCGTCTCCGCGTGAACTTTTCTGTTCGCCGTCAGGTGACTGATTGGAGGCACTAACGTGCCTGAAAAAAAAGACATTGGCCTGATCAGTTTTCTGAAAAAGCCAATAAAGACGGGTATTAGCTAAAATACTTTAAACAAAATGAAAATAGGTCTTGCATTCCCTAATTTATAGGCGTATTATTCGATCATGTTCTTGAGGCTGTATTCGGCCTTAAAATCGCGCACGCAGGAGGTTGTTATGCATCGACAGACAGTATCTTTAGCGATGGTTCTGAGACACCTGTTCCTTTGTATATGTTTGGGAATCGGGATGCTCGCGGGTAACAGTGGATACGGGGAAGACAGTTCATTGCTGATCCGTTCTCAGCTGGATTTGCAGGAGCTGTTACGGTATTGGCAGTGGATTACATTACCGCAAGAGGAGTTTGTCCTGAAGGATGCCGGGGTGTACCTGTTTGCGCCTGATAGTGCCGGCTCTGAACTGTTCTTTGGCGCCTTGTTGGCCGATCCGTCAATTCCCGATGCATCGGTGGTATACGTTTCGGATGATTGGCTCACGGGGCATACACTTTTTTCCGACTTGCTGGGAGATGTGGTCTCCAGCCTGCCACCGGAAGAGGGAGAATTTGTTGGCAACGATGGCCTGACGTTGCGAGTATCCCTTATTCCACTATGGCCGTTTTTTGGCTGGGGCAGTGGTGATATAACTACAGATGAAACCGATACCGCGAACACAAACACTACACCTGCAGGCAGTGCACCATTGTCACCTGCTAACAGCACTGTGCAAACACATACCGGTAACATTCAGGACGCCCTCAGTCCATCAGATTCGCTTGTTGCCACCAATGCTCCAACTGCGGTGGTCGTGCCAACGCTTCCTGAACACCGTATCATCTACGTCTATCAAAAAGGCGGAAATGACGGATGGAACGGCAAAGCCGCGTTTGCGAGAAGCTCTTCGGAAGGTCCCAAGAAAAGTCTGCGCGGCGGACTCAATGCTGTGGGCAGTCGCGGACGTCTCATCATTAAAGAAGGCGATTATACTGAAGGGCTCAACCTCAAAGGCAAAGACATCCGCATCGTGATTGATGGCAACGTTTCGCTCGCCCAAAACAGCCCCACCCGCCGCGGACAAGACACCTCAAGCCTTAGTGCGGTCAATGCGTCGAAAACTTTTGCCCTGACCAACACTCTTGAAACCATCTCGCAATAGAAAGGAACACGCCATGAAAACAACGCTTAACCTGTTGATCCTGTGTTATCTGTTTTGCATTGCCATGCCGTCTGTGGCCTCCACGCTCAATGTCTCAACGTTGGAGACCGAGGAACTCCGTACGCGGGAAATCGGTCTGCTGCCACCGTCAAACCTTCCTGATGCGATGCTCTATTATGATTTTAACGATGTTCCTTCCGGCAACGTGATCATTGATAAAAGCCCCAATGGATACGATGGCGTTGCGGCCAACTGCGTCTGGTCAAGCGCCGGCAAATTTCATGGCGGGGCGATGTCGTTTGGCAGTAATGTCGCGAATATTAATGTGGGAACGACTCCCAACTTTCCGACGTGGGAGAGTTACTCCGTGAGTGTTTGGTTTCTGCACGATGGCGGGGATTATTTCAACTACAATTTCAATTCCAAAATTATCGACAAAACATCCTATTGGCATGATTGGCACCTACATGTTTTTTCACCGGGGGGCAATTTTTATCCGGGAAATATCGGATGGACACTTTATGAGAATAGCCAATCGGCTGGGGCGCATATTATGGATAAAAACTATGGTGATGGAAATTGGCATCATATTGTAGCTATTCGTGCCGGCAGCCATGGCGAACTTTGGGTTGATGGCGTATGCAAACAAACAATTGAGAACATGATATCCGTTTATAGTGACTCGGCAATGTGTGTGGGTAATTCATATAGCGGTGACTCTAATCAACGTACGCCTTGGAGTGGACTATTAGACGAGGTGATGATATTTGATCGGGCGTTGAGTTCAAATGAGGTTTCCAGTCTCTTTACCGACGGCGTGCTCAGCCATCCGACGAATGACGTGCCGACTGCGATTACAGTGACGACGAACGTAGTGATTCAAGGAGCGCTGACTGTCACCGGCAAAGTCTCCTTTGCCGGCGGTGTGATTTACTGCAAGCCTCTAGGCGATCTCTCCAGCGGACCTTATACCAATTCAACTGTTGTTCTCCCCTGACCGGCTCCACCGCAAAACCATTCAAGGAGGCTGCCATGAATACACATCGTTGTTTGATCTGCGCCCTGATTCTGAGCCTGCTTGGGGGCAAACTTGTTTGGGGAGATGAGCCGCTGGCCGTTGACCGTGTGGATGCGGGAGAAGCGCGTATGACTGTCTTGGCACCCATTGGCACCAATCAATCGGCCATCGTTGTACAAACAAATACCGTTGTTGATGGCACGCTGGTAGTCGAACAGCCTGTCATCCTGCTGGACGGCATTGAGTACATTGAACCTCAGGGCAGCATCTCCATGGGCAGTTTTACCAACCGCCCCGGCATCAACTACCCCACGGAACCCTCCGGCTGGTTTGAGGAGTATGGTGTATTGGACAATACAGCTTTGCAGAATGATTTTGCTGCAGCCACACAAGGCCAGCTCAAATATATTGCAACTCGTGCCCGCGATGCGATCGAGCATGTCTTCCGCTTTGCAGGAGGAGCGGGAGAGGAAATAGATGGCATGGTAGATTCCTTCGCGGCAACGAATGACACATTACCCGTCACGATTGGGCAACTCAAATGGATCCGGCAGATATTCTGGGAGCGGATTGAAGGGATATTGATTTATAATCTGTGGTATATCTCTGATTATCCGTATTGGTGGGAGGAAGATGACGATGAGCTGATGTTGGTGAATGTTGGGCAGGTCAAGCAGACATTTTTATTGTGCTTATTGTTGCAGGATTCTGATGATGATGGGCTCCCTGACGTGATGGAGGGTTATTATGGGACGGATCCTTTTTGGGCTGATATTGATGACGATGGTTTGTTAGATGGCGAGGAAGTATTTCTTTATGGCACAAATCCATGGGAATGGGATACGGATGGTGATGGATTCTCTGACAGCTGGGAGGTCGAGCATGGTTTTGATCCGTTGGACCCCTATGATGTATTTGCGAGAGATGAGGATAATGACGGTTTGCCGGATGCTTTTGAATTGTTTTGGTTTGGAAATTTGGATTCATTTGACGTAGATACACGGGATGATGCGGGATTTTTATTGAGCGCCAAATGCCTCTTGGGGATTGATCCGCTGGGTAATCATACACCCGAAGAGCCTTTTTCGCCGACGAATAATGTAGGATGCTGGAAGCTGTTTGATTATATTTATGCGTCTAATGGCGGCATATTACCAAATGTCTCTCCTTTGATTTATGAGCGTACGTTTGAAATCAATCGAACAGGCGGATGGGAACAATTTTTCTTATCGTCGACGCCTGACGGCAAGAATAGTTATTTTTGGATGTCGGGGTTACGGTTGGAATGGGAAGATTCCAATGGGGCGAATGGCGTAGTTGAATCGTACCCATATAATAACCACATTCAATTGCCTTTGTCAACAGATAGTCCGAGGTGGATCACTATCCGGCTGCGCCGTAATGGCGATTATTGGTTCGGATGCGACCCCGTGTATTTAATCAAATGGGCGCCGTCGATTTCTTATGAGGGGCAGGGTGTCGATAATACGCAAAGGGATCAGACGGATTATGTGCTATTTAATTGCAACGTGCAAGGCGCAATTCTGAAAGCTGTGTTTAATATTAAAAGCCGTCCGTTTTCAGTGACGCCATCTCAAGCGGAGATTGAATCGTATGCTAGCGCATTTGTAGATTCCGGACTTGTGTTTGTGCCTGATGACAATGGTAATGGATTGCGGGGAACATTAGAGGTTCCGGGAGCCGGAGTTTATTCGCTGCCGGCGTTTAAGATCCCGGCAAACAATCCGTCTCAGCAGAATGCATTGCATGTACTTCAAGTGCCGCAAAATACTGCGATGGCGGCGTCGTTGGGGGCTATGCCGTTTGAGCCGGGAACCAATGCGCTGCTGCTGGCATTCGCGCCGAGCTTGGACTATGGGCGTGATCACTACTGGAGTGAAGAGGATTTGATCTATGATGCTGAAGTAGAGACGTATGTTAAGGAATCCACTTATCCGTTGGACAGCGATTGTTTACGCCGTGATTGGCTGTTTAAAGGCGGTGGTAAGATTCATTGTAGCGCTATTCCAAGGGTGGAGTTGGGGAATGATTCGTTGTTGTCTTATCTCACGTATACTATTCTGCCGGATGAGAAGGCGCATGATCATGACTTTGATCCGGATAACACGACGTTTTGGTGTTGGGCTAACGTCAGCTTTGATGGTCAGGTGGTTTGGTCGGGTGATGCTTTCCACTCGCTGGTGCTGCCGGTGGAGTATATCAATCCGCATGCATCGGATCCGTGTGAGCGGGGATCGTGCTATTCAGGCTGTGCCGACGGTAACTGTGATGAGTTAGAGGGAGATAGTTTTAATTCGTTCGGCTTCCGGATTCCATTGGGCATTCCGGAGAAAGACGTTATATCAGGGTTTTTGTGGCTACGGACAGAGGGAAGCCTTTCTCTGTCGACAAATTGCCTGCAGCTGTTAAAGCGTTCGGGGGCACAGATTGTGACCTCCTGTGAGACAGGTGTTTACCGTGTTGTTTGTTCCGATAACCGCGGACGCGATATCCGTACAATGAATATTCCATCCGGCATTCGCATTGTCATCTATCAAACGGCGGATCAATCACTGGAGCACACATGGGAGTTGACGAATCCTAATTTGGATGAAAATAGATTCAGGATCCGTAAAATCAGCCGTTCGAATAACCTCATGCGGGATATGACCTATACTCATTTGGGCGGGGAGAGCTGGGAACGGATCGACCACATTGCCGGGACAAAAGAGATTTTGATACGGGAAGATCGATTGAGCAGGCCCCTCTACGGTACTTTTACGGAAACCAGAAGCTTGACAGAGATAGACAGCGGAAAGAAATTGTCGCAGGTTATTACTAAATCCCTGCGCGTTGGTTCCGGCCGCAATGCCTGCGTGCGTGAGATTGAACGTTATGAATTGAGCGCTTTTAATAAGGAACGTATCCGATATGCCACTTACTGGGAAGACAGCGCACATCCGGGACGCCATGGTAAACGCCGCTCGAGTTACGGAAACGATCAGCCGTGGCGTTATCAGACCTATGATGACGACGGACGGGAAATTCTGCGGGTGGAACAATGGAACGGTTCGGCATTCCCGAAAGAGCAGTTTGAGGGCATCGATGAGTTCGTCCAGCCTCTGCCTAAGACACTGGCAACTCTTCCGGCAGGTTTGACCGCCAAGGTGACGCTGTCGGATTATACGCCATTGGGTGAAGATGATGTGAACCGTGAGGTAGATTTCTATAAGCCGCGAAAGCAAGAGACCTATTTGTTGGAGAACGGTGTTTTAACATTGCTGTCGCGTACATGGTTTGTGATCACTCCCACGGGCCAGCAGCTCTTACCCCAGACTCGAACGGTGACCATCCGTGCCGGCGCACCGGATGCAGCTATTAATGACCCCCGCAACGCGGTGAGCTCGGAGACTGTTTTCGAAGAGACTTACACGAACCCGATATTTTGGTTTTTGGCAGACTGGCATCGGGATGAACCCGTACGGACGATTGACGAAGATGGCGTGATTACGGATTATACCTATACTCCCGGCAGTTATGACGCGGAGACGCGTGTATTCACCCCCGGGCAGCCTTGGACGCATGTTCAAACGGTGGTCTCCACATCAACCGCCGAAGCGCCCAATGGTGTTGCAGGCAAGAGCGTTCAGGAGGTCAGTATTAAAGATATCGCCTTTGGTAATGAAGTCTACACCGCCACGCGCGTGGTGCTGGCAGATGAAACCATTGATATTGACTGGCAGGTGAATGCTTATGATGAGAAGAATCGATTGGTGGCATCTTATTTCCCGGACGGCACTTTTATCACCAACGCATACTCCTGCTGCCGTCTGCTTTCGACCACGGGACGGGATGGAACTTTGACACTACGTTCGGCGACGACGGGTTCGGATCATCTTTACTATGCTTTGGAAGATGTTACTTTCTATGAAGTTACAGATATATTCTTAAAAACCTATTCGGAAAGGCGGAAATATTATGCACTCATTCGAGATTTCCAGGTGACACACTACTATATGGATGCGATGGGCCGTGAAACCAACGTCACCGAACGGGCATCAACCGTTCGTGGAGCAGCCACTAATGCCGTTTCAGGACTCACTCCAGGAGGAGCTGGCACCCCTGTTTTGACAATGAGGCCGACGCTTTATCCGCATGGAACCTCGGACTACCGCATCCAGACCGACAGGCGGGGCATTCAAACCGTCACGTTGAATACGTATTATAACGACCGCGAAGAGACGGAAGTCCAAACGTATTCGACCAATAAAATTTCAGAGGTGATCTGGAGCAAGAGCACCACCTTCCGCAACGGCGATACCGTGACGGAGAGGTATTGGAATAACGATACAGAATGGACACAAGAGCGGCATTCAACGCGATATAACAGCAATGGCTGCCGAGTAGAAGCAACTGTTGCAGATGCCTCGGACTATCCATCGCCGGTAACTAACCGGCTCTCGACGTACGACTTCTTGGGTCGGCTGGTTTCGGTGCAGACACCGCTGGGGACAACGGGGTACACCTATGACGGTTCTACATACCGGGTTTTGTCTTCAGCGGAATCCGGAACAGCCTTGACCACGACCAATCTTTATGATACGCTAGGTAAGCAGGTTGGTTCAGTACGGAACGGCGTGATGACAACAGACAATACCCGATACGAGATGGTCGACGGCGAGCTTTGGGAGATCAGCACGCAAACGGCCTCCATTACCGGAACTGTCAGTCGGACGTCTTCTGTCCGGACGCAAAAGACGGGGCTTTCATTGGATCTGCTGGAACAGATTATTACGATTGATGAACAAGGACGCGTGACGGTGCAGACGGCGTCGTTTGATCCGATTGATAAAAAGAAAACGGTCATCCGCCAAACAGGGACGGCCACGCCGTCAATCCAGAAAATCAAGTACGACGTTGTGATGGAAAGCAGCGATTATCGTGGACGGACGATCAACTATTATGATGCATTCCGCAATATCAACGAAATTGATTTTAGAGCGCCTACTCAACCGCCTCCGGGGGGCCGTGTCGGCTACTTTATGAATTGGGATTTTGACTTAAAGACGTTTGATATCCTGCAAACAATCGATTGGCTTGCTTGGCTTACGCCTCAAGCGACCAATACCTTTGTGCGCGATGCTTGGGGACGCGTGGCGGTACAGACCAATGCACTGTACGGAGTAACCTGGTACGCCTACGATACGCTGGGCCGCGTGACGGCAGTTGACGGCGATGCAGCTTATCCGCTACAGTATACCTATGACACTGCCGGACGGACGGTTGCCCTGAGTACGACCCGCGATGGTGAAACGCAAGACGCCACCCGCTGGCTCTATAACCATGCTACGGGATTACTCACTAACAAGGTCTATGCCGATGGTTCCCGCGTGTTGTACAATTATACGCCGGAAGGGCGTCCTGCGCGCACCACTTGGGCGCGTGGAGCCTATAAAGAGAACCACTACAACCCGCAAGGGCTGTTGGGTTCAATAACCTATTCAGCAGATCATGCGCCATCGGTTGAACGCATCTATACGCCGGAGGGCAGATTGCAACAAGCGACTGTGGCCTCTACGCCGTCACAGCAAACTACCTACGGGTACAATATTAAACAATCACTTACTAATGAGGCCATTGCGGCATCGGGCACTGTGCCTGCATTGAATATCCGGCATGAGGTGGATGAGCACGAACGTCCCTCCGCACTGTGGGTAAATATCGGCAACAACAGGAGCAGTACTACCACCTATGTCTACGATAATGAAAATGACTTGGCGGCATTATGGTGCACCAATGCACAGGGCAGGGGCTTCCAGCTGGCTTACAGCAACCTTTATGGCGTGGGACGGGGCTATACAATCACAACAGCCGCCAACAAAGCCTTCAGTTGTGAGCTGACGCGGGATCCCTATCGGCTTAATTTGATACTCGCCAGCTGTTATACCTTTGACGGTGTGACTGTCAATCTTCACTCCAATCAATATGACCGCTTGGGACGCTTGACTAACCGTGATCAAGACATTTTCAATTACAACAACCGTTCGGAGGTGACCGGCGCAGGCATAAACGGCGATCAGTTTGACTATGCCTATGACCTGATCGGAAACCATACCGAACATTCGTTCAATGATGCCGCAACCGATACCTATACCGCCAACAACCTCAACCAATATACACAGGTCAATGCGGACAACTTGGCATATGATGCCGATGGAAACCTGTTGACCAACGGCGTCTGGTCGTACACATGGGACTGCGAGAATCGTCTCCTCACGGCATCCTCCAATGGTGTTGTGCAGGTCTCTAATCTCTACGACCACTTCCATCGCCGCACAAAATATACTACGCCCTCGGCAACGCGGGTTTATGTTTATAACGGTTGGAACCTTATTCAAGAGCGCTTTACACGTGGTTGGTTTACGCAAACCATTGAGTACTTCTGGGGTAAAGACGTCTCCGAGAGCCTGCAAGGCGCAGGCGGTGTGGGTGGACTTGTCGCCGTTAGCATCAGTGGCAATTTCTATTTCCCGTGTTATGACCACAATGGTAATATCTTAGCTTATGTCAATGAAGCTGGCAGTATTGTCGCGCAGTATACCTACGATGCCTTTGGAAATACAATTGAGCAGAGCGGCAGCATGGCCAAGGACTTCCGCTACAGGTTCTCGACCAAGTACTACGATGCCGAAACTAGCCTCTACTACTATGGCTATCGGTTCTACTCGCCGT
This sequence comes from Kiritimatiellia bacterium, assembly GCA_031552845.1. Lineage (GTDB taxonomy): Bacteria > Verrucomicrobiota > Kiritimatiellia > RFP12 > DVOR01 > JAVBMC01. The sequence continues at coordinate 24,623 of JAVBMC010000040.1, forward strand.
CTCTCTCCCGTTGGCTCAATCGTGATCCACTAGAAGAAGAAGGAGGAAGAAATCTGTATTGCTTGGTTGGCAATAATAGCTTGAATCGATTTGACGTTTTGGGGTTGCGAGCTGGCAAATATGCTTGTGAACGTTGTGGACCTGAAATATCCCAAGGTTTAGTAGAGACTCTAAGAGCAGTTGAAGTTAAGTTTAAGCAACTTACTCCAGAAATTGCCAAAGAACGATGCAGTGCTTGGCATCTTATGAACTCTTGGGATATTACTTTTCCTGCTGGAGTAAAAGGCTGTGGTTCTGTTGGAAAGATGGGAGATAAATCACCCTGTTACGACACGTACATGGTTCATGGAAAATGTCACCATAGGGCCGAAATTAATTATATTCTCTTTGGGAAAATAGCATCCCTTTGCGAATTCTCTCAATTTAAGATGGGCACAATGATTTTTGCACATAAAGCAAAGAAAAGCTTCTTTTTTCAGTACACTCTTCAAGTTACAGAATTTGCAAAAATAGGGAAATATCATCCTGAGAGTTTTGCGGCTTTTGTGCCACCGGTCAGGGCTAAACATATGTTTTGTCAACCATGTAATCAGAGAGGTGCAAAAAATGGACTCTATTCTAGACCATTTAAAGCCGCTTGGCCGTAAGTGGTATATTCCTGCAATAATTCTGCTTCTTGTAGCCTTATTGCGTGCCTGTGGACCTAATTATCAATTGGAGGAGAAGCTGGCATCAATAGGAGGACCAAGCGGATTACGAAAAGCTTGTGAAGAAGTTTGGCCTGACCCGAAAGATCGAGTCGAGGGAAATGGAGATGTGTTTACATATGACGAGTTACCAGAGCATTGTGCGTTGCGCTTGTTACGTCCTCAGTTGGTATATGTAACTTCTGACCAATCTGCAATGCTTTATCAAATCCAAACGAGTGGGGGATTCTATCACGCGGGATACTTAGTGACAGTGAATGCTAGCGATCCTGTGAAAATTAATTATGTGCCTGGCTTATCTCCGTCATATAAGATTCGTTCGGTTGGAGATGGGGTATTCCTTTATGAGGAGTAATTGTGAAATGTTACTCACCCAGACGGAGACGGGGCAAGTGCCTCATTAAATATACCGCCAACCACCTCAACCATTATACGCAGCTCAATGCTGATACCCTCGCATATGATGCCGATGGAGGACAAAAGAGCGCAAAGCTCAAGGCGCAGCCGCCGAGTGACCGCGATTTTGAGGCCGCACGCATGTGCGGAGCGAGGTGCGTGCCAACGCACCGTAGCGGCAACTGTTACCTGTTGACCAATGGCGTTTGGTCGTATACATGGGATTGTGAGAACCGTCTGCTCACGGCCACCTCCAATGGTGTGGTACAGGTTTCCAACCTCTATGACCACTTCCACCGCCGCACGAAGCGTACAACCCCTGCTGAAACCCGGGCGTACATCTACGACGGCTGGAACCTCATTCAAGAACGCATCACCCGTAGCGGCGGCACAGTGCAGACCGTCGAGTATTCCAGTTGCCGCTCTGTCGGGGCTCCCCCTCCGCGCTCCGGTGCAACAGTTGATACAAGCACCGGCTCTAAAATCGTATTCGGGCGGCGGCGTAACCGCCTTGCCCTCTTTACTCTTTTAGTCTGGGGTAAAGATGTTTCTGAGAGTCTGCAAGGTGCAGGCGGTGTCGGTGGCTTGGTCGCCGTCAGCATCAGTGACAATTTCTATTTCCCGTGTTATGACCACAATGGTAATATCTTAGCTTATGTCAATGAAGCTGGCAGTATTGTCGCGCAGTACACCTACGATGCCTTTGGAAATACAATTGAGCAGAGCGGCAGCATGGCCAAGGACTTCCGCTACAGGTTCTCGACCAAGTACTACGATGCCGAAACTAGCCTCTACTACTACGGCTATCGGTTTTATTCGCCTAGCTTGTCACGTTGGCTTAACCGTGATCCGATTGAAGAAGCAGGCGGAGTAAATTTGTACGCGTTTTGTAAAAATAAACCCATTGTAGCTGTTGATTCAATAGGGCAGGATATTTATATAATTGAGGGAACGGGGAAGACTCCATTAATTGGTGGTTTACATCAATCCATTTGCGTTGATGTTTGGGAAAAAACAAAAGGTGGTAACTGGATTACGCGAAAAAGTCATTGTTATTATTTTGGTATAAGTTCGCGATGGCCAATAGGATATAACGGCGCTTCGACATGGCTTGGCTGGAGAAAGTCTATTCCCGCAGGTCTGTACTTGCCAGGAATTATCGAAGATCATATGTTATACAGTCACGAACCTAGAGCTGTTATTGACATGAAAACAACAGATCGATGTGAAGATCAGAAATGGAATGCTTATATGAAATCAAAGCGCATGGGGAAGACGGATGTGTATGATCTAATGCTCTATAATTGTAGAACACATGCACGGTTGGAATTTGCGGATGCGCCTTCAACTCAGAGATAAGTAATGAAGAAAAAACTTAAATATTCCTTTTTGTGTGGGTCATTTCTATTAGGTTTAGCGGTGATGTGGTCACAGGATGAACTTTCTTGCCGCGTATCTCCTGATTGGGTTACCGCCCGGGAAATGCAAAAAATCGAGAAACTTATTGTGAAACATATTGAACAAACCGGACAATTGCCAGAGAGCCTAGACGTCTTGCCATTATCGTCGCTTAATGAGTTTGCACCACTACACATAGAGCCCATTACGTATGTCAACAATTCTAATCAGACCATCACACTCTCTGCGCAGCTGAAGGGATTTCGAATGACTCGCGGGCAAAGATGTGTTATTTCGCGGACAATTAATCCGTTTGAGATATTGAAGCACGAGCGGCAAAAAGTGTATCAACGTGATCATTCATGAGGTAGATGTAGTAAATTACAGGAGAGTTGTTCATGATGGCTTTAATTCGACAGGGTATCTCGATAGTACTTCGCGGGTTGCTGCTTCTGATACTAGGCGGCGCATGTGGTGCATTTTTAGCGATGTTGGGTCCAAAACCTTCTCCGCAGAGTTGGTCAAAGGTAGAGAATGCCATGAAAAAAGCAGAGCAAAAAATTATTAATGAGGTCCGGCAAAGCGGGATAATTCCAATACATCTTGTGTCAGAATCTTTTAGACCCTTGCAGCTTGATGAAGGAGCTACTCCAGCGTCCCCCTTGCCGGAACCGATTTTTCCACTGGATCCTTATGAAGAAACAACCAGGATTTTCCACATGCCGGTAATCGTGATGTGTAAGGCGAGTGTTTCCGGTAACGTGGTGTTAAGTGCACAGACTACTGGACGCTATAGTGATAGAGTAAATTATACATTGTACCGGGAGTTCGATGTATCTAAATGGTTGTCAAAAAGAAAATGATAAATTTGGACGCGTGACAAACGCCATTGATTCAGTTTCGCTGTTACGGCAGTATTTGTCAACCCGCGCTCTGAACTCATCGCTGCCGATATCGGCAGCGACAGTTATGACTATTGGCATGACAGCATCGGCAACCGGCAGGAGTCCGCAGCCATAGCTTAACTAACGCCTCTACCACAACCGCTTCAATTAATACGCGCTGATTGCATTTCTTTCTATGGAGATAATTCCTTGACCTGCTTTTTGCTTTGGGTTATGATGTGGCTTCATGCATCTGCCTGTTGAAAAAGTGTTGCCGCAAGTTGCCGCGGCGTTGGCTGAGAACCGTCCGGTTGTGCTGCAAGCACCGCCGGGTTCGGGTAAGACCACATTGGTGGCACCGTCGTTATTGGATGCGCCGTGGCTGGCAAACAAAAAGATTTTGCTGTTGGAACCGCGCCGCATGGCCGCACGTATGGCGGCACGTTACATGGCCGGACAGCTGGGTGAGGCTGTTGGTGAGCGGGTGGGTTTTCAAGTGCGCTTGGAACGGATGATAGGCCGGAATACCCGCATTGAGGTTCTGACGGAAGGATTGCTGACGCAGCGGATGATGCATGATCCGGAGCTGGCGGATGTAGGGCTGATTATATTTGATGAGTTTCATGAGCGGAGCCTTTCGGGGGATACCGGCTTTGCGTTGGCGAATGATATCCGTATGTCTCTGCGTGAGGATTTGCGGGTTGTGGTGATGTCAGCCACATTGGAGACGGAGAGCATTGCCGCGTATCTCGGGCAAGAGACTGCGGTGATTACTTCGGAGGCGCGTCAGCATCCGGTGAGTACGGTGCTGTTGAGCCGTGCCAGCACGTTGCCGTGTTGGGAGTCCGCCGCGCAAGCCGTCGAGCGGGCGTTGGAACGTGAGACGGGTAGCTTGTTGGTGTTTCTGCCGGGCGAGGGTGAAATCCGCCGCACGGAGGAATTGCTGCGTAAAAATCTGCGGGGCAGGGCGGATGTGTTGGTGTGTCCGCTCTACGCTCAGCTTGACCGCCGCTTGCAGGATGAAGCTGTCGAGCCTGAGCCGAATGGTTTGCGTAAGGTGGTGCTCGCGACTTCAATTGCGGAGTCTTCGATTACCATTCAAGGGATTGGCGTGGTGATTGACACGGGGTGGATGCGCGTGCCGCGCTTTTCACCCGCCACAGGCATGGGACGTTTGGAGACGCTGCGCATCACGCGCGATCGTGCCGATCAGCGCCGAGGCCGTGCCGGGCGTTTGGCGGCGGGCGTGTGTTACCGTCTGTGGGATGAGGCCACTGACATTAGCCTCTCGGCTTCCGCACGGCCGGAGATTCTAGATGCCGATTTGGCACCGTTGGTGTTACAGTGTGCGGCATGGGGCGATTCGCGCATCACGGGATTGAATTGGCTGACGCCGCCGAACGCTGCTTCGTGGCAGCAAGCGGTTGAGCTGTTACGTGAGCTTGGCGCACTGGACAGCGATGGACGCATCACCACCCGCGGTCGGGCGATGTCGCGGTTTCCCGTGCATCCGCGTTTGGCGAACATGATTGTCGAGGCCGATGACTTTGGTTGGGGCGGACGCGCTTGCGAGCTGGCGGCTGAGTTAGCGGGTGACCGCGAACTGGCCACGCGCTGGAAGACGCAGTTGCGGCAACCGCGTGCGGCTGAGGTGGCGCCGGATGGATTGCTCTTGGCGTTTGGTTATCCCGACCGCATTGCCCGTAAACGCACGGCGGGCGGATATCAGATGGCGGGCGGCGGCGGGGCGAAGTTCACCGAGCCGAAGGGCAGTGAGTGGATTGTCATTGGCGAGCTGCAGGACACCGGATTGGCCGACAGCATTATCCGCATGGCGGAGCCGTTTGAAGAACGCTGGCTTGAGGATTATTTTCCGCACATGTTCAACGAGCGAGCCATCACGGCGTGGGACAAGCAGAAGGAGTGCGTGGTGGCTGCGGAGCGCATGTGCTTCGGCGAGATCGTGCTGAAGGAGCGGCGGATTGAGAATGGTGATTTAACTGCCGCGCAAGCGGAGGGCATTCGCAGCAAGGGCATTGCTCAGTTGGATTGGAGCCGCAGTGCGCGTCAGCTGCAAGAGCGGGTGTGTTTCTTAGCGCGTGTGTTGTCAGATCAGCATTGGCCGGATGTCTCGGATGGCGGATTGGAAGAGACGGCGGAGCGTTGGCTGGAGATGTTTGCCGGGGGCATGACCCGCTGGGAACAGCTGCGCAAGATTGACTTGGCGGCGGTGATTAACGCTCTGCTCACCCGCGAACAGCAGCGCGAATTGGAGCGATTGGCACCGACGCATTTCAAAGTGCCCAGCGGCAGCAACTGTGTTATCCATTATGATGCGGCTGATCCGTATGTGGCGGTGCGCATTCAAGAGGTGTTCGGCTTAATGAAAACGCCGCGCATCGCTGATGGACGCACGGCGTTGGTGTTGCATCTTCTCTCACCGGCACAACGGCCGGTGCAGATTACCCGTGACCTAGAGAGCTTTTGGAATACGGGCTATGAGATGGTGCGCAAAGATTTACGCGGACGCTATCCGAAGCACTACTGGCCTGAAGATCCCCGTCAGGCTGAGCCGACTCGGCGCGTCCGCCCGAAGTAATTGCGTTAGTCCTCGACTTGGCGGATGGCGTCAATCTGCTTTTGCAGACGCTTCGCTTCGTTCTCCGCTTGCATCAGTTCCTCCGCCGCACCGGATGCCATCGGTGCTTCCAGATAAGTCAGCCACGCGGCAGAACGGGCTTCGCACTGTTTCTCCACCAGCTGGTAGAGCTTGTCGTCAGTAACTTGCTCCGCTGTGAGCGTATCGTCGCGGCGCAGGTTCAGATGATTGAGAATCGCGCGGGCAATCGTCAGCTGCGCTTCTTCATTGGGGCGCACGCCGTCGTTGGAGTAAGCCATGTCGGGATTCTTCTCCACGAGCTTCTTCAAGTCCCGGCGGACAAGGATGACTTTGATGGGCGACATATCTTCCCGCAGCTGCTTTTCCCATTGATCGTAGATTTCGAGGATGGGGCTGTAGTCAAACACGTTGGTGGCGTTGCCGGCCAATGCGGATTGAGCGTCATAAAGCGGCGGCGTTAGCAGGATGACGTGCTCGACACCTGCGGCTTTGCATTTGTTGACGAGGTTCATAACGGCGTTGGTGAATGCGGGCAGGGCGTTCGTCGGTGAACCGCCCTTGACGACTGCATCCTGTGCCAAGGCATCATTCATGCCATAGGCGGCAAAAACGATTTTGGGCTTGGCGTATTCCAACACTTTGTCCAGCCGCGTAAAGAGGCAGGGACGTTCCCAGCCTTTCCAGCGTGCGAAGGAGAACTCGCTTTCGCCGGTGAGCGTTTCATCGGCCACGGCTAGGTTCAAGATGTCGAACGATTCTTCAGTGTAACCGCGTTGCAGGTAGTAGGCGGTAAGGGGCACGTAGTTGCTCAACTGAGTGATGTCGTCACCCAAGAACACGACACGCTTGCCGATGAGGTCTTCGGCCTGTACGCGCGGCACCCATTTGCCCGGCTTGGAACGGGGCTCTTTAATCATCGCCTGCTCCTCGGCGGTATAGCGCTCGGGCTTGTCGCGCTTGGCGGCGAGCCAAGAAGGTTCGTAGGGTGAGGGCGTCACAGAACGTTCCGGAATGATGAAGTAATCTTCGCCGTTCCCATCCTGTTTGATTTTACCGCCGTTGCGCACGATCAGTTGGTGGGTCAGCTTTTCGCAGACAGCAAGCAGCTCCGGGAAGGTATAATCGGTGTAGGCGAACTTTTCATTCTGCTTGAGCAGCTCTTTGAAACGGCCAGGGATGCGGGAGTAGCCAAGCATGGTACACAGCACGCCGCATGCGGTCGAGGGGTTGCAGTCGGAATCGTACCCGCCGCGCATGGAAATGATCGAGGTGTTCTCAATGTCGCCTCTGCCGTAGAGCAAACCGAGCAATACAATTGCGCCGTTGATGCGGGCATCAATAGCACCATTGGAGTCCTTGCTATAGGCGGGGTCGTTGCGGTATTTTGCACGGATCAAGCGCCAGGTCTTCCGCCAATTATCGGGCTCTTCCTCGCTCCACTTCAACAAGTCACGCACCATCTCGGCATATTGGCTCTCGGCGGGAATGGCTTTCAATGCGCTCTCCACCATGTGGCGGACATTGGTCTCGAAGTATGCGGCGGCGTACATCGCGCCGACGAATTGTCCGGCGTAAAGGCCATCACCATAGTTCATGAGGCGTCCGAATTTCTCGCCCAGTGTGACGGCTTCCTGCGGCATGCCGGGAGCAATCAAGCCGGAGTAGTCGGCCTCAATCTGATAGTCGATATCGTTGGGGCAGTTGTTGAATGAAGGATAGGAAGAGTCGGGCGGTGCGATGCCTTCGCGCAGGTTGTCGCGTCCGCGGAGGTTGGCGCACCAGAGTTCGTATTTGCTGTTGGCAAAGTCGATGCCGGCTTGGCGGATGGAGACGTCGATGCCGTGAACTTCCATGGAGCGCAGAAAGGTCATCTCAACATAGAGGTCGTCTTGGTTAAAGCATTCGTTAATCATTTCCGCGTGCCAGATGGGCATACGGTCGGAGGGGAGCACACGCTCGCGTGCTTCAAACTCTGTCGAGGCACCCCATGCCACGCCGATCATTTGTCCGACCCAGCCGCCTTTGAGTTTATCGCGGTAATCCTCGGCAGAGAGGTGCTGTCCGCCTTCGCCGAACCAGCTTGTGCAGCCGGATTGCAACACTGCCGCCAGTCCCAACGCCAGCAGCGGCAAAGTCACTGCAGATTTCTTCAGATAATGAATCCCCTTCATAACAGCCCCTTTCAATTGATTTGTGCGTTCAACAAAAAGCGGCAAGCTTGCTGGTTGCAAAACTTGCCGCTTCGTTTGATTGCCCCGCGTTAGGATTCCGCGGCGGGCAAGTCTTGATTACTCAGTCCAGTCTTCGGTCAGCTCGATCTCGAACGTGTCCTTGATGTCGCGCGAAGATGCGCCGACGGCGACGACATATTTGCCCTTGTCAGCGCGGAACTTGCCGGCGTTGACATCGTAGTAGGACAAGTCGCGCGGACCGATGGTCATCTTGGCAGTCTCGGACGAACCGGCCTTGACGGCCACTTTGTCGAAGCCCTTCAATTCACGCACAGCCTTCGGCAGTTTCGGAGCCGGGTCGGTGATGTAGAGCTGAACGACTTCCTTGCCGTCGATCTTACCGGTGTTCTTGATGTCTACCTTCACGGTGATAGTGCTGTCCTTGTCGAGCTTGGTCTTGGAAGGCTTGGCCTTGCCGTACTCAAACGTCGTGTAGGAGAGGCCGTAGCCGAAGGGGAACATGGGCTCGATGTTTTTCTTGTCATACCAGCGGTAACCGACGAAGATGCCTTCGGTGTAGGTGACCTTCTTGGCGTTATACTCAGGCGTATTCAGCTTCGGAGTCGGCGTGTCGGCCAGACTGTAGGGCATGGTGTGCGGCAATTTGCCGGAGGGGTTCACATCGCCAAAGAGTATGGCAGTGATCGCTTGACCGGCTTCTTGGCCGAGGTACCACATCTGCACGAGCGTATGGCAGTCCTTGATCCACGGCATTTCCATTGGCGAACCGCTGTGGTTGACGATGACGGTGTTCGGGTTCCACTTCAGGGCGCGTGCGATAGCTTCGTCCTGTCCGGGCGGCATCAGCATGTTCGGGCGGTCGCCGCCTTCACATTCGAGCGCACGGCCATGGCCAATCTCGGTGCCGGTGAAGATCACGACGGCGTCAGCCTTGCCGGCGATGTCCTTGGCCTCGGCGAGGGTCATGCCGCGTTCGGAGGGCAGCTGCCAGCCGAAGAAGCAGGTGGACTCATATTCGCCTGCGCGGTATTCGACGACGACTTCATACAGCTTGGACTTCTCCATGTCCACATCGCCCTTGGAGAGGTTGGACTTTTCGCCCTTCCAATCGTCAGCGACCAGCTTGCCATTCACAAAGATGCGTGTTCCTGCGCCTTTGTTGACCTTGGTGCCCAAAGCATAGGTGCCTGTCTCGGGTGCGATAAGGGAGGTCTTCCAGCGGGCGGAGAAGTTACCGGCCTTGGCGCCCTTGGCGGGGTCGTTGCTTTTCCAATCCTTACGCAGGGTGCGGTCGAAGCCGGTCTCAACGGGCGAGCCTTCGAGGTTCTTGTTCGCAAAGTATTCCACTTGCCAGGCACGCACGCTCATGCCTGCATCCTTAGCGGTGGTATCGAAGGTGCCGATGGCGCTTTCGATAACAGGCGTGATGGCGGAGTTCTCGTCATCCGAAGTCAGCGGCGCGTAAACGATCTTCACATCGGGGCTGAGGCGCTTGGTCACGCCTTCGAGCGGGGTGGTCTCGTGCAGGGGCTTGCCCTCGGCGCTCCAGCCCTTGCGGGTGTGCTCGGCGGAGACGTTCTTGCCCATTAGCACAATGGTCTTAACTTTGGCATCCTTCAGCGGGAGGACGTTGCGGTCGTTCTTCAGAAGGACGATCGAGTCTGCGGCGATTTCCTGCGCAGTCAGCTTATGCTCGACCGTGTTGCGGGAACCTTTGCCGCGGTCGCGGCCGTCAAAGAAACCAATCTTCGCCATCACATACAACACATGCAAGGCCATCTCGTCGATCTTCGACTCTGGCACTTTGCCTTCCTTCACGGCATCCAGCAGCGGCTTCTTGAAATAACGGATATCCAAGCCGCGGTTCATCTCGACATCGGTGCCGCCCAGCGCGCCCTTGACGGTGTCGTGCAGTGCGCCCCAGTCAGTCACGACGAAGCCCTTGAAACCCCATTCCTTGCGCAGGATCTGATCTTGCAGGTAAGCGTTGGCCGAGCAGAATTCGCCGCGGAACTTGTTGTAGGCGTTCATCACCGTCAGCACCTTCGCCTCTTGCACGGCGGCGCGGAAAGCGGGCAGGTAAATCTCGCGCAGGGTGCGCTCATCCACTTCGGTGTCGACCGAGTTGCGCTCCCACTCCTGGTTGTTCACCGCGAAGTGCTTGACGCAAGCCGCGACGTTGTGGGACTGCAGTGCTTTGATCAACGGCACCACCATTCCGGCCGCGAGGCAGGGATCTTCCGACATATATTCCCAGTTACGTCCGCACAGCGGTGTGCGCATGATGTTCACGCCGGGGCCGAGCAGCATATCTTTGGAGCGATCCTGCATCTCGTTACCCAGCACGTGGCCATGACGTGCGGCGTACTCCTTATCCCACGTCGCGGCCAGCGCATTCAGCGTCGGCAGTACGGTGGAGTGGTCGTTCGTGCCGACGTAATCCCACGTCGTCGGCGACATGTCGGCGCGCACGGTGTGCGAGTTGTCCGACATTGTAAATTCCTTCTTGATTCCGACCTCCGGAATCGCGTTGAGTGTCATCGTGCCATTGCCGGCGCAAAGGGAAATCTTCTGCTCCAGCGACATCTTCGCCAACACCTCTTTCGCCTGCTTCATGGCGACATCTTCGCCATCCGCCGCCGCGAGCCTCAACACACAACCAGTCACAGCCACCGCCGCGCCAAGCCATAATTTTGTCATATTACGCACCTTAATTTAAGAGACCACCAATAGTTAAGTAGGCATTTTAACCTTTATTCCTTTCGAAGTCAATACAGTTTACACAACCGTCCATGGTGTTTATGCCAGTGTGAAGTGTAAAATATCTTTTCCCTGCAGATGGGGGGTGCCCGGGCACGCTCTCTTTCAGGGGAGCCCCCCATGGGGGGCGCGAAAATCTAACCGCCGGTTGAGACGTTTAGTGTTCCATCGGCGGGCCGATTTTCGTATCATTT
>JAVBMC010000048.1:0-20184 GCA_031552845.1 Kiritimatiellia bacterium
GCGCACGCAAAGAAACACTCGCCGACATCATCGCCCGCGGCGTCACCGTCCAACGCCTCGCCTGCAGCTTCAACTTCACCGAAGGCGCCACCGCCGACTCCAACGGCACAGTCTACTTCACCGATCAACCCAACAACCGCATCCTCCGCTGGAACTCCGCCAAACAAAAGTGCGAAATCTGGATGCAACCCGCCGGCCGCGCCAACGGCATGTGCTACGCCCCCGACGGCAACCTCCTCATCTGCGCCGACGAGAAAACCCAACTCTGGTCCGTCACCCCCGACAAAACCATCACCATCCTCACCGACCGCTACAACGACAAACCCTACAACGGCCCCAACGACGTCTACGCCCACAAAGACGGCGGCTGCTACTACACCGACCCCTACTACAAACGCCCCTGGTGGGACTACAAAGACCAACCCCAACCCACCATGCAAGTCTACTACCGCGCCCCCGACGGCACAGTCACCCAAGTCACAGAAGACCTCCGCCGCCCCAACGGCATCGTCGGCACTGCCGACGGCAAACACCTCTACATATCCGACCTCGACGCCCGCAAAACCTACGTCTACGACATCAAACCCAACCACACCCTCACCAACCGCCGCCTCATCTGCGAAGACGGCTCCGACGGCATGACCGTTGACTCCGACCGCCGCATCTACCTCACCAACAACAAAGGCGTCTGCATCTACGCCAACGACGGCCACCACATCGGCAACATCGACATCCCCGAAGGCTGGACCGCCAACATCTGCTTCGGTGGCCCCAACAAAGACACCCTCTACATCACCGCCCTCAAAAGCCTCTACTCCATCCAACTCAAAGTCAAAGGCCAACCCCACGGCAAATAAACCGCTTGGGGCATCGGCGTCCCCGCCGGTATTGTAGGCATCCTTTTATACGCGTCAGCCCTACTCTCTTCAAGGTAGGGCGCGTTTCGCCGAAACCGCCGCATCGCGTTTAGCCTCATTCCTCCCTCTACCCTTGGGAGAGGGGCGGGGTGAGGGTGCCCTCCATATACACGACTTCGCCGATTTCTCTGACTTCATCGGCATTCTGCACACCCCATTACCCCCAGCAGCGCTCCCGGCAAAAAGAAAGGGCGCGGATTACCCGCGCCCTTTTCCTTACCACTTCCCTCTCGCGTCAGCCCTACTCCCAAAAGGTAGGGCAGGTCTCGCCGAGACCGCCGTATCGCGTTTAGCCCGTCTTCGTTTCTCCCCGCGCCTCCGCGTCTCCGCGTGAGCTACTCTCCTCCTATCACCTATTACTACTTACTACTTTCTCTCACGGCTCTGCCGATGCGTCGCCTTCGATGACTACCCCGAAGGAACGGTTGAACTTGTACTGCACAGGCTTTTCGTCATCGCTTAGCCAAACATCCGGGAGGAGATAGAAGCCCCAAGCGATCGGCAGGTTTAATCCTTCCAACGCAGGCGTCAAAATACCTTGATGCGAGACCGAGGTGCTCTTGAGCTTCAAAACACCCTTGGCATCTTCCTCCTCGGTATAAAGGCTGAACTTACCGCTGAAGAGTCCCGTCGGCTTGGTGAGCGTAAAGCTCGCCACAGTCGGATTCGCCTCATTGTAGAGATATTCGCCCGAGATCTTATCCAACACCGGCGCCTTGCCCGTCGGCAGAATGATATTCCCCTTGGCATCTGTTGTCAGCGGCACATCCGGCAGATAGGTATAATCGCCAGCCATGGGATTATCCGCCCTGAAGTAATACTCCGCCAACTCAGCAGGCGTGCTGTAGATGCCGCCCTTGGGCTGGAGTGTCAGGGCAAAGCGGTCTTCGGTCGCAATCGTTTTACCCGTAGGCGTCTTACCCGGATAGAACCAATGCCACGGCGACATCTCAAACGTCATACCATCAGCACTCTTGAGCAAGCCCGAGACAAATCCGGCGTTTTTATACAGTTGATAGAAGCACGGTAGAACCGCCCCCTCTTCCGTCAGCAGCAGCGTACCGCTGCCACTGAGCGCCGTACCATCGGCCAGCTTGCCCGCCGTCTTGAACCCACCGACCGCATCGACCGTCACCGAGAAATAACTATGTCCCTCCGGAGCATTTTCAGCACCGCCGGTATCCAGCGTCGATTCCGCCGCGGCACCGAAGGTATAGTAGAACTTGTAGCCCGCCAATGCAGTGCTGACTTCTGCCGGCATCGTCTTGCCAAAAGGATTACGCTGGCCGATGACGTGATACTCGTCATTTAACATGCCGCCCACCTGCAAGCTGTTCCACGGCAAGACCGAATCAATCGACAGCTGTAACCGCTGTCCGGTCTTAGCTGTTAGATTGGCTGTAAACACACCCTCCTCGGCTTCGGTCCAAGACGCACCGGTAAAGGTCAATGTTCCCAACGAACTGATGACCTTAGCCGAAATACTGCCGCTGGCGCTGATCGTTAACGTGAACGTACCTTCGATAATATCCGGCGTATCCGTATGCGTCAGATACCCCGTAAACGCTCCGACGGCGCCAGCCGTCATCGGCGCTACCACAACACGGATCGTCTGCGTGACTTTACCCGCCGAACTGCTCGCCGTTAAGACTACCGCCGTATCACCCGCCGCGGTCGGTGCACCGATAATGCTATGCCCGGAGACCTTCAGTCCCTTCGGCAGCTTGGCTGTGAGCGTTGCCGGATACTCCGATTCAATCTCAATTGGAATCGACATCGGCACGCCCGCCATTCCATTGAATGTACCGGAGGTCAGAATCACCGGCAATACACACCGGAATATGGCTCGATACTCCGCAAGACCGTTTGCAGCCTCATCACGTGCATCCGACTCAGGAATAACCCGCTTAGGCGCAGTCTCACCATCCGACCAACCGACAAACAGCCAACCCTTCGAGGCCGTTGCCGTCAGCGTAATGCTCTTACCAGACTGAATATAACCGGAGCCTGTGACCTTGCCGCCCTGCGGCTGTAACGCCAATCCTTGAACATACACCGTCCGCGTAAAATTCGCCGTCACAGTAATATCATTCGTCATGACAACCGTCTGGCTGGCCGTGACGGGCTTGGCAAAGGGATACCCCTCCCACCCGCTAAACGTCCAACCCGGACGCGCCTTCGCACTCAGAGCAATCTTCGTCCCGGCGCCATAAACACCCGAGCCAAAGACATCCCCGCCCTGCGCATCCGATGCCGACGCCTTCAACGCATACGCCGCCACGCCATCCGGAATAAAGCGTACATCGCTGATATACGCCCGCGCTTCGGGATCGCTCCCTTGCGTCACCTCCCACGACAGGCTATGCGTACCCTTCAATAGCGGAATCTCCACATCGGTCCAGTCTGTTAAGTTCGTCCACGCCTGTAAGACTGCTTTGCCATCCCACAGCGTCACAAACGTCTGATGCTCAACCTCATCCACCTGCCCTGTCACACACACCGAGAAATACAACGTCCCGGCACCTGTGGCACTGACCGATGTCTTCATCGCCGCCGACTGACCTACGCCATTGCCAAAGCCAACCGCCGTCGGGATGGACTCAGCATTACGCTCAACCGTTGCAGGCGACCACGTTCCTTTACCGGAGCTGGTAATCTTCAGCGTACTGTTCTCAACTGCAGAGGCTAAAGTCTGCTGGGTATTTAGATCCTTAATCCACACACGGCAGGTTAAGTTCTCGCCCAACTCCATGCCCTGCGCATCACCTAAGACAACGGTAAAGAACTCCTCATCCTCCACCAGCTTATCCAACAGGATCGGAATGGTGATCTGTTTCGGAGTAAGATCGCCCTCCTCCCACGACAACCGCTGCGGCAAACTCTTTGGTGCCGTATAATCCTTCGCCCCCGCCGTCCCCGGCACAATCCAATACGCCACACTGCAACCACTCGTCTCACAACCCCCCGTCACATCGAGCACAGCCGAAGCCCCCTCCTCAACAGATACCGATGAAGCCACAAACTCCGCCGTTGGCGGACGTGCCTTCACCGTATTCCACCACGAAGGATCGGTAGGAATCATTTCATTATGATCAAAAATGATTTCAGCTGACGCACAAATGACAACATTGGCCGGTGCGTCCTCACGAATTTTTATACGATAAGCGAGATGCCCTTCACCACGGTGCGTCTCATTATTCGGAGGAAGAAATCCATCGTTAATGCCGGAAGGCCAAAAACTGTAGGCGGCGCGGGTTAGGTCGTAAGAACGCAAGTACCATTCGATTTCGCCTGTGGTAGGATTCAAGTCGAACGTAATTTTCACATGATGTTGCGTGTCACGTTGCGGGACTGTGATTGTTCCCGTGTTTATGCCAAGCAATCCAAGTTCCGTTTGGTTATTGAAAACGACTTCACCCAGCTCAAAGGTTGACCAGTCGAGATATTCAGAAAGTACGGCATTGACCCGCACTTCTTGGGCAGGAACATCGGCAGTGCCCATATTCTCAAAGTAGATGACATAATTCATCCAATCACCGGGTTTAACATAGCGTTCTATGCCACTCCCTAGAGGACCTGCCATTTCGTTGGGGTCTAGCGATTGCTGGCCAGAAGAGCCCCCCTCTCCTTCTCCACCATCAGGCTGGTTAGATGGAGGACGTTTACATGAATCATCTTGTGCATTTAACATCCACGTGAAACTAGCGATCAGGAATAAATGGGCAAAACATCTGAGCATCATGTTCATTGTTGGATCTCCATGCGCACCGGAACTTCGAGCAATTCATTTCCCGTGCAATCGGTTGTGATTTTTAAAAAGGGCTGCTTTGACATTTGCCGAACGAAGTCTGTGTCAATATTGGTGATGAGAATTTGCCAGCCGCCAAGCGGGCGTTCGCGGATTTCAACCTCGCCCCATTGGCGCGGCGCAGTTTCCGCCGCCAGCACACGGAATGACGGTTTGCCTTGCGAAGGACGCAACAATACAGAACGTGAGAAAACGGCGATGTTGGTGGAAAGTGCCACGCGCTCCGGCAACACTTCCAAATTACTGGAAATGGTCATACTCACGGGCAGTTTCAATTCCGGCACTTCGGGGTCAGTTGTTTTGATGGTCCAGATTTCAGAGAACATCCCATTGGAGAGTTTCTGGGGAGGGCTGACGATTAAAGAGCATTTATCTTTACCGATGGCAACAGGAATGACAGGATTTTTCGCGCCGGAAATTTCGGTGATGGTTGCTTCGGTCGCGTAACCGTGCAACTTAACAATCACGGGTTCGAGTCGCGCGGTCTCCGGGAGGATTCCAAATGCCACATCCTGCGGCTTGAGGCCGATGCGCACCTTTACCGTACCTTTTAGGACAAGCTCGACGGGTTGAGTTGTATCTTTTATTTTGATCGCTGACGAAGGTTGTGGAGAGGCATTGCTGACAATCGGTCCGGGACAGGAGCCTTCCGCCAACGTTAACACCACTTTTTTTTCAATCTCGCCCTCCATACCTGCAAGGCTCATCGTACAGGTGACGGGAAGCGAGCAGTTGGGTGCGACAGGCGTCCGTAGACAATCCACGGTCAAACACGCGCAAGAGGCTTTTGCCGTGGCAATGGCAAGGGGCTTGTCAGTGGTGTTGTGAAGGACGAAAGCGTGAACAACAGGCGTGTGCGCGTCGCTGGCGCCGAAGTCGTGCGTGGCGGCAAAGACACATGGAAGGTTATATAGCACAAGGACGAATACTTGTAATATCAACCCAGTTATTGTCATGGCCACATTGTTGTCAGCATTAAGCATGGTGATTATTCTGTTGGGCAGTCATTGTAGCACCAATCTGTCATATCCTGACAATATCTATGGTCAGCACAATAACTGATTTCACATCTTTTGCATTTTTTTCTCTAATCATTTTATTAATAAGGTCTCCCTGTATGAAATTTATAACACATGCCTCTAGCCTCTTCCGAACTATGCCCACGTTTTTTTTCTGCTTTTTCACATTCTTCCATCGTTTTTCTAAATTCACGCTGGGTTTGTCTGTTGCTTAAGTCATATCGTATATCATCTACGACAGGTTTTATTCCATAATAATAAACAAGCCCTCCAATAACAACTACAGTATAAGGAATTAGTACAGCGGGTATAAATTGCCCGCTTGGATCATTAAAATCTATAATAGCATTTATACAATAGCGATATTGATTAATATCACCTGCATTTAATCCAATAGGGTCTAACTGGATAAACCGTCCCATTGTAGCATCATAGCTCCGTGCACGCATCCAAAGGAAACCAATAGAAACATCATTCATTACGCCAAGAGTTCCAACATAACCGAATGGCGTACTTTCTCCATTCGTAAATCGAGTCGATCCGAATGCGTCAAACTTCATATTACCGATGGCGGTTCCAGCAACACCAGTGAGAATACGTGTTGATGCGAGGCCATCGGCGTGGTAAAAACGACGAGAATTTGATTCGATTGTTTCATCTGCAATCAGAATTTCGCCAACATGAATATACCGCCGCTCCAGTATTCCTCCATCCGTATACTCCGCCGTGATGGAAGGTAATACGCCTTGGATGAAGATATATTTTTTTGTTATCCCATTATCGGTAACACTAACGCGGTTACCAAAGGCATCGTATTTGCAGGACCAAATTTCTCCATCGGGTTTGGCGACTTTGACGAGGCGATTTTCGATATCGTATTCGTAGCGGGTGGCTTGTTCTAACACGGTTTTGGTGGCGAGGTTGCCGTTTTCGTCGTGGGTGAAAGAAGTGTCGCCAACTTGGAGGTATTGGTTCATGGCGTTGGCGGTGTAGGCCGTGGCAACGCCGCCCTTGTTGATGGACGTAAGACGGTTGCCGACTGCATCGTAGCCAAAAGATTCGATTTTGCCATCGGCGTATTCAACGGCAGTGAGTTGACCGGTGAGATCATAGCCGTAGGTTTCGGTTCCAGCGGTGGTTTTCAAGGAGGTGCGTTTGCCATCAGGGTCATGGGTATAGGTGAAGGTGTCCATGATGGATCCATCGGCGGCCTTGTGGGTGATGCTTGCGAAGAATCCACGCGGGTCGTAGACGTATTCGACGGAGGCGTTATTTCCATAGAGCTGGCGTACAAGACGACCTGTGTCAGGGTCGTAAGTATTCCGTACGTAAAGGTCATTGTTTTGGTCGTGCATTTCGACGAGGCGGCCAAGCGTATCGTAGGTGTAGCGCAAGGCGTGACCGTCGTGACTGGATCGCTCAGTGACGCGGCCTACATGGTCGTAGACATAGGCAAAGCCATAACCACCGGGATACTCGATGCGGGTCATGCGCTCCGCGTCATCATAGGTCATAGAAATGACTCCGGTTTCTGTATCGGATATTTTAACGAGGTTCCCCTTCGTGTCATACTCCCAGGTGAAGGTGCGACCATCTGGCCAAACCTTGGACAGAATACGGCCTTCGTTGTCGTAGGCGAAGGTGATTCTATCGCCGTTTCGGCTAAGCGAGGCGGCAACATCGCCGTTGGCAGTGTATTCAAGGGATTCTGTTTTACCATCGGGATAGATGGTGGCAGTGGGTCGCCCCTTGGCATCGTAGCGGTAGGAGAGGGAGCGCCCGCGGGCATCAGTGACACGGTTAAGTTGTGCAAAGCCGGATGAATAGCCAAAGGTGGTTTTATTAGCCGCCGCGTCAATGCCGCTAATGGGATTGAAGTTGTGGTCGTATTCAAAGTGGCTACGCTTGCCGGTCGGCGAAGTGACGGATTCGAGCAGAAAGGTATCAGGCTTGTAAACGTAGCGCGTAACGTGGCCGAGCGGATCTTCAGTACCCAGCAGTTCACCGAAAGCCCCAAGATGGACGATGGACACCGTACCATCGGGAGCGATAATGGAATAGCCGCCCATGAGACCGCGACGAATTTCAACGAGTTGATCAGTCCCGTTTCGAGCCATGGTCGCGATGCGGCCATCCGCAGGGCTATAGGTATAGTCGGTAGTCGTGGCATCGGGCTGAATGACTTGATTGAGAGCCCTGCTCAAGGCTGTAGCGTTTTCAGGAAGATATTTATATTCTGTGACGAGACCGTTGAACGCGGTGACGGAGGAAAGAAGCCCACCGGTGTAACCATACGTCACCGTGCGCCCCTGATCGTCGCTCGCAGAGGCAAGCCGGTTGTTGGCGTAGGTGAAGGCGATGAATTGACCATCGGAATGAGTAATGGAGGCGAGTTGCGAGCCGTCATAGGTATAAACAAGGCGATTACCAGTGAGATCTTCTATGGAGGTGATACGTTTAAGAGCCTTACTGAAACGCTGAGTCGTACCGTTTCGGTAGGTGAGAATGTATTCCGTAGCGGTTTCAGTCAAAACCGTGGTATCGGCCTTCTGGTTGGACTGCCACGCGTTATTGAGCTTGCCGAAGGTGTAGGTGCCGCCGTCGGGGAGGTTGATGTTGAAGGTGTTGCCGTTGTCAAGCAGTTCGAGCGTGACAGTGATATTGTCGCTCCAGCCTTGGCCAAAAATACCAGAGATGCGCATGCGGGAATAAAGCCCGGAACCGTAGGTACGCGAAAGCGTGATGCCAAAGCCACGTCCAGCGCGGTAAAGGTCTGTGCCCGTGGCGAGTGTCGGGAGTGCGAGATCGACGCCCAAAGCGTTATTAACCTCCGCCTGCCAAACATGTCCCAAGAGATGGGTATGCTGGCCTTGAAGGGCAAGATAGTCCAGATTGGCACGCATCCGCTGGAGCCAAGAATTCCACGTCAAGCCGATGTTCTGTTTCATGTTTGCCAGCACAAGATTCCAAAGTGTATCATTCGCCCATGCAGGACGCATGTATTGGGAATTGGTGTCCCATGGAAAAGGGTCTGTGCTGGAAAGCGTGTAGGTGTAGTTCACGTGCGCATTACCTGTGGCGTTCAGGTACATAAACTCAAAGGGGATACGGCGCGTCTCTCGTGGCTTCAATTTACTGACGGGATAGGTGGCGGATGTCACCATCATTTCCAACGTATCCGTCCAAGGATCATCAGAGGCGAAGCGCAACACAGTGCCAGCTCCACCTGTCAATGAAGAATAGGGAATTGGCATTTCCACATCGCCAGTATTGGTGTACTCCATGAATGCCGTAAAGGCGCGACCTGTGCGCATGGATGGAGGCATGTCCAAACGGGCGACGAGTTGTGCGGGCTTATACGCAGCCGTCACGGACAACGCGTCAAAGGAGCGTATTGCTGTGCCAGATTGCGCATTAATCCGATATGTGCCAGCGGGAATCCCGGTTACATCAAAAACGACATTAATTTGACTATCGGAAACCAGCATACAGGATTGCGGTTGAATCGTTCCGGATCCACTTAGCCAAATGCTGGTGCTTGAATCAAAACCACCGCCATACAACGTCATGGATACCGTGCCCATATTTGCCACGGTTCGGATGCCAGCGTCATGCAAATAGACGGCACCGGGAATGAAGCTTGTTTGCACATTGGCGACACGGCCCCCCCCATTATCAATGGAAACCATCACGTTCGCAAGATCAACACCATTGGGAATCGCCAGCATCCAAACGCCCGGCACAACTTCTAAAGCCTGCCACTCAAATCCCAACCGAGACGGTGTGCGCCCATTTCCACCGTAGACATTCACAGGGCTGATAGATCTAATGAGTAACACGCCGCCGTCCATACCAGAGACACCCCCCAGCGAAAAGGCTGTTGTGCTCGCGCTAGAAACCGCCAGATTCACGGAGTTCTCCACCACATTGAGAGATGTAATTGTAATATCAGTCGGACTAGAGGCAACGCAATAATTATTATTGGCATTGATGCCTTCAAAGATGTCATGATGACTATTCAAATTCACAGCAACATACCATCGTCCGGGATTCAATGCAGGAATAACTACCGTCCCGTTGAATGTTTTCGATTCATTGGGGGCAATATTCCCGTTGGAAACCAATGTGCCAGCCTCAATGAACACTCCTTGTTCAGAAACGAAAATCACGGTATCACGCCATGCACCATGCACCGTTTCAGTTCCGATGTTTTTTACTGTCCATGCCAACGTAATAGAATCACCTGTCCGTGCTGAACCGGGAGCCAACACATCCATTCCCACCAAATCAAGTGTCGAGATCGCATTTTCCGGAATATACTCCGCAACGCCGATATCAGGATATAACCCATTGTCTGCAGACGTACCTGTTGCCTGCGCCCCCAATACATTTACACGTGGCTGACCATAAGAATCCAATTCCGGTGCTACAGTGCCATCGCCTGCATCAATACACGGACTTCCCGACTGCAAGCGGAAGTCTCCATTGGCCGGATCAACAAATAGAGGATTCGACCAAACATTACCACTCTGCCCCATCGTTGTCGGATGGGATTGCAAAGGAACTCCTGCCGGATTATAAATCACACAGTTTTGGTACGTGTTACCCCGTCCTCCAGACCAATCCCATGCGGTATTGATACGGCTGATGATGCAATTCTTGAAGTTTTGATTATTGTTGTTGGATAACCGCGTACAATCATAAATAACCGAGTTGACCACCGGGTCAGTCAGAAAATGACGGAATGCGCAGAAGCAATCCATAATAACCGAGTTGGTCATCGCAAATCGTCCAGACTCAAAGCCAACCGCATACATCATACCATGGGCAATCCGGCTATTGTTGAACGCTACCTTACCACCTGTAATCAAAATCATATCATCAATACTTGTGCCGGCGGCGCCGTACAACAATGATGCGTAATCAAATGTCGCAGTGCCGCTTACTGTGATCTTCTTCCAATCTCCCGGTTGCGGAGTAGCCGAATCGCCATCCTTATTTGTATCGCCGCCATGGGCATCATCACGATAGGAGGTAAAGATAATCGGCTGTGCACGTGTGCCGATGGCATTCAGTGTACCACCGCTGTTGACTGTAATTGATGCGTTATTTGTCATCTTAACAATGACCCCCGGTTGAATCGTCAAAGTCGCCCCATTGGGAATGGTAATGTTGCCTGATACCAAAATCACTCGACCAGCGTACCATGTTTGCGCTCCCGATAATGTTCCGGATATAATCTCAGTTCTATACCGTAGGACCGTAGCACCATCAATTGTTACGCCAGTCAATGTATAAACATCCGCCACAGGTTGCGTCGCCGCACGATCCATATTCGTATCGCCGCCGACCTCATCATCAGCGAGATGCGTAAACGTCACTCCATTTGCAATACACGCTCCTCCGGACTCTACAAGAATGCCCGTATTTTCCGTAAACTTAACAATGCCCCCCCGCTCGATCGTCAACGTCTTTCCCGATGGCACCACCACCCAATGCCGCACCACATGAACCTTGTCCGCTCCCCATGTGGTATTGTCTACCAAACGCCCGCCATTGACGGTGGTTGATGCACTATCCAATACAATCACTTGCTTTGTAATTTCTGCAGAGGTCAGAATCTTCCACCCAGGAGTCTCCTCCGCAGTATCCCATTGCGCAACACTACTTCCGTCCGGTTTTCCTTTTAATTCCACGCCATAGGCAATTTGCCCGCCGAGCCCTTGACGAACATCTAAACGAATAGGTGCCCCAAAAGCAATATCAGTGGCTACGCCCAGTACGGAACCACTCCCGTCCGGTGATTCTTTTACTTCCACACCATTAGCGATTTGCCCGTCAAGCCCTTGACTGATATTAAGACACATTGATGCGCCAGAAATAATATCAGTATCAGTGACTGCCACTTCTTGATTGCCCAACTGAATAGATACACGAAAGCCAACACCGAAATAGAAGGAGGAAAAGTCATCATCCTGATACACTGCGTTACGACTCGCTGACCGGCAGTCTTGGGCACTACTTCCATAACTACCACCACGAACCATCCTGAAATTGAAAGAGATGTCAAGGGGAATTGTTGGTCCGATCGGATCAATCACAGCATCTGTACCAAGGCGGTCCTGCCACCAATCAAGACACCATTCGCCGACATTGCCATGCATGTCGTAGAGTCCCCACGCATTGGGAATCAACACCCCTACTTTACCGAATGACGCATCGTGCCAATCACTGTATGAATACCATCCAACTTCATTCATGTTAGGGCAATTAGTTGGATTTGTTAAATTGTGACCACTGTTGAGTGCCGTAATACTTCCTGCTCGACACGCATACTCCCACTGTGCTTCGGTCGGCAGATCAAAGGTTAAAGATGTTTTTCTCCGCAATATACCCATGAATGACGTCCCATCTACTTGGTTATCCACAGGCCATTGTATTCCTTTGTCCCATCCACGAATCTCACCATAGAAAGGTTCCTTCATAGGATTTGTATCACCCCAAAACTCTCCCCACAGACTCTCCCCCGCAATGAGTTTCCATTGTTTTTCGGTGACCTCAAAGACCCCCATGTAAAACGGCTTGGTAATCGTAACTTGATGCAGGTCTTCTTGTAGATATTCGTAAGTACTCCGTCCCAATTCATCAGAAGGTGACCCCATCATAAATGTTCCTGCGGGGATCAAACGTAACCACAGGTTGGATGTACGACAAGTATCATCAGTCAAGTCAGGCGGTTCAGCAGAGTATCGAACCGGATATGTTACAGCATTGGTTCCTTCAGAAAGATCCACCACCAAATACGGTGCTGCTCCAGAAAAAACCTGCATTTTCATCGTAAACGACGAACTATTAAAACTAGGCATATCTTTGGCGGCATCCCACGTCATGCGGTGCTTGCCCGGTTTGACCTGTTGCCCATTTGCCCCCGCTCCGGTCAACGTCCGTAGCATCACGGCGATATTACGATCGTTGTCAGTTCCCTGCGGATACACCCACACATCAACATTGGGATCATCAGAGGTGACTTCGTAATCAATATCCACCAACCCATTCCACGGCCAGCGTGGTGTCACAACTACATCCTTAACCTCCAGCTCCAATGCCAATAAATTACTCGCAAACAAAAGACAAACACTCAATCCAGCCAATAAACTTCTCATATCACGCTTTCCTCAACTGAAACTCACAGGACAAACATAACTACATCTAACAAAAATCTATTTTTACAAAGACACTCCACGTCCCTGACTCTAAAACAAGTGGATTGTATTCAATATTCACCCTTAAAGCAAGCCTATTTGAATACCGTCTAGGTGTTATTTTAGGAAGATGGAAAGTAAACTGTTCCATAAAAAGACAGAATCTGTACAATCGGTAACATCTGCGGATGATTTTCCCCGCTTCTCTCCATACCTTTGTGGCTCCACCCCCACATCTTCTCTTAATATCTTCAAGGGGCGTAAATCACTTGATACCGTACTCATATATCAGGTGATTTCGTACTCGTGAATCACCTGATTCCATACCCATAAATCAAGTGGTACCGTACCCCTGAAGAATAAGCGTTTCACCATTGTCTCCCCTTGCTTGTTTTCCTCTTCCATTTATTACCTATAACCTATTACTCATTACTTTCTTTATTGCGTCTCCGCATGAGCTTTTTTCACAACAGAACACTCGGCGAGTGTCGGATTGAATGTTTACATGACTGTGGTAGCGGTGACAGCTGGCTTTCAAGAGTGTGACAGCCGGCTGTCACAACTATGGCAGTTAGCTGTCAGGACTATGACAGCCACCTGTCACAAATTTTACAAAGCCCCGCCGATTTTTCCCAACCTCATCGCAAGCACAATACATCCCTCCGCGTCTCCGCGTAAGGCTTCCTTCTACTCTTGTCACTCCCTCACTTATTACTTATTACCTCTTACTTATTACTTCTTATGATTGACTTTAGGGCGTAATTTGGTATACTGCACCCCACGTTTCGCCAACGTAGCACAGCTGGTAGTGCAGCGCATTCGTAATGCGCAGGTCATCGGTTCGAATCCGATCGTTGGCTCCATTTCCAACTCATGAACATTTGCGTACTCGGAAGCGGAAGCAAAGGCAACTGCATCTATATTGAAAGCGGTGCCACGCGCCTGCTGATTGACCTCGGCCTTAACTACAAGCATACCACCCTGCGCCTCGGTGCCATTGGCATCGATCCCGCCACGATTCAGGGCATTCTTTTCACCCACGACCACACGGATCACTGCCAAGGTGCCCGCGTCTTCCACAAGCGACACCCCGAAACACCCCTCTACGCCAACTACGCCACCTCCATCGCCATTGAACGCCGCGCGGCCGCCAGCCTCCCCGCTTGGGTCAACTTCGAAAACGGCCAAGCCTTCCAACTCGGTTCCTTCACCATTGAACCCTTCTCCGTACCTCACGACGGCACCGACCCCGTCGCATACGCCATCACCGACGGCACCCATAAAATTCTCATCGCCACCGATATCGGCACCCCCACAAAGCCCCTAAAAAAACATATCGCAGGCTGTGACCTCGTCCTTATTGAAAGCAACCACGATTCCATCCTCCTGCAAGAGTCCGACCGCGATTACGATCTCATCCAACGTATCCGCGGCCCCCGTGGCCACCTCGACAACGATGATGCCGCCGCCCTTATTGCCGCCACTCACACGCCCCGCCTTCAAACTGTCCTGCTGGCGCACCTCAGTGAGGACTGCAACACCGAACGTCTCGCCCTCACCACCATGCAGCAAGCCCTCCGCCAAGCCGGACGTGAGGACATCACCGTTGAACTCACCTACCAGCACTGCATCAGCCGGCACATCCATCTCTAAGCCATGCCAATCTACATCTACCAAGCTAAAGACGAAGCTCACTCGTGTCGCTTTTGCGTACGCCCCTTTGAGATCATGCAGAAGCTCGCAGACCCCCGCCTTGAGGTTTGCCCTCACTGCAACAATCCCATACAAAAGATCATCACAGCACCTGCCATCGGCCGCTCCAAGTCAAATCTCGACACGCGCGCCAAGGCCGCCGGCTTCCACAAATTAAAGAAGCTCGGCAAAGGCGAATACGAAAAGCTCTACTAGCCTACTCCTTAGCAGCAGGCGCGCGGGCGGCCTTCAGCCGCTTCACCGTATAGGCCGCAGGCGATGTGGTTCTTTTACGCGCCTCGTCCCAGTCTTTCATTTCATCGATTGAGCGGAAGAGCTCCACGCAGGCGGTCATATAATCCACTTCCGCCAGCTCCACTATCAAACGCACGCTCCGGTCATACAGCTTCTTGTTCGACGCATCCACATGCGCCATCCAATTCCCCTGCAAGCGTCCATACTTGCCCATCGTTGCAGTGGAGACAGTATTAAACACCAGCTTCGCCGCTAAGTGTCCGAACAAATCCAGCGGCGTCTTTGGCAGCGCCACCTTCACATGATACGCCTCGCCCGTCCAGCCCTCCGGCAGTGCCTCACCGATAATCACCGCATGCCGTGAATCAAACCCGACCGACAGCACCTCAAACGATTCCCGCCACTTCGATGCACGCGACGCATTTAACTGCGCCGCCTCGTCTCCCAGTAATACTGCGATCGCCGCATTCGGCTTACGTGAAATCCGCGACAAGTCCGGTTCGAATCCAATCAAATACCGGCGCAAAGCCTCCGTCGAAATCGCAGGCGGATTACTGCACATTGCCTCCGGTGCACCCAGCTTGCGATACATCTCCGCGTTCCACTCCAAACAATTCGGCTCATGCCCCAACACCCGTTGCCATGCTGTATTGCTCGAATGCAGCGGATCTTTTACATATGCCCACGACACAGGCGAATTCGTATCCCCGCTTGGCCTGAACGGCGGCAGCTTGAACGTCGGCGAGCGCTCAGTCGTATCAGTAAAAATATCCAGCATATACGCAAGAGCAAAGTACGTCACCAACCCGTTCTTCTGATACAGGTCGCACTCAAAGTCTGTCCAACGCGCCATCGCCTTCAAATTATCCGCCGTCCGCAACTGTGCCAGCAGTTCCTCAAACCCTGCCAGCGTCTCCACAGCCGAGAGTCCAATCCCCAACAGTTCCTCTTGCTCCGGCGTCAGCTTCTTCGCGCGCAAATGTTTCGTCAATGCCTCCTCCAAGGCACTCCCCACTACCAATAACTCAATCGTTGTCGCCTGCATCCGTGTCGAACCCGCTACAGCCATCGGACCCGTGCACAAACAAATCGACGTCACCTTCGGATTCAAGATTGTCTGACGGCAGCGCTCCAGCTTCTCCGTTAACCGATCCGGCGGATTGTTGAACACAAAGAATACCGACGCCTTTGCATCCACTGCTTCCAGCACCGTGCCAATCACTGACGATGTTTCGCCGCCCTCTGAGATTGCAATCAGCACATCGCCCTCGGTAATTCCGGCATCCTTCATCTGCTGTCGCCCGAAGCTGATATGATCCTCAAACATCTCCACCGAGCGGATCAGCGCAAAGTCCCCGCCTGTCATTACCGCCCGCGTGCGCTCCGACAAATCACCGCACACAGTACGCAGCTCCGGCGACTTCTCCAACGTCTTACGCCAATAACGCCGATAGGCCGAATCCAATAGAATCGCCAGCCGTCCTGTTGCTCCACACCCACTGATATACACGCGATGTCCGTTGTTGAGTGCCGTCAAGATTGCATCCGACAGCTTTACAAACTCTGCCGACGCCAGCACCTTCCGCGCCACCGGCGGAATATCCTCATCCACCGACAGCAGCATATCCACACCGGCTGCCGTATCCCGCTGCAGAGTCTGCGACAGCGTACGCGAGCGCGAATGCGACTGTTCCGTGACGAGATAGCCCAAATGAAACTGCTTCTCATTCTCGACAAAGTGCTTTGCCCGCGCCTCCGGCGAATTCTCATCCGCAGCCAACGCCACACAAGCCAACAAACTCAAACCAAGAAAGGCAAACGTCTTCATACTCATTTCCAATGACGGTCCGCAAAGTTCATAAACTGTTCCCAGTCATACGGCGTCAACTCATGAATGCCCGTACGCACATGGTAACCAATGTTCCCCTCAAGACTCGGCGTGTCAGGCGCAGGAAACTTATCAATCGCCAACCCCTTCTTACCGGCCTTCTCCCAATACCGCCCTGCCCGCTTCGCAGCTTCAAATTCACCTGCAGGCCCCGCCCAGGCATCCTTTGTCGCGCTTGCCACATACGCCAGCCGCGGCGACATCAATCCAATCAAATCGTCCGCATCGAACGGCGATGCGGCGACATTGCCATTATACTTCTTAAAGTTCCCGCAGAACCAATCCGGAAAGGACTCATTGATCTTCTGAACCGGCTCCGCACCTTCAAACTCCATCTTCAACAACCGCGCACCGCCCGTGCCGGAACCATTGCTGATCGCCAACGCAATCCGCTTATCTGAAGCCCCCGCCCACAGTGCCGTCTTACCGCCGCGCGAATGCCCGACCACCGCCACCTGCTTGGCGTTCAACTGCGGCTGCGTCTCAATCCAATCCATCACCCGGCTGAATCCCCACGCCCACATCGCAATTGTTCCCCACCGCTCCTCTGCCGGAGTTGTCTCCGGTGAAGGATACAGCGAATACACGCCGTTTGTCCACCCATCCCGCAGATCCGGCGCGATGTCGTTGAAGTTGAACTTCACATACGCATAGCCCCGCTCTACAATCTGCTTCACCGGAATATTCGGATACTCCTTGCCGCGGCGGTGATCGCCAAACACAAACACCGGCACCGGATGCTCAGCCGACGCTTTTGATGGAAGCGCAACAAACAGGTTGATATTACCCTTGCCTTTTGCGAATGAAATCTGGCTCATCGTGAACATCATATCCGCAGGCCGCCCAATCGGTGTAACCCCGAACATCTGCCGCGCCAGCAGATCATGCATGTCCTGTGCGGCGGAAACCGTCATGCCTATTAACACTGCGAGCGAGAAAAACCAACACCGGCTAATAGTCATATAACCTCCTACATTCCTTTGATGTTAACCTCAACAGCTTCAGCATCGGGCAGCGCCTTTTGGCTCTGTATGCCCAGCTTCAGCAAACTCTCCCCTGACGGCTTAACGCGGCTCTGAAAGCTCGCTGCGGCCGCATTATATTTCTCGGTCGCCTTGGATAACGCCGAACCAATTCCTTCAAAGTGTTGGGCAAAGACACACACCCGCTCATACAGCTCAAGCGCCTGCTGGGCGATCTTCTCCACATTCTCCTGCTTTTCAAACTGCCGCCAGCACAAACGCGCCGCACTCAGCAATGCCAGCAACGACGCCGGCGTCGCCAGCATCACCTTCTTCTCCGCCGCCCACACCAGCAGCGCAGGCTCCGCCTCCAGCGCACACGAGAGCATCGACTCCGCCGGCAGGAACATCACCGTGTAATCCAATGAGTCTTTGAAGTCCGGGTTCTGCGGATAGCGCTTGTTCGATAATGCTGTAATCGTCGTCTGCAGCGTCTTCAAATGCTCCTTCAGCTTTGCAGCACGCTCGGCTCCGGTCAGCGCATCCGCCGCAGTCAACGCAGTCAAATCCAATGACTTGGCATCAATGATAATCTTATAACCATCAGGCAACCGCACTACCATATCCGGGCGGTCCTGTCCTTCGCCAACGCTTTGCTCAGTGAAGTCACACCACGGCTGCATTCCTGACACTTCCACCACGCGCCGGAGAGTTTCTTCCCCCCAACGTCCCCGCGCTACATTCGCATGCAAAATGTTTGAGAAACGCGCGGTCACTTCCGAGAGCTGCGTGCTTGTCTGCGAGAGGTTCAACAATCCTGCCCGCACGGTTGCAATCGCATCGATCTGCGACTTTACCGTTTCACGTGTCTCGGTTTGGAATGCCTTTACTTGCTCGGCAAATGGCTTGAGCAATGCGGCGACCGCCTCATGCCGATGCTCAAAATCAGCCTTCTGTTGAGTGCTGAAGAAATTCTTGGCCTCTGTCAATGTCTGCGCCAAAGCATCATGGCTTAACACTTGAAACGCATTTTTCATCTCCATAAACGCTTGTTGATGATGGGCGGCATCTTCAGCGCGTCCCGTCTGTAAAGCCTCTTTTTCGGCTTGCAGACGGGTGGCATCCATACTCAGGCTAAGAACCTGCTCTTGCAATTTGCGGATCTCTTCCGCACCAGCAGCAAGTTCCTGCGTACGCTTACGAAGCGCCAGATACAGAAATACCGCAACCGCAGCACAGGGCAACAAGAGCGCAATGGCTACTGTGCTGACCATACCGCTCATTACGCCTCCATCTCGGTGGTTTCGGTAGGCACGGGCTCAGTCGGTTGTTCCGGCTTAGGCGGCTGCTTCTGTTGCGGCAAGCGCATCGAAACAACCTTAGAGACGCCCTTCTCCTGCTGCGTAACGCCGTAGACCAGATCAGATCCCGCAATCGTATATTGGTTGTGGGTGATGATCAGGAACTGCGAATGCACGAGGAAGTCCTTCAACGCGCCGACAAAGCGGCCGATGTTGGAATCGTCCAATGCGGCATCCAATTCGTCGAGCAAACAAAACGGCGCCGGCTTAATCATAAAGATAGCGAACAGCAAGCTCACCGCCGTCATCGTACGCTCACCGCCGGAGAGCAGTGAAATCGTCTGAGGGCGTTTACCGGGCGGACGCGCAATCACGTCGATACCGCATTCCAACGGATCTTCGGAATCCTGCAGCAGCACGAGCTTGGCTTGTCCGCCGTTGAACAGCTTCGTGAACATCCGCTCAAAGTTAGCGTTAGCTTGGTCAAACGTGCTTTGGAACATCTCGCCGGTCTTCTTGTTAATCATCCGGATCAGATCGACAATCTGCTCCTTCGACTTAATCAAGTCGGCCTCCTGTTCCTTGAGGAAGGCATAGCGCTCTTCGTATTCCTTATACTCCTCAATCGCCACCAAGTTCACCGGGCCCAAAGCTTGGATATCGGCATTCAACGCCGCCACACGCGATTCCACTTCAGCAGGCGCCAGCGGTTCGCCGCCCTCCCACTTGGGATCAGCCTCGGCAAAGACTTCGCGCTCGGCCAACGCATAGTCCGAGAACATTCGCTCTAACAAACCCTGCCGGCGCAAGCGCGACTCGGTCTGCTCCAAATCAATCTTCGCACGCTGGTCACGGGCACGCTCCAAACGGTTGCGGTGCTCGCCCAACTGCAGGTCGGAACGCTCCAGCTCCCGCGCCAACTGCAGCCGTGCCTCACGTGCCGCCTCAATCTGTTCATGCACCCGCGCGGCTTCCTGACGCAACGGCTCCAAACTCTCGGTCAGCTTTTCAATCTCACCCTGCAGGTTCTTGATGCTCTCGTGGTAGGCGTTGATTCCGTATTCGCGCCCTTCAACCGTACGCGCACGTTCAGTGATGCGCGCCGTCAGCACCTCATCATGCGCAACCGCATGATCCAAC
>JAVBMC010000030.1:0-86929 GCA_031552845.1 Kiritimatiellia bacterium
GCACATCGTCTCCATCACCGATGCCGCCACCGGTTCGCGAAACGACCAGCTCACTCCCGGCAACATGGTTGCGATCGACGGGTACAACCTGAAGATTCACCCCATGGTTGCCACGGAAGGTGTGTTTTTCACATCCGTCGATGGAGGAGGCACGCTCAAATCGTTACGCATTCTGGACAACACCCCCACGCGCCTCACCACGCAAGTACCCGCCGAGCTCGTCTCCGGCGATGCCTACACGATTGAAGTCCGCAACTGCAACAAAGGGTGCAAGACGCTGCGCAGATCCGACTTCCCGATCATCTTCACTGTCGCCTAACGGCGGCTAGCGCGAGATTGACAGACAGTATCCACCCCCTCCCAACGGTGGACAACAAAGACTTAAACGGGGGCTGCCACACGGCGCCCCCTTTTTTTCTGCCCAAACCTCCCTTTGGTGTCGTAGTCACCCAATGTCGGTGTCGTAGTCACCAGACTCGAGTGTCGCAGTCACCAAGCTCAGGGTACACCGCACCTTGCGCACGGCAGGCATACAATCCATCTGGAAAAGGTCGGAAAAAGAAAGTTTGCCCCGAGCATACAAAATATAGATGGTGGGCGGTGAGAGACTCGAACTCCCGACATTCTGGGTGTAAACCAGACTCTCTAACCAACTGAGATAACCGCCCGATGTGCGGATGCTCAATCCGCCTGCAACAGCTCCGCCACGATATTCATTAACGGACGGTGATGGTGCCGGGGGAGGGACTCGAACCCACATGCCTTTAAAGGGCGGTGGATTTTGAGTCCACTGCGTCTGCCATTTCGCCACCCCGGCCGAGGTAAACGAAGTGCGAAGTATAGCAAAGCGCCCCCCTGAAGTCAAGGCCGATTCCAACAGCCATTCCTAGATTTTGCACGTAACCTCTACCGACAGTAAAGCACACGCACTCCGCGTCTCTACGTGAGCTTTCTCCTCTTCTCTCCAACTTATTGCCTCTCTTCAAAACAAACCGACCACAGCGTGAGGGGTAGTCACACTGTGGCCGGGAGTTGCGCGTTACCGCTCAACACTTAGTCGGCAATGTAGCGGATGTCGTCCAGATAGAAAACGACCGTCTCCTTCTGTCCGCCCAATACCCAACCGAAACCTGTCTTGACGCAGCTCATGTCCTGCCCGTCCAAAGGAATACGGTAGCGCGTCCATGTCGGCTTCAAGACGACGTCCTTCAGCTCCGCCTTTACAGAATCAGGATACTCCGTCTTCGCCAGCCCGCCGCATTGGAAGGAAACCTTCTCGCCGCCCTTCTCGCCGCGCGCCCAGAACTCCAACGTCGTTGCACCTTCGAGATTGAAGCCGCCCGGAGCCTTGCCCCAGTCGTTCGCCGGATGCTGCCACATCACGCCCGCCCAATTATCAGGCGCCGAATAGGTGACCTTTAAACATGTGTTGCCGGAGTGCGGCTTGTCCGTACAGCCCGCATCCATTTTTGTCGCACCATGGTTGCCCATGTAGCCCGATGCAAACCACGTCTCGGGAGATTCATCGTTATACACCGCAAACGGTAGCTTCACCGCGCGTGGCTTCTGCTTCGGAGCCTCGCCCACGCCGCGCACCGCTTGGTTCGCATACGCGCCGTTGCCCTTGCCGTCAAAAACATATGCAAACAGACGGTACTTGCCGCCGCCCGGCAGCTTGACAGTCACCTTCGGCGTGCCCTGACCGTTCACGATAGCTTCCGGGAATCCGGGAGGCGTCGGCTCGCCGGTGCCAGTCACATTATAATGGACCGCCTCTTGCAACAGCACCCACTTCCACGTCAGCTTATCGCCATCCGAATCAGTCGCAACGGTCTCGGCGGTGAACGTCTCATCAGCGGACTTCAGATCATCCTTCGAGAGCGTTAGCTTCTGAATCTTCGGCACGCGGTTTCCCACCTTCACTTTACCCCAACATTCCTGCATCGCCTCGGCGGCCGCAAGCTTGGTGTTATCCGGCAGCAGCAAACCATACCATGTCGGCGTGGCCTCGACCTTGTAACCCCATGTGAACGCATAGGCGCCCAAACACATCTTACCGCGCTGGCCTTCGATCGCCTTCTTATACACATCGGCATACCACACGCCCTTCTCCGTACTCGTCATTTCTGGAGGGCAGCCGAACGCATTCTTACCAACCTCCCACTGCCCGGGAGGCCCGAACTCCGTGATGATGTAAGGCTTCGTGCCGCCCGCCTTTTTCCAACGCTCCGGAATCGACGGAGCACCGCCGTAAGTATTAATGCCGACGATATCCACCGACGGGCAGAACTTGTGAATCATCTGCACCTTCTTGTCCGGAATCTCGGCAATCACCGTCATCACCGGATGATTCGGATCAAGCTCCTTCACCATCTTCGCGCAGTCCTCGACGTGCTTCCACAGCTCCTCCTCATGCGAGCAGTTCATCTCCATTTCGTTACCCAACGCCCAAATCAACAACGCCGGATGATCCTTATTCGCCAGCACCATCTTCTTCACGTCAGCCTTCTGCTTCGCCAGCGCGCTAGGGTCATTATACTTAAACCCATGCTGCTCATGCCCGAACCAATGACCGATCGTCATCGT
The DNA here is from genome assembly GCA_031552845.1 of Kiritimatiellia bacterium. Taxonomy (GTDB): domain Bacteria; phylum Verrucomicrobiota; class Kiritimatiellia; order RFP12; family DVOR01; genus JAVBMC01. Next base: position 2,587 of record JAVBMC010000030.1, read on the forward strand.
CAAACCATACTTATGCGCATCATCCAACTCCGCCTTAGCCTTGTCGCTGCCCCACGTACGGTTGCTGTTACCGCCCAACTCCGCCAGCAGCTTCTTCGGCCCGCCGCCGCCCGCACCCAAGACAAAGTACACCTGGCCATCCTTCTTCAACTGCCAAGCGCCATCCTTGCCCTCAAGCTTCACCACGCTGCCGGCAAAAGCACCGGCAGCCAGCGAAGCCGCACACACCAACAAACCTAACTGAGATCTCTTCACGTCAGCCCTTCCCTTTGTATTTACTTAAGCAATATGATAGTCCGATCGCCAACCACAGCCACCGTACCACCGCCAACAATCAAATCAGGATAATCCGAAGCGGTATACGTCCCCACCTTCACCTTTACCCCATTAACAAACATCTCCTGCAACGACAGCGTATAACCATCCGTCAAGATACGCGCTGCTGTCCCATCCACAGTCAAGGACTGCACCATCAGATTCTCCGCCAGGCGCACCTTGCCGAACTGCCGCAGCACCAACGATGTCTTGCGCAGATTATCCCCATTCGCTTGAGACAACGGCGTTGCACGTTCAGCGGCTGTCACCCCCGCCAAAGTGCTCACATCATTATCCACCACCAACACCGCCGCACCAGCCGCATCAGCCGCTGTCTGCAACACCACCGTTCCAGCCGCGCTCGCCGGTAAGTTCGACCCCACGCTACCGCCCTTTCCATATGCACTGATGACACCGCTAAACCCATCAACCGACGCCCCGGCACCCGTCAGCCTAATCCGTACGCGTCCGCCGCCGCCCGACCCCGTCTCAATATCCTTCCCGCCATTCGCGGCAATCCGTCCGCTTCCCTGCAAACGCCCGGCAACCAAATTCACCGTACCGCCTGCGGAAGCCCCGCGCCCCACAGGCGCAGTATAGCCAAACCCGCACGACAACACCTCGCCATTCACCGTCGCGGTACCATTCACAGTCAGCACAATCAAACCGCCGCCAGCATACCCCGACTGATCATCATCCGAGCTGCTTCCTGCAGAACCATAGCTCAGCGGATTCAAGATGCTCCCATACACCACTGACCCCATTGCGCCCTCACCGCCATGCGAAGCCCCAAAACCAACCTCGCCCTCAACATACGGCAGATACCCCGGACCCGCCGACAGATATCCCCGTTGCTTACCCGTCGTCGTATTCGCAACGCCATCGCCCGTGTTAATGCTTGCACCTGCAGCCACAAACAAATCACCGCCAATCGAAACTGCCACTGCCGTAGTCGGTTCTGCAACAGGCCCGCTATGCGTCCAATGCCCCGCCTCTAAACGCACATCACCCGTCACAGTCAACGGTGCTGACGGCGTTGTATGAAACATCACTTGGTTCGCACTCGCACTCGGCACATCCGGCTGTACCCAACCCGCCAGCATCGGCGTCATCCCCGCCGTCCACTGCAACACCTTGCGCGTCGTGAACGCAGGCGAGTAAAAGATCACATGCTCCGACGTCGGCAAACCAAGCGACCAATTCCCCGCCACATTACTCAAGTCCGACTCCACGCCAACGAACACATTCGTCATGCCGCCCGGCAATACAGGCTTTGTAATCGTCAATTCAACAGTGTTCGAAGCCGCCAGCAAATATCGTGCGCTCGATGCCAAAGCGAACGTCACCGTCAAATCCGGCGAACCGCTCCCCGAGGGATTTGGCAACGGCGTGACCACAACCGTGGTTGACTCTGCGTCCGCTGGAATCACCGCAGGCGATGCTTGCGACAGTCGATAATGCGTCCCCAAGACCGCCGTACCACCAACAGTAAACGGCACATTCAACGCCGCATCCTTACAGTTGTTCACACTCGGCCGTGACAATGTCAAAGCAACTCCTACGGCATTATCCTCACTCACTGACGACACAGGAGATTCAACACCAACTTCACCCGTCAGGAAGAACGCCGGCGTTGCCGAAGCAAACACAACCGCCGTCTCATTACTCGCCGCCACACGATAATAATACATCCAATTCGGTTCCAATGCCGCCGTATAAGCCACAGCCGTGTTTGCCTGTGCCGTGGCAAATGCCGGGGAGACAAACTCCCATGCCGCCAAATCCGTGCCGCCATTCACATGCCCCAAGCATGCCAGCAGTTCTGCCGCCGGCTCACCCGGATCCTCAATCACCGCCGACATCTTCACTGATTCCACCGTCAGCTCACTCACAGTACTCCCCGCCGCTTGGAAGGTCGCCGCTCCCGCCACTTGCTTCAATGCAATATCCACCGAGCCGGGATAATCCGTGCTCTCAGCCACATCAAACATCTCATTAAAGGTTGTTTGATCAATCGCAGCTCCATCATACCGCAGGCGCGCAGCAGCTCCCGAAAAGTAGGTGCTGTAAACTGAATCAACCGTCACTCCCGCAAACGTCATCATACCCTTCGAGCCCGCAGTAAAATCCACATACGTTCCCCCGGTCCAATAACCGGTATGATTGTTGCTCCTGCAAACAATCCGTCCGGCAGTCAATGTGATGACCTTCCCTGCCGACTGCCCAGCCAAAATCTCCGTCTCAATTACCGACCCTGACACGGTAAACGAATGTGCGATCCATAGCTCTTTTGGCAATGAAACCAAACCACCCGCAAAAATATCTCCGGACCGAGGCAGGTAGTTATCCTCACCCACAGTGTAAGTCCCCCCCTCCACCGCAATCACAGATGAATCGCCACGCTCGCCAACAATCTTTCTAACAATAAATGACGCACCATTGCGGATAATTACCTGTCCGCCCGAAGCCACACGGAACTGTCCGATGGTTCCCGAATCAAACGTTGCATTATCAACAATCAACGTACCATAGATGAAAGGCCACGCTGCCCCGCCTGTTTGCGTCCAGCTCGCACCATCTTGGATAGTAACGGTTGTACGAGGCTCCCAATCACCGCCTGCCACATAATTCACATCCGAACCGACACCGCTGATCATTACATCATCGCCGCCTGCGGCAATATTCGGCACACTACCCGCACTCCAGTTTTCGGGAACACCCCACACCCCAGCACCGCCGTTCCACGTATTAACAGCACCAAACGCACTGTTCAGCATCAAACATGCTAACAAAGCAAGCAACCCTCGCGGGCAATTCCGTATCAGTGTATTCATCATTATCTCCATATGTTCATTTAACCACTACCGCCCCTAAGGCGACCATGCAAGCAGATCGACACTCACCGTCCTCGCCGGGACCCCACGCTAGGTGTGACGGACTTGACTGTCTCCCCCGTAAACAACACCGGAGGCACCGCGAGCGAACGAAACCGGCGTCCACCCGCAATCTGCTTTAACAAACCATCCAAAGCCAGCTGAGCAATTGCGCCATGATACGGCATCACCAGCATATCCACCGGCATCGACGCAATCTCCGTATGCTCGCAATTAATCAACATCAGGGACAAATCCTCCGGGATACGGATTCCCTTACGCGCCGCCTGCACCATCAACGCAATCACCTCTTCAGGACCAAAACAAAACAAAGCCGACACCCCATTCAAGCGGTTCAAAACATCCTCGCAAACGCCATGCCGCTCCGCGCAAGGATAATTCCGCTTGGCTGTAAAATCAAATGCCTGCACCCCCGCCGCCGCAGAAGCATTCATGAAAGCATTCAACCTATCCGCCTCACTATAATGTCCGTTGCTCGCAAAGCTAAACACGCCGATTTTACGATGCCCGCGCGAAATCAAATACTCCGCCGCCATCCGCCCGCCCGCCACATCATCCGGATAGACGCTATTCTGCTTCAACTTATTATTCACCCACACCACCGGGATATTCTGACGGTCCAGCATCACCTCCAGCTTCGGCCACTCCCCATGCGTATAAAACAGCAGGAACCCATCCACCGACCACTCCCGCAACACCCGCGGCAACGCCCCGCCCTGCCTCAACGCATCCTCTTCAAACTGCCCAGTCAGCAACAGCAAATTTTTCTCCGCCAGCATCGCCTCCAACTTTGCACGGAACGGCACCGGCACCAACGCATGCGTGATGATCGGGCTGTGCAAAAAACCAATACTGTTAAACTTGCCACGGCGCAAGGACGATGCAAACGCATTCCGCCGATAGCCCAACTCCTGCGCCACCGCCTCAATCCGCTCGCAAGTCTCCTCGCTCAGCATGCCGCCCTTACCGCTCAGCGCCCGGCTGACCGTGCTCGGCGAAACCCCCGTCCGCTCTGCAATTTCATAAATCGTACTCATAACAAACCCACTTTTTTAACTCGGCGGCATTGTATCATGCAATCGATTGCATAGCAAGCCCAAAACCGCCCAAGTCAAACACTTTTCTTCTTCAATTACTGCACCAGCAGAACGGTCCGGCCACCCAAAGCATTCACCCCGCCCGTCCCCAACAGCAGGTTCGGAAACTCCGCCGCCGTATAAAGCCCCGGCTTCTGCTTTACGCCATTAACCACAAAATCCCTCACCGAGACCACATGGCCATCCGTCAGAATTTTTGCCGACGCGCTCTCAACAGTTAACCCCTGCAGCGTCACATTCTTCGTCACTCTCAACATACCATTACCCCGCAACACCCATATCGTGTTCCGCAACGACGCATCAGTATCCTGCATTGGCGGCAAATGCGTCGCCATTACTCCAGTTACTCCCGCAGCATTCGTTTTATCATTATCAACGATGACGATGCCGGAGTCTGCGGCATCAGAGGCGGTCTGCCATGTCACCGTGCCGGCAGCACTACAGGGCAAACTATAAGTTGCACTACCAATAGCACCATAGGCCGAGGCTGTCCCTCTAAATTCTGCGGATGTTGCAGCAGGGTTCGTCAATTTAATCCGCACGCGTCCACCGGAACCAGAACCCGATGTCGTACATTTACCGCCATTGGCACTAACTTTCCCAATGCCCAACAACCTGCCTGTTGTCAAGTTTACTGACCCACCAGAAGAAGCTCCTGCGCATACACTGATCAAATCGTAACCAAAACCTTCAGCATAGATGCTTCCGTTTACCTCTGTAGTGCCATCAACCGTCAGCAGAATTAAACCACCACCGGCATAACCTTTATCATTACCAACTCCGGAAGAACCGTAAGTCAATGGGTTGAGGACACTGCCATAGGTAGTTACATTGCTCACCCCTTCACCGCCGTATGATGCACCGAAGCCCCATTGCTCCTTTAAAACGGCTGGCGTATAACCGGGGCCTGCCTCTGCATAACCAGTAGGTTTGCCGTATGCAACGAGGTTAACACCATTGCCCGCATTAATCGAAGCATTAACACCAACAGTCAAATTGCCTTTGACATGAACCGCAACGGCCGTAGTTGGAGCAGCCGAGGGCCCCGCATGCCGCCAGTGACCGCCATCCAACACGACATCTCCTGTAACATTCAAAAGGGCTTGAGGTGTCGTATTAAATGTAACATAATGATCCGTACTTCCAGCAACGAGCGGTTGAATCCACCCCGCGACGGTGTCCGTCATATCAGCCGTCCAGACAAGCTCCTTCACAGTTGTAAAGGCAGGAGAATAATAAATCACATGATCCGCCGTCGGCAAACCAAGCGACCAACTTGTGGAGAGATTGGCCGCTCCTCCGCGATACACGTTGGTAATCGCCGGCTCCATTGATTTTGTAATCAAACACTCAACCGAACTTGCGTCCGCCAACAAATACTGTTTAGAAGGCACTAATGAGAAGAGCACCGAATGTGCATCCAAAGATTGCGGATCTGGCCAAGGAGTAATATGAACGGTTGCCGAGGCCGCCCCGGCGGGAATCACCACAGGCGATTCTTGAGAAATACTAAAATGCGTCCCCTTCACGGCCGTTCCTCCCAAAACAAACGGCACACTTAATTCAAGGGCTGTACAATTGTTTGCCGCCGGGCGAGTTACGGTAATCGTCACCCCGGTCAAATCACTTTCAATCACCGAGGCAGCCGACGCTTCCACGCCGACCTCACCCGTCATAAAAAACAACGGGACAGCAGGGGCAAATACAACAGCACTTTCATTCGATGCCGCCAAAGCATAATAATACATCCGATCACTCTCCACTGGAATTGTGGCGGAAACCGTTTCACCTTGAGCAACTGTTTCAAATGGCACCTTATTCATCCACACGTCCAGTTGATTTCCACCATTGGCTGGGCCGAAACACGCTAGCAAAGTTGCCGCTGGATCACCCGGTTCATCAATCGTTGCCGTTAATTCTGCCACCGTCGACAATACACTTGTCACGGTAGAAATTCCATCCTTAAACGTTGCTGCACCAGCCACACGTTTCAGCATAATCTCGGTATAACCTTCACGGGTTACGCTAGGCACAACATCAAACAATCCAGCAAACTCCGCAGCACTCTGGACTGCCAATCCGCTATACCTCACCTTAGGCGTTGTTCCTGAAAAATACGTTGAGTACACATTCTCCACTGCTACATTTTTAACCGATAATACGCCACGCCCTCCTGAAGGAAAATTGACATATCTTACCGCACTCGCACCATCAATCCCCCCATTAGCCACCGTATTAGTGATACAAAGCTCACCGGCCTTCATCACAAATGAGCTACCGTTACCTTCAGTAAAATTAATCTTTCCCACTTCAAAAGTACTTCCATCAATCAGAACAGCACCCCCAGTCAACAAGCGTAGCTCGCCGCCGGTCTGTACAACGCCACCGCTGAAAATGTCTGTGAATTTTGCTCTAAAATACAAATTACCCCACACCTCCAAACGTCCGCCAGAAAGGATCAGGGGAATCGTTGTTGCCCAATCCCTGCCATCCGCACGCAAGGTTCCACCCTCTACCGTAATTTGTGCTGCTGCCCCAGAATTCGGGAACGTTCGCTTGAACACTCCCAAACCACCATTACGAATAGTCACCGAACCGGTTGGAAACACAAACCCTGTCGATGTGCCTGCATCAAAAGTACCACCGTCAATAATCAAATGCCCATCTAACCGCTGATAAGCCGTTCCCGAGGCCTGTATCCAAGCAGCCCCATTAGAAACCGTAAAATTTCCACGCGGGTGAAAATCACCTCCTGGATGATATTCAACCGTGTGCGACCCGCTAATCAACACATCATCATTGGCTCCCGCCTTCCCTGCATCATCAGTACAAGGCACCCGTCCCAAGCTCCAATTACCGGCATTCTGGAAGCTATTATCCCCTGCCGCACCCGTCCACTCATTCAAATCAGCCATTGCATTAGCCGCCAGCAACACCGCAGCCGATGCTGCGAAACACTTGGTGATCGTTTTCATATTGTTAATCATATTCATTTGTTTACTCCGTTCCAGCATTACTGCAAGATGATCGCCGTACCGTTCCCCAGCACGCTCAAAGCACCGGGCCCATAAATCCACTCAGAAGAGTTCGCGCTCGTATACACCCCAACCGGCAGCTTCACGCCATTTCGTGAAGCATTCGCCACCGTCAGCGTATGCCCTTCCGTCAACAAACACGCATCCGGACTCTCCACTGTCAAAGACTCCACCGTCAGCGACTTCGTCAAGCGTACCGCCGCCGTGCCCCTTAACACCCACGCCGTCTTCTTCAAAGACTCATCTTGATTCAACAACGCCGGCAGCTGAGTTGCACGCATTATCTCCACCGTGTCCGCGTCCGTCCGCGCCACATTATTATCCACCACGACAGTTCCTTCAGCAGCCCCTTGCCCTGCCAACTGCCACACCACCGTCCCTGCCGCACTTGTGGGCACTGTTGTTTTATCACCGGCCTTACCATAGGCTGTGATTTTTCCGGCAAAGTCATTCGTAGTTGCAGCAGCATCTGTCAGCTTTACACGCACACGTCCGCCACCGCCGGATCCACGTGCCGTATCTGTACCTCCATCGACAGCCAAAGTTCCATTTCCCTCTAAAGTGCCTGTGGTCAAATTAACCGTGCCGCCAGCCGAACCGCCTTTTCCTGGGGCAAGGCTATTGCCATAGCCTTGCGCACCTAAATAGCCATCCAATCTCGTAGTGCCTAAAACATTAAGTACAATCAAACCACCGCCGGAATAATTATCACCGGAATCGCCACGGCCTGAAGAACCATAGCTCAGCGGATTTATAATACTGCCATAGGTGACGCCATTTGTGGCACCTTCACCACCATACGACGATCCAGTTCCAACCGTCTCACCCTCAGGCAACGGACTCATTCCAGGCCCTGACAAACGATAACCGCGCGGTGGCTGCCTGTTATTCGCACCGCCAAGCCCATTACCGCCATTGACGCTCGCATCGCTACCAATATATAAATTGCCATTAACATTCACTGCCAACGCCTTAGTCGGCTCAAGAGCGGGACCTTCGTGATTCCAATATCCCGTCTCTAATACCACATCGCCATCTACCGTCAACGGAGCCTCCGGTGTTGTTGAAAATGTCACGGAAAACTCTTTGCCACCACCCAACTCCGGTTGTACCCATCCCGCCACGATAGGTGTCATTGTATCTTTCCACAGCAACTGGGTTGCCGTTGCGTAAGACGGCGAAAACAATATCACATCATCGGCTGTCGGCAAACGTCCCTTCGACCAATTACCTGCCACCGTGCCATCTGTTGAAACAGCCCCTGTAAATACATTCGTCACGCCTCCCGGCAAAGGCACATCCGTTAACACAACCTCCACCGCACTCGATGCTCCAAGCAAATATTGCGTCGATGCTCCAAGACTAACCCGAACGGTATGATTTTCAGACGACACCGCATCAATCACCGGCGTCAGCTTCAATGTCACCGACGCCTGCTTCGCCGGAATCGTCAATGGACTTTTCGTTCCCAGTTTATAATGCGTATCCAATACCGCCGTCCCACTCACTGAATACGGCACGCTCAAAGCCACATCCGTACAATTATTATTACTCGGCCGCGACACCACCAATTCAATCACCGCACTACTCTCCGGCAACTCCGTCACTGGTGATACAATCCCAACCTCAGCCGCCATAAAATACGCTGGTGTCGGCGTTGCAAACGTTACATCCGTCTCATTCGATGCCGCCAACCGATAATAATATAAATACCCTGGCGCCAACGCCGCCGTATACTGACACGGCGCACCATCCGTAGCCGTACCAAATATCACAGGAGACCCCCACGCGGTCAAATCCTTACCGCCATCCGTCGTCCCCAAACATGCCAACAACGTCGCTGCCGGATCGCCCGCCTCTTCAATCGTCGCACTCAACACCACCGACCCCGCCGTCAGGCCGGAAAAAGTACACGCATCACCCGAAAAGGACGCTGCTCCTGCCGACGCGCGCTTCAACATAACATCAACTGCTCCTTCGACAGTCGTACTCGCTACCACATCAAACAATTCTAACATTTTAGCCTCACTGGCCACCTTTGCGCCATCGTATTTAATCTTCGGGTTAGCCAATCCAAAATACTTACTATACACATCACCTGTCGCAATACCGACAAGCGTTAATACCCCCTTGCAACCTATCCCAAAATTTATACACCCTGTACCGGCACCAGCGCGGCGCACACCATCATCTGCACTCCCCGCGCAACCCGTAAGAATAATTTGACCTTTTTGCATCAACGGTATAGCAGCCCCTTGGCTCAGATACAATCCAGCCGCCGTCGCAACCGTTCCATCCCATGTCGTTGCCTGCGTAAAACCCAGTTCGCCATCCAGAAGCATTTCACCCCCTGTCAGCACATCCGCAGTTCGTGCCGTAAATCCAACCCCCAAACCACTAGCTTCAAGCCTGCCGCCCGTGATACTCAGAAATAAGTTCGCAGAAGACCACGTCCCCCCCATAAATCTGATTATTCCACTCTTAAGTTCGATTCGTGATGTGCCGCTACCGCTCGGAGCCTTTCGCAACACAACCAGAGCATCATTATCAACAGTCATGGTTCCATTATTCAACGTGAAGCCGCTCGACATTCCGGTATCAAAGGTTCCACGATCAACAATCAATTTTCCGGATGGAGACATGCTAATCGCTGTACTTTGCGTCCAAACTCCGCCGTTGATTATCGAAACCGATGTCACCGGCTTAAAGTTACCGGTTCCTGTCATATTATAATCGACCACTGCGCCGTCAATCAATACATCATCCCCACCCGCCGTACTACACGTCGGCACCCGTCCCAAACTCCAATTTCCTGTCACATTCCAAAGGCTACTGCCAGCACCACCCGTCCACACATTTGTTTCCGCACAAACGCTACCAGACAACAACGTCAACGCAACCAACCAACCCGCAAATACGTTATTTAACACATGTTTCATACATAACTCCATCAATCCGACCCCCCTCCACACACACTACTAAAAACAGCAACAAACATCTGCTTCCACCCAAGGGGGTGCCTGTCGCAATCATGGAACAATCATATCATGCAATCGATTGCATTGCAAGCCCAAAAACAGAAATATTTCATCTTTCGCACAAACCCCTGTAAATATGGGGCTATTTGCAACCCTGCCCGCCGCCCCAATACAGCAACAAGCCGTGTTTAGGGGAACACAACACCGCTGCCCCCATGCAACAAATCTCTATATTTCCTATTCCACTGCAACCCCCGCCTGCCTCCACCCCAACCTTCTATAATATGCACCCCACACACTCACCCACAAAAAGCCCCAAAACAAAACCCTCTCCCCAATCCGAGCCCTGTCGCGCCCGGCACCCAAACTCACCCCTATACAACACCCAGCCCCAATCGTGCCTAGTACCAAAATGCCAAAACACCTGTTTTGGAGTCTTGAAAACAGCTGTTTGTGAGAGTACAAAACACCTGTTTTGAAGTTTTAAAAACAGGTGTTTTTGAGTTTGTCTCGCAGGCAGTACCCGATTTAAGTCGTACCTACGACCTGCTTTGAGTACCGCCTGCCACTCGATTTGAGTCCCAAGCGGGTGTCAATATGCCCTGTATATATAGTCCTAATAATATCTTTGGCGGACAACAATCCAGATTGGGCATCTATTTTGACCTCAAACCAACTCAAACACCAATTCCGATGCCGAGCTTCTCAATGCATTATTCCGATACAGCCGCATCCGCACGATCAACTCACATTTCGCGCCCTTGGGCAGCTTCTTTGGAATCTCCGCCATCAGCCGTTTGTCGGTATTATCAGAATGACCCTTTGCCTTCACTTCCGAACCATCCGCCAGACGCACAAACACACCCTCATCCTCCGCATCCTTATGATACTTCAAATACCGCCCGCGAATCGTCACGCTCCCCCCGCGCGACAACATGCAGTTAGTCCGCTCCGACCGTGCATCACATACAGACATAATCACCGGCACGATTGACGTTGTTTCAGCCAGCTCCACATGCGCGCGAGCTTCAAACTTCTTCACCAGCGGCCTCACCGGCTTCATCCGCAGCTCTTTAATCGGCCCCTTCAGCCAATTTCCCTTCGCATCCTGCGTCCCGCGCACCCCTGGCACAATATCCGCCAGCCCCGGAATCCGCACGCCCACCCCTTGAGTGCACTGCGACAACACCACCTCCTGCAACGCATCCACCACCGCCACCACATCGCTACGCTTCAAGCTCGGATTCATCGCCGACATCAAATCAAAGAAGCCCTTCTCCGAGAGCTTAAACATCATTGCGCTGCGCACAATCTTTGTGCCCTTCGCCCGCTGCGCCTTGGTCAAACCTTCACGCGCCTGATACCGAATACCCATACCGCTCTTTCCACTTAATCCGCTTTCAACTCCACCATCATCCGACCTGACACCGGCACCATCAGCTCCAAAGCCCCCTTCGACTGCTTCACCGGCACGGATGCCAAACTCTTACCCTCCATCGATACCTTCGCCGTGCTTTCATAACGCCGCCCAAAGTCCGGCATCAGCAACCGTACCGACAACTGTTTCTGCGTTGCGCTTTTCTCGGGCGCACGCAACACCACCTTATCAAAGCGCGTCACTTCATGCACACGGAACGACACTTCCACATCATCCTTAAACCCCTTCGGCAGCAGTTGCGTCAAATCCACCCGCGCACCCTGCCGTACGCCGCGCACCACAGCCGGATAGCTCTGCCCCTCTGCCTTCAGCACCAACTCCCAATCACCATCCGCCGCGACTTCCAACACCGGCGTACGCGCTACATCCACAATCACATGATAATAGTATCCCGCCGCCTTCCCCACATCCGGCGTCACCACGGCTCCTACGCCCTTCTCACCCTGCGCCACCTTTCCGAAGAACGACACCCAACCCCCGCCCGATGTCGGCGCCAACGATACATCTGCCACCGGCTTCAACTCCTCACACTCCGCCGGATTCACCACCACCGACAGCCGTCCGTCGCCATGCACGCTCCCCGCGACATATACTCCCTTCAACGCGCTCCCATCCGCCGCCGTCATCGACACATCCAACCGCCGCGCACCCTTACTCTGCAACTGCGCATAATCACGGATCACCTCAAACGCCGGCCTTGGCTCACCCTTCCCATTGATCAACCCGTACGGATGCTCATCGCCACCCGCGTTAAACACCGACACTTTCGCCAGCCCATTCGCCAACAGCCGCGCCATCGCTACATTCAAATAATCCCGCTGCACCTCAGGCGTCCAATTCGGCGGCGGCTGAAACCACTCCGCATTGTTATAAGGAAACCCGCTCTCATTGCAGAAAATCTCCAGCCCAATCCCCTTCGAAAACAAACTCCCCTCCGTCAACCCATACGGCACATCCCATCCCGCCGTCTTACCCGCATACGGATGAAACGCCACCATATCCGCCTGCGCATACACCCCTCGCTTAAACAGCGTACTGATGAACCCCTCATGATACCCCGCCATCCCGCTCGGCATGATCTTCGCATGCGGTGCCTCTTTACGGATCACCGGCACCAACCCCAAAAACAACGTCGCATACTCATCCGGCGTCCCCCGATAAAACTGCGTAATATCCGCCTCATTCCACACCTCGAAACAGCCGATATTCTTGCCATACCGCCGCGCCACATCCCGCACAATCTCCGCATACTTCACCGGATCCGGCGGCACCGTCGTCGGCCGCTTCGCCTTCACCGCATCCTCCCGCCGCTCCTCCGAAATCGCCGCCCACGCCGGTGTCCCCTCCAAAATCGGCTGCACCACGCCATTCATCGCCGCCGTACCATAAAATAGCTTATCCAACAACTCAAACCGCTTCGGATCATCCGGCGGACCCAGCCGCTGCGTACGCATCGACATCCGCAATCCCCCCAACCCCTTCGTCAACTCCGCATCATACGGAAACAGCTCCTTCTGCCCAATTCCCAAGCCAATACACCGCTCATACGCCCCCTTCGGACGCTCCTCCACCTGCACCGCATCAAAATACAACAGCCCCTCACCAGAGTTCGCCAACACCAACTCCTTCGCACCCTCCCCCTGCGGCACAAACACCAGCCGCGTAAACTCATTCGGCATCCCTGCCAGATTCTGACTATGATTCCCCGACGCCTTCGTCGTCACATACAACAACTCCTCGCGCCACAACACCCGCTCACCCCAACGCACCTCCAACACCGGCGAGCTCTTCAAATACGCCCCCCGCACCCGCACAAAGAAAGGCCCCTTCCCCTTCAACTCCGGCACCTCCAACCGCACCGATGCACCCGGTGCCAACGCACCCGGAAACTTATCACGCTCCCCCAACCCCACACGCAAAACCCCATTACTCCCAACCCACGCCCCCGTATCCAAAATCGACCCATTAAACAACCCCCACCGCACCACCGGCACCGCACCCTCCGGCTCTATCGACCGCGACCCCGCACGATCCAATGCCAACATCGGCAAATCATCGCGGAACGACACCGCATCCTTTGCAGGCAACTCCAACTTACCCTCACGCAAATCACGCGCAATCTTCCCCAACGCCCCAACAAACTCCTTCGAACACGGCCACAACGCCACATCCGTCCCCTGCGTCAAAATAGGTGCCGTCACAATCACCGCCCTATACTTTCCTTTCCGTGCAATATACGCACCCCCCGGCACAACCGATTTATCACTGCGCGTACTCAACACCAACGGGAAATACTCCCCCCCATCCACCGGCACCACCCAGCGGCTCTCCAACCGATCCGAGAACGCCTTTGCCTGCGGCAAATACCGCTTCAACAGCGCAGTCGGCGTATGAACGACCCCCTGCGAATGCAACTCCGGCTTATACTGATACTTCTGCCCCACCAACTTCAACAACGCATCCGTCTGCCACGCAAAAGCAGGCTCCTGCGGTGACAACCGCCAACGCCCTTCCACATCCTCTACACCCAACAAAAACGGCACCGATGCATCCAATGCTACCAACACCCCGCCTGCCTCAGCAAACCGCTTTGCCGGTTCTAATACCTTCCGCGGCACCGCCTGTCCTACTATTACCAATGCATCAAACCGTTCTGCGCTAAACACCTTCGCATCAGCCAGCTCATTCACTGTCAATAACGCGGCCTTGCTCCCCCCCGCGTTCAACGCGGCGACCACATTACTCACTGCCGCAAAATCAAACTGAAACCGTGCCTCCGGCGTCTGCCGTACCGGATCCCACACCGCCACCCGAGGCTCCCCCGCCGTCACATACACCGATACCAAACACAACACCGAAAGGCACAGCTTCTTCATGACAGATTCCCCTGCAAATACACAACTAGAACAACATAAGCTTCGTCTGCTCCGGCATCCACCCAAGCCACAACTCACGCTCGCCATTCGCCTCACGCAAACGAAACCCTTTCCCCTTCAACTCATCCGGCAAAGCAAACGAACCTACAATCCCATTCGACGCCTCCATTATCTTATACCACGTTGCTTTCTTCGGCAGCACAGATCTTGCAGCCAATGCGAACGATGCCGTCGGCGCATTCGTAATCACACCATTCACAACAATCCCACCAGCCTCCTGATCCCTCACGCACACCTCAAACACCGCGCCATCCTTTAACGTCACCGCCTGCGGCTTCTCAACAGTCCCAAACGTCATCATCCCCGTCGGATCCCCCGGCGATAACGTTCCATTCACTGTCGTCCCCTTCGACGTGCCGCTATGCAAAAAAGTTCCCGTCCCCCGCAGCTTTGCACCGGCGTTCACAATATGCTCGCCAACGATCCCCTCGTGCAATGCATTATAGATCAGTTCACCCGTCTGTACTGTCAGCTTGCTGACTGAGATAACCTTTCCATTCACACGCACAATACCACCTGCTGCCGTAGAAGAGTTATCAATCGTCCGATACGTCATATTAACCGCGCCGGTAATTACACCATCAATTACCAAGTCAACATCCGTCTCCGAGCCACGCACAGTCTCAACGTTGTACATGCTGCTCGATGGATTTGCAAAATAGAATGTCCCACGCAGGAACGCCGTGGACTTCGGCACCTTAGTCGCAGAAGCTATCTTTACAACAGGATTGCCATTCGTCAGGACCAAACAACCATCTGCGCCTGTTTGGACGGTGCCGCAAGTGTCTGAATTAATGGCAAATTCAATACGATTCACCACATCCGTATGATCATTCAAATCCACCAAACCATCACCATCCATCCGCAACACGGTTGAAACACCATCGCCTATTTGATAATCCTTATCCCAAATGCAAGAACCGCCGTTGATGCGAATCTTATTACCGCCAATCTTCGTATAGAACTTGCCATTCGGATTACCCAACCGCACCGTAGTATCTGCAGCAATGATAAAGTCCCCACCCGAAAACGTCCCGCGATAATCCACAACCCCACCATCCTGAAACTGGAAGCCACGCATATATGTCGTGCCAGCAAAGCGGATATCATTGGTGATGATTAACGTACTGTCTGCTTTCACCGAGACAAAAAAGTTCTGCCCGCTTGATTCCGGCTGAGGAATCAGAACAGGCACCCCTATTTGATTGATGCCGCCACCTTCGACAATAATCCCCGTACCGCTGCTCTTTGCACCCACATCAATCGTCAGCTCGCCGGAGCCATCCAATACCCACCCCGGTTGCAGAAACTTCACTTGCGCGATACGTCCGTTAGCAGGTTGTGCCGTATTTAGAAACGGCTGATTCGGCGTCATTGCATTAAAGATCGGTTTATCTCCTACGGTGCTTCCAGGTACTCCATTCGGCGTCCAATTCAACTCATTCATCCAATCCGAGCTGACGCTCCCATTCCACGTATAGTCCGCAGCTATGCAACTTAAAGCAAAAGCCGCGCATAGAATTGCAATTTGGTATTTCATGTGACCTCCTTATTTGCCTGTAGCAATCGGTTTCGGCAACGAAATCATTGGGAAAAACTTGACGTCTGTCATCTCACCGAACCCGGGCGCAATACGGATCAATCCCTCACGATAGTCCCCGTCATTGTCATTGACCAACACGTTAAAGCGCAGGTTTTCTGTAAATTGTTTTTGTGTCAGCCCAAGTGACTTGTAAGGGATAGAAAACTCGTACTCAGCTGTGGTCTTCGCCAATTTCCCTGTCACTTGAAAGTCTTTAGAAGCAAACGCCTTTCCATCAGGAACAACCCACACGGCCGGCATCACGCTGCCATCGGCCCGAATCCCTGCACCAAACTCAAACGCTTTGTCCCCCGGCGTCTGAATTGCGATTTGCACGCTATCGCCTTGCCACAGCTTCTCGGGGACTTCCTTTTGTACATGAACATCATCCTGCACTACTACACGCACAAACAGCGTCTCATCCTTCGCCCACAGCCAAACCTTGGCACTCAAATCGGCAGGACTTTTCCAGAGTAAATGCGCCAATGCCGGGTCAGCCCCGCAGAAGCTCAACGTCTGCGACTGTTGATTCAACGTCCAATCCGGTTGCCGTCCATCAGGATCCTTATCCGTCACGTGCTTTGATACATTTGCCTTGTTTGAACCGACGCCGGTGGTGGAGAGCAACCTAGGTTTGGTGCCGCCCGCGAACTCAACATACAAGGGTTCATCCTGCGGCTGAATCATAAGAGAACCTTCAGACTCCTTGGCGGTATAACTGCATCCCATAAAATCGCTGACGGCATATTTACCGACATTACTTTCAATCGCCAAGCGAACATCTGAATCACTGGGGTGCTTCTTCCACAGTACTACCACAAAGCCCTTGTCTGTTTGGAAGAGCGGTGAATAGCAATGCTCCGCAGCTAACTCTCCGGCATACTTCGCGCCCTGCAAACGCCGCACCAGTTCCGCATAAGCCACATAGGAGGCCTTCGGTTCAAAGCGCGAAGTCACCAAGCCGTAGTTATGCTCCATATCCGTCGGGTGCGTGCCATCGTTGACAAGGTCATACCACGTATATCCGATTGCCCCGCGCATCATCGTAAACACCATCTTCTTTACCAGCGTCACGGCCTGCGTACGCTCGCCGATGTACGCCGAGCTGACGGCGGTTTCATTGAAATAAAGCGGACGCTGTTGCGGCATCTGTTTCCGTAAGCGCGCCAGCTCACCATCCACCGAAGCGGTGAACTCATCAAACAGCCCGTGTTGATGGAAGGCATGGACATCGAAAGCATCAGTTGCCTCACGCAAGACCCGTTCCTGTAAATCGGGGTTCTGTGCACGGCCGCGATGCTCTAACACCGTCGCAAAGCCGCCCGTCAATACCTTGGCTGAAGGATCAACCTGCCGGATGATTTCAGAGGCTTGCCGCAGCAGATTGATATATTCATCTGTTGTTCCGCGCCAGAAGCCTAAGTCCGGCTCATTCCATACCTCATACAACCGTATCTTGCCTTTATAACGCTCCGCCATGTTCCGCACATAACGCTGCCACGGCGCATCCTCAGGCTTGCCAAAGAAAGTAATACGCCATGCATCCGCATTCCCCGTCTTGTAAGCATCTTCTTGCTTTTTACGCAGCTCCGGCGATGCCGCATGCGTGACAGAATAACCGAGTATCGGCTGCGTCTCCATGCCATATTTTGCAGCCAAGTCCACCAAGCGGTCCTGCACCTCCCACTTCCAAACATTCGGCTGAGGCTCGACGCTCGCCCACGGCGGACTAATCCGCAACACCCTCGCCCCAACCGCCGCCGCCGCTTGCATCTCCATCTCCTGCTCAGCCGCCGGTTTCCGCTCCGGATGACTGCAAATGCCAAACAGAAAGTCCCCCGGCTTATAACGCTGCACCACCGGCTCCATCACCGCAAATTGCGTCTTACAAGAAACCTGTTGTCCGCCCCCTTTCAGCGTAACATCCAACCGATAAACTCCGGGGCGGCGGTTATTCAGTTGCAAAGGAAGACTTCCCCCTCTTCCAGCCGCGAGCTCCAACTGCCCCGCCAGAGTCTGTGCAGTTCCTTCCAAATCCTTTACCGTACCTTGCAACGTCAACGATACTTTCTCCAGCGTAGGATTGGTCACTGCTAATGCAAGACGCGTTGCCCCGGCAGGGTTGATAAGCAATGGAAAGCGGTCCGTTTGCAAACTCATTCTGATGGCAGGCACAAGTTCAACATCACGCACCAACACCTCACCCGGCGGAACATCCTTGTTGGCAAACGTAAAGGAATAGCCCAGTAAGCGCATGGGGAAATCCAACCGTCCGTTATTATTGCCGCCCCAATGCCCGCCGGACAGATCGTTCAAATCCAGCGGCACGCATACCGTCTGCCAATCACTCGCTGTACGATCAACCTTACCAATCCATTGAAACACCTCATGATCTTTATCCAACAGACGCAACCCGATAGCAACCACGTTCCCTTGCGGCACCTTGACCTTCATGCGCACCATCATGGACGAACCCGGCATCAGCTGCGGCAATGGAATATTCGTTGCATAAACGCACTCAATCCATGCGCCATGCTTCTCAGGCCACGCCAGTGACAACGCCTTTTCAGATGTAATCGTCGCAGTTAATGCGGGCGACGACGGAATCCCCGCCGCCTCGCGGTTAAAATCATCCAACACGACCGCTTGAGAGGCAAGCACAACCCAAGCCCAGACCAGACAGACAAATCGAAGTTTCATGTAGTGCAAATGCTTAGTATAATCCAAAAACAGTTTCACGAGGACGATAAGTCAGCAAACCGGTTGAACCATCGAACGTCCAGTAGTTGCCACGAACGATACCTTTATAAAGCAACGTTTCACCTTGACGCTCCAGATAATCATCATTGTTAATGCGCACGGTAAAGGTTTCAGATATGATTTTGATTGTCAACCCGGTTGGTTCAAAAAGACGCCATGTGCGCTGAACATAGGCGGCAATCGTCGCCGCAGGCGCGTCAATATTAAAACCGCCGATGAGGTTCAGCGTGCCTGCGCCGGAGATAGCGTTACACGTGAGGTCGGCTTTCGGATAAAACGTGAATACCGCATTGGTGGTTAAGGTGATGGTTCCACCTTGAATCAACGTGTTGCCCGTATACGTATTGGTTCCCATCAGGATAAGCGTACCGGTGCCCAGCTTGTTGAGACCGCCATCAATGGGATCGTCGCCCTCTACATTAGAATGTGTCAAAGGTGATTGCACATAACAGGTTCTGCCACCGGTGTCGAAGTTTGCTCCGCCATTTCTGATTTGCGATGGACTGGCATAGAACGTATAATTATTAGCTGCGTTTGCACCATCATACGACCAATTATACGTCAATGTCTTTAACGTACCACCATTAAAGTTAAAAATGTTGGCACCCGGATTACCGCTCGCCGGGCGCGGCTGGTTGATATACAGCGTACCGCCATTGAGATCGACAATCGCCTTACCGCCACGCGTACCGCCGCGCATCTCAAAGCGGAAGTTGGCTTTGAATTCCCCGCCATTGACAGCAAAGACGCAATCGCCTGTCCCGTTTGCATTGACATAAACAGAATCCCACATATACAGGCTCACAAGACCGCCGTTTTGAGTAAATGAGCCAGGAACATTTAAATTACCCACATAAAAAAGGGTATCATTCTTAGGGCCCGTAGTAAGAGCACCGCCATTCATAATCATGTCTCCGGCGTCTACGGTAAGGCAATCAACATGATTCGAACCTTGCTCTTCGCCATAAATCAATGGTTGGCCAATTGGATTCGTGGATCTGTTTACGACCTTGATTGTATTAGACGGACACGTCGAGGTATCAGGAATTCCGGTTGCCTTCCAGTTGTCTGCATTAGTCCAATCACTGTCAACAGTTCCGAGCCATTCGTAGGTGACAGCGACTTGTGCACTGAGTGATAAAGAAGTCAGGGCTGCTGCAAGCAGCATGAAACGTAAGTTCATCTTATTTCCTCCGGCGTATTGTTTTCGTTGATTTACGGACGACCAGTTCAACCGGCAAGATGGTCTCGCGCCGGTTCCAGGGTGTTCCGTTCAGTTGAGAGTCTAAAAGCTTCATAGCTGCTTCGCCCATTTGCGAAAAGGGCTGTGCGATGGTCGTGAGTTCCGGTGACATCCATTGCGAGGCCGGGTCGTTATCAAAGCTGACAATGCTTAAATCGTCCGGTATCTTAATTCCATTGCGCTCGCAGTAGCGGTAAACGCTGCGCGCCATGCTGTCGCAGCTCACAAACAAACCGGTTGGCCGTTCTTTGCCGGACATCACTTTGCCCATGCGGTCATCCACCCACGCGCTCCAATCGACAAAACGGTCATCAGGCCGCACATCCCCCACGCGCGAATGCGGCAAGACAATCCCCTTCTCCGCAAGATAATCGCGAAAGCCGTCCAAGCGATTGCGTACCGTCTGCGCCGTGTAATCGCCAATGAAAGCAAACACGCGATGCCCCAGCTCATACAAATGCTCCGCCGCCAGCCAGCCTCCGTGATAGTTGTCGGATACAACGTTAGGCACCGACACCTGGGCGTTGTGATGATCGATTACAACCAAAGGCAATCCTTTATCTTTGAGACGGCAGACCGCTTCAAAAAACTCCGGCGTGTGCCACGCCATAATCAACGCGCCATCGACATCCTCTTGATCGGCCAAGTCTTGCAGCAGCTGCAAATTACGGGACGTCTCCGCCTGCCCATCCTTCATTTCAAAAACATATCTGTACTGCTTCGACCACTCCTGCACGCCACGCGCCAAGCGGATACACGGCTCCCACGCCAGATTCTCCAGCAGCACCCAAATCACTTTCTCCCGCTTCTCATCCGGCCGACAGATATATAACCCCTTGCCCGGACGCCGGGTAATCAACCCTCGCTGAATCAACACTTCAGTAGCGCGCCGCACAGTCAAACGTGCCACTTTATATTTGCGTACAAGACCATGCTCAGAATCGATGAACCCATCAGGCGGAAAGGTCGAGCCTTCAATTTGCCGCTGAATCTCATCCGCCAAACGGCCATACACCGTAGAACTTTCATCAGGTATACCAGTTTTCATAAACAGTATACTAGCACATAATCCACTGGCGGGCAAGTAAAAAACTATCAATCCGCCATCTGTATTCTTGCAGTCCCTAAACCCGTCGAATCGCGCGCGCTTTTCTGCCTTGACTCACCCCTGCCAATTTGCTAGACTGCACCCCGTTGACCCCATTGGGTGACCGATCCCTGACGCTTAGACGCATATCGGAGCCCAAGCTCGCAAGGAGCCATCAACATATAGATTGCCCGTTTGGCCGGCGTGCAATCCAGATGCTAGGGGAATCTCCACCGAGAACGCGAGTGCGTTGTCAGGTCATGTTCGGAATCCTCTTGGCGTCGGGTTGACAGACGCCGCCGGCTGCCAGCTTTTTACACAAGGCGGCAGCTAGGAAAAAACATCATGTCAGACTCAACAGCAAGCGAGCCCAACAGCTCGATCCAAGTGCAGCTCCTCAAACCCGTCGCTGGCAATCTTGCCAAGGACGGTCGGCAGACAGCCCACACTATCTCCCGCAGTACCGTCTCCAACGATCAATACATCGACTTCATGGTCGGCGACGGTGGCGGCATCAGCAAACCTCAAGCCAAGGCTTTTTACGAAGCCCACGCCGGCACCGCCCACAGGCTGCTCCTCGCGGGGCATAACATCCCCGTCGGTGACCTCGGCTACCTGCGCATTACGGCCAAAGGAGTTTTCGACGACGAAGGCAATCCTTTGGAAGGCAAAGAACTGCTCTTCAGGATCAAATTCCTGCCCAAAAAGAGCATCCGCAACCTCCTCGCAACCCTCCCCTACACCATCGTCGAACCCCACGACCGCCAGCCCCGCCTACGCACGGTGACCGACAGCATCACCACCGCCGTCAACTCCATCATCACTCGCGGCATGGCAGCCAAGCTCAACGGCCAGCATCTCAAGTTCAATCCCCTGATGGATGACGAAGGCCTCTTCTTCATCCCCATTGACGGTGGAACCGAAATCAAAACCACCTGCTTCCTCGACAACCGCGAAATCCGCCTCACCTTCAACACTCCGAACGACCTCACGCAAGGCTCCACCTACCGGCTGGAAGTACGCAAACGCTTCCGCAACTGCAAGGTGCTACGCATCGGAACCCTCGAAAAAACACTCCGCGTGAACTAACCACACGGCCATCCATCCCCAAATCCCACCCAAGGGCAGACGCCACACCGGCACCTGCCCTTTTTCTATCCCGAATGCCCATCTACCCACACATTCCTCTCAACTTTGTGACAGCCAGCTGTCACAGTTCTGAAAGCCACCTGTCACCATCATGACAGCCAGCTGTCACACCCCTGACAGCTCCCCGTCCCCGCCATCACAGCCGTGGGAGTCCCAGTTAACACGCTTCAAGAGGAGCAATACCACAAAACTCTATAGAAAGTCGCTGTTTTTCCATCTGCTTTCCTCATGTCATTCGCTCGACAGAGCTATTTTTCGCTCCGCCATTCCCGCCTTAGGAATAAAAGCGTTGTCAGGTAAAAAACAATAAGCTTGCATCCCCGTAAAAAACCTGCTAGTATTATGCAAATGAATACTGGTATCATCAACGAAAAAACCGCATACGGCCGTCTGGTGAATGAGATTTCCCAACTCATCGCGGATGGCAAGGTCGATTCTAACGGCTTTATCGCTTCCGAGCATGAACTGGGGCGTACTTATGGTGTTTCGCGCGTGACCGTCCGCAAAGCAACCGACATTCTCATTGATCAAGGCCTCATCGAGCGCCGTCCCGGCAAAGGTCTTTACGTCTATAACCCCGTCGAAAAGAAAACCCGTCACGTGTGGGTCATCCTCGACAACCTTGCTCGCGAACACTGCGTCTGGCTCGCACGCGGTGTCCAAAAGTGGAGCAGTGAATACGATTACAAGGTCGAACTCAAAGACGGCCACGCCGAGATGGAGCAAAACCTCCTCCTCCTTAATCAGCTTCTCGAAAGTGATGAAGCCGACGGCGCCATCATCATGACCTGGTACTCGCCTGAGTTCTTTGAAGCCCTCTGCCGCCTCAAAGACAAAGGCCTGCCCTTTGTCGTCGTCGACTACCACACCCAGCAGCTGCGCTTCCCCTGCGTCGCTGCCGACAACTACCACGGCGGCCGCATGGTTGCCGAGCACCTCTACGAAGCTTGTCACCGCCGTTACGGCTTCATTGGCGACTACACCTCCATCACCGTTCAACGTCGCCTCGAAGGCTATCGCGACTATCTCGCCGAACGCGGCCTGCCCCTCGCCCACGCCTACGTCTCAGACGTCCGCCCGGAAGACCGTTTCAAAGACTGGGCCAGCCTCATCGACGGCAAGATGGAAAAACTTTTCGACGAGCCTAATCCCCCCACCGCCCTCTTCGTCAGCTGTGACTACCTCGCCCGCAGCGTCTATCGCTGGTGCGAACGCCACAATATCACCATCCCCAATGACCTCAGTGTCGTCGGCTTCGACAACGAACCCTCTTGTAACTGGCTCACGCCCGAGCTCACCACCATCGCACAGCCCTTTATGGAAATGGGCGACGCCGCGATGCGCCTTCTCCACAGCCAGCTAGAAGGCCACCCATGGAATGGACGGGACGTCATCCTGCCCGTACAACTCATCACACGAAAATCCGTCAAAACGCTGACGCCTGTAAAGTAAGGAAACAACATGAAACAACTCCTGCTCCTCAGCATCACCCTCACCGCCACCCTCAACCTCCTCGCCGCCTCCACATGGACCGGTGCCGCAGGCGATACCCTCTGGAGCACCCCGGGTAACTGGCTCGATGCCGCTCCGGCAAGCGACTCCGCTACCGATGTCACCCTTACAGGTGCAGGCGGCAACAGCACAGTCGATGGCGCTAACCCCTTCCTTCTCAAAACCCTTACCTTCGACGCCGCGGCAGGAGAGTTCGCCCTCACCGGTAATCCACTCACGCTTTACGGCAGCCTCAGCAACCTCTCATCAGAACAACAAACCATCGCCAACGACATCACCCTCGCGGCCCCCGCTACTTGGAACATCAACGGTAACATCCACTTCACCGGCAATATCGATACAGGCGGCAACATCCTCACCAAAACCGGCCGCGGCGACATCATCCTCACCGGTAACAATGCACTCAAGTTCCCCACCGCAGCCACAACCTCCTCCGGCATTGCGACAGGTGGTATCGCCGTCGCCTCAGGCACCACAACGTTAACAGGCGAATACATGGTTCCCACGCGTGCACTTGGTGCCCACATCACTGTCACCAATGGTGCCACTGTGCGCCTCGGTTCCAAGATGAACCTACTGAATACAACGTCATCAATCTTTGTCGGAGGCGAAAATACTTTGTTCGATGGCAACTCACAAGCATTTCAATTTGGACGCACAAATGACATCGTAGTAACCGATGGTGCAGTAATGACCAATTTCTCGCTTGGTTACCTCAACAATGGTGACAGCATTATCAACAAATACGCACTTGAAGTCCGCAATAATGCCACCTTCCAAATCGGCAAAACTGACGTCCAATATCTAACTAACCCCACCATCATCTGCACAAATGGTGCTACATTGGAGTTCTCGGCACTTAATTTCACTACCTCACGCAATGGGCGTTTTTATGTTGGTGGACGTAATGCAGATGGTCACCCCTCAACCTTCAACGTCGGAACTTTCGAAATGGTCACCTACACCAGCACCAACAATCAGTTGATTATTGATTCAGGCGGAGAAATGAATATCGCAACAAAATTCATGATGGGGAGAGGTCAGGGGACCATTGGTTATGATGACTCACTCATAATTACTAACGGCGGGAAAGTCACAGCATCCTCCGCCATCGGAGCCGACAATTTCGCAGTCGGCAGCACTGGGGCTGGAAATACCCTCCTCTGGGTCGGAGGCAAAGATCTCGAAACAGGTGCTAACTCGCTGTTAGACTGCAATTCGAAAGCTCTCGTCATTGGTCGTACAGGAACATGTACAAACAACATGATTGTGGTCGATCGAGATGGAATTATCACCAGAGCCAATATCCAAGTCGGACGCACGGTCAACAATAGCCCTAGCGCCAGCTACAGCCGGTTAACCATAAAAAATGGCGGTTACGTATCCGGTAAAGTTACAGTCGGCAACTATGCGTATAATAATGAAATGCAAATTACCGGCACCGGTTCACTCCTTGACATGGGGATCGAAAATGATTTTACCCTTAACGGACGAACTAATGGCGTAATCATCGAGAACGGCGGCACACTCCGCTGCCGCGTCGCACAAATCGGTAACTATAACCACTCGCTGGCAGAACGCAATACGTTCACAATACGGGCGGGCGGTCTCTTTTTCCCCACAGGCGTTTTTGGTACTGCCGTCAATATCGGCTACTCGGGTGTCAACAATGCAAACACAAGTTACTGCACCGTCTACGTCACGGATCCTGACACGCTCTGGAACAACAATGCCTGTGACATCACCATCGGCAACGTCGGCGGCGGCAATGCCACTACCTCCAACAATGTATTACACGTAGCAAACGATTCTATTGTCACCAACATTCGCAATCTCGTCATTGGATCGCATGCCGGTAAAACCGGCTGCACTCAAATCGATAATGAAGTCAAACTTGATGGCGGTTATCTCTATGCAGAAACATTGACGGCCTACACCAACAACGGTATTGCAGTTGTTGCTTCTTCCCGCCTTAAACCAGCAGAGTTCACAGGCAAAGTTATTCTTCTCGGCAATACCTACATCAGACCTTATCTCGACCCAGAAGTGACAGCCCTAACAGGCCGTTATACAATCTTGACAGCTGGCAGTATTGATGATCAAGGCGTACGACTGATCCCCGGAACCGACTTTGTAAAATGGAAGCTTATTAAAACGCCCACGAGCATTGATATCGCCTTTAGGTATCCCGAAACAGTCTTTCAACTCTACTAAGCAAAGAACCAGCTCCTATGAAACACCTTATCGTTTTAGCCGCCATCGTTGGCGCAGTCTTCACCAGCCAAGCCGCGACGGAATATCGCATCACCAGCAGATGGTATCAGCAAGATGCCCTCTTCGCCGCGCCGGACGGGCAAGTTAAGTATGGATCCGTCGAAGACAAGACAGCCGTCTGGATTGCCGAACCCGCTAAGAACGGCACAACGATCTTTCGCAATGCCGCAACCGGCAAACAGCTAAGCGTTGATGATAAAGGCTTGTTGACGACTAAGGGTTCTGATCCTGCCCGTTGGGTCATCGACCGCACAGCCGATGAGTGGCGTTCGTTACAATGCGTCGAGGACAAAGGTTATCTCAATATGGAGAACCGTTCCGGTGTGGCTGATACCAACGTCAAACAAAAGCCTGGCGATAAAAATTGGTGGTCAGCACAGTGGAAGCTCACCTACATCAGTGGCGAGAAACCCGAACCCTTCCTGCCCATCCGCACCGTTTTCGTGACCTCCCCCGACACTGGTGGCGATGTCAAAGGTAATACAAAGATTCAACTGCGTGCCAAAGGACTTGAAGAGGTTACCGCCCGCTGCTGGAAGGCCGGTGCAGGCCATGGAGCCGACAGCGTTGTGGCAACCGTCAAGCTCGACGAGAAAGGTAACGGCAGTTTCGTATTCCCTGCTGATGATTACCCCCAAGGCCCCATCACGGTACGTCTCCAAGGCACGGGCGATGGCTACACCAATAACTGCCACCTGCAACTCTATAACACCAGCGGCAAAAAGTGGCGCCAAGGCCTCCCTCCCCCGCCACCGCAAGCCGCCGGAATGAAGATGGTTTACGCCGATGACTTTGACGGCGCACTCTCAATTTCTCCCAACGGCAAGAACGCCAAATACTCCTCGCACAAGCCCGGCGGCGGGGACTTCAGCGGATACGCCTTCAGCGATTACGACTCCCCCAAGAACCCCTTCACCCAACGCGACACCTTCCTGCGCATCCGTGCGGATGAAACCAAGAAGAGCAGCGGCCTGCTCTCCTCCATCGGTTCCGACGGCACAGGGTTCATGACCAAGTTGCCCTGTTACTTCGAATGCCGCTTCATCGCGCAATCCGCCCCCGGCACCTGGCCGGCCTTCTGGGTGATGACACAAAACGTCTACAAAGGCTTGAAGACACCAGCTGACGAACTCGACATCATTGAAGCTTACGGTGGCGAAGGCCCCGGCAATCCCAACCAACGTGCAGGCTACCACATCTGCCAGCACCGCTGGAACCAAGGTCCTAATGGCGAGAAACTCAAAGGCGGCCTGAACCAGTTTGTCAAGATGATGGAAACCAACGGCGGCAGCAAAGCCAGCTGGTTTGAAGACTTCCACATCTACGGCTGCCTCATCACCGAGCAAGACGTCATTTACTATTGCGACAACGTCGAAGTCGCCCGCCACGCCACCGACAAACTGACCAAAGAAGAGCCCCTCTTCTTCTTCATCAACTTCGCCATCGGCGGCGGCAGCGGCTGGAAAATCGATCTCTCCCAATACAACGGCATCGCCGACATGTACGTCGACTACGTCCGCGTCTTCGCCAAATAACCCTTTATTTTCAATCTCCACAACCCACAAGTAAGGTTCCTATGAAAACACTACATCTCTCCCTCCTGGCACTTCTAACAGCCAGCATAATCTCCGCCGGCGACGGCACATGGATCGGTACCGCAGCAACGGCTGTTTGGAGCAGTGAAAGTAACTGGCAAGGCGGCCAAATCGCTGATGGAGCAGGTGCAATCGCCTACTTCACCAATCCGCTAGCCTCCGCACGCACAGTCACACTTGACGGCGCAGTTGCCAGCCGAACCCTTGGCGAACTTATACTAGAAAACACACTTGCTGGCTCGTGGACTATTGCGGTTACTGGCACAGGAAAACTCCTCATGGATAACCAGGGCGAGCCCGCGTTTATTCAATCGTCACAAGCTGTTGAGAAAAGTAATGTGACCATTAATCCCGATATTATTGTTCCTGATAACCAAACACTCTTGCTACAAAACAATACACCACGCTCGTTCGAAACAATTCTCACACTCGGCGGAAATATCTCAGGCGATGGCATCCGCATTGAGAATGCTGGAACAGGGGCTGGCATGGTTACACTAGGAAATGCTACACGTTCTTTTACCGGCGAAATCATCAATAGCAGTCTTAAATCACGCCTAAATGTAGTGGCAACCACTCCATTTGAAACAGTGCTTGGTGATGTCCGCAACCCTATTTGTTTATTACCAGGGGCAATGCTGGCGCTCAACCGTGGTGCTACTGCTGTTTTAAATCCTTTGCGAACGATCACGCTAGAGGGTGGCACCACCAATGGCACAAGTATTTTTGGCAATGATTACAATCATAACAAGCACTACGCTGGTGCCGTTGTCGGTAATGGTGGTCTCATGATGCAAGGCGCATACAACCTCCTGAGCGGTAAAAACTCTTTTGAAGGTGGACTCATCTTCGACAAAGGAACAACACTTTTCTCATCATTTGAGCAACTTGGCTGCGGCAATAGTATCAGTAACAACGGAAATGGCACAACTATCGGCATCTTGGGAACGGAAGTACATGATTTTGGCGATAAGTCTGTGACAACAACCACTGGCAACAACGGTGGCTTCGCCGTGTGTATTGCCGATCCAAACAATTATTTTATATGGGATACGCTCTTTTCAACAACGGGTTACAACTCCTCAGGTGCAGTCATGTTCAATAAAAAAGGAGCTGGCGATCTTATAGTTTCCGGAGTACAAACCAATTTTAATGATACAGGGCGTACCATTAACGCTGGAGGGGGAAATCTCATCATTGATTATGCTGCAGGTGGAACACTTCCTGTGAGCCCATCCAATAAAAACCGTATAGGATTTTCAGGTGGCACGTTAGTACTGAACGGGCGCGATGGCACTAGCAATGTGGTTCAGTCTGTCGGAAATTTTCGTATTGAAGAAGGTGGTGGACGATGGATTGTCGATAACCGTGACTCAGTCGGAACGTTTCGCTTCAATATGGGGAACTTCACAAACTCTGCTGCACCCGTCAACGGAAGTGCACTTAACATTATCACAAAGGGTGCCCCGGAAAGCATTATTCTCACAACAACCGAAGGCAATAATACCAGTGGGTTAATTGGTAATGGACGGGTTCTTTGGCAGAGTGCCGATTGGCTGACCTCAACTGCTTTCGAGCAAGGCGTTAACTTGCTCTGTCCTTTCACACAATACGTACCATGGGCTACCGTTGGACAAGACACAGCCGCCAATATTGTTCTAGACAACTCTGGAGTGCTTGATGCGTCGGCGGCAATGTACACGTTAAAAATCAATGCATCACAGCCCAATCAAAGCCTGACAATCGCAGACGGCCAGACCCTGTCGCTTGGAAGCGGTGCCTTGCTCTTCACCGGCGACAATGATTATACGCTTACCGGCGGAAGAATTAAAAGTGAGTTAGGTACAGCCGATGCTGACTTGATTGTCCATCACTATGGTGCCGGAACGCTAACCATTCAATCAGAGTTAACTACCGGTAATGGAGTGGGGACGTTTACCAAGATAGGTCCTGGCACAGTGGTGCTTGAGACACCTTTGAATATTGGCGGGCAAACCACGATTGCAGAGGGGACCCTTTCTATTACAACTGAACGTGATCTGAACCAAGCTAGTGGCACATTGACAGGTTTCACGTCGTCGACTTCCAGCAGTACGGCAACGTGTTCAATGGGTGCGCTACCGGATGGCTTTTTGCAGGGTAGTACAATTGTCGGCAGAACCGTGCGCGCTATCAGCGGTATTCCTGGCGGTTACACATTTACTCTCAGCGGAAATGCCACTGCAAATGTCACGGGGGGCAGCACCACCTTTACGACATCCCCCGGAATCTACAATAACGGCACATTGCGAGTGAGAGACTCCTTCACAATGGCGCGGACAATGACGCTTGGAGACAATGGTGGAGCGATTGATGTGGCTGATGGCAAAACATTCGCTATTACCAAATCCATGACTGGTGGAAATTTAATTCTTAACAATACAGACCCAGAGGGCTCCGGTGTTTTTAAAGTCACGACCTTTGAAAGTGTCGGCGGGGGACTTTATATCAAACGCGGCACCTATCAATGTGCCGGTGTAAATGCTCTGAATTCCTCTGGAATTAACCCTATCTTTTTTGGCGACGATATCCCGGCTAAGTTCAGGATTGATGGTGAATACGCTATGGTCTGTGCGGGGCTTTCTGGAAGTAATACGGCAGCTATAGTTGAGGGAGGCAATGCTAAGGCATCGTCGCTGGCTATTCTCAATGGTTGGGATAATCTATTTGCAGGCACGATTAAGGATGGTGGTGCTGGTGCGTTGTCGATCATGAAGGCGGGTGCGGGCACGCTGACGCTGACGGGTGCGAGCACTTATACCGGAACCACTCAGGCAAATGGCGGGGAGTTGAAGGTGGATGGTTCGTTGGTGAGTGATGTTACCGTTAATGCAGGCTTCTTGAGCGGTAGCGGTACTGTTGGTGCGGTTACCGTGGAAGAAGGCGGCACAATTGCAACAACCGGACTGACGGCATCTGCTATCACAATCAAAGACGGCGGTGGCGTACGTGTGACGGGCACAGCCAATACCATCACGGGGAATGTGACGCTGGGTGAGACGATTGTGATTGAAAATATCGCTGACTTGGGTGCCGGGCGTTATACATTGTTCAGCTACACGGGAGACTTTATAAGCTCTGGTGCCATGGTATTGAACCCGCAGGGCGATTTGACCTATAAGATCCGCAATCGCAACAACACGGTTGCTTTGACGGTTTCACCACCTCCGTCGATTATCAATTTATTCTAACACAGTCTATCAAATTAAGGTTATTAGTAGGAATCGCATGAAGAGAATGTTATCTGTGGCGGGAGTTCTGATTGCTGCGGCGGGGATACAGGCCGCGGGGTTGGATGAGGTGAATACGAAGATTGGGACGATCAGCCATATGCTAGTGCCGGTGTTTCCAATCGTCCAACGCCCGAACTCGATGATGCGGATGATTCCCGCCAATGAGTCGGCTAAGTCGGATACTGCCGATGGGTTTGGCTTGGTTGTCCCGGCGCACCGTCATGGATTCGCATTCAAGATGTCGCCGCTGGGTGCGGAGGACTCGAACGGCGTGTTTCATTACGATCATTCGTGCGCCCTGCCCTACCGTTATTCGGTGTTTGTGGAGGAGGCTGAGGCGATGGTGGAGTTTGCCCCCGGCGAACGGGCTGCGGTGTTCAGCATTATATTTGAAGGTAATGCGCCTCGGCGGATTCTGCTGGAGCCTCGGCGCAAAGGCGGCAAACTGACGTATGATGCGAAGAGCGGCGCGATCAGCGGGTTTGAGAACTACCGCTTCGACACAAAGGCGTATCTCTTCATGGAAAGCGACGTCAAGGCAGTGTCGGCCAAGGTGACAGATGATGCAGAGAAGCCGGGGGTGATTCTGGAGTTCCCTGCCAACACCAAGCAGGTGAAGCTGCGATATGCGATCTCCTACATCGACATCGAACAGGCTACCCAGAATCTGCGCCGTGAGTTGAAGGATTATGACCTCGACCGTCTGGCGCGCGAGACGAAGGTGCTCTGGGATAAGACCCTCGGACAGGTGAAGGTTGAGGGCGGTACGGCAGACGAACGCGCAGTGTTCTATTCGTCATTGTACAGGTGCCACGAGCGGATGATTAATTTCTCCGAGGATGGGCGTTATCACGGCGGCTATGACAAGAAGACGTACAATGATGATGGCGTGCCCTTCTGGACCGATGATTGGATTTGGGATACGTTCCACGCATTCCATCCGCTGATGTGCATCCTGCACCCCAAACAACAGGGCGAAAAACTGACCTCCTACATCCGCATGGCGGAACAGAATGGCGGGGTATATCCCACCTTCCCTGAAATCTTTGGCGATGCGCACTGCATGAACGGCCAGCATGCATTCTCTATTTTCTTGGATGCTCACCGCAAAGGCATTACGGGGTTCGACTTCGAAAAGGCAACGGACTACATGGTCAGTTCCGCCAAGAAGGGAAGCTTTCTGCCGTGGTACCGCGGCGGTGCAACCGATTTGGACAAGTTCTTCTTTGAGCATGGCTACTACCCTGGTTTGCATCCCGGTGAGAAGGAAACTGTCGTGCCGGAGCTTGCCCGTGCTGAGAAGCGCCAATGCGTGGCGGTGACGCTCGCGGCAGCGTATGATGTTTGGTGCATCGCGGAGTCGGCCAAGGAATTGGGCCGCAAGGAGGATGAGGCATTCTTCCGCAAGCACTCCTTCAACTACCGCAACTTGTGGAAATCCGACACCGGCTTCTTCCATCCAAAAGATTCAGAGGGAAAATGGATTGAACCTTTCGACTACAAGTATTCCGGCGGCCAGGGCGCACGCGACTATTATGATGAGAATAATGGCTGGATCTACAACTGGGAGGTCTACCATAACATCCCTGACCTCGTCAATCTCTTTGGCGGAGCGGACAAGATGGCCGCGAAGCTCGACCGGATGTATAGTGAGCCGATGGAACGCGCGCCGTGGGAGTTTTACGGGGTCCTGCCGGACTCGACAGGACTGATCGGCATGTACAGCATGGCCAATGAACCGTGCTTGCACATTCCTTACCTCTACAACTACGTCGGGCAGCCGTGGAAGACGCAGAAGCGCGTGCGCACCCTGCTGGACTTGTGGTGGCGTAATGACTACATGGGACTCTGCGGTGATGAAGACGGCGGCGGACTTTCGGCATTCGCTATCTTCTCGATGATGGGCTTCTATCCTGTCACGCCCGGCCTGCCGACTTATACACTAACCAGCCCGGTGTTCAAAAAGACCTCTATTGCATTGGAGAACGGCAAGACCTTTACTATCCTTGCACCGAAGGCCAGCCCGGCGAACAAGTACATCCAATCCGTCAAGATCAACGGAAAGGATTGGAACTCCACAGAGTTTTCTCACGACGTGATCACGAACGGCGGCACGATTGAAGTCGATCTTGGTCCGCGCCCGAACAAAGCATGGGGCGTTGGGACGAAGTGACAAGTAAGAAGTAATAGGTAATAAGTCAAAAGGGATTGGACAAATGAAGAGGATCGTATTAGCAGTGGGATTGCTGATGGGCGTGCTTGCTTATGGTGCGCCGACGAGTGTTGCGGTGATTGACGCGAAAGAGCCGAAGAAGGGTTGGAGTTACGACAATGGGCGCGAATTCGGCGGCGGTGCGCAAGGTTCGTTGACGTTTGAGGCCGATGGCGGCAAGGATAAGGATGCCGCGTTGGTGCTGGATGGTGACTTTTCGGATAAGGGACTCTATGTGCAGACGGGCAAGAAGCTCTCGCCGCCTGCACCAATGGATACCTTGAGTTTCTGGCTGCGTTATCCGGGGCAGAGCAAGCTGACAGTCCGTTTGATTGATTCCAACGGCACCTGCCACCAAGTCAACCTGCGCCTGCGTGAGACAGACGACTGGCAGCGCATTGTCTTTCCTGCCCGCGACTTCTTCGAAAAGATGAGCGAGAGCAAAGCCGCGCCGATGGTGGATAAGTATGAACACTGGGGTAAGAATGACAAGGAGGGTTGGAAAGGTGCTCTCCGTGAAGTCTACTTCCTAAACAGCAAACACAGCGGAAAGGACGGCAAGAA
This sequence comes from Kiritimatiellia bacterium, assembly GCA_031552845.1. Classification (GTDB taxonomy): domain Bacteria; phylum Verrucomicrobiota; class Kiritimatiellia; order RFP12; family DVOR01; genus JAVBMC01. The sequence goes on from JAVBMC010000030.1 coordinate 36,530, forward strand.
GACGTTGGAACTCTCCGGCATCACCGTAATTGGCGACGACACCCCGCCTGCGCAAGAATCTGAGACGCTCACCACTGTGGCATTGGACGACGTGCTGCAGATTGGCGAAGTGGATTGGCGTTATGATAACGGACAGGAATTCAAAGGCGGTGCCAAGGGCGAGCTCTCCCTGCTTAAGGACGCCCCCTCCCCCGGCAAGAACAGCCTGCGCCTGATGGGTGACTTCGTGAAAGACGGCGGCATTTACGTGCAAGCGATGAAGGACATCAAAGGCATTGGTGCCGTGAAGTCGATCTCGATGAAGGTGCGTGCAGAGAACTGCAAGGGGGTGACCTTGCGAATTGTAGATGGCAGCGGCCAATGTTTCCAGACGAAGGGCTTCCCCATCAACTCCGACGGCAAGTGGAATGACGTCACCGTTGCAACTGATTTCTTCAATGGTAAAGAACACTGGGGCGGCGTCAACGATGGCAAGGTGCAGCAGCCCATCAAGCTGTTCGCCATCATCCTCACCTCCAATGGCGAGTCCGGCAAACGCGTGCTGGACTTAACCGACATCAGTGCGCAAGTTGCGACAAAGGTTAAAGTCAGCGGCGTGCCTGTACTAAAGGAGGCGTTTGAATCTCCCCTCAAGGGATGGGAGATTGTGGGTGATGTTAAAGCTGTTGCTGGCAAGGCATTCAGCGGCAAAGGTTTCCTGCAGCTCAACCGTACAGAGGCGGGCGTCAATAAGCCGATCTCTGCTGTGAGTCCGACGTTCAATCCGCAGGATGCGCAGTGGGAAGTCAAGGGTGCGGCAAGCTCCGCCATCTACTCACCCGACACATCTTATCAGGGCACAGTCATTCTTGAGTTCCTCACCGGAAGCGGGCAATCCGCCGGTAATGAAACAATTGCCGAGTTCAACGGCACCAAGGCATGGACGCCCTTCAAGAAGGTTGTAAAGACGCCCGCCAACGCCGCCAAGGCACGTCTGCGCGTGACGATGTTGAAGACCTATGGGACGTTCAACGTGGATGACTTGCAGATCACGCAGGTGCAGAGTTCCGGCGCGGATGAGTCAGTCATCGACCGTATCATGATTGCACCGGATGTGCTCAGCGGAATCTTCCTGCCCGAAGAAGCGATGGGCTATAAGGTCTCCGTCTGGTCGCGTAAGCCGGTTAAGGATGAGGACATCAGCGTGAAGGTGATGGCATCTGATTTCTGGGGCGCGGAGGTATTCAAAGGACTCTCCGTCCCGCTCAAACGCGCAGCTTATAAGGATGGTGCATTCCAATACGAAGGCCGTCTGGAATTACCGAAGGAGAAGTTCCTCGTGGGTCCCTTCTACCGCGTCAATGCCGACGTCACGCTCAAGGGCGAAAAGCCCCAGCGTTACTCCATCGGTGCGGCGCGCCTGCCGGAAGCCCCCACCAAGAAGCTCCCTGCGGAGTCGGTGCCGATCACGATGCGCAACTGGGATAACCGCATCAAGGATTACTTCTTCCTCAACGACCGCATCGGCATCCGCCTGCCGGGCATCTGGGGCGGCTGGGATAAGAAAGCCCCCTACAAAGCACATGCACCCAGTCTTGAGTTTGTCGAGCAGTTAGGCGGCAAGTATTTCACGGGCACGCCGGCGGCACAAGTCGAGCGAGGAGATGAGTCGTGGTCTGACCCCGAGATGCTCAAGCAAGGCGCGCAAAACTTTGTCAAGACGTATGGTGAACGTTCGATGGGTTACATCTGCCTCGGCAACGAACCTCACGGCGGACCCGAACAGGTGAAGAAGAACGTCGCCGCCTACAAGGCCATCTACGAAGCCATCAAAGCCGTCCGCCCTGATGCCCGCGTGGTGGCAACGTCGGTCGAGCCGAACGAAGAGTACTTCCGCCAAGGCTACTACAAGTACTGCGACTACTACGACTTCCACACGTACGAATCCTATACCGGCATCCGCAAAACCGTCGCACAGTACAAAGCGCTGATGAAGAAGTACAACGCCGTCAAGCCGCTCTTCAGCACGGAACTCGGTCTCAACTGCCAAGGCCTCTCGCGTCTGGTCATTGCACAGGAGATCATCAAAAAGTTCGCCGTGTTCTTTGCGGAAGGCTGCGAGATGGCCTCGTGGTTCACCATCATGTACCCCGACCCCAAGGGGACGATGGGCAACACATCCGGCTCGGCCTTCCAGATCTACGACTGCCGTTATAACAAGTTCAATCCTAAGCTCGACGCCGTTACGCTTTACCAAGCGGTCAACTGCTTTGCGGATAAGAAGTTTATCAGCGAACAAGCCTTCCCTGACGGCACGCAGGTATTCCTCTTCGCGAACGCACGCGGCGAGGCTATGCAGATTGTGTGGAACGACAAAGCACGCGTAGACATCGGACTCGAGCTTCCCGGCGTTAAAGGCGTCGCGACGCTCGTGCAGCTTGATGGCCGCACCGACACGCTCACGCCTGTCAGCGGAACAGTCGGCGTGACGGCGTGCATCGATCCGCTCATGATCTGCTACACGACCTCGAAGGCTGTGCAAGCCCCTGCCGTCAAACCGGCGCCGCTGGCGCTTGCGTCGGACGTTATGCCGAGCATCAAGGGCACCGCGCAAGCGATCGCCTTCAAGGGTGCCGGATTGCGTGCTGCCAATGTGCGCGTGATTGCACCGGAGTTCTGGGGCGTGAATGTGAAGGATGGCAAAGACGGACAAGTGATATGCGACATTACCGCGCCCACGGAAACAGAAGCCCAACTTGGCCGTCTGCAAATCCAACGTGTGAATGATAAGGACATCCAAGCCAACCTGCTTGTCGAAGTACCACTTATCAGCAGCTTCACGGCAAAGATTCAGCCCTTTGCAACCGGCAGCGCGTGTGGTGCAGAGATCACGTTGAGCAATCATGACAAAGCGCCTGCAACTCTGCGTTGGAAGGCGGAGTTGGTTGAGCAGTACACCATGTCCGGCTGCACCTATCAGTTCGCCAAGCCTGAAACTGCGACCGCCAACTTCACCGAGACCGCCGAGGGCAGCGTCAAGCTTGAGGCCGGCGCGAAAAGCACAATCCGCCTGCCGTTGGCGAACTTCGACCCGCAAGGCATCTACCGCATCGCGGTGACTGTGGCGGACGATCTCGAACGCGAGGTCAAAGTCACGCGCCTGCTAAGCGGGTTTGCTGCTGCACCGTATGGCACGCCGAAGCTCGACGGCGACATCAGCAGCGATGAAGTATGGAAGAAGGCACCTGTAATGAAGGCCGACAGCGAGCGGCAGATTTACATGTTCAAGAAGGACGAGCACCCGTGGGGAGGCAAAGAGGAACTCTCCGCTGAAATCCGTTATGCATGGGATGATGAGTTCTTCTACATCGCGGCGGATGTGAAGGACGACGTCTTCAGCAATCCGGAGTCCGATACAAACCTCTGGAAGCAGGACGGTTTGCAACTGCTCATCGATCCAAACCGCGGCGGCGGCGAGAAGATGGGGTATTACGACTGCAGTCTCGGCGTTGGGCAGAAAGGTCCGCAGGCGGCCTATCACTCCACCGCCTATCCCGAAGTGCTGACCGGACTCGTACCGGAAATCAAGATCGCCATGAAGCGCGGCACCAAAGGTAATGCGACTTATGAGATCGCCATTCCGTGGAGCAAGATCCGTCCCTTCAAACCGATTCCCGGTGCCAATCTCGGCATGGGGCTCATCATCAACGACCTTGACGAAGGCCTCGAACGCAAGTTTATCGGTTGGTTCAGCGGCTGCCATTTGAAGGAAACCGACATGGTCGGCGACATCATCTTGGTGAAGTAAACGCCCTGCCCTTTAACGCCCCGCGCCCTCCTTTTTCGGAGACGCGGGGCCTCTTTTTCGTGGCTTTAAAAAGGGTAAAACAATGTCCCTCCCGAGTCAAGGGTACAGTCTCGGGAGAGTCAAGGGTACAGTCTCCCGTGAGTCAGGGGTACGCGTACACGTGAGTCAAGGGTACAGACTCTCGGCTGTACGTGTGTCTGACGCGTGACTGGTTTGATTTGCCAAGTAATAGGGAATCGACGGCTTTCCGGAATGTTGCGCGAAAAGGCGTCCGTAACCTGCCGTACTAAAGGTACGCGCGCGGAATAATGAAAGACCCGCTCGGAGGTTTCCGAACGGGTCTCGTGCGTCTTGAAGACGTGTTCTGCCGGGAATTAGCCGCGCAGCGCGGCCTGAGCCGCCGCCAAACGGGCAATTGGCACCCGATAGGGCGAGCAGCTGACGTAATCGAGACCAACCGCATGGCAGAATTCGATCGTCTTAGGATCTCCGCCGTGTTCGCCGCAGACGCCGAGGTTCAGTTTCGGCTTAGCCTGGCGGCCGAGCTGAACAGCGATGTCGATGAGGAAACCGACACCGTCTTGGTCAAGCACTTGGAAGGGGTCGTAATCATAGAAGCCCTTCTCGACATACTCGCCGAGGAACTTGCCGGCATCGTCACGCGAGAACGCGCAGGTCATCTGCGTGAGGTCGTTGGTGCCGAAGGAGAAGAAGTCGGCCTCTTCCGCAATCGCGTCGGCGGTGAGTGCCGCGCGCGGCACTTCGATCATGGTGCCGATGTCGATGGAGAGCTTGCACTTCTTCTCTTTCTGCACTTGTGCAATGACGTCCTTAATGAGCTGCTTCTGTGAAGCAAACTCTTTCACGTTGCCCACGAGCGGGACCATGATTTTGGGGTGCGAGCCTTTCACGGCGTGCGCAGCTTCGCAAATAGCGCGCACCTGCATCGCGGTCACCTCTGGGTAGCTGATGCCGAGGCGGCAGCCACGGTGACCGAGCATGGGGTTGGACTCGTGCAGGCTGGTGACGACTTCACGGATGCGCTCGACGGTGGTGCCCATGAGCTTAGCCATTTCGACCTGCCCGGCATCGTCCTGCGGGAGGAACTCGTGCAGGGGCGGGTCAAGCAGACGGACTGTGCAAGGGCGGCCTTTGAGGGCTTTGAACATGCCAAGAAAATCTTTGCGTTGTAACGGCAGGAGCTCCTTGAGCGCCTGATTGTATTGTTTCTCGGGGCCTTCCAGAGTCTTCTTCAGTGCGGCCTTGTCTGCTTCATCCGCCGTGGCGGCGATTTCGGCGCGGAGATTCTTCACGGCTTCGGCCACGAGAATCAAGCGACGGAAGCTGACGATGCGTTCGCCTTCAAAGAACATGTGTTCCGTGCGGCACAGGCCGATGCCTTCGGCACCGAACTCGACAGCGCGCAGCGTGTCGCGGGGTGTGTCGGCATTGGTCCAAACGCCAAGCTTGCGGTACTTGTCAGCCAACGCCATAATCATGGAAAAGGGGCCGGTGAGCTTGGGGTCGGTGGCGTCAATTTTGCCTTCATAGACGGCGCCGGTGGAGCCGTTCAAAGAAATCCAATCGCCTTCGCGCAGGACAGTCTTATCGCAGGAGATGGTCTTCTTGTCGTAGGAGATGTAGAGCTCGCCGCAGCCGGAAACGCAGCACTTGCCCATGCCGCGCGCGACAACCGCCGCGTGCGAGGTCATGCCGCCGCGTGCGGTAAGGATGCCTGCTGCGACGTTCATTCCGCCGATGTCTTCGGGGCTGGTTTCGATACGGCAGAGAACAACTTTTTTGCCTTCCTTGGCCCACTCTTCAGCCGTAGCGGCGTTGAAGACGATCTGGCCGGTAGCCGCGCCGGGTGAAGCAGGCAGACCGACAGTAATTTTCTTAGCCTTGGCTTCGGCGGCTTTGACGAAGACGGGGTGAAGGAGCTGGTCAAGCTGGCCGGGTTCGACACGCATGACGGCGTCCTTCTCGGTGATGAGCTTCTCTTTGACGAGGTCGGTCGCAATCTTGACGGCGGCAGCGGCAGTGCGCTTGCCGTTACGGGTTTGGAGCATGTAGAGCTTGCCGTCCTCAATGGTGAACTCAAGGTCCTGCATGTCGCGGTAGTGCTTCTCGAGCTTGTGACGGATGGCGTCGAGCTCCTTGAAGACTTTGGGCATGGCCTCTTCGAGCGAGGGGTATTGCGCCTTGCGAACAGCCTCGGTGATGTGGCGGGCTTTGGCCCATTCGCGCGAACCGGCGATAGTGATCTGCTGCGGCGTGCGGATGCCGGCTACAACGTCTTCACCTTGCGCATTGATGAGGTATTCGCCGTAGAAATAGCGGTGCTCGCCGGTGGAGGGGTCGCGCGTGAAGGCGACGCCTGTGGCGGAGTTGGTGCCGCTGTTGCCGAAGACCATTGCTTGGACGTTGACGGCGGTGCCGAGCACGCCGCGGATGTCGTTCAGCTGGCGGTACTTGATAGCGCGGGTGTTGTTCCACGAGCTGAAGACGGCGTTGATACCGAGCGCGAGCTGCGTCATCACGTCGGTCGGGAAGGTGCGGCCGCTGGTTTGCTTGACGACGGCCATGTAGCGCTTGACGACTTCCTGCAGGTCGGCGGTCATGAGCTCATTGTCGAGTTTGTAGCCACGTGCGTGCTTGACGGCTTCGAGCTCGTGCTCAAAGGCGTGATGCTCGACGCCCATAACGACGTTACCGAACATCTGAATGAAGCGGCGGTAGGAGTCCCACACGAAGCGGTCATTGCCGGTGCGGTCGATGAGTGCTTGCACAGTGTCGGGATTGAGGCCGAGGTTGAGGACGGTGTCCATCATGCCGGGCATGGACACAGCCGCGCCGGAACGCACGGAGACGAGCAGCGGGTGCGGGCCTTTGCCGAAGGTCTTGCCGGTAGCCTTTTCGAGCTTGGCAAGGGCGGCGGCGATTTCATCCTTGAGCAGCGCGTGGAGCTTCTTCTCGCCGATTTCGTAGTACCGCTCACAGGCGGTGGTGGTGATGGTGAAGCCGGGAGGCACCGGCAGGCCGATGCTGGCCATGTCGGCGAGGTTGGCGCCCTTGCCGCCGAGGATGGGCTTCATTGAGACGTCGCCTTCGGATTGATTCGCGCCAAAGAAGTAAACATACTTGTTCTTCTGAGTCTTGGTGCTGCCGGCTTTCTTGCCGGACTTGGGTGCGGATTTCGCCATAACGGAATACCTTATTATATGCGGCTGTCGGAACAACCGCCGTTCTGACCGGACTGCCGGTTCCACTGCGTTTGCTTCACTTAAACAAACAGCACGGTAATATACCAAAACCGCCCCTGTTAAACAAGCACAATATAGTAAAAATACCCCGCATCCGCCTATACCGGTTACGGATGAAATAGGAATATTACGCGATGGCACTATTTGTTTGGAATTGCTCTGGGGTGGTGTTTGTGCTATAGTGGGGGCTAACCTGTACGTGTGCGAATATGATGCCAAATTACTCGAACATGTGCCCGGTCTCTCGGGCGGCTATCGGAACTCCGGAAGCGGTTTGCCTGAATCGCGGCCGTAAGGCCAATGCCGATGTTTGGAAAGTGGAAACCCCAGATGGCGCGTGGGTGGTGAAGGACTTCCAAAAGTGCCCGTGGTGGATCCGCTGGACGTATGGGCGGTTCATGGCGTGGAACGAGTATCGTCTTCTCAAGCGGCTGCACGGAATCAACGGCGTCCCCCAACAAATTTACCGGCTTGATGCCTATGCCGTCGTGATGGAGTTTCTGAATGGCCAGACGTTGAGCGGATATCGGGCGCGGATCACTCCGGAATACTTTTTGCGGCTCGAAGCCATCGTAAAGGCTATGAATGCGCGCGGCGTGGCGCACCTCGACACGCGCAATGCCAAGAATGTGCTGATCCTCGCAGACGGCCAGCCCGCCCTGCTCGATTTCCAAGCCGGCGTTATGCTAGGGTACTTTCCGCGGCCGTTGCAGAATCTCATGATTCACACCGACCTCTCCGGCGTTTACAAACATTGGTATCACAAGAGCCGCGAATCCATTGACGACCCACGCAAGGATATTCTGCGCGAGCACTTCCGTTGGCGCAGGTGGTGGATGCTCAAGGGCTATGCCTTTTATAAGCGGCGGCGGCCGAAGGGCTCCGAGCAGGCGCTCTTTGAGGAATACCGTTTGAAACAACAAGCCGCCGCACAGCGCGAACAGGAAGCACTCAACGCTGCCGCAGCCGCGCAAGCGGATCGGCGGTCAGCGCTTGAAGAGCCTCTGCGCCCGTAGCCTGAGCTTGCGGCTCGGCGCCATTGATCGGCTCCTCCGGGCAAAAAGGAAATATCACGCCCGATTGCACACAGATCCGCGCACAGGCAGGACACCCCGGCTTGCAAGCTTGCGGCTTCGTGACGGCGACTTTGCCCTCGGCATCGCGTGAGTAGACCCCAAACAGGCAATAGTCAAAACACAGTCCGCACGCCACGCACCGCTCGCGGTCAATCACCGGATACCACGGCTGCCCCACCTTCGCCTTGAGCGCGGCCATATTATAAGGTACAGTTATCCACTCGCCCTCCGGCAGAACCACCCCCGCATGAGCAAACAACGCCCGTACCGCACGCGGGCGCGACGCCTTGAAGGCATACTCCACACCCGCCTCGAACAGATTATCCAATCCGCCCGAGTTCAACGCCCGCGCGGCAACATCCTTGACCAGCAGATCGTACTCACCTGTTTCAAAGACATCGCCCTCGCCCAATTGAAAAACAACAACACGCTTGCTCATGCCACACCTAACCTATCACAACAAACCGTCATAAGGGAATTATCCTCGAAAGACACCTCAAATACAAGTCAAAAGCGAGTGCTTGCCGTTTGCGGGCTTGCAAGCCCGCGGTTGTGGGGTTGTAAGCCCACGGTTGTAGGCTTGCAAGCCTTCATTTGTGGGGTTCGAAGCCTTCAGTTGTGGGCTTGCAAGCCCACAAAATGCCAACACGTATCTGCGGCGTGCATAACATTACAATGGAGATGTGGCAAGATAGGCAAAACGATTGGCGTTGCGTTATTGACAAACCCGGTGGGATAGTTTACACTATTCGCACCATGAAAAGCGAAATCAAGTGGCTGAAGCGTGAGTTGCCGGCTTGGGAGGCCGAGGGACTCTTAGCACCGGGTGCAGGCGAAAAGCTGCTGGCGCGGTATGATAACCCGAGTGCAGGCTTGGCTTGGGGCTACATCATCTTCGGGGCGTTGGGGGCATTGCTCATCGGCGCGGGCATCATCGCACTCTTCGCGGCGAATTGGGACACCCTCTCGCCCGCTGTCAAGCTGACCGCCGGATTCACCCCCTTGCTCGCTGCAGGCGCGTTTGCATTCTGGACGCAAAGCACCCGCCGCCTCGGCGCCGCGTGGCAGGAACCGCTCGGAATATTCTGGGGTTTGTCCATCGGCCTGATCATCTCCATCACGGCGCAGGTCTACCAAATCAGCGGCAGTGCGGAATCGTTCACACTGACGTGGACGCTCCTGTTGTTGCCAATCCTCTATATCACCCAAGCCGTTGCGCCGACCGTCTGTTATTTCATCGGACTCTTGATCTGGGCCTGCGTGATGGACTATGCCGAAGTGCCCAAGATGCTCTATTGGCCGCTGGCGCTCCTAGCATTCCCGCAACTCTGGCGCAAGTCCAAAGGCGACAGCTTTGCATGGCACCTCCTGCTGTGGGCCACCATCATTGCCATGCTTCCTGCCGTGGGCGTCACGCTCGAGAAGTATCATGCAGGGTTGTGGCTGATTGTCTACACCGGACTCTTCGCCTTTATAACCCTGCTCGCCCCGCCGATTGAGAAGGAAAAAGCCTTTTGGCTCAATCCGTTCAACCTCACCGGCTACATCGGCCTTGCGTTCATGCTGTGGCTGATGTGTCTTAGCACGTGGGCATGGGAAGAGCTCGGCGACAACCGCAGCTCATCTAATCTGTATCACGCGCGGTGGGCTATCTTCGATATCTTAGTTGCCTGTGGAGTGTTATTGGTTGCAGCAACAGGATTAGTGCGTAAAGTAATCCGCCAACGCCGCGCAGTGGATATCGTCACAGGCGCATCGGTCTTCCTCGTAGGCGGACTGTGGACGTTGGTATCGTATATCCACGCGGATGACTTGGCCATGTGGATTATGTCGTGTTATCTGGCAGTCTATGGCCTGGTGTTTATTGTGAATGGACTGCGCGAGCGATGCTTGCGCCAAGTCAACGGCGGCACAATTGCAGTGCTGGCAGTAATCCTCACGCGTTTCTTCAACGATGACATCGGCTACACCGTCAAAGGCATCGTCTTCATCATCTGCGGCGTAGCTTTCCTCAGTGTTAACCTCATACTCGCAAGGAGGTTCAAACAATGAAATACCTTGTCGTTCTAGCCCTCCTCCTGCAGCTGGCAATACCGCTGAAGATGATTCTCTCGCAGGAAATCATTCGCCGTGACGGAGTTGAGATACGTTTACGCTGCGCGCCTGTCGACCCTGCCGACCCCTTCCGTGGACGCTATGTCGCCATTGCTTATGACAACAAGTCTGTCAAAGGCATCCAGCCGAAGAATGAAGAACATCTCATTAATGACGTATACCGCGGTAACCTCTGCTGGGCGCAATTTGACAAAGGCGAAAATGGCGAATACAAGCTGATCCGCTTGGCAAAGGAACCCTCCTCGGTCGGGATATGGATTAAAACGCGCAACGCTCGAGTTTGGCGCCACGAAAAGGAAACGCTCCCCATCTCTATTGAACTGGATCAAGACCGTTTCTACATGAATGAGAAAGCTGCTCCCGCCGCCGAAGCGGCTTACAACCGCCGCAAGTGGAAAGACGTCTATGCCACCCTCCGTGTCCATAACGGTAATGTTGTGTTGGTTGATCTGGATTGCGATGGCAAGCCCATTGCTGAAGCCGTCAAAGCATTAGCTGCTGAATAACCGAACTCTCTAATCTTATGAATAAACTTGTACCGATTGCTATTGTTTGCATCACCGCCATTGCCACGCAGGCCGCCGAGTTCTTTGTCCAGCCTAATAAGGGCGAGAATGGCGACGGCTCGCTGGCGCGTCCGTTCAACAATCTTTACAGCGCGCGCGATGCTGTCAATGCAATCAAGAAAACTGCCGAAGGCCCCATCTACGTCACGCTGTTGCCCGGCGAGCATTCGACCGACGGCACCTACTGGCTGTCGGATAAGGATTCCGGCACAGCCAAGGCGCCCATCATCTACCGCGCACAAAAGCCCGGCACCGTCTTGCTCAGCGGGGCGATTGATCTGCCGGTTGATCAGTTCACGCGCTGCACTGACCCCGCGATCTTAAAACGTCTCCCCGAGGAGTCGCGCAAAGTCACCTATCAGATTGACCTTGCACCTTACTTGAGCGAACCGATTGAGCCCTTCCCGTTGAAGTTTGAAACCCTGCGCGGCCCGTGGGTCTACATCGACAATGATCCGCTGGTGCCTGCCCGTTGGCCGAATGATGGCTTCGCGACCTTCACCAACTCCACCATCAAGGGGAACGATAAGATACCCGGCGCGTTTGTCTTCGAAGAAAGCGACCGCCCTTCCCGTTGGAACTTTAATGATGGCGTGTGGCTGTTTGGTTATTGGACGCACGACTGGTCAGTCGACCACCTCAAGGCATCCTCCTACGATCCTGCCACGAAAGTCATTGCGCTTGAAGCGGGGCACCTGTGGGGCATTGCCAAAGGAACGTGGGGCAAGAAGGAACGCCGCTTCTATGCGCTCAATGTGCTGGAAGAACTCGATGCTCCCGGCGAGTACTATCTCGACCGCGCCAACAAGAAGCTCTACCTTATCCCACCGCCGAAGGATTACCCCAACGGACTGACCGGCATCAGCGCAGCACCGTTAAACATCATTAACGACAAGACACTCCAAGGCCGCCGCATCCGTTTGATTCACCGCAAGACGCCCATCATCTCCGCCGACAAGGTGCAATACATCCGTTTTGAGAATCTCGCTGTCGGATTCGGCGCAGGCGGCTTCAAGAGCCACAACGCTAAGAACTGTTCTGTGAAGGGTTGCGCTATCGGACACCTCGCACGTCACGGCGTTGACATTCTCGGCAGCACCAACGTGGTCGAAAGCTGTGACATCTTCGACGTCGGCGAATGCGGCGTGATTCTCAACGGTGGTGACCGTCCGCGCCTCATCAACGCCAACAACTTCTTGCAGAACTGTTCTATCTCACGCTTCGGTCAATACAAGCGCACCTATGCCGGCGCGGTGAACATCGCGGGCATTGGGCACACCGTCCGCCGTAACAAGATATTCGACGCTCCGCACTTGGCTATCCTTTACAACGGTAACGAGAATCTGCTGGAGGATAACGAGGTCTTTAACGTTCTGCAAGAGACCGCCGACGCAGGCGCCTTCTATACCGGACGCGATTGGACATCCCAAGGCAACATCCTGCGCGGTAACTACATCCACGACGTCGGCACCGAAAGCACCCGCAAGGGCACTCACGTCTCCGGCATCTACCTTGATGACTGTGACAGCGGCGACATTGTGGAGTACAACGAGATCGTGCGCGCGGGCATCGGCCTGATGATTGGCGGCGGGCGTGATAATATCTTCCGTGGTAATCTATTGGTCGAGAACAACGTGGGCATTCACTTTGATGCACGCGGCACCAAATGGCATCAGCATTGGAACAACCCTAATGACCCCAGCTGGCACCTTGAAGGCAAAGCCGAAGCCATGAAGTACAAACAACCGCCATGGAGCACCCGCTATCCCAAGTTGGCCGCCACAATGGATAACGAACCGCGTCAGCCTCTCGGCACCGAGTTCATTGCCAACACCCTGATCGACTGCAAGCCCGAAGCTTTCCGCGGTTACGATGGCGGGCGCGACATCATGCCGCGTTTGATTGTCAGCAATAACCTAGTCATCGCCTCAGCCGAAATTCACACCAACTCCGTCAAGGGACTGGAGGGCTTCACAGCGCTAGTCGTGCCTGAGCCCACCAAAGTCACTCCCGCAGAATTGATAAAGCTGCAGCCAGAGCTCAAGAAGATCAGAGAGCGCAAGCGCGGCATCTATCAAGATGCTTGCCGCACGGACATCAACCGTCCGATTCCTGCCGCTAATGCCTTCCGCCCGGCGAACTGATCCATGAAGCGGTTAGCGCAATTTGCAGGAATACTCTTCCTGCTCATGACGGTAATGTACATCGGGGCAGATCTGGCCGGTTGGCTGGATGAAAAACGCATCAATGCATTCTTTGAAGCACAAAACAAGTACGCCGCAGCGGCAGTGCTCGGCGGATTGTTGATGGTCGACCTGTTTCTCCCCCTCCCCTCCAGCGTGCTGATGACGCTATGTGGTGCGATTTGTGGTGGATGGGCGGGCTTCGCAGTCGCCCTTTGCGGCTCGCTCGCCTCGGCATGGCTAGGCTTCTGGCTGTGCAGACGCTACGGGCGCAACATGTTCTACCGCTTGATTGATAACAACCCTACCGAGATTGACCACGTCGAGAACTGGCTCAATCGTTACGGTGCGTGGTGTTTGGTGCTCAGCCGCAGCGTCCCTATGCTCACCGAGATTGTCAGCTGCCTCTGTGGTCTAGGACACATGACCTTCCGCCGCTTTACCGTGTTGGCATTGCTCGGCACTGTTCCGACTTGTGCGGTCTATGCCTACGCCGGCAGTCAAGGCGCCACATTCGGGTTTGGCATCGCATTGGTTGCCGCATTCATTGTACCGGGACTGGGTTTCCTCGCATTGAAGTTAGTAGGCTATGGACGCAAATAATCCAGCCGACCCTATCCGCCAAATGTTCAATGCCTTGGCGGAAAACTATGACCGAGGCAACACAATCCTGACCTTCGGCCTCGCCAAACACTGGCGCCGTCAAGCCGCTAAACTGGCAGGTCACAACAAAGCGCCCGAAACCCTTTTGGACGTCGCTTGCGGCACTGGTGACTTCACCGCTATCTCAAAGTGTCTCTACCCTGCCTGTCACATGGAGGGGCTAGACTTCGCTGAGGAGATGCTGGCGATTGCCCGCAAGAAATATCCCAACATCACCTTCCGCCAAGGCGATGCCTCTGCCCTTCCCTATCCAGCCTCCAGTTTTGATGCAGTGACTGTGGGTTACGGACTGCGCAACTTCACTGACCGCGCCGCTGTGTTGGCAGAAATCCACCGCGTGCTCAAGTTGCATGGCAGATTAGTTATCCTTGAAGCCGTTAAGCCCGAGAGTTACCTGACACGTCTTCTGTTCAAACTCTACTGGCTTGCTGCCTCTCCAGTCTTACACTTGCTGACGCGCCAAGGCAATTCCTATGCCTACCTCAAAGAAACCATGCAAGCCATGCCCGCCGAATCCGAATTGCAGCAGCTCTTCCAGCAAGCTGGGTTTAGCCAAATCACACGCAAACGCATTGCCTGCGGAATGAACCTCATCGTCTGCTTAGAGAAGCAAGAATCAATATCTCAATGAGCGGCCGAGCGCTTGACCGTTATCTCCTTTGCGTCCTTCAACGCAAAACGCACGCTCTTCTCTCCGGCTTGGATTTCCATATTTTCGCCATCATCGCCCGGCAATCGTTTAATTGATGCACCGCGCACAATACCGGCAGATGCCAATGCCTTGCGGTCTAATTGCTGGGAGATTCGTACGATTGTAACGACTTCGCCCGGAGGCAACGCGTCCAACGTACACAGATTCATGAACTCGTAAAGCCTGCGGAAAGCAATATCATCCAGACCATGCTCCAGCTTACACGCCAGTTCATCGGCATGTGCCTCGGAGAGCGTCAAACAGTCCGTCAGAAAATGTTTCAACGTCTGATGCTTGATGATGACCTGCTCGGCCAACTCGATCCCACGGGGAGTCAACTCAACAGGGCGGTACGCCTCATAGCGGATTAACTGTTGGTCGGCCAGCGCACGCAACGCCACCGTCACAGTCGGATTCTTAATACCCAACCGCTTCGCAATCTCAGCCACATGCGCATGCCCATCCGTCTCGGTCAGCAGCGCAATCGCCTCCAAATAATCCTCACGCCCACGTGTCATGTCTTTATAGTATCACAAAGGCCTTAGGCTGGTCAAGCCCATTATTCAACAGTACGATACGCCTCAACTACCGATCGGAAGGCCGGCGTATCGGCATAACCACAGCTTTTGAACTCCGGGCAGAAGCCCCGATAAACGCATTCCGGCACACAGCAGCTGTAAAGTTCGGGCTCGCTCTTTTGTACCTCATCCAGTACCAGCTTCCATGCCGCTCGTGTTTCGGCAGAGGCTTGGGCGCAGAGGCGCTTGCGGGAAATCGTCATGAGTGTCTGTGCATTGACGAGACACTCGTGGTCGACCAATGCGGCCTGAGGTGCGGAATCCCTGTCCACGCCGGTGCGGTCGGTGCGCTGTGTACTGACAAAATGTTCAATGCCGATTTTATGGCGAACAAAGTGAACGCTCACCCAATACTTCAGGTTAGTCCATTTCCAGCGGAAGGCTAACAGGCGGATTGGCGAATGCTCGGCCAGCAGAATCCGTTTTTTCCACTTGCTCGAGGGTTCTTTATCGCCGGACTCGCGACGGATCGTCGTACGCGCAGCATCGGCGACATCACGCCAAGTTGCAAATGCTTTGAAGAAAAGGACGGAGGTCTGCGGCTCGTTCATTAGGCACGCTCCTTAAAAAAGAGCTTGCAGCTCTGAGTACAGAGAATCGCAGAAACACACAACAGAAATAAGGAAGCACCTGCCAGCGGCCAGCTCTTGCCCCAAGTCTCCAACAACTTGAGCACCAAAGCCCAAACGCTCATCGTCAGCATGAACAGCATCGCCAACAAGGTCGGCACAAAGCGCTTACGCTCGTTATACAACCATGCCGCCGCTACCAACAACGTCAAGGCCGCCAGCAATTGATTGGTCGCACCAAAGATCGGCCAAATCACACTGCCGGCATTGGTGATGCACAGTCCGCCAGAAATTAGAATCACCATCGCGGTGGCAGTCACCGAATTGCCTAACGATTTACGGACCGCAGGAGCCGGAAGCGTGCCAACCATCTCAGTCCACAGGAAACGCGCCAAGCGGACAGCGGCATCCAGCGTCGTCAGGATAAATGCAGAGATCGCCAATGAAATGAAACTGATGCCGATATTTTCCGGCAAGCCGAGTTTGATTGCGAAGCTGGCAATGCCGGCGGCAAAACCGTCAATGGGGTTGTTTCGAATCAACGCATAGGCATCAGGAGACAACCGCCCAACCGCCACCACGGCTAAGACCGCCAGCAAACCTTCAACCAACATACAACCGTAAGCCACCACGCGGACATGTTTCTCGTTGGATATCTGCTTCACCGAGGTCCCGGAAGAAACCAGCGCATGAAAACCAGAGCAAGCCCCACACGCTACAGTCACAAAAAGGAAGGGAAATACGCTGGCCAATGCTTTCGGCAACGGAACACCCTGCGTGACAGCCGGCATCGCAATCGTTGGTGCAGCCACAAACGCCCCCAAGAAACCGACAGCAATCATCGCATACAGCAGATACGCATTCAAATAGTCACGCGGTTGCATCATCACCCACACCGGCAGGACAGATGTGATCGATGAGCACAGCAGCAGAATAAGCGTCCATTGCAACTTGGGCGTCAAAGTCAAGGCGCCCAGCTGGAAGGTCTTCGTTAACTCTAACGGGAAGCACACGCCAATATACACCGAGAGAAACAACAAGGGCACAAAGATCAGCGATGCCATCCGCAACGACATACCTTTCTTCGTCGTGCACCAGCCGAAGATCGGCGACATCGTCAAGAACAAGACAGTGGCTGTTGCAACCGATGGCGTCTGCATGAAAGCTTCCACCACGAAAGAAACGAAGACTGCCACAATCAGAATCAGCGCGGCAAAGCAGAATAATGAGAAGATCATCCGTCCGCTGAAACCGATTTGACGCTCCACCACGACGCCAATCGACTTGCCTTGATTACGGATAGAGAGAAACATCGCCGCAAAGTCATGGAAAGACCCGACCAGCGCACAGCCCACCAAAATCCAAATCACCACCGGCACCCATCCATATTGCAAGGCCAGCACCGGGCCGACGATTGGTCCCGCGCCGGCAATCGCCGCAAAGTGATGGCCAAACACCACCGCCGGATGCGTGGGCTGATAATCCTGCCCGTCTTCCAATTCATACGCGGGCGTACGACGGCTCGAGTCAACACCAAATAAGCGCTCAATTCGCTTGCCTAAAACGAAATACGCAATGAGAAACCAAACTCCCGCAAATGCGAGCAAAAGAGCGCCATTCATAATACTATTACCCTTCCATCAATTCATCAAAAAATGCATTCAATAGAGCAACCATTGCCGCCTGCGATGTCTCAGACTGTTTCAGCACCTCCTCATGGGAAAGATGCGTGCCGCCGGCTTTTGCCGCCATATTCGTGATACAGCTCAACGCCGCCACATCGAAACCACACGCCGCCGCAACAACCGCTTCGGGAACCGTCGACATCCCCACGGCATCGACTCCTAACAAAGCATATGCGGCAATTTCGGCGGGCGTTTCATAGGCAGGTCCTGTCGAAAACGCATAGACGCCCTCATGCAACATCAAGTTGGCACGGCTAGCGGCACGCTTCAGCGCATCGCTCAAACCGCCCGCATAGACGCTAGACAAGTCCGGAAAGCGCTCGCCCCATCCCTCCATGCATGGCCCTTGCAAAGGCGTGTGTCCCGTCAGATTCAAGTGATCCCTGAACAACATGAAGTCGCCGGGTTTGAAACCAGACGCAATCCCTCCAGCGGCATTTGTCAGTAATACGCGCTTGATACCTAGGCGGCGCATCAGCTCCACCGGCATCACTACCGACTCCCAGCCAACGCCTTCATACCAATGACGCCGCCCCATGAAAGCCAAGAATACGCCGCCGCTCTTTTCAAATACAATCAGCTGCCCGGCATGCCCCTGTACTGTGCTGGTGCCGAGTCCGGGGATATCCGCATACGCCACTTGACAAATAATCTTATCAGGCTGTAAGGCGCGGCTCCAACCGGAACCCGTAACAAGTCCGCATACAAACGGCTGTTCCCGCAATACGGCGGGCAACACATCCCACGCTGAGTCAAAAACTTTAGAGTTGATCATAGGTCTTTACTCCACCGCAAAATGTCATCACAGGCTTCAAGCCAAAGGTGCGTCCGTTAAAAGGTGAGTTCCGCGACTTTGAAGCACCCTTTGCCGTGTCATACGTCCACTCTTCCTGCACGAACAGCGCGCAGTCAGCCGGAGCGCCAAACTTTAAGGCAGGCAATTCGATACCCACGATGAATGCCGGTGCTGTCGTCCACATGGCCGCCCAGCGCAACGGACTCAACCCGCAAGCCTTGACCATGACATCCCACGTTACCGCGGCGGCGGTCTCAAGACCAATCACACCAAACGCCGCTTGCAGGAATCCCTTCTCTTTACGGTCGGGCACATGTGGCGCATGATCTGTCGCGAAGCAAGTCAGCGTGCCATCGCAAACCCCGCGCCGCAAAGCTTCTACATCAGCACGGATGCCCAATGGCGGATTCATCCGCCAGTTGCCATCGTCGCCCGGAATATCCTCCGCCGCCAATGCTAAATGATGCGGCGTTACCTCTGCGGTAACATTCACCTCCAAGCGCTGCGCGTCGGCAATCAATTTCACGGACTCTGCGCACGATAAATGCTGGATATGCACATGCGCCCCAGTCTCTGTTGCTAAAGCAATATCCTGCCGCACGGCTTCAACCTCCGCCTCAGGCGGGAAGATCGGCAGCTTGTTCGCTTCGGCCGTCGGACACGTGCGGATGACGCCATCGCCAGCCAACGCCGGCAGTACAGCATGATCCATCACACATTTATCCAAACGCTTTGCTTGGAGCAATCCGGCGTGCATGACTTTCGCATCCGCCACCATCGCACCATCATCCGTAAACGCCACAGCTCCTGCTGCGGCCAATGCAGGCATATCTGCCACTTCGGTTCCACGCCGCTCTTTTGTGATACACGCTGCCGGATACACGCGGCACGGATTGACCATCGAAAGCTGTTGTTCGCACCACGCTGGCGTATCGCCGGGAGGCGTGGTGTTCGGCATCGTCACGACTTTAGTAAAGCCGCCTGCCGCTGCGGCTCGAGCGCCGCTTTGCAGGGTTTCAGCCTCAGGCGTGCCGGGATCGCGGAAGTGCACATGAATATCCACTAACCCGGGCGTGAGCACATAACGGCTCGCATCAATCACACGTACATCGGCAAGGCCGTCTGCAGCTTCTCCCGACAACAGCATGCCGTTCCCGTCAATTAACACATCCCGGACACTTTCATAACCGGCAGCAGGATTCAGGAGCGTAACGGACTTCAGCAGCACATTCATGGCGAACCCAAATTAAAGGATTTTCATCCGCGGGAGATCTTGAATATCCACATACCCGGCTAAGCGGCCATCAGCATCCACCACAGGCAGGTCGTCGATCTTATATTTCTCGAAGACCTTTAGCACATCCACCGCCAGCGCATCGACGCCGACACTGACAGGCCGCTTCGTCATGACCTCGCCAATACCATAAGACAACACGCCCGCACCTTGCGCCAAGTGACGCCGCAAATCACCATCAGTAAAGATGCCGGTCAAAACGCCGGCCTTATCGACAACACATGCCGACCCTGCCTGCGCTCGAGTCATCGCAACAATTGCATCCTGCACGGTGGCGGCTTCCGTCACGCTTGCCACACGTTCATCCCGGCGCATGACATCGCGGACGCGGTAGAGCAACGCTTTGCCGATTGCGCCTGCCGGATGCCGCAACGCAAACGCACTACGGTCAAACCCCTGCTCATGCATCAATACCAATGCCAACGCATCGCCCAAAGCCAGCGTCGCAGTGGTGCTCGTCGTCGGCGCCATATTAAAAGGACACGCCTCACGGTCAACCGTCACGAGCAACAGCTCATCACCCAATGTGGCCAGCGTGCTCGACGCCTTTCCGGTCATCGCGACAACTGGTACGCCAAGACGCTTCACGGCGGGGATTAACGCAATCAGCTCTTCCGACTCACCGGAGAAACTCAACGCGATCAGCACGTCCTTTTCGGCCATCATGCCCAAGTCACCATGCATCGCCTGCACGGGATTCAATACCACGCTGATTGAACCGGTACTGGAAAGCGTTGCGGAGAGCTTCTCGGCAATATGCAGATTCTTGCCAACGCCCGTCACAACGATCTTGCCGCCCTGCTCCAACGTCCGCAGGACGAGCGTTACAACCTTATTAAACGCCTCGCCCAGACTATCGCGCGTCAGCAGGATTCCGTCGGACTCCTGCGTCAGCACGTCGCGGGCTAATGCAACATAATCCTTCATTTCTTCACTTTGAGCTGCTCAAGCCTTGCAGTCTTCGGCAGCGGCCCGACCAATGGCGCCAGATAATCCAAAAAGGCCTGCGTCACATGATTGCCCTTCTGGTTGATAAACTTCGTCGGCATCGTACGCGTCACTTTAGCCACACGCTTCAACGGCACGGTCACATACGTCACGCCATACTTCGTTCCGGCTTGGCGCTTGATCGCAATCGAACCGCTTGCCACATCGCCCTTCAGCGCGGTCTTCACCGCCGTCACACCAACCTCATACGCCTCGGCTGCATCCGTTTCGGAAACAACTCCGACAAACGAACGCTGCAGGTATCCGAACGTATCGGCACGCACGCGCTTCACATTCAGCTTACGCAAATGCGCCGCCAAGAAATCACCCAACGCACCGGTGCCGCTCAACTGCGGATTGCCGTGCGAATCAACCTCCTGCGAAAACTTCGCGCTGATCGAAGCTCCGGACTCGTCGCAGATTCCCTCAGCCACCGTCACCACGCAACGGTTGTGCTTGCTCAGCACATAACGCACATCCGACGTAAAACGCGCCAAGCTGAACGGCACCTCCGGCAGATAAATCAAATGCGGACCATCATCCGGTTCCTGACGTGCCGCAGCCGAAGCCGCCGTCAAGAATCCCGCATGCCGTCCCATAATCACATCGATCTTCACGCCCAATAACGCGCGGTTATCCAAATCATCCCCGCGCACGGCGCACGCCACAAACCGCGCTGCACTGCCAAAACCCGGCGTGTGATCATTCTCCATCAAATCATTATCAATCGTCTTCGGAATATGAAAACACTGCAAGTCGTACTTCGCCTTCTTCGCAGCCTCGCTGATAATATACGTCGTCTCCGCCGTATCATTCCCGCCGATGTAGAAAAAGTAACGGATTTCCCTGTGCTGCAGTACCTCGAAAATCTTCTCGCACTCAGCCGGCGTCGGTTTCTTCCGGACCGAACCCAAAGCCGAAGACGGCGTCTGCGCTACCGCCAGCAAAGTCTCCTCGGTTTCCTGCCGCAGGTCTATGAAGGTCTCGTCCAAGATACCCTGCACCCCATGCAACGCACCATAAATCTGATCGATCTTCGGCGATTTCGTTGCTGTTAACACGGCTCCCACCAAGCTCTGGTTGATGACCATTGACGGACCGCCGCTCTGGGCAATTAACATGTTACCTTTACTCACGCTACCTCCTAAAACCACAACTAAAACGCCTATTATACTCTTTTTGCACCGATTTGTCCAGAATTTACCCGCCCCCGAAAACCAAAATCACCCCTCGCACCTTAAAGAATGCAGTTTTAAAGGCTTTCAAACCACACCACTTCTGCGATGATGCTACCACCGATACCTCATGAGTGGCAGCACCTATGGAGTATGAGGCCGACCTCTCACGGGGTATCGCTGATAGCAGGCGCGGATTGCAAGTGGCAGCAGATAGGATCTGTGAAGCCTCCGAGTCGTGGTGCGTGACAGCTCCGAGTAACGGTGCATTGCACGGAGCTGTACGGGACTACAGCTCGGAGGCCTCACAAAGGGGTACTCGGACGTGCATCGTTTCGGTACTCGGGTGTGTATCGTTCCGTTACTGGGAACAAAAAAGCGGAGGTGCTGACCTCCGTTTTTGTAGACTCGTTGAAGCAGTTCTGTTTCGACTGCTTAGCGATGCTGGTCGAACAGCCAATTCAAGACGGCATCGTCTTTATAGACGCGCGTCCAGACATCATGTCCCGCGCCCGGAAACTCCGTATAGCTGCATTTCCCGCCTGCCTTCTTCAACGCTTCAACCATAGTCTGTGAACGTCCCACCGGCACTGCCGTATCCATATCGCCATGGAATGTGCGAATCGGCAGGTTCTTGATCTTTTCCACGCAACTCACATCGCCGCCGCCGCAGATCGGCATCGCCGCCGCAAACAGCTCGGGTTCACGGCAGATGATGTCCCAGGTACCAAAGCCGCCCATCGACAGCCCTGTCACATAGACGCGCTGAGCATCAATCGGCAGCTCTTTCAGCTTACCCTTCAACACTTCCAGCACCAATCCCAACTGCTCGCTCGGTAGTACCGGCAGCGTGTGCGCATCAGCCGCCCACGACACATCCACCCATTTCTTACCCTGCGGGCATTGCGGCGCAATCAAGATAAACTTCTTCCCGCTGCGTTCTCCATACGCCAACAAGTCCGCCACCGCATGACGCAGCTGTCCCTTGTTATCATCACCGCGCTCACCCGCACCGTGCAGAAACAACACCAACGGCACCTTCTCGCCATCCTTCAAATCCTTCGGCACATACTGCCGGTAATTCAACGTCTTTCCCGCGCTGTTCGTGAATACACAGGCCGACTTCGGGCACAACACATCCGGCTTATCATCGGCGGCAAACGCAGAACCTCCAGCCAACACAAACCCGGCCAGCAACACATTCAAAAACTTCATAACCCATACTCCTTCCAAAATCAACTGCAATGCCCGCAGTATAGCACGCCCCCCACAGGGAAGTCAAACCATTAACACCGCGCCTTTTCGCTTTCCGCAACACTTCGCATATGCTATAATAAGTACATGCACGAACCCATTCCCCGACGTGTCTGGCTCGAGGTCTCCTCGGCGGCGCTCATTGAAAACTACAATACCATCGCCCGCACGGTCGCGCCCTGCGCCGTCATGCCCATTCTCAAAGCCAACGCCTACGGCCTTGGCATGCTCCCCATCGCCCGTATTCTCGTTGAAGCCGGCGCCACCTGTTTCGGCGTGGCTGAACCCCACGAAGCCCTCCAGCTCCTCCCGCTCGGCAAGCCCGTCCAAATCCTCAGCACCATCCTCCCCGACGAAATCCCCGCCATGGCCGCCGCCGGCATCATCCTTCCGCTCACCGACGAAGCTACCGCCGCGCTCATCGCCGCGCAGCCCGTGCAGCCGCCCGTCCACATCAAAATCGACACCGGCATGGGACGTGCCGGCATCCACCAATCAAACGCGTTCGACACCATCACCCGCATCCACAGCCACCACCCCAACCTCCGGCTCGAAGGACTCTACACCCACTTCCCGCAAGCCTACCGCAACGACCCCGCCACCCACGCGCAAATTGCCGCACTACGTTCCCTGCACTTCGCGCTTCATGCCCGCGGCATCCACATCCCGCATATCCATTGCGCCAACTCCGACGCCATCAATAACGTTCCCGACGCCTATGCGCCTCCATTCAACCTTGTGCGCACCGGTCTAAACCTCTACGGAGCCTTCGACCAAGAAGGGCATCGTGCCATTGAGCTCAAACCCGTCCTGCAACTCAAGACCCGCCTTGCCGCCGTGCGCGACCTACCCGTCGGCATGACCATCGGCTACGGGCATACCTACAAACTCACCCGTCCCATGCGCGTGGGCACCATCTCCGCCGGATACGCCGATGGATTGCCCCTCGCCCTCTCCAACCGCGGCCAAGTCGACATCCGCGGAACCCCCTGCCCCATCCTCGGGCGCGTCTCCATGGACTACACCACCATTTCACTTGAGAACATCCCCGACGCCCAACCCGGCGACGAAGTCACCTGCCTCGGCGGCACCGTCAGCGTTGAAGATTGGGCCAACCTCAAGAACACTCACCCCTACGACATCATTTGCTCCTTCGGCAACCGTGTCGAACGCCGATACATCTAAGAATCCTTATGCTAGCTACTCTCGATTGCCTTCCCTGCCTCGCACGTCAAGCCCTCTCCGGCGCACAAGCCTCGGCGCCCGATCTCGTTCTCCAAAAGCAGATCGTCCAGCACGCCTTGACGTTACTTTCCCAGGCCGACCTCACCCAACATCCCGTAGTCTACTCCATGCAGGTTTACGATGCGATTGCGGACCTCAGCCAACACCCCGACCCCTATGCGCAAATGAAGCGCGACTCCAACGCCCTTGCCCTCAAACTCCTGCCGCGCATTCGTCAGCTCATACAAGAATCGACCGACCCCTTGGGCGCCGCCGCTCATGCCGCTATCGCCGGTAACGTAATCGATGCGGGCGTCAACACCGGCTTCGACATCCAGCGTGATCTCGAACACATCCTATCTATTCCATTCGGGCTCAACCACCTCCCCATCCTCCGCGAACGCCTCCGCCCCGGCGTCAAGATTCTCTACCTCTGCGATAACGCCGGTGAGATCATCCTCGACCGCCTCCTCATCGAACAGCTCCTGACATTCGGCACCCACATCACCGCCGCAGTCAAAAGCTCACCCATTCTCAACGACGCCACGCTTGAAGACGCCCAAGCCGCCGGACTCCCCGGCCTCTGCGACGTCATCGAGAGCGGCTCCGGCGTTGTCGGCATCGACTGGACCAAAGCTAGCCCTGAACTGCGCGGACATTACGAAGCCGCAGACATCGTCATCGCCAAAGGCCACGGGCATTACGAATCCATGGATACCGAACAGCACCCCGGGCTCTTCTGCTTGCTCAAAGCCAAGTGCAACCTTGTCGCACAAACGCTCAACATCAAACTCGGCGACCTCGCCCTCGCCCACATCCCCACCCTTCGCTCATGAAATACATTGCTTTAGTACCGTTTGCCGCCCTCACGTTAACTGCATTGGCCGATGATGCCGCTTGGCCGCAATTCCGCGGGCCTACCGGACAAGGCATCGCCGTCAGCACCAATCTCCCACTGACATGGAGCGAAACCAACAACGTCCGCTGGAAGACTCCCTTGCCCGGTAAAGGCTACTCATCGCCCATCATCGCTGAAGGTAAAATCTATCTCACCGCCGCAGGAGACGATAATCTCTCGCGCCATCTGCTGACGCTCGACCTCGACAGTGGCAAACTCCTCTCCGACCAAACCATTTACGCCTTCCCCTCCAACCAGCTGGAGATCATTCATGGCATGAACAGCGGCGCAACGCCCACGCCTGTTTATGAAGACGGCCGCCTCTATGTTACCTTCGGGCATCACGGCAGCTTCTGCTACGACACCCGCGCCAACAAGAAACTTTGGGAACGCACGGATCTCTATGTCGACTACTACGACGTCGGCCCCGCCAGCTCGCAGATCATCTACAAGGACAAGCTCATTTGGAACTGCGATGGCGCCGCCACCAATACGCAGTACGTCATTGCCCTCGATAAGCTCACCGGCAAGACCATCTGGCAGACCCAGCGTGTCTACATCAGTAACACCGTCCCGCAATACGCGCATGCCTCCTCGGTTCCGCTCGTCATCAACGTCGAAGGCAAAGATATCCTCATCAGTCCCGGCAGCCAAGGCGTCCGCGCTTACGACCCCGACACCGGCAAGGAACTCTGGAAGGCTATTTACGACGGCTGGTCAACCGTCCCCCGACCTATTTATGCCGACGGTAAACTTTTCATCGCCAGCGGTGTGACTGCGCCTCGCATGATGGTCATCCATCCCACGCTCGCCCTCCAAGGCGACATCACCCAAACGTCCGCCGTGCTTTGGACGGCAAGCAAGGATGTTCCCGACATGCCCAGCGCCAACTTCTACAAAGGTGAGCTCTACATCCTCACTAAGAACGCCCTCTTCCGCCGCAATGCCGACACCGGTGAAGTGCTCGACTCCATCAAACCTGTCGGACAATTTCTCTCGTCACCCGTCCTTGCTGATGGCAAGCTCTACATCTTCGCCCGTGGCAAACAATCCTACGTTGTCGGCGCTGAGTCTGGCCTGCCCATTCTCGCAAAAAACACGCTCGATACCGGATGTATGGCAACTCCCGCCGTCTACAAAGACGCCCTCATCGTCCGCACCTCGGAAGCTCTCTATCGCTTGGAGAATCTCCAATGAACACTTTTGTCCCTGAAGAAATGCTCCTGCTGGCCGGTAGCGGCGACTACCCGGTCCAAGCCGTCCGCGGCATGCGGCTGGCAGGCGTCAAACGGATTGTCGTCGAAGGCTGTGTCGGCAATACGCCTCGCGTTTTGCGTCAGTTAGTCGACGAAATCAGACTCTTCCGCTTCGGCGAGTTCGAGAAATCTCTCGACTGGCTGGCTCAGCAAAACATCCGCCACATCATGTTGGCCGGACAAGTCAACCCGCTCTCTCTTTTCACGGCCAAGTTCGACCATCTCTCGCGCACGCTTCTCAGCAATCTCCCCGTCAAGAACGCCCATACCATCTTCGGCGCATGGACGGATGAAATCCAAAAGCGCGGGCTGAACATTGTTCCGGCCTCCTGCTTCATGGATGAACATATCCCAGGTCTGGGCACATTGACCGAGCGCAACCCTGATGATCAGGAAATGCTCGACATCCAAACCGGCCACAAACTCGGCCTCTCCATCTGCGACCTTGATGTCGGCCAAACCATCCTCCTCAAGCATGGCATGATTCTCGCTGTTGAAGCTTTCGAAGGCACCAACGCCGCCATCAAACGCGGCGCCAAGCTCGGCGGCAAGGGTGCAGTCCTCGTCAAGGTCGCCAAGAACGGCCACGACATGCGCTTCGATATTCCCGTCTTCGGCATGACCACCTTGAAGCTCCTCAAACGCTGCGGCGTCACAGCCGCCGCCTACCAAGCTCATCGCCTCGTCATGCTCCAGCGCAAGCAAGTCATTGAAGCTGCCAACCGCTGGGGCATCACGCTCTACGGTATCGATAGCGGATTGCCCATAGCCCCAACCCGCCCCGCCAATTAAAATGAGCGACTCCAACATCATCACCGTTTTCATCGTTGCCGGCGAAATCTCCGGCGATATGTACGGCGCGCGTCTTATCCGTGACCTGCGCAAACTTGCACCGGAAACGAAGCTCAGTTTCCACGGCATCGGCGGTGATGCGATGCATGCCGAAGGCGTTGAAATTCTCTACCACACCGACGAGATGGCAACCATGGGTTTCTGGGAGGTCTTTCGCAAACTCCTCTTCTTCCGTAAAGCATTCAAGCGGACCTGCGAACGGATTGAACGCCTGCGCCCCGATGTACTTGTCACTATCGACTACCCCGGCTTCAACCTCCGTCTCGGCGCTTGGGCGCACGCACACGGAATCCCCACCGTCCAATACATCTGCCCCAAAGTCTGGGTCTGGAAGAAGAACCGTATACCCAAGATTGCCGAAGCCTTCAACCGACTTCTCTGCATTTTTCCCTTCGAGCCTGCGCTCTTCGCTCAAACCAAACTGACGCCCAACTACATCGGCAATCCTCTCGTCGGCGAGATTAACGATACCCTCACCCAGCCCGAACCTGAACTGCCGTGGCAAGGTTCCCCACGCGTTGCTCTTCTGCCCGGTAGCCGCGAAGGTGAAATCCGCCGCCTCATGCCCGTCCTCATTGAAAGCGTTAACCGCCTGCTCCAGCAGCACCCGAACGCCTCCTTCATCATCCCCGTCCCGACAAAGCGTCTCAAGGAGATCATCCTCCGCGACTATCCCGTGCCGAATGCCGTCCGCATCATTGACGGCCAAGCCCGCTGGACGCTCCGCCAAGCCGATGCCGCCGTCGTCGCATCCGGCACGGCGACGCTCGAATCCGCCATCATCAAATGTCCCACCGTGCTCATCTACCAGATGGCGCCTGTCACCGCCGCCATCTGCCGTGTCATCCTGCGCGACACTAAATATGTCGGACTGCCCAACATCATTTGCGATGCCCCCGTTATCCCGGAGCTCTTGCAAGAAAACTGCACCACCGACAACATCCTTGCCAAACTCATCTCTCTGCTGGACGCCGCCTCTCCTGAACGTGCCCGCATGCTGGAAGGCTGTCACACCATTCAAGAACGCCTCGGCACCCGCGATGCATCCCGCGAAGCTTCTGAAATCATTCTCGAGCTCGTCCGCGAGCATCAGCCCTCCGCATGAAACGCTTTCTCCGTTTTTTACTCGGCATCCTGCTCCTGCCCCTTGCTTGGGCAGTCACGCGTGCGGTCATCCTGCTCGTTTTAGAAACCGCCACACGCACCTCCATCACCAATCTCCCTGCAATCATGCTGGGGACAGGTTTCCTCCTCTGGGCGTTGATCTACTCTTTGCTTCCGCCGCCGACAAAAGCTTACATCTGGGGACACGAACTCACCCACGCCTTGTGGGGACTCCTCTTCGGCGCGCGCATTCACAACATACGCGTCAACGGCGGCAGCGGCAGCGTTACCCTCTCCAAGTCCAACATGCTCATCACCCTTGCTCCCTACTTCTTCCCCTTCTACACGTTCGTCGTTCTCCTGCTGCGCCTCATTGCCCACTGGGTGTTTCCGCAATACCCCTTGCAGCCGATGTGGATGTTTCTCATCGGCTTCACATGGAGCTTCCACTGCTGCTTCACCATCAACAGCCTGCTCATCCGCCAACCCGACATTCAAGAGCACGGACGCGTCTTTTCATGGGTCTTCATCTACCTGCTCAACCTGCTTGTCCTCGCGGCAGGCGTCCTGCTGTTGATGCCCGGCGTGCAATTCATGTGGTTTTGCGAAACCCTTTTACAGCTCACTGTCGGCAGCTATCTGGCGGTCTTTGCCACACTCGCGGCAGGTGCTAACAAACTTTGGACTTGGTCAGGACTGCGCTTATGAAACGCTTAGGTCTCATTCTCATTGCCCTAATCACCGCACCTCTCCTGCAAGCGGGCTTCTGGAATAACCTCCCCGACCTTGTGGAAGAAAATATCCCCGAAGCCGCCTCCTGCCGAAAATACCAAAAGGCGCGTTACAAGGAAGGCGAGGTCTACGTGGTGCACGATCTCAAACTCGTCGTCAAAGCAGAGGATGGATTGGAACTGCTCTACACCTTTCCCATCACCTGTTACCGCCGCATCAACAAAGCTTTCCAATACGTCAATCTTGCCAAGCCTGAGCACGCCGTCTTACGTAAGGCCCTTGTAATGGCCGATGTCGAACAGCCGACATTCTTCGGCAGACGCTGGACCGACCTTGCCGAGGCCGACCTGCCCGAGCTTAACGAAGTAGCCGACCAATGGCCTGAGTTCGACGACACCAACTCCGAACACTGGCGCCTCCTCGGTCACCTCTACGCCGAGCGCAATCAAGAGACCGACGCCCTCTCCGCCTTCCGCAATGCGCAGATGTTCGCACCCCGCGACCTTCAGAAGTGGAAGTCATCCGATTACCGCAACAACATCCCTTTCGCCGAACAGGAAGCCGCGGCCGCAGCCATCCGTACCTGTGAACCGGGCGTTGCGGGCGGTCACCTTTGGAAGCTCTCCCGCATCCTCCCCGAGATGCTCAAGTTCGAGATGGGCTTTGCCGACTACGTTAAGAAACTCCTCCCCATGGCGCGCCGTCTGCCGCCTTTCCCGGAAGGTACTTTCACCCTCGACAACATTCCGTCCAAAGGTCACGACATCCTCTGCGCCAACCCCGCCCTTAAATATATTCTGCGCATGACCGTCGAGGCAAACGGCACAGGCCAAGTACGGCTCTACCAACCCAACGAAGAGGGGCAGCTCGAGAACAGCAAACCTATCAAACTTCAACGCCTGACCACCTGCGGTAAAGTCTGGGCGGATGACGTCCCCCGTTCAAAACAGATACAGGCTTTCTTCACGCGCTACTCCATCACGCCTGAAACCCCTTTGCTTATTCTCGAAGACAACCGCGTGCTCTTCTATCCGCTCAAGCCCAACAAGGACGGCGCCATCGCCCTCTTCACCAGCCTGCCGCCCCATCCTGTAATTCCGCTTCCGCTGGTTGACCTGCGTACGCTCGTCGGCGAACGTATACCCAACAAATAGCCATGCTTTTATCAATCGAACATCTTTCCGTCCAATGGCACAACGAAGGCCGTCCGGTCACCGTTGTAGATGATGTCTCGTTGACGTTGGAGAAAGGCGCCATCTTCGGACTGGTCGGTGAATCCGGCTGCGGCAAATCCACGCTCGCCATGGCTATTCCGCGCCTCCTGCCCCGCCCGGCCTCCAACATCACCTCCGGCGCCATCTGCTTCCAAGGCAAAGACCTCCTGCAAACTCCACTCCACGAACTCAGGCGCATCCGCGGTAAAGATATCGGCGTCATCTTTCAAGACCCCATGACAGCCCTCTCGCCGCTTCAAACCATCGGCAATCAACTCGACGAACTCTTCGTGCTGCACACATCACTCAGCCGCTCGGCCCGCCGCGAGAAGAGTCTCGAATGGCTCACCAAGGCCGAGCTGACTAATACCGAGCAACTGCTCAAAGCTTATCCCTTTGAGCTCTCCGGCGGCATGCAGCAGCGCGTCATGATTGCACAAGCTCTCGCGTTGGAACCCGCCCTGCTCATTGCCGACGAACCGACCACTGCCCTTGATGTCACCACGCAGGCGAAGATCCTGCAGCTCATGAAGAAGCTTTGCGCCGGGCAAACCGCGCTTCTGCTCATCACGCACGACATCGGCGTTGTCAAGCAAACCGCCACCGAGATCGGGGTCATGTACGCCGGGCAACTAGTTGAGACCGCTTCTGCCGATGCCTTCTTCCAAGCCCCCGCGCATCCCTACGCCCGCGCCTTGCTCAACTCAATCCCCGGCGCTTCGACGCGTGGCCGTCCGCTGAATGTCATTCCCGGCTCAATCGCCCCGCCCGACAAGTGGGGTATCGGATGCCGCTTTGCCGAACGTTGTACCATCGCGCGCCCCGAATGCTCGCGCCAAATGCCGGTGTTGCAAACGCTCGCACCCGGCCGCGCTGTCCGTTGTCCTTTCGTCACAATCGACGGAACCATCAAGGAGTCCGTATGAAGCCAGAAAAAGAATCCACCCTATTCGGCGTTGCTCTCACATCACGCCAAGCCCAAGTCATCGCCCGCAGCATGGTGCTCCTTGCTTGGGCTGTCATCGCGTGTGCGGTGTTCCTTGTCATCCGTCTCGGCATCAGCGGACTCGGTGTCGTACGCCACGTCATCGGTCCGGTTCTATTGGCACAGCTGCTTGCTATTCTCCTCAAGCCATGGTACAGCCGCATCCACAAATGGACGCGTGAGAAATCCGTCACGCTCTCCTTCAGCATCTGTCTCACCACCGTGCTGCTGCCGTTCGCGCTGGCAATGACTTTCATGGGGGCGCTGCTTGTCAACTCCGTCGTCCAACTCATCGACATGTTTCCGGAGATCATTGAACGTGCTATGAACTCCATGCCGCGCGTCCAAGCCTTCCTTGCGCGCACCGGCCTGTTGGATGTCATCCGCGCGAACCTCGACCCCAAGCTTTTCTTTACGCGCAACATGGCGCTCAAGACCTTTGCCATCGGCGGCATGGTGATGAACCAAATCGTCGTTCTTGTCTGTTGGGCGGTCACCCCTGTTTATCTCTTCTACTTCCTCACACGCGAAGAGATGAAAGGCCGCGCCTTCACCTCGCACCTTCCGTTCCTATCGGAGAAAGTCTCACGCGAAGTCGGCAGCATCATCGACGAATTCCGTACCATCCTCTCCAATTTCTTCTGCGGTCAATTCATGGTCGTCTTTCTCGAATGCTGGCTCTACGGCGCAGGTTTCTGGGCGGTCGGTCTCGAATACGGCTTCGGCCTTGGGATGATCCTCTCTTTCCTCAACCTCATCCCCTACTTCGGCAACATCGTCGGCATGAGCTTGGCGCTTGCGTTGGCGTTCTTCGGGGTCGGCGGTTCATGGAGCGTGGTGGCCGGCGTCTGTATCGTGTTCGTGTTCATGCAAATGCTCGACGGTTACTTCATCATGCCGCGCATCATGGGCAAACGCACCAACCTCAGCCCCGTGATGGTCATCTTTGGTATCTTCTTTTGGACCACCGTCTTCGGCGGTTTCATCGGACTCTTCCTCGCCGTGCCGCTCACCGCATTCCTCAAAGTCCTCTGGCCGCGCCTCATCCGTTACAGCCGACGCGTCGCCGCCACATGGAATGACGAGTAAAACAGGTTTCGCGCGAAACATTTGGCGGGTTTCTGTTTAGTACCGATAGGGGATATTGCTATTATGACTAAAACACCTTTGCTGTGCGCCATCACCATTACTTATTTAACATTTCCGCTCTTTGCGCAAAAGACAGCCCAACCGCCGCCTGCCCCTGCGCCCTTCCGCGCAGCACTTCTCATCAGTGACCGCCACGGTGCCGAGTTCGACGGGGCTCTCAAACCTCTGAACTGGAATGTCGACCGTATTAAGAAAAGCAGCGACGAGCTCTCTAGTCTGCCGGATAACCTCACCAACTACGACATGGTTCTCTGGACGGCTCTCTTCTCCCACGACTTCTCCAAAGATGCCGCCAAATTCCGCGAGTTTGTCCAAAACGGCGGAGCCATTGTCATCCCGGACGGCAACTACGAAAGCGCTACCAGCTGGCTCACCGAACTCGATCCCTCCCTCATTCTTCCGCGCGAAGGTTTTGCATCCATGTATCTGCCGCGCCTCAAAGAGACCGCCACGCCTCACCCCCTGCGTCACATCCCCTACGACTTGCGCGAATCCGGCTCCCTCTGGTCGCACTATAATCTGCCCGCCACGCACGGCTGGGAAGTCGTCGCCCGCTGCGCCCGCCATGACCAACCCTGCTTCCTCCTCAAACGTATCGGCAAAGGCATCGTCATCGTCACTAACCTCCGCTACCACCGCAGCGACTTCCTCGAAAATACTCGCTGCCTGCTCGAGCTCCAGCGCGAAGGCATCAAAGCCACCGCCTTCACCGGCGGCAGCATCACCCTTGGCAGAGGCGAACTTACCCTTACGCTTGCCGACCTCAACGGCAACCACCTCAACGCCGCCGCGCAGCTCGAAATCCAAAGCCTTGATGATGCCAAACTCATCCGCCGCTACGTCGGTCAAGCCGCTATCCCAGCCCTTGGCGAAGGCACCATCAAAATCCCTTACCTTGCCGACATCCGCGGTCCTGCCCGCGTTACCCTCGCCCTGCGCCTCGGCAACGGCGGCATCCGTACCCTCATCAATCGCACCATTGACTTCCCGCAAATCCTCACCATTACACCGCCCACCTACCGCAGCAGCGTCTCCACCGCCCGCCGCACAGCTGACGTCTTGATCGATGCCGACCTCGCGCTCATCGACGAAAAGCTCAACTCTCTGCGCCTCAAACTCACCCTTGCCGACGAAAAAGGCAAATCCCTCTACAACCGTACTCTCTCGCCCCTTCAACTCAAACAAGCCATCTCCCTGCCCATCCCCGCTAAAACACCTTCAGGTGCCTACACCCTGCAGGCCACCCTCAGCTCCCACCTGAAAACCTACCTCACCACCACCAACACCATCACCATTCAGCCCGTGCGTGACGGCCAAGTCTTCATCGACCAAGACGGCACCTTCCTCAGCGATGGCAAGCCTTGGTTCCCCCTCGGCCTCTACCATATCCCGCCCAAGGACCTTCAAAACGCCGTTGACCTCGGCCTCAACACCATCCAATTCTGGAGCTGGGATGCCGGTGCTCTCCCCAACGTCCAGCAAGCCGGCCTCAAAGTCCTCTGGGAACAAAATCATATCAGCGGCGAACTCGCCCAGCGTGTCGGCAAAGAACGCGGCAACGACAAAGCCATCGCCATGTGGTACGTCCTTGATGAACCCGGGGACGAGTCCATGCCAAAAGGTCACGAAATCAATAACGGCTGGCATGCAGGCGATCCCGACCACCCCACCTATATGGTTTGTAATCAATTCGCCAACATTGAGCTCCAGCAAGCCATTGCCGACGTCTTCGCCATCGATCCCTACGTCCTCGGCCGCAACAAGCCCGACGGCGATATCCTCCCGATGGTTGATTCCTTTGATCTTGCGCAGACCGCTCTCCCGCGTGGCAAACCCATCATCTGCGTACTCCAATCCTTCGGCTTCGAGGCTCACCCTCAATTCCGCGCCATGGCTTACCTCGCCCTAGCCCACGACGCCCGTGGACTCTTCTGGTACTGCTGGTCGCAAATGGGCGGCGGCGAACTCGGCATCGGCATCAAGAATAACCCCGAGCTCCAGCAAGAGCTCAAAAAACTCACCGGTGAGATTGCCAAACTCACCCCGGCGCTCACCTCACAAAACCGCCGAATGTTCACCGCCGTGGATGGCGCCATCCACACCATCCTCTGCAAGCATGACGATGCCAACGCTGCCTACACCCTCATCCTCGTCAATCCCATGCCTCGCGCCACCAAAGGCACTCTCGAACTTCCAGAACTCAAGCCCATGATGCCCGTCAAGGATGCTCTCACCGATGCCCCCGTCAAAACAGAAAGAGGCCAGCTCATGCTCGAGCTGGCCCCCTACGAAACACGCGCTTACCGTTGGTAAACGCGTCGGGATAGTCTATATCTACTTCACCTGCTTCGCGTACTGTTCCGGCGTCATAAACACGCAGCCCTGCTCCTTCAAGAACAGCACAAACTTCTTGAACTCCTCAAACGCATCCGGCTTCCAGGCGCCTGCGTGCCCTTGAATCGCCATCACCTTCTGATTCTTGTTCTTCTCAAAGTCCGCCTTAGCCGCCTCAAAGTTCGGCTTCATCGTCGGATGCTCCAAGTTCACGCTGCGCGGCAGAATCACCAACGGACACTTACCCGAAAAGTTCCGTCCATAGAACCACACCTTAATCTCCGGCACCTGCTTCAACGCCTCCTCCGTGTTCTTATCAATCGTATTGAACGGAGTGCCGAATGCAGTAATCGTAATCCCCAGCTTTTCCTTCGCCAGCGTTTGCGTCTTCTTCAGACTCTCCACCTGCGATTCCAACGACGCATTGCTGAACTCCGTGAAACGCTGGCGAGGTTTCGCATCAGCCGGCGGTTTCTTCTCCGAGTGGTCATAGCCATGATTCCACAGCTCAAACATTCCGTCCGGCTTAAACGTCTCCTTCGCCCACTTCACAAAGTCCGGCGACACATCCTCCAGACACTTCCCGCTCAACCCGAACGAGGCCGGAACCTGCTCCTTCTCCAAGAACGCAATCGTGCGCTTCCAGTTCGACGAAACACCCTCGCCCGGCTTCGCCCACTTCGGCGACAAATCATCCAACTTCAGCACCACAATCGGCCCCGCCGCCCAACACGCACTACCCATTGCCAACACCGCACACGCTGTAACAATCAAACGCTTCATATCCCACTTATCCTTTATACAGTTAAACAACAAACGCAATCAAAACAACCGCAAGATCGTCTCCGGCGGAGGGCTCACCCTCAACACCAACGAAGTCTCCTCCACCGCCAGCTCAATCGGCATAAACCCAACGCGCCCCTTCACTTTCGGCCCCAACACACCCAAAACAGGCTTCGGCGACGACACTAACGTATACACCCCTGGTGCAAACGCCTCGCCATAGGTAAACTCACAATTATTTAAATCAAACACCCCATACGTCGTAATATTCGTTGTAACACTCGTCACAACCTCCTGCACAACGTTCGTCACAATATTCGTCATAAAGCCCATTCCCAAGTTCAAACTCCCCCGCAGCACCGCCACGCTATCGCTCCACTCCGACGTCTCCAACTCATACCGCAGCTTGCACCCCGCGCGCAGATTCAAATTACTATACGTCCCAAGATTCAACGTCAACGTGCCGATGCTATTCGTATACTCACCCGACACCGGATCCACCCCACCCCCCGGTGCCAACGTACCATTCAAGTTCAAATGATCATTAAAGTTCATTTGCGATGCTCCTCCCAAAAACGCCCCCGCCGCCACCGTCACTGCCATCCCCGGCGACATAGCACTCGCGTTAGCTGTAGCATTCCCCGTCGGTCCATTAATCAATAAACCGCCACCTGTGATTTCAAACGCACCTTGATACGACGACGTTCCCTGCAAGTCCAACACTCCCGCGCCCAGCTTACCATAACTCTGCTTACCCTTACTCCCTGCATTACTGGCCAACTTCCCGCAGAAAACACTGTTGTAGGACTGATTAAACCGTGTGGTAGCCGAGGCGTTACCGGTGGCATCCGTCGACATAGTCATATTCGGATTACTCCCCGCAATTCCGCCAATCGTCACAGTTGTAGTAGACGGCACCACATACTTCAGGGACACTGTCTCTGTAGAGTCCGACCGTAGACTCAAATTAGACCACGTACCTCCATTGATCACTCTAATTATTCCCGCAAGCATTGACACAACACCACCATACTCACGATCTAACATATATAAAGTACCCGCACCACGCTTCTCTATATTCCCCGACACATTCAGGTTAAAGCCAATCGAAAAGGTATCTCCGGCTCCCACATCAACAAAGAACCCTTCCGACAATGCGAGTGTCGTATTATTTTTATCACTTACAGCTTCTATCCCTGACGACACGCCCGTAGCGCAGAGAATCCCACTCACATTCACCTGTTCCAGCAGGTATACTGTTCCGGCAGTATTGAACTGCGCCACTGCACCATCTACCCACGCAATGCGGTCTTCGCCATCCGACGTCCAGACTTCATTCTCCGCATTCCACAACTCAGATGCCGTATTACCACCAGCCCCTACATACGTCAACACCGTCGTTTGTGCCAGCCCTGTCATAGCCGCCGCCGTCATTAGAACCGTCATGATTATCCAGCTTTTCATAACCACCTCCACCGCATGCTTTAATTCAGATACAATATCGTCTGCACAGGCGCTTGCTCTTCTGTAATCAAACGACCTTCCACTGTGCCGGCGATTTCCGCTCCGGCCCACTCATTCAACTGCGTTGCCGTATACGTTCCTCTCGGCAACCCGCGCTCACCATATTTGAACCACTTGACGCTCAAACTCGACGCCGTGTCTGCGAAGGTCAACGCCCGACCTGCACCCAAAATCAACGGACACGGCAACACATTCGCCTTCGACATGCGCAGCGAGAACGTCCTCGCATCCATCGGCCTCTCCTCATCCGCCAGCTCCACCGTCCCCGCCTCCAGACGCACAAGGTTATTGACAGCACCATCCGACACGATCGCCGCCCCGGACGGCAGGGACAGCGTCGCCCCTGCTAACAACTGCACCCGCGCATTCTTCTCCAGAATCAAGCGATCTAACATCCACGGCTGCGCCACCAATATCTGAGTCGACCGAAGCTCATCTTTAACAACTCCTGCGGCAACTAAGCCATTGTTGTTCAGCCGCATGATGCGATTATCTGCGCCAGCCGTCTCCACATAAATCGTTCCCGGACCGCCAAACACATTCCCATCCCCTGTTTTGCTCGCGCTGGTCTTCGTCGACCAAGCCGACACAATTCCTCTAAACGCATTTGTAAAAGCCTCGTAGCTTTCATCCTGCGTATAGATAGCAATACGCCCGCCACCGCCCGATCCGCGCGCCCCAGACTGCCCGCCGGCATTGGCCGAAATCCTTGCCGTGGTTTCTCCCAGCAAAGCCGCCGCTTTAATATAAATACTGCCGCCCGGTCCCGAACAATACGAGCTTCCCCCGGCACCTTCTGCCGTGACGGTCCCCTCCAGCGTGAACGTTCCTGCGACTTGAATATTCAGCAAGCCCCCTCCAGATCCTTCGAACTTATCTATGTTAGCCTGAGCCGAACTACCCAACGTGTTCGGCACCAGATAATCGCCATAACACTTACTGTTAGGGTTAAGACTCTTTGTCCCTGAAGACCCTCCTCCATAACCCCCGTGCCCGATACCACCATAAACAGTCGAATCCCCGCTCGGCCCCAGCTTCGGCCCCCAACCCAAACCACGTGCATCAAAAACAAAAGCGGAGCCCGCCGTCAAATCTCCCCCGACCTCCAAGAACAACCCAATCGGATTATCCACCGCCTCTGTCAAATCTCCGCGGTCATGCTGCCAGCGTCCGCCGTTTAACACCGCATTACCGGTCACCACTAAATTAGAATACAGCGTCCCTTTCGTCGTATGCACGCTCACCGTCTTCGTATAGGTACTATCCTGCACCCACCCCGCCACGCGAAAATTCATATTCGAGTTCCACACCAACCCCTCATTATTATCCCCCGAGAGCTTCACAATGTGCCCCTCATCCGGAATCACCCCCAAGCTCCACTTCGCGCCATCGTCGGCATCCCCGCTGCCAATCCACACGTTTTCCACCGCGCCATGCGCCACACACAAGCTCCAGCCCCCCATTAACACCGCCGCCACTACGCACACTCGAATACTCATAAAAATCTCGCCTATAAGGAAGTTAATCCACCGCAAAACATTATGGTGATAATAACACACCCACTTCCCCCCGTCAAGGCCAAAAATGCCTCCGCATTCAAAATACCCCCTTTAGGCCTATACCGGCAGTGTATTGCGGAGCACGCTTTGCCTGATTGCGAGACTGTGACAGCGGTTACAGCTACCTGTCAAGAGTGTGACAGCTGGCTGTCAGAGTTGTAACAGGTAGCTTTTAGAACTGTGACAGGTGGCTGTCACAACTTTGGCAATACCTGCTTCAAACAATATGCAGGAATGGAAACTAAAGGAGGACGTACACAAAAAAGGGAGCCGTCGGGCTCCCTTTCTGCTTCATATCCTTTGTTAATGGCGTGCCTCTACACTTTCACCTCCGGAAAGAACGCCATACTCGTCTTCTTAAACTCCCGCGCCGACAAAAATACCTCACCCGCTGGTAGCCCTGCCTCACGCGACAACCGCGCACACAACGCCCGTGTTTCTTCCGAAGATCCCGTATGGATCATCGCATACAGCCGAAACGGCACCAACTCGCTCCAAGGCCGCGCATAACAGTGCGTCACCTCCCGGAACTGCGCCAGCCGCCGCCCAAACTCCCGCATCTCCCCCTCCGGCACATCCCAGCAACACATCCCATTCGCCGTAAACCCTGCCGCCCGGTGCTTGATCAACACTCCAATCCGCCGCAACACTCCCGCATCCAGCCACTCCTGCGCCCGCTCCAACACCCGCTCCACCGGCCAGCGCATCGCCCGCGCCACAGCCGCGAACGGTTCCTCGCTAGAACCCAAATCCCCCTCCAGCAGCCGCACCAGCTTCTTCTCCTCCAAACTCAGCGTACACGCGCCCGGTTCCCCCGCCAATACCGCCGGCG
The DNA here is from genome assembly GCA_031552845.1 of Kiritimatiellia bacterium. Taxonomy (GTDB): domain Bacteria; phylum Verrucomicrobiota; class Kiritimatiellia; order RFP12; family DVOR01; genus JAVBMC01. The sequence continues at coordinate 75,658 of JAVBMC010000030.1, forward strand.
GCTCCACCCGTTCATCGCGCTCCCGCGTTCCCACATCAAACACCACATCAATCTTATACCGCTCCACCGCCGGCAGCACCACCACCTCAAACGGCGATACCTCCTGCCGCAGCCGCGCCAACGTCCTCTCAAACAACTCCCCCTGTTCTGCCAGCGTAAACCAAAAGTTCGGCCGCCCTACTCCCGCCAGCCGCTCATACCCATGCGTCACCCCCGGCTCACGGCACACCACCTCCGCCACAGACTCCAACACTCCCGGCGGCACCGCCATCGCGCACAAACAGCTCCGATACCCCAACCGCCGTGCATCAAACACACCCCCAAACCGACGGACCACGCCCTCACCACGCAACCGCCCCAACAATGCCAATGCCGAACCTGCCGCAGCTCCCGCCCGCGCTTCCGCCTCTGCAAAAGGCCGCACCACAGGCTTCACCCCTCTCTGCAACACCGTCAACAACTCCCCTTCGCCCCCCTCCAACTTCATGGCAACTCCCCTCCGCATAAACCCTCACGCCGGCCGCCGCCCCAACCCAACTTGCGCGACAGCAAACCAAACGCATCAAACCCTTCAAACACAATCAACTGCATCCGCCGCGCGCTCAGCGCCACTTCCACCACTTCACACGCATGCAACGCCACATCCTCCTGGCCATCCGAGCACACCAGCCACGGTACCTCACCCCCATGCCGCACCCGTGCCATCGTACCATCCGGCACCACCAACGGCCGCGACGTCAGCGTATGCGGTGAAATCACGCTCATCACCCACGCTGCCACCCCCGGCAGCACAATCGGCCCGCCCACCGACAACGAATACGCCGTGCTCCCCGTCGGCGTCGCAAAGATAATCCCATCGCACACATAGGTCGCCACCGCGCGTCCATCCAGCCACAGCTCCAGCGCCAAAGCCCGCCCCGACGCACCACGTGCCACCACGACTTCATTCAACGCATCGCGCAGCACCATCCGTTCATTCCCCTGCGCATCCAACACCCGCGCCCCCAGCATCGTGCGCTCCTCAATCGCAAACCGATCCGCCGCCAACGCCTCCAGCGCCGCGCCAAACTCCCGTTCCTCCACGTGCGTCAAATAGCCCAACGATCCCGCATTAAACCCCAACAGCGGCAAATCACGCCCTGCCACCCGATACGCCGCACTCAGCATCGTCCCATCGCCGCCCAATGCCAACACCGCCTCCGCACCATCGGCATCCCAACGCGGTTCATCTAACAGCTCCACCCCCACGCGCGCTGCCAGCTCCTGCAAGGCCACCACCGTACTCTGCATCCCCGGCTTCGACCAATTCGCCCACAAACCAATCCTCTTCATTGCTTTGCTTCCTCCTCCACAAACACCCACACCTGCGGCAAACGCTCCCGCACCGGCGCCAGCCACCGCCGCAGCTCACCCACCGGATAATTCCCCGGCGCAAACACCAACACCGTCCGCATCGCCCGCTCCGGATTATCAATCAAATTCGCCACCCGCAGCACATCCCCGGGCCCCTCCAACACAAACCGTTTCGTCGACAGCTTCGGATCCAACCCCTCTACATTCCAATCTTCAATCACCTGCACCAACACATTGCTGGCTCCCAAGTGCAGTTCCCACGGCTGAAACGGCCGCTCCTTACGGTTCCGCCAGTCATCCGACGGATTAAACGCCGGCGGATAAAACCCATCTGCAGGCGGTGTATCCAAACGGATCCCCCCCGCATCAGGCCCCTCCACCAACGCCACCACCTGCGCCAGCTCCTTCATCTGCGCCACGCTTACTTTGCCATCCGGCAGCAGCCGCACGTACACATCATGCTCCGGCGACACCCGCTCCCGCAAAGCCCTCACCACATCCGCTGCGCTCATCTCCGGAGACACCCGCTGATCAACCTGCACCACCCGCGGCTTGCCATCCGCCGCCGGCATCACCTTCAACACCACCTCCGCCTTCTCATTCACCTTCAACTGCCGCCCAATCCGAAACCGCCCATACACCGCCCCCTTTGCCGCCTTGAACGGCAAATCAAACAACGTCTGCTCATCATTATAAAACGACACAATTGGTGCAGGCATCTTCGTCTCATCCCAGCCCCTACGCCCTACATAGGCGAACCCCTCCGCAAGCACATTCGAGGTCCCGCCCTTCAAATCCCGAATCCATTCCGTGATCGGCACCACCTTCTCCTCGCTCAGCAGGCGCACCCCCATACTCACGCGCTCACCCTTCGGCCAGAACCGCACATGCAGCGGATCCGTCGGCCAACCCTCCGGCACCCCCAGCCATGCCATCGCCTCCATGACCGCCCCACCGTTACACTTCGCCACCAACAACGACTCATATGCACGATCACTCTTCGCACCAATCAGCAAGAACTCTGCCTCAATCCCCTTCGAGACACCCGTCGCTTCAGCCAAGATACGCACCGTTCCATCGCGTCTATCCGCCTTCACGCCATCCCACACCTTCACACCCTCAGGCGCATCCTTCTGCCAAGCCTCCACCTCCGGCGAAACCTTCCATTCCCAGACGCCCGGCCCGGCTATCTGCGCACCCGCGATCCAAGCCGCACAACAAACCGCTACAGTTGCCAACAAACGCATATGTACCTCCCTCTGCTTACGCCATCGCCCGCTTGAACGCCGATGCCGACCGCGTAATCACGCCCTCATCCACCGCAAAACACAACCGGATATACCCCGGACATCCAAAGCCCGCTCCCGGCACCGCCAAGATATTCTGCTCCAACAACTGCTTGCAGAACGCCGCGTCATCGCCCCCCGGCACCTCCGCAAAGAAGTAGAATGCCCCCGCCGGCAAGGCAAACTTAATCCCCGCATCGCGTAGCACCTGTGCCATCAAATCACGCCGCCGCTCATACACCGCCACATCCACCGACGCATCCAGCAGCGCCATTGCCAGCCGCTGTCCCAACACCGGCGCATTCACAAACCCCAACGTGCGGCTCGTCAACGTCACCGCATTCACCAGCTTATCGCCGTCCGGCATCGACGGATTCACCACTACATAACCAATACGCTCACCCGCCATCGACAAGCTCTTAGAGAACGACCCCAACACCACCGCAAACGGCGACACCGGCAGCACCGGCGGCACGGTTCCACCGCCATACACAATTCCGCGGTACGGCTCATCGCTCAGCAGGAACACAGGATGCTCCCGCCCTGCATTCACCCGCGCCAACATCGCCCCCAACGCATCCAACGTTGCCTTCGAATACACGCAGCCCGTCGGATTGTTCGGCGAATTGATCAGCAGCACCCGCGTGCGCTCCGTCATTGCCGCCTCAATCGCCGCAAGGTCTGGCTGAAACTCCGGCGCAATCGACGGCACCGCCTTCAGCACGCCGCCAAAATGTCCGCAATACGCCCCATACTCCACAAAGTACGGCGACGGCACAAGCACCTCATCACCACGATTCAACACCGCACGGAAGAACGACGTCAACGCTCCCGCCGCTCCACACGTCACCACCACCTGCGCCGCCGTCACCGGCATCGCCTGCTCGCCCGACAGCTTCGCTGCCAATGCCGCCCGAAACTCCGGCAGTCCTGCATTCGGCATATACCCCAGTCCATACGGCCTCACCACATCCTTCGCCAATGCCGACAGCACCTCCTGCGCACGCGCCGGCGGCGGCACATCCGGATTCCCGAGGCTGAAGTCATACACATTATCAGCGCCAAACTTCTTCTTCAGCTCAATCCCCGCCTCAAACATCCGGCGGATCACCGAAGCCTTTCCAACTGACGCTTCAATCTCATCTGCAATAATCTTCATACTACACCTCCAACCCCGTAATCTCACACGCTAACAAAACACCCTGCTGCCGCTGAACACGATCCTGCACCAACAGCACTAACGCCAGAACATCGCTCGCCGTGGCGCCCTCATCCGTCACGATAATATTCGCGTGTCCTTCCCAGACCCGCGCTCCGCCAATCCGGAATCCCTTCAACCCGCACGCCTCAATCAACCGCCCCGCCGAATCATTCGGCGGATTCTTAAACACCGACCCGCACGTCCGCAGCCCCCCCAGCTTAATCCGCTTCGCCCGCAGCGCCTCCCGCTTCATCCGTATCTCTTCCGGCGTCGAAGGCCTCAGCCACAGCTTCACCCACACCACAATACACCATCGCAAGCCGCGCGTTGAACGATACCCAAAACCAATATCCGGCGGCTGCAGCACACGCATCCCCCCCTCACCCAACCGCACCACGCAAGCCCCCATGACATGACGAGCAATCTCATCGCCATGCGCCCCCGCATTCATCCGCAACAGCCCGCCAACCGTCCCCGGCACGCCCTCAAGAAATTCCAGCCCGCTCAGCCCATTCGCCTCCAGCCAATCCAGCAACGCCGCCGACTTAACACTCGCACCAACCAACACCTCACCATCACCCAACGCCTTGATGCCATCAAACGCCTGCGGAGCCAGCCGCACCATTGGGCACGCCTCACCCAAGTCGCTGATCCACGTATTCGCCCCCATACCCACCACGCGCGTATCCTCCGGCAACATCGCCAAGTCCGCAAACGACTCCATCTCGCGGAAGTCATACACCGTCCCCCCCACGCCAAAGAACGACAGCTTCGCACCCGGATACGGCGAAACATCCGGCTCGCTATCCTCACGCGTCAATGCATCGGCAATCTCAATCACATCACCCGCGCCCACCACCAACAGCAAATCCCCCGGCTCCAACGTGTGACGGTAATACTCCACCGCCTCCCAGCACCCACGCGCCAACAACACACGCGCTTGCGGATTGGATTCACGGAAACGGCGGTACAAATCAAACGACTCTCCCCCCTCCAACGCTTGCTCACTTGCGGCATACACCGGACACAGCACCACCTCATCCACACCCGCAAACGCCGACGGAAATTCATCCCCCAGTGCCAGCGTCCGCGTATAACGATGCGGCTGAAACACCACCCGCAGCCGTTTCGCCTTCTGCGTCAGCCCCATCTTCACCGCCGCTGCAATCTCCACCGGATGATGGGCATAATCAATCACCACACGCACGCCCTCAGCATCCAGCACCGTCTCAAACCGACGCCCCGGCAGCTCCGCCGCCGCCTCCGGCAAAACCTTCAACAGCGCCTCCACCGACTGCCCTGTCACGCCCGCCGCCACGCATACCGCCGCCAACGCATTCAACACATTATGCGTGCCCGCCACCGGCAACGTCACCTCACCGGCACGCTTGCCCTCGACAAACACCGCGAAGACAGTAGACGTGCCGCTCTCCTTCAACACCTCCGCCCGCACCTGCGCCCCTGCAGAGAACCCATACGTCAACACCCGCTTGCCGGCAACATCAAGCTTGCTCGCACGCGGTGAATCCGCACACAGCACCACACCCTCGCGGGTCTGCGCAACTGCCTTAGCAAAGCAATCCACTAACCCCGCCTCACCCGTGAAATGCTCCAAGTGATCAATGTCAATATTCGTCACCAGCGTCCACGCCGGCGCATACAACGCCAACGTGCCATCGCTCTCATCCGCCTCCGCGACAAACACCCCATCCGGCTTCGACGCTTTGCACAACGCCCCCAGATGCTTCGTCGCCCCGCCGATACACCAACCCACGGACGCGTTCACGCACTGCAGCAACCGAGCAGTAAAACAACTCGTCGTCGTCTTGCCATGCGTTCCGCACACCGCGATGCTGCATCCCTCCGACATCACTGCCGCCAACACTTCGCCCCGCTGCACCACCGGACATTTTGCTGCCAGCACTTCAGGAAGATCATCCGGCACCGCGGTCGTGCGTACCACCAAGTCACACCCGTCTACATGCTTCACGTTATGGCGTTTGCGGACAACAATCCCCCTCGCCTTAAAGGCGTCCTGTTGAAAGGGCCGGGTCGCGTAATCACATCCCGTAATACGCCACCCTCTCGCCTGCAGCAGCTCTGCAAGCCCATCCATCCCGACACCGCAAATGCCAATCATGTGCGCATGCCCGGGCTTCTTCAGTAAATCAATCAGTGTACTCATTCAAACAAACTCGGTTGATAGTAACCGCCGGATGACGGTTGGGGCTTCGGCGGAGGCTCCAGCTTCTGTTCGAGAGACGCTTCACCATTCGATAGCAATGCCAGCAAACGCGCCTCGTCAATTACCTGTACGCCCAGCTTCTCCGCCTTGGACGTCTTGCTGCCGCCTGCATCAGCACCTGCCACAAGATAAGTGGTCTGCTTGGAAACCACATCCGCCACATGCCCGCCCGCCGCTTTGATTCGGTCTGCAAATACATGCCGCGGTTCGCTCAGCGTGCCTGTCAGCACAAACGACAATCCATTCAACGGTCCATCCGCAGATGCTCCGTTCTTTACCGGAGGCGCAGGGTCAATGCCCAACTCCGTCATGCGCGCCAAGAATCCGCGTCCGTAATCAGTGGCGAAGAACGACAGAATCGAGCGCGCAGCCTCCACCTTCACAGCAACAATATACTCCGGCGGTAACGCTGTGCCCGGCTTCTTGAACGCCAATCCACGGGCAACCAGCTCTTCTCCGATGACGCCAATCTCTCCGCACAAGTGAACATGGAGTTCCGTCCGCCGGATGCGGTCTTCAGCATCACGTGGCGGATTCACTGTGGAGCGGGGATTCTCCGCCGCCGCTGCCGCATATAAATCATTCAACCGCAGGACATCCTTCAGCAATGGTGACTCAGCCAATGCCGACAACGACTCATGCACGCCTGCAATCTGTGAGGCGACGTTCACGCCCACGCCGGGAATGCCGATAGCAAAGAGCCAGCGGTCAAGCGGCAGTGTCTTGGCGGTTTCCAATGCATCCTTCAACGTTGCGGCATTCTTGCCAAAGCGCCGCCCCTCACACAATGCAAACTGCGCCAGCGCATCAAAGTCTAATATCCACAAATCCAACGGATCATGCACCAGCCCTTGCGCGACCAGAGCTTCGGCGACTTTGCCGCCCAATGCCCGCAAATCCAACGCATCCCGCGACGCGAAGTGTTCTAGGCGTCCCACCTGCTGAGCGGGACAGGCCGGATTGGTACAACGCGTGGCAACTTCGCCCTCCAACCGTACAGTAGGCGCATTGCACTCCGGACATGCCGACGGCATCACAAACATCTGCTCGCTACCATCGCGCTTCTCTTTGTTGACACTCTCAACTGCGGGGATAACATCGCCCGCCTTCACGAGATAAACCCAATCGCCCACGCGCACATCTTTACGCTCGACTTCGTCGGCATTGTGCAACGTCGCGCGGGCAATCACCGAACCGGCCAATGGCACCGGCGTCAGTTCGGCAACCGGCGTCAGCACGCCCGTGCGTCCGACTTGCACGGTAATGCCCTCCACGCGAGTCTCCGCACGCTCGGGCACATACTTAAACGCTCGCGCCCAGCGGGGACTTTTCGCGGTACTGCCGAGTTGATCATACAGCGTACGGTTGTTGATCTTAATCACCGCGCCGTCAATCTCAAACGGAAACGTATGCCGTAAACCTTCAAGGAGATCAATTGCTCCGAACACAGCGGACATATCGGGACACAGCATCTTCCACGGCGTGACCTTCAGCCCCCACGCAGCAAACTGATTGATCATTTCGCCGTGCGTCTCAAAGGCAATGCCGCGCAGATCACCTGCCGCATAGAGCATGATATCCAGCGGACGCTGCGTCACCTCTGCTGAATCCAACAGCTTGAGCGAACCGGCGGTGGCGTTGCGGGGATTGGCGAATGCTTCACGCCCGGCTTCTTCTTCCCGGCGGTTGAGTTCGGCAAAGCCTTCACGTGGCATATAGACCTCGCCGCGCACTTCAACGATGCGCGCATTGGTGTCGATATGCAACGGGACTGAACGGATAGTACGGACATTGGCGGTGACGTCGTCGCCGACTTCGCCGTTGCCGCGTGTAGCCGCCCGTACAAGCGTTCCGTGCTCATAAATCAAACTGATGGCTACGCCGTCAATCTTCGGCTCAACCACATAATCCCACACCTCTCCGGCCAGCTGTTTGCGGAGGAAGGTATCAAAGTCGCCTAGCTCGCCTTTGCTGTGGACTTTGTCCAAGCTCATCATCGGCGGCTCGTGGCGCACCTGCTTGAATTCTTTGAGCGGCGCACCGCCTACACGCTGAGTCGGTGAATCAGGCGCAGCCCACTGTGGGTTCTCTTTTTCAAGCTGCTCCAGCTCACGGTAAAGTTTGTCATAATCGGCGTCGCCGATCTCGGGACGGGCCTCGACGTAGTAGAGCCGGTCGTGGCGGGACAATTCCCTCGCCAGCATGAGCATTCTTTCTTGGATGCCGGCCATCGCTCCTCCCGCCTTATTCTGCCAGTTTCTTGATAAGCGGCGCGAGGTCCGGATATTGCCGTCCTAGGCTGCTGGCTTGTGATATCTTTCCGGCGCGGGCACAGAGCGTCACATAACTCACCGCTTCACCCAGCGTCCGCGGCTTGGCGGCCCAGTTCAGACGTTCGGCATCAGTAATGCCTTCGTTATCGCTGGAAATCGTGCCAATCAGTCCATTGTGATCCAGCTGCAGTTTACCGCCGGCAACGTCCTTCAGAACCAAATGGCGTGTACGGCCCTTATACTCCAAGGAGATATTCTGTCCGATCTTCTCAGAAAGTCCGCGTTCAAACAAACGGTTGTAACTCTGGAGGCCGGGTCCACAACGAATAAGGTTTTTGGGTGCCGCAACTCCCTCTTGTCCCAACACACGCGTCATCTCTTCAAACGGTTGTTCCGAACGCATCGCGGCAATAAGCTCTGCGAGGGATTCTGCCGTAAAGCCATTGAGATTTTGGGGAGGAACCGAGACTGTCTGCGGGACGTCCTGTTGTGACGGCGTCAAAGAGTCGTTTGATTCCAGATTGGCGGGAAGTTCGTTAGCACTGTTGCCAGATTTCATCGGCTGTTCGGCAAAGGAAGCAACAGACGAACTGCCGCCGCCTCGCACGAGCTCACTCATCGGCGCATACGTGTGTTGCCAGCGCCAGAGGGCCAAGTAGGCAAGCGCACACCCCAAGATTCCCCACATGACCATTTGCAGAGAAAACGGCACGAGCTGTTTTTTGCGTGGCGGCGGCAGAGCAGCACCGAGGGGACGGGAAGGCTGTTTTGCGACGACTGGTTTCTTGGGCGCAACTGCCTTCTTAGGCGATGGCGGCAATTGAGGCCTAGGAACCGGTTTTGCGTGTACCGCGTTGAATTCGGCAAGAATGGCCGAGATCGCCGCAATCACTTCATGCCAATCATCAAAACGGTCTTCAGGCGCACGCTGCATCAAGCGGCTGATTAAATCTTCCAACGCCTGCGGCAATGTCGGTTCAAAACGACGAATCGGCGGAACATCCTTGGTAATCTGGCGCTCGACAATGCTTTCGAACGAACCGCCGGCATAGGCATCCACCCCCATCACCGTGCGGTAAAGAACAGCACCGAGGGAATACATATCGCTGCGCGTATCAAAATGGTCGGCGAGCGTGATCTGCTCAGGCGATATGTAACCGGGCAAGCCCTCCACATGGCCTTGCGTATGCGCAGACAGGGAAAATGATTCATCTGCCACGACGCCCATCGTGAGATCCCAAATGCGCGCATGGCCGTCTGTGCCCAATAGGATAACGCCCGGCTTGAGATTACGCACTACCACGCGGGTTTGCGTCCACAAATCTTCGAGTGCCGTAGCGAGCCCAAAGGCAATATGCAATGCCTTTTGTGGCGTGAACTTGCGTTCACGCGTTAAGGCAGAGGCTAAAGTTTCACCCTGCACACCCTCGAAAATGATATAGGCATATTCGGGCTGGTTGACGATATCGAGCACCTCGGGCAGATACATGCACTTCAGGCGCGAAAGCATGCGGGCGAGTTCAAAGAAATGCTCGCGGTGATAGATGGACTTCGCCATCTCGGGTTTCATGATCTGCAGGAGCACGCGACGATCAAGCGCATCCTGCCGCGCATGCCACGCAACAAAAGCACTGCCTTGCTCAAAATAATCAAACTCGCTAAAACCGTCAATAATAGGCTTCTTCATGGTCTACAAGCTACGGCCAAAGCTCCTTGCGGAAGCCTCAGTCCTCCAAACGCATTGATTTCCGCAGGGACGGCCAATAGGCTTTGGTGTAGGTGCCCATCGACCAGAAGTTAACAAACAACGCCACCGCCTCCAGCACGTAAACGAACTCCACCGGCAGGGAAACCGAGTGAATCGCAATATGCACATAAGCGATACAGGCAAAAGGAAAGCTATAAGCCGTGCGGAACTTGCCCAGCCAATTCGCGCGGGCATCCTGCTGATAAAGCGCACCAATCGCCCGCAGGAAAGTCACCCACTGATCCCGCAGCATATACGACACCGTAATCAGCATCATCAGCACCGCATGCGTCTTCGCCTCCGGATGGAAAATCGGCAGCAACCACGTAAACACCGGGAACACCACCAGATAGAACACCTTATCCATCAACGGGTCGGCCATCGCGCCAAATTGCGACTCCACCTTCCACCGCCGGGCCAGCAGCCCATCAAACAAATCCGTCACTGAAGCCAGAATCAAAGACGCCAAAGCAGCCCAAGCCACCCAATCGGCCCACGGCTTAACCCCGAACACATAAACATGCCAACACGCCAGCCCCAAAAACAAGAAGACGAACGGCACGCGCCCGAACGTCAACGCGTTGACAATGATAAACTCTTTACTCAACTTCATCCTGCGTGGGATAATAGCCGATTTACCCCCCATATACAAGCCCAAAGGAATGCCCATCAGCCCAAAATCTGCACTCTATCCCCAATATCACTTCCGAAATGAACACGTTGTGCAAAGTTACGCGACAACAAATAAGAGGAACGCGGATTACCCGCGCCCTTTTTATTTTCCTGGGAGCGCCGGCGTCTCCGCCGGCATTTCTGTCTCACTTTCCGCGCCTCCGCGTCTCCGCGTGAGCTTCTTTACTCCTCCACTGCTTCAGTTGTGAGTCTGAACAACTCAGACCTCTGCGTCTTGGGCACAACCACCGGGATGCTGTAGAAGCCGAGGCCTGCGGTGTCATCGGTGTCGGTCACGAGGTAGGGCGTGAGGATGCCGTAGAGTTTGTAGGCGGTTTTGACTCCTGTTTCGTTGAAGCTGCCGCTGAAGAGCCCCGTCTTGGGCGTGAGCGTCAGTTTGACGTTGTAGGGGTTGTTGGTTTTGGAGAGGGCGTCGACTCCGGTTCCCTTGGCGTTGAATTGCATCGAAACTGCGGTGGTAATCGCATCTGCGCT
>JAVBMC010000075.1:0-24213 GCA_031552845.1 Kiritimatiellia bacterium
AGCAGTTCAAAATCTTCCGGGGTATCGTGATCGACCTATTGCAAAGCAGGGAGGCGCACCAGCGTTACTCCATTTATGCCGCCACCCAAATAGCCAATCAGTGCACCGGCCTTCATATCAGTGCTAAAACCGTCTATAACATGTTGATGCAAGGCCGCTTAGGCAACCTGACCCCCAAGAAAGTCCTCTTCTTCCGCAAGCCCAAACGCAAGGCTCCGCGCAAAGCCACCACCCCCCATAAAGCCAAACTCGGCCACAGTATTGACCAACGCCCGCAGCACATCGATCTGCGCGAAGAGTTCGGACATTTTGAAGGCGATACCCTCTGCAGCCGCCGGGGAGATAAGACCGTCATCTTCTCCTTCATCGAACGCTCCACCCGCATGCAGTTCTGCTACAAAATGCCCCGCAACACCATCAAATGCGCCCGTAAAGCCCTGCGCCTGCTGCTCAAAGACTGCTCCTACATCAAAACAATCACCTTCGACAACGGCAGCGAGTTCTCCGATGTCAAAGGGATGCTCAAACTCCTGCGCCGTCATACCCCAGGTGCCATGATCTATTACGCCCACCCCAACAGCTCCTGGGACCGCGGCAGTAACGAAAACAACCATCGCCTCATCCGCCGCTTTGCTCCCAAAGGTAGCCGGTTAAGCCAGATCAGCCACCGCGAACTGGCCGAAGGCGTTGCCTTCATCAACCGGCTCCCCCGCAAGATCTTTGACGGGCAAAGCGCTCTTGAGCTCTGGAATGCCGCTTTGCAAAAAGTCGTCTGAAAGTGAAATCATTTATTGCAATGAACCAGTGTTCCGATCGCGAGCTTTTTGCTGCGGTGGATGCGGGTGCGCACTTCAACGCGATAACTCTGCCCGGCCTGCACTTCCGCCGGAACAAGAAAGCTCAGGCGAGAGGGTTTGTTATCAAGAAACCCCGTCACGCGCACGGCTTCGCCTGATTCCTGCGGGATCAGCCAAATCCCCTCATCCCCCATATTCGGATGAATACGCAGGTGTTTGCCGCGGATACCCGCGATGCCGCCGGGAGTGAGCAGATCATTGGTTGTGCCCGAGAGCCCGTCTTCAAACCGCGTCAGCACAGGCGTTTTCGCCTTGAAGTCGATCAGCGTGACCGAGATGTTCTCGGGGCTGACGACCATGCTGCGCAAAGACTTCTTAAAAGTCATCTTCATCCGGAAGCGCCGTCCCTTGGGCGAAATGTCGTTGCCGTCTTTATCCATCACGCCGTTGGCATGGAGGTGAATGCTACCAAGGCCGGGAATGTCAACCGCCATGCCGTGCATGACTTCGTCGACAATAACTTCGCCGAGGTTGTGCAGTACGGCCAACACATCGGCTTTGGACACAGTGGTGCCGGAAGCGGCAATACGCTTGGCGAGTTTTGACTCCGGGAGCTTTTGCCCCATTTGCGTGGCATAGATGTACTCCCCGCGTGCCTTCTGAGCGGCGTACAATGCAGGCCGCTTGATGAGTGTGATCTTGGACATGATGTCTTTTCCTAACTGCCGCCTTTTTACAGTGTTAAGCTGGCAGCCGGCGGCGTCTGTCAACCCGACGCCATGGCGATTCCGAATAAACCATACAACGCACTCGCGTTACTGGTGGATATCCCCCTGACATCTGAACTGCACGCCGGCCAAACGGGCAGTCTATATGTTGATGGCTCCTTCCGAGCTTGGGCTCCGATATGCGCTATGCGCGTCAGTGATCGGTCACCCAATGGGGTCAACGGGGATGCAGTTTAGCAGAATAGGGATTAAAGTCAAGAGGTAAAATTCGATCTCGTCGACTTCTACGATTTAATCGACATATTCCTGGCCAATGGGAACTTACTGCCGCTTTATAGCTTAATCGGCCCTTGGCGTAGTACCGACACTTCGCCGGTGCGGGTAATCTTGACTACCGTACTTGCTGTTCCGCCGGATGACGTACCGTCATCCGCGAGCAAGTCTGATGCAATTCCCACCGATGCCAATGCCGCCGCGGCATCCACTGCCGGCATCTCGCCGCTTAAATTCGCGCTGGAGACCCGTAGCACTCCGCCGCACCGTCGTAGCAGTTCACGCGTCCACTCATGCGCCGGCACGCGGAATCCTTCAAAGCCTCCCGACGGCAGCTCCAGCACGAGCGTCAGCGCACCCGGCCAGAAACGCATTGCCAGCTCTTCGGCTTTGGGTGGGAATGCCACACCGAACGCCCGCACATCGGTCCAATCCGCCGCCAGTAAAGCAATCGGCTTATTCAAACTGCGCTCTTTGATAGCCACCAACCGCTCCACTGCCTCGGCATGTTTCGGATGCGCGGCAATACCATAGACCGTATCAGTCGGAATCACCGCCACGCCACCGTTTAACAGCACATCGGCACAGCGCTGAAGTCCGCTTGCATCAGCTTTGCAAACGTTCATTGCATGCCCCCAATCTGCCGTAATAGAAACGACAACAGCACCGCGCACGCCACTGCATCGTAATAGGCATCGTGTGCTTCCAGTCCAGGAGTCAGCTCGGTAACAGAATCCGCCAGCCCAAAGCACTGGACCAACGAATCAAGCGTATAGCTTTCGAGTCCCGGATAGTGACGGCGGTAAAGTTTCAATGTATCGACCCACTCGCCCCACGGATGCAATGGTGCCCAAGTGTTCAGCGCTTTGCGTTCGGTGCCGATGTTATGCGCCACCAAAGTGCGTCCGCGGCACAACTCCATCACCTGCGCAGTGACTTCATCGACCCGAGGTGCCTGTGCCAACGTTTCGCGCAGCACCGCGTGACGTCCCGGCGCGTGTTTGTTGAACGGCCGTTCTGCATCGACGCGTACAAGCGTGTTGAGTCCTTGCGAGACATCCACCTGTCCATCACGCACATGCACGAGGCCGACTTGCCACACCTCAGTTGGGAAGCCCCGCACGTGACCGGTCGTCTCCACATCAATGACGGCAAAGTCCATATTAGCTATTAAGGAATCAGCCCCTGCAAGAGCGGCGCGAGGCGCTTCTGCTCGGCACGCAGCGAGACAACCTGCGGATCTTTGTTCGGATCGAACGCCGCACCGCTATAGGCCTCCGGATGCGCGTTCTTCCACTCGCGGTATTTCGGCTGAACATCCTGAACCCGGCGTTGCAACACCGCCTGTTCATGACGCAGCGTACGCAACAGGTCCTCCGCCTTCACACGGTCGCCCATGTCAGCCTTGTCGCGTGCCTCGGTGATACGCTTGGCCTCCTTGATGGAGGCTTCGTAAGCCTGATACGCCGCGACATATTCTTTCTTATAAGGGTTGGCATCGCCGTTAGAGTTGGACTTCATCTGCTGCTCACGCACATACTTCTCAATCTCGGCCTCATACTTGTAATATCCTTTGAGGGCAGTCAGCGCTTCGGCATCAAGCCCTTCTGGACGGCTGGTCATCAACAGTACGGCACGTTGCGGAAAGAGCAGCTGTGTTTCGTTGTCGGACTCCGCCGAAGTCGCACGGATGCAGAGTACGTTGTTGATCGTTACATACTCCAAACAGTTGATCAGCACGCCGCCGCTCAGCATTCCCGCCGCCACGCCGTCAGTTGTGTAGTAAGGGAACGGCGCACAGGTAATGCCCCACGAGCACTCCTCATCAGCCTTTGCCAATGCCGGGCGCGGATGCTGCTCCACAGCAGGCACCGATGTTGCTGTATCTACAGCAGGTGCAGTATCGTTCGTGCTCTCTGTGGTTTCAGTCACAGCCGGCTTCTTGAAGGCAAACCGGACGCTCTTCTGCTCTTGCAGGATTTCCCGCACCTGCTGCTGCTCGCCCGCATAGTCATGCACCACAACTACGCTCGGCAAGCGCACCTCAATCCGCGAAACGCTGCCCATGCTTTGCTTCAGCTTGGGAATGCCAAACCACACCAGCGCTAGCAACGCCGCCGCGACAACTACATAACGAATCAAAAAGCCCATACTTCGACCCTCATTCCTTCTCTATTGTTCCATACACTGTTTGCGGCGCCGCACGGGTAATCCGCACGGAGACCATGTCACCGACCTTGGTGGACGGCAACGGTTCAAAAACGACAATCTTATTACTCGACGAGCGGCCCGACCAGCGTGCGGCATTGCGCAGGCTGGGACCTTCTGCCAACACTTCCAACACACTGCCGATAAGCTGCTCATTGAGCTTGAGTCCACGTGCATCCTGATCTGCCAAAAGCACCTGATTACGCCGCATTTTCTCATCGGCACTCACATCATCCTCCAACGCCGCAGCAGGCGTCCCCGGGCGCGGCGAATACTTGAAGATGAATGCATTGTCGAACCCGGCCTCCTGCATCAACGAACGTGTCGCCTCAAAGTCCTCAACCGTCTCACCTGGATAACCGACGATGATGTCGGTGGTGAGCGCAAATCCCGGCACCGCCGCACGCAAGCTCTGCACCGTCTTGAGATAGTCCTCACGCGTATAACCGCGGCGCATAGCCTTTAATATCCGGTCTGAACCCGATTGCAATGGCAGATGCAAATGGCTCGCAAGGACAGGCTGTTCAGAGTGCAGCCGCACCAGCTCCGCCGAACAGCCAACCGGATGTCCCGAGGTGTAGCGCACGCGCTTAATGCCCGGCATTGCGGCCACAGCCTCAAGCAGGCGCGTGAAGGGCTCCTTGTAACCGCCCGGCGAAACATCGTCAGCTGCCCATACTTCGTTGCTGCGTCCATAGTTGATGACGCTCTGCCCCAACAGTGTGACTTCCTTGATGCCATGTTTTACGAGCACTTCAATCTCCGCCAGAATCTCCCGCGCCGGACGGCTGTATTCCGAGCCGCGCACATCAGGCACAATGCAATACGAACAGCGGCGGTTACAACCGAGCAGAATGGTCACAAATGCCGAGATGCCGCCATCGGTATGTTCAGTCGGCACGTCTGGAATATCATCGGACGAACCCAGCTCGCAGATTTGCTTCTCGCCCTTTTGCAAACGTTCAATGACGTAAGGGATTGCACCGTTGCGGCGCGTGCCGATGGCGAAGTCCAGCCCGGGCACCAGCTTGAAAAGCTCGCGCCCCAACCGCTGCACCATGCACCCGCTGACACCAACGATGCGGTCGGGCTTTTCGGCCTTCCCCACGCAGAGCAAACGCAGCTTGCCGATGGCTTTGTCTTCCGCCTTGCCACGCACGCTGCAGGAGTTGACGATGATGAGCTGTGCGTCCGACTCCTCCTCAACAGCCTGATGTCCCGCCGCAGTTAACAGCGCGCTGGAGGCTTCAGAATCGCGCACGTTCATCTGGCAGCCATAAGTCCGAATAATAAACTTCATTGTGATTGCGTATCCGATCCCGTCAGCCCCATGCGTTCAAGCAGGCCGACATAAGTCCATACAGGGGTTCCGAGGCTTCCGCTTAAACGGAACTGCATAAATAACCGCGACATCGGGTACGCCAGATAGGCCGTCAAACGGCGGGCGATGCTTTTATCCTGAAAGAATACCGTGCGGGCTGTCATGTTCAGCACATCGGGCGAAATGGCGTAAGTACCGTGCATACGCACACCGAACACATCGCCGCTGATATCAATCGAAACAATCGAGATGACGCCGTTTGTCACCGTTAAGTCAAAGTCGGCCTTCGTCTGATCAACCAGCATCTCCACGCCCGGCACGTTCTTGGCCAGATAGTCGGTAAAACCCGCGAAAAGCTTCACGCGATTCAAGCGCCCATGTTCGATAACACCCTTCCCCCATCCGTTCAAACGACGTACGGGATGCTCACCCTCCAAATCGCCGTCAAGCGCTAATGTTCCGCTCAGCATGCCCAAAGATTCTTGCCCCGGTGATTTGAAGAACGCATCAAACGCCGCCATGGAAATGTTGGTGAAGGCGCCCTCGGTCGTGAAGCGCAGCGGGGTCTCCGGCTTGAAGTAGAGGCGGAAGTTACCCGTCGCCACGCCGTTCCCGTTCGCCGTTGCCACCACGTTGTCAAAATTCACTACACCATTGGTCATCACCAGATCGACTTTGCCCGACTCCACCGGAATTTGGAACACCGTGCCCGCGCCAGCCTCAAACTTGCCATTCAAATAAACAGACTCCAGCGGCGTCTTGACGGTGTAAAGCGAACCGGTCATCGAAAGCGTCACGCCTGCATTGAAGGTAAAGTTAGTGGCTGGCTTCTCCACTTGATTGATGATACGCGTCATCGCCTGCGGATTCATCTGCGCCTTCGCATCAAAGTAAAGCATATGGTCGGCGGCCGTGTTGTAGAGAAAGCCCTCAAGATAGCCCGACTCATGTTCCGCCCGCAGAGGACCGATTTTTGTGTTACGGCCATTGATGCTAATACGCCCCTTCACATGCTTGAGCGGCTCATCGCGGTAAGAGAAGTTGCTCCCCTCTGCGCCAATCTCAATCAACGTCGTGTTATCACCCGCACCAAAGCTGATCGTCAATCCGCACGTTGCGTCAATCACCCCATCCGGCGCAAAATCAAACAACCGGCAATACTCCTCTACAACCCCCAGCTTCAACAGCTTAAATAGCGGATACAAACGGGACGGGATGGTCGCCCCCCGCAAATCGGCATACACATACTGCTTGTCCAAATCAACACGGGCGCTCCCTGTCACCTTCTCCTGACGGCGCAACGGATCATTCCAAGTGATATACACGTCCTTCGCGCTGATGCCATTCCCATCCTTTGCGCTGACAATACACCTCGCCTCCTCTGCCGTGATATCCAAAATATTCACGCCCGTCAAACGGACAGCGATGTCATCAAAAGCAATCTCTGTATCAAGATCATGCTTACGTGCTTTCGGCGGAGCATCGAGATCAGGCGGCGGCAAGGACGTCATACGTACCTGATGCGCCTCCACGCCACGAATCCAATCCACCCCCGGCAGCGAAAACGACGGACGCACCTGCACCGTCACCAAACCGATCGAACCAAACGGCCGCTCCGCCTCCGGCACCGAAAGACGTATCTCCTCCGCAATCAATCCTCGCCAGATATTAAACCGCAGTTTCCGTACCGTCACCACGCACGAATCCGACGAAACCGCCCGCGTCAGCTTCGCCACCCACCGCTCCGGCACCCCTTGGTCGACAACAAACAACAGCACAACCGCCCCCATCACCAGAAGCAGTCCCAGCATCACCGCTAGTCTTACCAGAAAATGTACAAATTTGCACAACCGCAAAAACATCCCCACAGCATAACAAAACACCCCCTCAAAATCAAGAATAACAACCCGATCATCCACCCACTAACACCTATTGGGTAATTGATCCGTACAAGGACGTTAAGAGGGCATCGCCCTATACTGATGGTGTCCTAAAATATGACGGCTTGCGTTTAGCTGAAGTTTCTGGTATGATTCCGTGTAATGAAAGTTTGGAAACATCTGCTATGGGGGACGATAGTCTTTGCCGTGTTTGCGGCGGTTTATTGTTATACCGCGCAGCGTGGCGTTTCGTGGCAGGATAGCGGCGGATTTCAAGAACGGATGATTAGAGGCGATTGGCGTGGTGATCTCGGACTTGCTTGTGCACACCCGCTATATATTGCCCTCGGGCATCTTGTATGGCTAGTGACACACTCCGTTTATACGCTTAACGCTTTTAGCGGAATCGGCTTGGCAGTGGCAAACGCTCTGCTCTTTGGATTGGTGTGGCACCTGACGGGCCGCAAGATCGCTGGCGTGTTAGCAGCGATTTTATTTGGCCTTGCGCAAATGCCGTGGTGGATGGGAACGATTACCGAGGTGTATACATGGAGCTCGGCACTGCTGGCGTTGGAGCTGTTGATGTTCTCACTTGCGCTGCGTAATGAACGCCTCTGGCCGCTCGTCTTCCTCGTCAACGGCATAGGCTTCTCTTTCCACGACTTCGCCCTGCTGACACTGCCACTGATTATCTGGTTCTGTCCGCGTCGCCGCTCAATGTGGACATGGCCGCTGGGCGCGTTGCCGCTGTTGCTGTTGATTCCCGCCGAGATCGCGCAGGTTGGAGTTATCGGAGCAGTCAAGAGTGTATTGTTTGGCAAGGACTGGGCCACTCAAGTCATGAGCTCAGGGGGTGCTAACTGGAAGCTCGTCGGCTTTAACTTTGCCTTGGCCGGCATCAGCCTCTGCAATCCGGCGTGGCGATTTGCCGTGATGCCACTCTTCAAAGCTGAAGGCAAATTCTACCTCTTCCTGCGCTGTGCTCTCGGAATCCACGCACTATTCTTCATCCGCTACTTCGTGCCCGACCAAGCTACATTCATCCTCCCAACTCTTCTACTGCTGGCGGTATGGGCGGGTGTCGGCGTGGCGCGCCTCTCACAGCAAACCCTCATTCGCATCTGTGGAATATCCGCCATGTGTGCTGTTCTCGTGCCGCAAGCAGTCCTTCTACTCGCACAGCCTCACATGCCCCAACGCGTGCGTGACCTGCCTTTCCGTAACGAAGCCAGCTATTGGTTAATTCCTTGGAAACACCATGAGGATTCCGCGCAACGTTTTGCAAATGCTGTTCGCCAACAAATCGGCACATCACTATTATACGCAGATGGCACCTCATCGTCACCTCTTCGCGCCGATGCATTAACCAGCGGACACCCCGCTCCCTCGGCACTAAGTTATGGAGATAGCGGATGGGAGATACCACAAGAACCTCCCTTCTACGTTGTATCACCTGCACGCGGTTATGCGCCGGGATGGCTGTTCAATGGCAACTACCGTTGGGAACAAGAAGGCGTGCTCTACCGTTGTTACAAGATTGATCAATAAGGAATCACTATGTCTAATATCAACCTCTTCATTGTCGGGTCTGTCGGAATCGACGACATCACCACGCGTGAACAAACCCAGACCAACCTCCTCGGCGGCTCTGTCAGTTATGGATGTGCCGCGGCCTCATTCTTCACTAAAGTCGGCGCAGTCGGCGTGGTCGGCTCAGACTTCCCGCCTGAGTTTCTCAAATGCTACAGCCGCTTTGGGATTGATACTGCAGGCATTCAAACTAAGCCCGGGCAGACCTTTCGCTGGGCAGGCGCCTATAATGAAAACATGATTGACCGTACCACGCTCAACACCGAGCTCGGCGTTTTTGCAGAGTTTGAGCCTGAACTGCCGCCTGCCTATCGCTCCGTCAAATACATCCTCCTCGGCAACATCCAACCCACCCTTCAACTGCATGTACTCGATCAAGTCGAATCGCCGGACTTTGTCGCGATGGACACGATGAATCTCTGGATCAACATCGCACGTGATGAACTCCTTAAAGTCATCAGCCGCGTCGATATGATCAGCCTGAACGACGAAGAAGCCCGCCTCCTCACCGGCTGCTATCAAATGCGCGATTGCGCCGAGGCCATCCTCAACATGGGTCCGCGCTACGTCGCCATCAAAAAAGGCGAACACGGCTCCCTGCTTTTCTCCCGCGGCGGTATTTTCATCGTGCCCGCCTACCCTGTGTACACGTTAGTCGATCCAACCGGCGCAGGCGACATGTACGCCGGTGCATTCATGGGACGCCTCGCTTCCCGCGGACGTACAGACGAGGCTGCTTTGCGCGATGCGCTTGTCTATGGTAGCGTGATCTCATCCTTTGGCGTTGAAGCGTTCAGCACGGACAGGCTCATGACGTTGACCCAAGCCGACATCACTGCGCGCTATGCCGAGCTGATCACCATGATCACCCCTTAACGGTGTAATAACTAGGGCACGAACAAACTTGCGTCCTCCCTATTTTCTGCTATACTACTCCACGTGACGGTGAGCAAAGCAGGCCCGGAACAGAATCCGATCAGCCTGTGGCACTCGCATGAAAACCGTCACGACGTGATTACAATCATAACAAGGAACACATCATGGCATGGTTCACACAAACCACTGACCCGTTGCGGGTGCCGTCCGACAAAGTCTGGACAGTCTGCCCCTCCTGCAAGGCCTACGTGCCGAAGACCGACTGGGACAAGGCCGACAAAGTCTGCCCCCGTTGCAACTTCCACGGCCGCCTTGCCTGCGGCGAGCGCATTGCTCTGCTGACAGACAAAGGCAGCTTCAAAGAAATCAACGCACAGGTCTCATTCAACGACCCGCTCAAGTTCAACGACCTCAGCGGCTCCTACGCCGCCAAAGCCAAGTCAACTGTCGAAAAGACCGGCCTTGGCGAATCCGTTATCACCGGCACAGCGACGTTAGAGAGGATTCCTGTCGTGCTCGGCGTCATGGACTTCCGCTTCCTCGGCGGCAGCCTCGGCAGCGGCACCGGCGAACGCATTCTCCTAGCAGCTGAAGCCGCCATCGCTCAACGCCGTCCGCTCATCCTCGTTTGCGCATCCGGTGGTGCCCGCATGCACGAAGGCATTGTCTCGCTCATGCAGATGGCCAAGACCTGCGCGGCGATTGCACGCCTTCAGGCAGCTGGCCTCCCTTACATCGCTGTGCTGACCGATCCCACCACCGGTGGCGTCTCCGCCAGCTATGCGATGGTTGGCGATTTGATCATTGCAGAACCCAAGGCACTCATCGGCTTTGCCGGACGCCGGGTGATTGAGAACACCATCAAGCAGAAGCTGCCTGATGACTTCCAGACCGCCGAGTATATGCTCGAACACGGCTTCGTTGACAGTATCGTCAGCCGCTCGAACATGAAGGCCTTCATCGCCAACGCACTGCATTACATGGGATTCTAATCATGAAAAAGACATCTGCAAAGAAAGCGGCACCTAAGGTAAAGGCCGCAAAGACCATAGTCTGGGATACCGTGCAAATCGCCCGTCATCCCGAACGTCCCTTGATTGGCGACTACATCAGCGGTATGTGTGACGACTTTGTCGAGCTGCACGGCGACCGTGCCTTCGGCGACGACCATGCAATGATCGGCGGCTTTGCCACCATCGGCGGCGAACGCGTCGTACTCATCGGCCAGCGTAAAGGCAGCAGCGTTGAAGAGAAGATTGCTAACAACTTTGGCATGGCCAGCCCGGAAGGTTACCGCAAGGCGCTGCGTCTGATGAAGCTCGCCGAGAAGTTCACCCTACCCGTCGTGACGTTGGTCGATACTCCTGGCGCTTACCCCGGTGCAGACGCCGAAGCGCGCGGACAGGCCGAAGCCATCGCCCGTAATTTGGCCGAAATGTCCATGCTCAAGACCCCCATCATCACGATAGTAACCGGTGAAGGCGGTTCAGGCGGCGCACTCGGCATTGCGGTCGGTGATAAGGTGTTGATGATGAGCAATGCAATCTATTCCGTCATTTCACCCGAAGGCTGCGCGTCGATCCTCTGGCGTGACGGCAAGATGGCACCCCAAGCGGCTGAAGCTCTGCAAATCACAGCAGAGTCTCTCAAGAAGCTCGACATCATCGACGAGATTATCGAAGAGCCCAAAGGCGGCGCACACAAGAACAAAGCTGCGGCTGTTGCTAACGTCAAGAAGGCAATCGTAGCACAAATCAAAGTGCTGAAGAAGCTGTCACTCGACGTGCTCGTAGCCAAGCGTTACGACAAGTTCGCCTCGATGGGACGTGCCTAAGCCACTCTCATGATACAAAAAAGCCGCGCTCTTCACAGGGCGCGGCTTTTTCATTGGCAATGCGGCGATTAACTCGCGGCGATATTGACCAAGCGGCCAGGCACAACAATTACCTTCTGTACCGTCATACCCTCCAAGAAACGCTGCACGGCAGGATCGGCCATGGCCGCGGCTTCCAGTGCCGCCTTATCAGCACCTGCAGGCAACTGCAGTTTGCCACGAAGTTTACCGTTGATTTGAAGAATCACCTCAATGGTATCGTTCTCCAGCGCCTTTTCATTCAGCTTCGGCCAACCGGCCTTCATGACGGATTCTTGACCACCCAGCTCAGCCCAAAGTTCTTCAGCAATGTGCGGCGTAATCGGCGCGAGCAGACGCGTGAGTGTGGTGAACAATTCACGCAGCATTGCCTTAGCATCCGTCAAACTCTCGGCTGTAATCTTCGCATCATCCAGCAGATTCATCAACTCCATAATCTGGGCAATGGCTGTATTAAAGCGGAAGCCATGGTTAATCGCATCGGTCACGCCCTTGACTGTCTCGTAGAGCTTGCGATACAAGTCGCGCTCCGGCTTGGACAACTTATCCAAGTCAAACGGTTGATCTGTCTCCGGCATGAATGCCTTAGCGGTATACACACGCGACCACAGGCGGTTGAGGAAACGGAACGGTCCCTGAATACCGGCATCCTGCCACTCGGCATCTAGTTCCGGCGGACCGATGAAGAGCGTATAGAGACGGACAGTGTCTGCCCCATAGTTTTCAATCAGCTCATCCGGCGAGACGGTATTACCAACCGACTTGCTCATCTTGTACAGTTTGCCGTCTTTGTCAGACTTCTTACAGATCATGCCTTGCGTGAAGAGTGCCGCGAACGGCTCAATTACATTACAAGCACCGGCATCGTTCAAGATCTTTACCACGAAACGTGAGTAGAGCAAATGCAGTACAGCATGCTCCACACCGCCGATGTATTGATCCACCGGCATCCATTTTTGAATCAACGCAGGGTCAAATGCCTGCTTGGTGTTACGCGGATCAATGTAGCGCAGGAAGTACCAGCATGAACAAAGCCACTGCGCCAAAGTATCCGTCTCACGCTTAGCGGGCATTCCGCAACGCGGGCATTGCGTATTGACAAAGGACTCGCAGTTGGCCAATGGGTTACCGTTCTCGGCTTGGAAGTCTACATCATCCGGCAAGCGCACGGGGAGCTGATCTTCCGGCACAGGCACTGCGCCACAACAAGGACAGTGGATAATCGGAATCGGTGCGCCCCAATAGCGTTGACGGGCAACGTTCCAATCGCGGATGCGGAAGTTGATGGTTTTCTCTGCAAACCCCTGCTCTGCACCAAACTCTGTAATCGCATTGATGGCCGCACGGTTATTCTGTCCATCAAACGTTGATGAGACAACCAAAGAGCCTTCGTCTTCGTAAGCCTTCTCAAGCTGCTCGGCAACCAGCGAACCCTCAGGATTCTGTATAACAACCTGGATCGGCAAGTCATACTTTTTGGCAAACTCAAAGTCACGCTGGTCGTGCGCCGGCACAGCCATCACGGCACCCGTACCATAATCCATCAGCACGTAGTTGGTCACCCACAGCTGGACGGTCTTATCACCATTGAACGGGTTAGCAATGTGTAATCCTGTGTTGATACCGCTCTTGGCAGTGGCATCCGCCGCACGCTCAGCCGCAGGAATCACCGCTTGTTGCGAGATGAACTCACGCACAGCGGCCTCGTTCGGCGAACCAGGCAGGATCTTTTGCAACAAGGGATGCTCCGGTGCAATCGCCATGAAGGTCACACCGTAAATGGTGTCGGGGCGCGTTGTGAACACGGGGCACTCATCGCCGGTCTCTACAACCGTAAATTTTACGCGGGCGCCCTCGCTACGGCCAATCCAATTAGCTTGCATTTGGCGCACCTTCTCCGGCCACTTGTCCAAAAGGCTCAAATCGTCCAGCAAGCGTTGTGCATATTGGGTGATGCGGAAGAACCACTGTTTGATGTCCTTCTTCTCGACCGGACGGCCACAACGTTCGCAACGGCCATCGGCGGTGACCTCTTCATTGGCAAGGTTCGTACACAACGGGCACCAGTTGACCGGCGCTTGTTTTTGGTAAGCCACTTTCAGTTTGAAGGCTTGCAGGAACACCCACTGCGTCCAGCGGTAGTATTCAGGATGGCAGGTTGCTATCTCACGCGACCAGTCATAACCCACGCCCCATGAACGAATCTGCTGTTTCATCTGGGCGATGTTCTTGACGGTCCAGTCACGGGGATGCACATTGTATTTCTTTGCAGCATTCTCGGCGGGCAAGCCAAACGCATCCCATCCCATCGGCGAGAGCACATTAAAGCCTTGCATCGTCTTATAGCGAGTTAAAACATCGCCCATAATATAGTTGCGCCCGTGTCCGACGTGCATGGAGCCGGAGGGATAAGGGAACATCGTCAGGCAATAGAACTTCTCGCGGGTGGAATCAGTGGCGTCACAGGTGAAGGCGCCGGTCGAATCCCAATATTGCTGCCACTTCGGTTCAATCTCGTGAAAAGGATACTTGTCTTGCATAATCAACTCGTTGGAAAAGAATCAGAAAACTGCGTTGTAGTATAACAAAAAACACCAAGAAAAAGGAATAAATAATAAGGCTCCCGAGGAAAATAACTCCCGGGAGCCCATTATAAACAGATAACAGCTTAAAGGTCGCTCACGCTCGTATCGGCCAAGCAAATGCTGTTGAACCAATCCTCTGTCGTGGCGTAATCCGAACCGTCAACATCTTCATTGAAGCCTGCCAACTGAAGCAATGCTTGAAAATGTTCCTCGCGAGGATTCTGCTTGCCAAGGTTAGTGTAGGCCACTGCCAGCAGCACAACCACGGCCGCCACTGCCGTCAAGCGGCGACCGATTCGAACGACCTGACGCCGCCGTAATTCACGACGGGCAAGCTGGCGGACAGTCGAAAGAAGTGCCGGTGGTGGAGGCCCTGCCTCCGGCAACTTCCCAACAAGTTGCTCTGTATTCATCGATTTAACTCCTTTGTTAAAATAACCCGTAGTTTTAATGTTGCATCATGCATGCGCCCAAGCGCAGTATTCAACGGTATCTGCAGCACCTCAGCAATTTCGTTAAACGAGAGCTGGGCATCTGTCCGCAACAAAAAAACCTCCCGTTGAATTTGCGGCAACATCCGAATTGCCTTTTCAATCAACACTCCGACTTCTTGATTCATCAACGCCTCAAGTGGCGTCAATTCCTCTGAGGGAATCGTCTCCCCCAAAGAGGTGCCCTCCTGCTCATCAGACACCCCAACAGACAACGCATCCAAGCTGGATACCGGCTTCCGGCGGCGCCTGCGATCAATAACCAAGTTGCGGGCGATCCGCCAAATCCATGCCCTGAAGGAGGTGTCCTTGTACCTCGAAGCGTGTTTCACCACACGCACCCATGTCTCTTGGAACAGATCGTCAACTTCTGTTTGCGCCTCAACGTTCCGCCTGAACCAAGAGTAGAGCGGCTGCTGGTAACGCGATAAGAGCAAGTCGAACGCCAACGCGTCGCCAGCGACATACGCTCTCAACAGCTCCGCGTCGCTGAACTCCGATAACGACATGCTTTAAAACGCTCCGGCGATGTAAATATTGCTTATTTCGCGAGTTGCTTCAGAAGTTTTTCTTCGGCATCCACAAGCAACTGACGAGCTTCAACCGCAGTTTCTGCCGCCATGACGCGTGCGATAAGCTCTGCATCTTTCAGCAATTGGCACAATCTGGCCAATGCATGCAAGTGCAATGAGTCCTGCCGACAGCAAATCAAGAAAAACAGGCTGGTTGGCTGGTCATCCGGCGCACCAAAGTGAATTGGATTCTTGGTGCGTGCGAAATAGATAAAGGAGTCGGAAATCAAATAGGGATCATGATGAGCCGGGTGTAAGAGTGCCACACCGCCGGGCATACCCGTCGAGTGCGTGGCTTCACGTTCCTCAAGCTGGCGGAAGAGATCCAACTCATCATACAGCAGTCCCGTCTTGCCTGCCAAAGCCGTAATATCACGCAAAGCGCCCTTTGCGGTCTTCGGGGCGAAATCCACCGAGCAATACTCTTCTTTACAGAGTTCTTGAAAAACCTTATCCTCTGCGCCGCCGCGCAAAATGGTACGGGTTGTATCGCCATGCCAATCCTGAAGATGGCGGTCGTGCAATCCCAGAATGCGGCGGGATGCCCAGGCTTCAATTTCGTGATTGACGAAAATGATTTCTTCGCCGCGTTTGTAGTGAGGAATACCGTCGCGCTGTACCAAGTGGCACAGCTCTTCGGTGGGCAAGTTCAGGAATTTCGCAGCTTGTTGGAGGGTTAGTTTTTGGCGCATGATAGACCTGCTCAAGGAGGGTTATTGTTCAGTTGCTGGCTTAATTTCAGCTGCCTGTTGTTGCGCAGGCAGCTGAGTGACGTCATGTTGGACAGCATTGGGCCAAGCCTGATTCAGCATGGCCACAATGTTGCGCGCAAGATCGGCAGATACCCGGGGCATTGCATCATGCATGCCGGTTTGCAGGTCGTTGCGTGTAAGGAAAGTCGTAGTCGCCTTCACGGGCACTTCGTTTAGAATCAGTACGCCGGTGCGGGAATCAACAAGTGTCACACGGGCAACAATATCAAGACGGTATTCTTTGGTTTGCAGGTTTTGGCTGCGGTCGAAGCGTAAGGAATGCCATTTGAGGCTGGTAACGCTCCCAAGGAGTTTGACGGTTGAGGAGTCGAGACTCATTGGCGTAAAGGTGCCATCACGGAGCATCTCATCCAATACGGCACGCGTCACAAACGCATTAATCTCAGGGGTGCCTGATGAATTTTCAAACAGCGGTACGGCAATATCACGGCAATCAGCCGGAACGTTCGACCCCAGCTTGTAAGCGGAGCACCCGACGAAAAACAACATGGACAAAATTAGTACTGAAAATACCCTTGGCATAACACCCTCAAAGACGTATTCAATTATAAACGGTACGCCTGCACAAGTCAATCAAAAACAAAACTTTAACGCCTGCCACCGAGTGCAATCGTAAAATTGAACTGAAAAGGACAGGCGACGCTCAAATATATGTAGAATATCATAGGACACATCGAATAATTGCTAGAGTATGTCTAGTTTAGAATAGAGTACGACCCCTGAAAATCGTGAAAAGTTGAGTTGCTAAAACAGAACTTTTAACTACTTGATTTCCGTTGGTTTAGTACGCTTTCCTTTCGTGCGCCGCCGGAATAGGGTGCTGAATGGGAGTATGCTATCTTCGTTGAGATTTGTGTTGATACGTAAATCAAGCGGTACCGTACTCATAAATCACCTGATTTCGTACTCGTAAATCACTTGATTTCGTACCCATAAATCAAGTGGTACCGTACCCCTGAAGAAAGCATGTTTTTCGTGCCCGAATTTACTGCGTCAGTGTCGGAGCCTGAAAAGGGAAACGATTAAAATTGGAGAAAGTCCCTGAAGTCACGTGGCAAGATAGATGCGTATTCGCCGAAACAGCTCTGATTATCTAATGAATACGTATACGCGAAGAGGAAGGGAGGAAAGCTAGAATAGCTAAACGTGATGTGGTGCACTTGGCGAGTATGCCCTACCCTGCTGATATACAACCTATTTCAAACTAGACACGCCCTATCAATCATTAGAAGCACTCGCTATCAGAAATGAATCAGCACAGTCTACCGATCACTATGCAATACCTTAACTGCTTGAATCGGCTTGCTTATCTTTTTGCTCAAGAGCCTCACGGATATGGCGTGCGAGTGATTCACGGTTAAATGGTTTATGCAGCATCTTGACGTCACTGAACTTGACATCTCCATCTTCAAATACCTCAGCCGTGTAACCGGACATAAACACCACCGGCACTTCGGGCCGTAACTGGGCAGCAAGTTTGCGCACATCCATTCCGTTCATAATGGGCATAATCATATCCGACAAAATCAAATCGATGGTACGGGTCTTATCTTCGAGAACGTCTTTGATATCCGGAGAGTGATTGATGGCAATCACATTATAACCGAGAGACATCAATGTCGCACGGGTCAGCTTCAAAATGCTTTCTTCATCCTCTACCACAATAATGGTACCAGTGCCGCCGATATCCTTGACGGAGACCTTCTCAACTTTGGCGCGCACAGACACTTCCCCCGTCAGGTGCTGCGGCAGATACAGCATGAATGATGTGCCGTTACCCGGCGAGCTTTGGACGTTTATGCCGCCCTTGTTTTGCGTGATGATGCCGTGGACGGAGGATAAGCCCAATCCGGTCCCTTCGCCCGGAGCCTTTGTCGAGAAGAACGGATCAAACATTTTACTGATAACGGCCTCATCCATGCCGCAGCCATTGTCCGTAATGATCAAACGCACATAAGGCCCAGGGTCGGCAGTATGCCCGGAGACCCAAGTCGTCTTCTGCAAATTGATGCACGATACTGCAAGCGTAATCAATCCTTGCGCATCGGCACTATCAAGGACATCGGTTGCATGGATGGCATCGCGAGCATTCACAACCAAGTTGCTTAGCACTTGCACCATTTGTGCCGGATCTACCTTGACCATGCACGGTACAGGCGACAACGTCAAATTCACAGTTACATCCTCTCCCGCCATTTTCCGCAGCATGGCAAGATTTGCCCGTAACATTGTATTCAGGTCGAGAACTTCCGGAGCGAAAGTTTGCTTGCGGGCAAAAGCCAGCAATTGACGCGTAATGCCGGTTGCCTTTTGCGCGGAGTTCTGAATTTCTAAAATATCGTTATAAAGCTTGTTCTCCTCGTCAAGGTCTGAAAGAATCAGCTCGACGTTGCCCAGAATAACTTGGAGCATGTTATTAAAGTCATGAGCAATACCACCCGCCAACAAGCCAACAGCCTCGAGGCGTTGGGCCTTACGTAAGGCAACATCCATATCCGCTGTTTCCTGAGCAGATGTTTTGCGTTCGGTTACGTCGCTTGTGATGCCGATTGCACGAATCGGTTTATCGCCTTCAAAAATAAACGTCACATGCTCCTGCATCCAGCACACACCGCTGTTTTGATTCAAGAGGCGGTACTCCTGAGTAAACGTTTCGCCGCTTTCAAAATGCTCTTTGTAGTTTTGCAGAATCTGGGCGGAATCGGGCGGGTAAAATTGCGCGGCTACGATTTCAAGCGGCTCTCCAACTTGGACCGACACATAGTTCCGACTGAATTTCGAGAGATAGGTGTACTTTTTCGTCAGCAAATCAAGTTCCCACAACACCGCCGGGACATTTTCGGTAATATTCATTAACCGTTCATTTTGACGGGAGAGCTCAAACGTACAATCTTCAACGAGTGCCTCCAGCGTCAATTGACTGCGGCGGATCCAAAACACGATGAAACACAATATCGGCAAACCGATACAAGCCGTCATCATAATCAAATACTGTGTCGTCAGCGGATGCGCTTCAATAAACGCATCGCCCGCATGTATGCACAGAACAAAAGCGGTATCGTAGAGGATCAACGGCAGGTAAAACGCAAATTTTTCAGGTGCCCGTAAACGTTCGTAGAGAGGCGGAATGCCAAGCGAGCGCTTAGCCTCTGACGGCATTGAGGATGCTACGTATTCAGCATTGCCATCCGGATGCAGCCGGAAGAAATCAATCAATAGCATATGATCAATATCCGAGTCCTCCCGAATGCCGGTCAGGCTTTGCAAGGTGTTGGCCAAGCGCATCGGCATCACCAAAAAACCGCTGATGGGATGCTGATCTTCTGTCGGCAGCACCGGGTGCACAATCAGCACGCCACGATCCTCTGTCCGTCCCAACACCAGTTCCATCGGGCGCGAAACCGTTGTCCGGCGTGTCCGCATGGCACGCTCCAAAGCCTCATAGCGGGCGGGGTCGCCTGCATAGTCAAACCCGGTTGCATAGAGTTCGTCCCCGGCAAACCAGATGGGATAATAAGCATCGCGTTGAGCCGCCCTGACAGGATTACCGTCCGACCCATGCTCCCATATTTCAAAAGTCGGATCGAAGTCCGCCCTTCTCGTATTCTCAAATATTTCGCGATCCTTGTCATCCACACGGGCAACCCAGCACAATGCAGTAAAATTCCCCTGCAACTGGAATGGCTCAAGATAGGCATTGAAAATATCGGACGTCAGCTCGCCCGTAAAATATCCGATACGGTCAATCGTTTTAATTGCTTTATTTTCCGTACCGCTGACACGATTCGCCAGCCGATGCACAAGATATTCCATTTGCTGTAAGAAGTTTGACGCTTGGCCAAACACCTCACCCTCACGCAACAATGTCGTCAAAGGAAACAGCAGCGAAAGCACCACTAACACCGCCGCCAAAACCTCAGCATAACGGAATCGATTAGCAGGCCGCCCAACTCTTCCGCGGGCGAAAATCAGCCAAATAACAAATACCAGCGTCAGTGTCAGCGGCAAAAACAACAAATAGGTCTGCTTAGCCGAAGTCTTCAACGCCAGCTGCCACAACATCGTTTCGTTGTTTGCTGCTAACAAAAACAGCGGTTTGCCGGTGATTGGATGAAAAATCGGCACACAGGAAACACGAATAGTCTCCAGCGAGTTGGGAAGTGCCTGTTCAAATGAAACCGCTTTACGCTCGGCAAAAGCCGCCAGCAGTTGCGGAGGTGGATTTTCAAAAACCTTGTCGTCCGGAACAATGGGATACTTGAGCCCTGCACTGCATGGCCCCAGCGTGAAAACGGCATTCTCGGGATCTGTGCAGAACAACACCCAAAATTGCGCATTACCGCTCAGCGTTCTGGAATACATGTCCAAGGTGCGGGAAACAAAACGCTGTGTCTCCTCCGACAGTTCTTCACCTTGATAGTACAGCTGCTCAAACGGTTCTGAACACAACATGCTGGCCATGCACGAGATTTGCGAAGCCATCGTTTGCGCATAAACACTATCCAAGCGTTGGACGCGCCACCCCGACACCTTGTGTGCGAAAAATCCTATTCCGGCGAGCGTGCCCAGCAGTATGCACAAAAAGATCCGCGTTCTCACCGTCATGCCCGTACCCTCCAGACAGAACTGCAGGAATTCATCAAACGCCAACCTGCAATCGGCGCGAACGACACCTTTATCCCGCCCTGCAGCCTCAACATATATAATTTATGCAGTAACATATACGTAGTTTGAAAGTATAGCAAATTAATCTTCAACCGCCGGTTCCAACGACCGCTTGATAAACAAACCAAGATCCGCACAGCCGAACGGCTTCATCAACAATTTCGTTGTCGCGAAATCCTCCGGATGATCCTCCATAACACTTTCTGGTGAAGCCGACATAAACACCACCGGCACTCCTTCAAACATTTCCCTGATCCGACGTGCCAGCTGCAGCCCGCTCATTTCCGGCATGATCATATCCACCAACACCAAATCCACCTTGCTGCTGAGATTCTTTAAAATATCAATTGCATCTGCACCACGCATGCAAACAATGACTTCATAACCCAGCGACAGCAGCGTTGACTGAGTTAGATTCAAGATTTCCTCATCATCCTCCACTACAAGAATCGTGCCTGTACCATGCAAATCCTGCAAGGAAACCCGTGGCGCAACTGAGACGGATTCTTCCTCGCCCTCGCCCTTGTGCTGCGGGAAGTACAGCGAGAAAGTAGTGCCGCTGCCCAGCGTACTCTTGACGTTGATACCGCCCTTATTCTGGCTCAAAATACCATGGATCGTTGACAGTCCCAGGCCAGTGCCCTTGCCGCGGGCCTTCGTCGAGAAGAATGGATCGAATATCTTGCTGATTGTCGCCGCATCCATCCCGCTGCCGCTATCTGCCACCATCAGGCAAACATAATCGCCATCCGGCAGCGTTTGCCCGGACGTACAAGTCATATCGCGCAAATGCACCGGTGCCAGCGTCAGCTTAATTGAACCGGCCGTCGACATTGAACGGATTGCGTCACGTGCATTGACCACCAAATTCGTAACCACCTGGTTGATTTGCGAAGGGTCAATGCTCACCACGCACGGCACCAATGCCGGGTCAAAGTCTACCGAAATCCCCTCGCCTGCCAACCGCCTCAAAATCTGCATGTTCTCACGAATCGTCACATTCAAATCCTGCAGCTCAGGCGCAACCGCCTGCTTGCGGGCAAACGCCAACAACTGACGCGTAATCCCCGACGCCTTTTGCGCGGCCTTTTGAATATCACTCAAATCTGCGAAGTTCGGGTCCGACGTATCAACGTTCGCCAGCACGAGTTCTGTATTGCCCAACATCACCTGCAGCATGTTGTTAAAATCATGGGCAATGCCTCCCGCCAGCAAACCAACCGCCTCCAGCCGCTGGGCATTACGCAACGCCACATCCATCTTCTCCAAATTCTCTGCGGCCAGCTTCCGCTCAGTAATATCATTGCTGATGCCAATCGCCCGAACCGGCTTCCCATTCTCCAGCGCAAACGTCACCTGCTGGTGAATCCAATAAATCTGTCCCTTCTTGTCAATCAGCCGGAACTCCTGCACCAACGGCTCACCCGATTTAAAGTGCTGCAACGACTCCTGACGAAACGTCTCCACATCCTGCGGATGCAGATGCTCTAGGAACGACTCCCACTCATCATCAATAGCCAAAATCGCATACGTCTCCACATACTTCGAAAAATACGTGAACTTCAACGACGCCAAGTCCAACTCCCACAACACCGCCGGCACATTCTCGGTAATCTCCACCAGCCGCTCGCTCTGCTCAATCATCTCCATCACCCGCACCCGCACCAGCTTCGTCAAAGCCGCCTGCCGCTTACGGATAATCAAAACAATCACCCCTAACAGTGGCGCAACCACCAATCCAATCAACAAAACCAAATGACGGGTCGAAAACGGATGCACGCCAAAAAATGCCGACCCCGGATGCGCACAAATCACCATCATCCTGTCAAAATAAAACAACGGAATAAAGAATGAAAACTGCTTCGGATTCTGCAACCGCTCAATCACTGGCACGTAAGCAAACGAAGGCTTCGCCTGCTCTGGCACAGACGAATCGAAATAACGGAACCGCCCATCCTCATCCAACGCAAAGATATCCAGAATCAACGTATTACGCTCCGTCGCGTACCGCCCCGTGATACTCTGCAACCCATCCACCAGCCGCAACGAAACCGAAAACAGCGCAAACAACCGCTCCGGCGCCTTCCTCGAAAACACCGGATGAATCATCAAAATACCCTGATGGCTCCGATTGTCGCTCACATATGTAATCAAATCCGAAACCGCCGTTGTTCGTGTCTGCAACGCCTTCTCAATAGCCGCCAACCGCACCGGCTCGCTTGCAAAATCAAATCCCAACAAACGCCGCTGGGTCGCCGGGCCATTACTGTCAAATACCATCGGATAATACACATCCGCCTTCTCCGCCGGCACCCGCTGCTCGCCCGTGCCCCGCTGCCAAATATGCGGGAACTCCGCCTCAAACTTCCGCAACCGCTCCTCAAACGCCCCGCGCTCCCCCTCGGACACCCGCTCCAAAGTCACAACCCCGGAGAAACACCGCTGCACCTGAAACGGCGCCACAAACGCCCGGAAAACATCCTCCGTCAACTCCCCCGAAATCTCCTCCAGCCGGTCCGCTGCATTAAAAATCTGATTCTCCACTCCATTCAGCCGCCCCATCAGCCGATCCACATGCAAATCCACCTGCTGCGCAAACGTCCGATAAAACCCATGCCGCTCATGCGCCTCCAAAGCCGTCGCCAGCGGAAACACCACCGCCAACGACACACACACCACCAACACCGCCTCCACATACCCCCGATACTTCTTCCACCGCCCCAAAGCATCCCGGTAAAACAGCAAATACAACCACCCCCCCAACAGCACCATCAACGGCAAATGCACCAGCCACACCCGCCAGATCACCCCCGCAACCGTGCTCATCCACTCATCATGATTCGGGCTCCCCCCCACCACATACCGCAGCTCCCCCGTACGCGGATTAAACACCGGCATAAAATACACCGGCAACGTACTCCCATCCCCCTGCTTCAAATTCGCGCTCTGCGCAACAAACTGCCCCGGACTACTCTTAAACGCCTCTGCCAGCTCCCGTGGCAACTCCACAACCTTTCCCGAAGGCTGCTCCATCCGCAAAAAGTCCGGCTTCCCCACAGCCGCCCCCAACCGCAACCCATCCCAAGCATTCAGCAGCAGCCACACATCCGGCACCTTCACAGCCTTTGCATACAGCTGCAAATCCCGCACGATCAAATCATGCGTCGCCGCATTCGGCAACACCCCTGAAGAGAAGAAATCCGACAACGGTCCCACGCGCAACATCTTCGCCATCGCCGCCGCATGCCGTGCAAAATTAAGACTATATGTTTCCTTCAACTCCTCGACGCGCCACCTCGCCACCCCATACGAAACACCACAATACGCCAGCAGCAACGCCAAGACCGAAAGAGCAAAATAATGATTACGCTTCATAAAACCGCCCCATTTTACCACATTCACACCAGTTTTCAAGCCACAAACACCGCTACCCAAAAAAACAAGGTTCATGCCTAGATTAGATTGACTTAAACTCAATTTCGACTAGTATTGACGCATGAAAAACAAGTATTTGGGGTCAGCTCACCTTTCGGAGGCTAAATTCAAGGCTGTTTTGAAGCTCTTTTGCACGGATTTAACCG
>JAVBMC010000017.1:0-20772 GCA_031552845.1 Kiritimatiellia bacterium
CAAGGCAGTTTTGAGACTCTTTTGCACGGATTTAACGGCTTCTCAAACAGCTGAATTAACAGACTTGAACCGTCACACGATCGAGCGCTTGTTCCGGCTGTTTCGCGAGCGCATCGCGCAGCTTGCAGAGAAGGACTCTTACTTCATGGCGGGTGAAATCGAAATCGATGAATCGTATTTCGGAGCTCCCCGCGTGCGCGGGAAACGTGGTCGGGGCGCGGCTGGAAAAACAATTGTTTTCGGCATGAAAAAACGTGACGGCAAAGTCTATACGCAAATCGTCACCAACTGCTCCGCAGCCGTGCTGGTGCCTATTATCAAGCGATTGGCTTCAGATGAGTCAGACATCTACTCGGATGAGTGGGGACGTATGACGGGGTGGTGAATATGGGGTATAAACGTCATTACAGAGTCAAGTACTTGCCGAATGGTTTTGCCAATGGCAAGTCGCATGTCAATGGCATTGAAAACTTCTGGGGCGTCGCCAAAACCCGGCTGGTGAAGTTCCGTGGATTACGCTGGGAAATGTGCACTCTTTAGTTGAAAGAGACGGAGTGGAGATTTGATCATCGACAAGAAAATCTGTATCTGCTACTCTTAGCTCAGTTCAGAGAAAATCCGCTCTAAACTAGACATGAACCTTATTTTATAACCAGACAACTTCCTGTCCAATATTCGATGCGACAGTGTCCAATGTTCGTTGCGGGCAGATTGCGGACATGCCGCAACACAATCTCGTTAGTGCTTAATCACAGTATCGGACATTACTGAACACGATCACACCCGAGACACAACCGCAACACACTCGGTATGCGACACGGAGACACGTGGTACGCAACTGTAACATACGTGCTGCGTGAAATGGGCGTGAGTGGTACATAAATCGGATCAACCTGTTGCGTAAAATTGATGCGGGAGGCACACAAAACTGCTGTAAATACGGCGTGAACCTCTCATTCATATTGAACGGGAAAACAGTTCCTCTAAAGCAGCAATAACACAATATCGGCTTGCATCTAACTTTACTCTTGCAATGACACTTGGCATTCGCTAAAATGAAGCGCAGTGTTTTAATTCTTCCCCATCATACTTTTACAAGTTTAAGGCATTGTTATGCAACCTCGTGTACGCTTCGCGCCCAGTCCGACGGGTAATGTTCATATTGGTAATATCCGTGCGGCTATCTTTAACTGGCTTTACGCCCGCCACGAGGGTGGCAAGTTCCTTCTGCGCGTGGAGGATACCGACTTGGAGCGCTCGACTCCCGAGGCCGTCCAGACGTTGTTGGAGTGCATGGAGTGGCTGGGCTTGAACTTTGACGAGCCAATTGTGTATCAGACGCAGCAGCTGAACGTCCACCTCGCGGCCGCCGAGAAACTGCTGGCCGAGGGTAAGGCGTATAAAGAGGATAAGGGCGGCAAGGGCGAGTGTGTGATCTTCCGGATGCCGAAGGAAGGCACCCTCACCTTCACCGACATTGTCAAAGGTGCGCTGAAGAAGAAGGCCGAGGATGTGCAGGATTTCGTCATCGTGCGTTCGGACGGTTCACCGGTCTTTCATCTTGCGAACGTGTGCGACGACATCACGCAGAACATCACGCACGTCATCCGCGGCGATGACCACGTGGAGAATACTTTCAAGCACATTGAGCTTTTCAAAGCTTTAGGCGCCACGCCCCCGCAATACGCACACTTGCCGATGATCGTCAACAACATGGGCAAACCTTACTCCAAGCGTGACGGTGCGGCATTCGTCGGCGAGTTCCGCGAACAAGGTTACCTGCCGGACGCCCTGTTCAACTTCCTTGCGCTGTTGGGCTGGTCGCCGGGAGACGACCGCGAGATCATGACGCGCGATGAGTTGGTTGAGGCATTCACACTCTCCCGTTGCAACTCCGCCGCCGCACGTTTTGATATTAAGAAGCTGACGTGGATGAATGGCGAGTACGTCACCAAGATGCCGCGTGCGGACTTCATCGCTGCCGTTGCTCCGTGTTTGGAGGCAAACGGTTTGCCGTCTGCTCCGCTGGGCTGTTCGCTCGATGCTCTGCTCGATCAAATGCAGCCGCGCACAAAGAAACTCAGCGACTTCCCTGCCAACTGCCTCTATTGCTTTACTGAAGACTATGCCTTTGACCCCAAGGGCGTAGAGAAGCGTCTCAAGCCCGACGGCACAATCGAAATCCTGCAGCAGGTGCTTGAGAAGTTCAAAGGACTCTCCACGTGGACGCAGGAGAGTACCGATGTGGCTTTGCATGAGCTGTGCGCCGCGGTCGAGGCGGGGCTTGGCGCTTATGTGCATCCGGTGCGTATGGCGGTCTCCGGCATGACGGAAGGTCCCGGCTTATTTGACTTGCTTGCACTGCTGGGCCAAGAACGCAGCTGCAGGCGCATCGCAGATACAATCACCCGCCTTCAGGACGGAACGCTTTGAATCATTAACACCCTCAGCAGGCGACTACTATGAAAATAGGGTTTGACAACGATCAATATCTTTCCGAGCAAACAGCCGAGATTCTACGGCGCTGCGATAAGTTCGGCAACAAGCTCTATTTGGAGTTTGGCGGCAAGCTGATGTATGATTACCATGCCGCCCGCGTGCTGCCTGGATATGATCCGAATGTCAAACTCCGCCTGCTCCAACGGCTGAAGGATAAGGCCGAAATCATCCTCTGCATCTATGCAGGCGATATCGAACGTAAAAAGATGCGCGCGGACTTCGGCATCTCTTACGAGTCCGATACGATGAAGCTGATCGACGACCTGCGCCATTGGAGCATCTCCGTCTGCGGCGTGGTCATCACGCGCTTCCAAGAACAGCCCGCGGCCATCCAATTCAAGACCAAGCTTGAACGCAGGGGCATCAACGTCTACTGCCACCGCGCAGTGCCGGGTTATCCGAACGACATCGACCTGATCGTCAGCAAGAACGGTTACGGCTCAAACGAGTACGTGCCGACCACGCGGCCGATTGTCGTTGTCACAGGCCCCGGCCCCGGCAGCGGCAAACTCGCGACGTGCCTGACGATGCTCTACCACGAATGCCAGCTGAAACGTTCAGCAGGCTATGCCAAGTTTGAGACCTTTCCGGTGTGGAACATGCCGCTCAAGCATCCGGTGAACATCGCCTACGAGGCTGCCACCGCTGATCTGCACGACATCAACATGATTGACCCCTTCCACATGGATGCCCATAACAAAGTGGCCGTCAATTACAACCGCGATATTGAATCCTTCCCCATCCTCAAGGCAATCTGGGATCACATCGACCCCGTCAACGGCTGTCCCTATCAATCGCCAACCGACATGGGCGTAAATTGCGTGGGCTTCGGTATTACTGACGACGCGGTTGTTAAAGAGGCTTCCCGCCAAGAGATCCTCCGTCGCTATTTCCGCCACTTGTGCGACTCCGCGCAAAACGGTTTGAGTGACACCAAGGCCATCGACCGCATCGAAATGCTCATGCGCGAACTGCACATCATCCCTGAAGACCGTCCCGTTGTCGAGCCCGCGCGCCAAGCCGCTGAAGAGTCCCAACTCAAAAACAGCAAGGACATCCATTGCGGCGCGGCCATCTGCCTGCCCGATGGCACGATCGTCAAAGGGAAGAACTCTTCCAGCCTGCACGCGGCTTCCAGTACCATTCTCAATGCGTTGAAGGCCCTCGCCGAAATTCCTGACGAAATCCATCTGCTGGCGCCTGAGGTTATCGCCTCCATCGTAAACATGAAGTATAACATTCTCAAGGGCAAATACAGCAGCTTGAATCTTGACGAAACCTTGATCGGTTTGGCCATGAGCGCGGCGAATCCAAAGAACCAGCCTGCACAGAAAGCCTTGGAAGCCCTTCCTCTCCTTAACGCATGCGAAATGCACCTGTCGCATTTGCTGACACCCGGTGATGAAGCCGGCCTGCGCCGCTTGGGCATCCGTTATACATCGGATCCGCTCTTCGCGACCTCCGAGCTGTTCATCGACGGCTAATCAATCATGCCGGCCTGCACGCGTTACTTGCTGATCCTGCTTGCGATTGTACTTGTCGTCATCCTTTGCGATGCGCTCTACGCATGCTTTATTGCCTATCGTGAAAAGCGCTGGGAGCAGACATTGCAACGTACCGGCGAGGGTCTGCTTCCATTGGCTGAACCTTTTACCTGCGGACAGGGCGAAACGGCTATCCTTTTAGTACACGGCTTTGCCGATACCCCGCGCACCTTTTACACATGGGCGCAGCATATTACGGCTACCAATGACAGCTTTACCTGCCACGCCATGCGTTTACCGGGCATGGCCGACAACGGCAAACCATCATTGGATATGTGGCTCAACGCGATTGAACATGAAGTGAAAGAACTACGCAAAGATCACGACACGGTGTGGATTGCCGCGCACTCCCTCGGTGCGGCGCTCTCTTTGCTGGTGGTGGAAAAGAATCCAGAGCTGGTAGACGGCATGGTGTTGTTCGCGCCATTGATCAGTGTTTCCGGCAAGCGTTCATTCCTGCTCGCACCCGATACGCTCTACAAACTATTATCTCCCGTCTTGTGCTTCACAAAGAAACTAGAGTCACCCTTCTCTGCCGACCGCATTGGTTATACCGCTGACCGTTTTATTCCGCTGGAAACTTATAAGGCACTCTTCACCGCAACCGACCACTTAATTGCAAGTCCGCACCGTCCGCTGTTGCCGTTGTTTGCCGCCGTGCCGCAGCGTGACAGCATTGTGGATTCGCCGACGTCATTACTCTGGTTGAAAGACTGGCAGGCTCCGCATGTGATTATACAGCCGGATATGTCGCACCTTGTATTGACGGATCCGGGCTGGGAAGACATTGCCGATCAGGCGGCGGCCTTCATCACCGCGCAAAGTAAGCAGTAGTTAACGTTTGTTTTCTTTCGGCTTGCTATCCGTCGAGTGGACACCCACGCGCAAGCACAGCAACGCCCAGAAACAACCGATCAATCCGGAGAATTGAATCTGCAAAGGTTGCGGTAACGAATAGACGATCATCGTGCCCGGTACCCACAGCACCCAGCATGGAATTAAGTTCGGCAGCAGCAGATGCTGCACCCAGCGGCGAGGCCAGGCTTTTACGGTCGCCTTCCACGAGAACCCATGCGCCTCCCAGAAATGTACCACTGCATTCAACGGACATGCAAAGAACGGCGTGTAAACTAATTGATCCGTCAGCATCTTCAGCAACAACGTCGGCAGACGGTGATCGTTACCATAAATGACCGCTTGCAGATGATAGAAGTAACCTGAGTAGACCCCCATCATACCCCACCAGACAATGCCAAAGAAAAAGGAGCGCCACGGCGTTTGAGTACGCAGCGACGGCAACGCCAGCAAAAACAGCCCCGGCAGGATACCCGCAAAGAAAGCACGGTTGACAAATGACGCCAGCGGACCGTAGTGGCGTTGTAAGTCAGCCACAGGCTCGACAAACTCCGCGACACCGGGAAGAAAGTAATAACTGAGCAGGAGAATCAACGCCGCCAGCTGAAGAATCAAACCCGGCACCAAATTTTCGCGCGCCGCTCTGGCACCCACCACCCAGGGCGAGACCAAGGTTCCATGATAATCGTGCATAATCGTCCGAATGTAAAAGGGGTGGCATTATAGAACTTTTTAAAGAAAGGTCAAATCATTTCGAATTGCAAACACTGTTTGCCTCTGTTATACTTTCACAGCTTTAGGTAATGGTTATGAAATCGGCACGCACCAACTATTCGTACATTTACGGCCCCATCCATTCGCGGCGTTATGGGCTGTCGTTAGGCGTGGACCCGATCCCTTTCAAAACGTGTACGCTGAATTGCAGATTCTGCCAGCTGCCGCCCACGGCTCACCCGACCCTCACGCGTATTTCGACGCCCGATGCCGCGTTGATCATTGATGAGCTGCGCGCGTGGATTAAAGCCGATGGCAAAACCGATTACATCACCCTCTGCGGTTCCGGTGAGCCGACCCTCAACCTCGGCTTCGGCAGAATACTCCAGTTCGTGCGTGAAGAAACGCCCTACAAGAGTCTGCTGCTGACGAATGGCACGCTGTTTACCGATGCCGATGTCCGCAAAGATGCCGCATGGGCGCATACGGTCAAGCTGAGTTTGCACGCGTGGGATCAAGCTTCCTTTGAAGCCGTCACCCGCCCGCATCCGGATTTATCCTTTGAGAAGATCATTGAGGGCTACCGCGCTTTTCGTGCGGACTACGCAGGCCTGATTGATCTCGAAGTCTTCATCATTCCCGGCTGTAATGATACGCCTGAGCAAGTGGAACGAATCGCCGCAGTCGCAAAAACCATCCGTCCCGATACGGTGACGTTGAACACCGCTGTGCGCACGCCTGCCGATACGGACGTGAAGCCGGCCTCTCCTTTGCAGCTCGATGCTTTGCGCAGTCATTTCAGCTGGGTGGAAGAGCGCCAGCTCCAACTCGAAATACCTCAGCTTGTTTACACGCCTGAAGCATTGCGGGCTTATGCGGCGCGTCACCCCCTGCCCCCTGCAGAGTTGGCGCGGGTCTTTAATTGCACCGTTGACGAAGTCCGTTCAGCACTGGGTGAAAGCAACTGATATGGGCAAACGCAACAAACATCTGAAAAAAGTTTGGCGCTGGTTTTATTGGCACGCCCAATGGTTCCCTGTCTCGATCGGCTGCGCCACGATTCCCCACCTCAGCCGTCCGGCCGTTCTGCGCTGCGCTAAGATACTGGCTTGGATGGGGCCTTACATCACGCCGCGCGACAAGCGTCTCATTCAGGCCAACATTGACTTCGTTTTTCCCAATGCCTCGCCCAAGCGCAAGCATGCTTTACTCGTCGGCACCTATCGCAATATTTCACGCGTGTTGTTTGATCTTTTCTGGTTCAGCAAGGACAGTGCCGCCCGTGTTCTGCGCTGGGCGCCCATGTCGCCCTCATGGAGAGCAGCGTTAGATCTGCCGGGTCCCAAGGTAATTGTCACCTCCCACCATGGTAATTGGGAGATGGCAGGTCATGTTGTCGTAACCAACGGCTATCCGCTCATGAGCGTCGGCAAACAAGTCGGCACCATTGAAACAACTAAAAACCTCAACCGTTTCCGCGCACGGCTGGGGCAGGAAATCGTGCTAGCAGAAGGCGCCGCCCTACCGTTGCTTCGCACGCTGCGCAAAGGCAAAAACATCGCAGTGCTGACTGACCAACATCTTTCCAAACGTGAAGGCGGCGTGTGGACTTCATTCTTAGGGCACCCTGCCCTCACGGCACCGACCCCGGCCTTTTTCGCACAGCGTACGAAAGGCGCGGTGATTGCGGTCGCTTATTTGCAATGCCGCCCTGACGGCACTTACCATGGCAAGCCGCCGATCATCATTCATCCCAAGGAAGGCGAAACCATTGAGGAGCTCACGCAGCGGGTCACCGACGAAGCGACTAAACTAATCCGCCGTTATCCCACGCAATGGCTTTATGCTTACAAGCGGTGGAGGGATATCCCCGCTGAGGCTTTGCCAAACCGCCACCAATATCCTTTTTACGCCCGTCCTGCAAACAGAGAAAGGCTTTCAACCATATGACGCTCCAAAAAGACATTTTAACGTTAGGCCAAAATGCACGCGAAGCCGCGCATAAGCTGGCCTGTGTTTCGTCCAAGAAAAAAAACCTCGCGCTTGCCGCTATTGCAGATGCCCTTCAGGCAAACAGGGATGAAATCAAGAGCGAAAACCTTTTGGACCTCAACGACGCGCATGCAAACAACTTGTCCGCGGCGTTGATTGACCGTCTGACATTGACCGATGCACGGATTGATTCGATGATTCAAGGCATCCGCGACATCATCAAACTGCCTGATCCTGTCGGCAAAAAGATTTGGCGCCGTAACCGTCCGAACGGACTCTCCATCCTCAAAACGCGTGTGCCTTTGGGCGTCATCGGCATCATCTATGAAGCGCGCCCTAATGTGACTGCCGACGTGAGCGCGCTCTGCATCAAGACCTCAAATGCCGTCATCCTTCGTGGTGGTAAAGAGTGCTTCCGCTCAAACCGCATCATTGCACGTATCATTGCCGAGGCCTGCCAGCAGGCGGACCTCCCCAAATATACAGTGCAGTTGATTCAGACGACCGACCGTGAAGCCGTGCAGCATTTGGTGCAGATGGATAGCTATGTGGATGTCGTGATTCCTCGCGGAGGTGAGTCCTTGATTCGTGCGGTCACCGAACTCAGCCGAGTGCCGGTGCTGAAGCACTACAAGGGTGTGTGCCATATCTTTGTTGACCAAACGGCCGACCTTAACGATGCCATTAACATCATCATCAATGCCAAATGTCAACGTCCCAGTGCCTGTAACGCGCTGGAGACGCTGCTCCTCCACTGTGAGATTGCCGAGCAGT
Source organism: Kiritimatiellia bacterium (assembly GCA_031552845.1). Classification (GTDB taxonomy): domain Bacteria; phylum Verrucomicrobiota; class Kiritimatiellia; order RFP12; family DVOR01; genus JAVBMC01. The sequence continues at coordinate 8,379 of JAVBMC010000017.1, forward strand.
TCCTTCCCCGCTTGGCCAAAGCATTTAAAAAGCATCACGTCCACGTACACGGTGATGCGACAACCTGCCGCTTGATTCCAGAAGCGCAGCCCGTACTCAATGACGATTATTATACCGAGTATCTGGCCAATGAGATGAATGTCCGCGTTGTGAAAACCGTCGCCGAGGCCATACGCCATATCAATCAATACGGCTCACATCACTCCGACGCGATCTTGACGCGCCACACGCCCAGTGCTAAGCGCTTTCTCAAGGAAGTCGACTCTGCGGCCGTCTACCTTAACGCCTCCACACGCTTCACGGACGGAGCCGAATTCGGAATGGGCGCAGAGATGGGCATCAGCACCGACAAAATGCACGCGCGCGGTCCGGTGGGATTAGAAGAGTTAACCTCTTACAAATACCAAATCACCGGGTATGGTCACGTACGCCCTTAGGCAACGGACTGCCCGACGATAAAATAACAAACGCCGGGAGGCCGGTAATACCAAACTCCTGCAGCAAAGCCCGTGTATCAGGGTCATTCAAGTTCTCGGCTTGTACGCGGATGACGCGGTAGTTCTCCAGCCGCTTCATCACCTCAGGATGCTTGAATGTCGTGGCTTCCATGGCATCACAGTTCTTGCACCACGTAGCCCAAAAGTCCAACAGCACCGGCTTACCGTCATCAGCTGAATCGTTGGCAAGTGCCACATCTGCCTTAGCACCCGCAACACTTCCACTGAAACCATTCCAAGCCAAATAACCGTAGTATACAGCCAATAACAGCAACGGCACCGCAAAGACTTTCTTCAACACATTCATCCACTGCCCGGGGCGTGGAAAGACAGTAACGCCAAACCCCAGCAGAGGCCAAGGCACTCCCATGCCCAAACCTAACACAAACGGCAGCAACAGCGCCCAACTAACTCCGGCAGCATATAATCGCCCTGCCAGCAACAGCACCGATAACACAATTGGCGCCACGCAAGCCCCCGCCAATAACGCGCTCACGGCTCCGGCACTAAATGAAACAGCCAACCCCCGCTTATCCGATGCACGCGGCAGCCATCTGGAGAAATCGATATTGAAAACATCCAACACCGCCAGCATCAGAAACAGAAACAGCACCGCGATAGCAATATTAAACCACGGCGATGATTGCAGGGCGCCAAAGAAACTCCCCGACAGCATGACCAACAAACCCAAGGCACCATACACCACAGTAATCCCGCACCCATAGGCTGTCCCATAGAGGAAACCTGCACGCCGGCTGCTGCCACTACCCAGAAGGATCGCCAGATTGATCGGAATCATCGGCAATACGCAAGGCGTCAGATTTAACAACACACCACCCAGCAAAATCACCAACACCGTCAACAACCAGCCATACTCCGACAATACCACCTGCAAGTTCCAACCGGAAGGCTTGAGGTCCAAAAAATCACTAAACGCCTGAACGCCCATATACCCGCCCGCAAACGCAAGCACATCCCCCGTCCCATCTTCAGGCTCATCCGCCTCAGCAATTGCAGTCAACGTACCATCCGCATTCAAAGAATAACGCAACACTTCAGGCAAAAAACACACCGATTCGTTACATCCCTGATACTCAAGCTGCAACGCCGACGGAGCCTTCACCGCATACGCCACGGAAAACGAATTACTGAAAGCATACTCCGGCAAAGGTGCCAACGGCTTCACCTCATTACCATCGGCCAAAAGCTTAAAACTCTCCGTATAAACCAAATGCTTCGGAGGTACATCACAACGAACCGTCAAATTCGTCGAATAATCCAAATGAAATGCAAACAGCAACGGAAGCAACAACCCATACATATCAATCCTCCTTTGCGTCATTCACCCACAATGTCCCAAAATCATCTGCAGTCAGGATAACACGTTCAACCATAGGAGTCAACCGCAATTCCACTCACCTCCGGCATTATATCTTCATTCTCCTAGAACAGGAATGATACTCATATGAGTACCGATTTGTTTCTCATATGAGTACCGCCTCGTGACTTCTACCAGTCATGCATTCATACACATATGAGTACCGCACTGTGACTCATATCAGTATCGCATCATAACTGATAGGCCTCACGAATCCTGACTGATAATTGCAACTAGATGCACGCGAGTGCGACAAAGGTTTCTCATTGCCTCAGGCCTCCCGTTATGCTATACTAATGCACCAGAGAAAGGTGAAGTTGAGGTTGGAATGGCATACGAAGTATTAGCCCGAAAGTGGCGTCCCAAACAGTTTGAAGACGTCGTCGGTCAGGCGCATGTAACCCGCACGCTGGCGAACGCGATTGAAAGCGGCCGCATCGCGCACGCATACCTATTCATCGGCCCGCGCGGCATCGGCAAGACCTCCCTCTCGCGCATCTTCGCCAAAGCCCTCAATTGCGAAAAAGGCCCCACCATCCACCCCTGCGACACCTGCGACGTCTGCCGCGAAATCACTTCTGGCAGTGCGCTCGATGTACAGGAAATCGACGGTGCTTCGAACAACAAGGTTGAGGACGTGCATAGCGTGCTTGATCAGGTGGCTTTCCAGCCGGCCCGTGCCCGCTTTAAGATTTTCATCATCGACGAAGTGCACATGCTCACCTCGGCCGCTTTCAACGCCCTGCTCAAGACACTCGAAGAACCCCCGCCGCACGTCAAATTCATCTTCGCCACGACCGAGGGCGATAAGGTGTTGCCGACGATTATTTCCCGCTGCCAACGCTTCGATTTGCGCCGTATTCAGACTGGCATGATTGTCGAGCGTCTGCGCCTTATTTGTGAAGCCGAGGGCGTGACCGTTTCCGACGACGCCCTGCTCGCCGTCGCCCGCGGTGCCGAAGGCGGCATGCGCGACGCACTCTCCGCGCTCGACCAGCTCATCTCCTTCAAAGGCACCACCCTCGACGAAGAAGACGTCCTCGCCGTCTTCGGCCTCGTAGCACGCAAATCACTCGAAGACCTTGCAGGTGCCATTCTCGACGGCGACATCCCCAGGATACTCGAGCTCATCTCCTTCTTCGACAGCGCCGGCAAAGACATGCGCCGCCTCGTCGGCGAACTGATGGAATACTTCCGCAACCTCCTCGTCAGCCAGCAGCTCGGCGAAGACGCCGCGCGCTTCGATGTCACCGTTGATCAAATCTCCGCCTTCAAAGCACAGGCGCAAAAAGCCAGTGCCGAACGTATTCTGCAAATCACAGATCAACTGACTGAAGCAGAGGGGCGTCTGCGTTATTCGCTTTCAGTGCGGACACTTCTTGAAATGACTCTCATCCGCTGCGCACGCATCGCCCGCGCTACGACGCTCGACGAAGTCCTGCGCCGCTTGGCCGCCCTCCGGGACGCGCCACCACCAGTCAGTCTGCACTCGGGGGTGTTGCCGTCGCCGAACACCCCCGAAACCTACCCCAAAGACCCGGCGGCATTAGACGCAAAAACGCGGGCAGAAGTCTATACCTCACCCATTGTAAAAGAAGCCGTCACTCTCTTCAACGGAGACGTCGTCGGCGTAGAAAACTAACACCAAGCACAAGGAACTTATCATGGCCGGAATCTTCGATCAAGTCAAACAAGCAATGGCAATGCGCAAAGAAGCCAAGCGCATCCAAGCCGAGGTGGAGAAAATCACCTTCGAATACGCCAACGGCGGTATCACCTGCGTGGCCAAGGGCGACTTCACCATCACCTCGCTCAAATTCGCGCCCAACGCATTCGACGAAGTCATCGCAGGCAAACCCGAACGCTTCGAGACAATGCTCAGCAACGTCCTCAACGGTGCGCTCAAAGGCGTCAAAAAGCAAACCCAAGACGCCATGCAAAAGCTCATGAAAGAAAACGGCGGAGCCAACAGCCTCTTCGGCTGATAAGTCCTCCTATCAGCGCGTGCGCAACACCAATACCCTTTGTGTCGGCGCACACGCGCTTGCCTTTACAGCGGACGATTTGTTATGGATATGTTGGCCAATCTCTTGCACGCCCTTGAACGTCTGCCCGGTCTAGGCAAACGTTCAAGCGAACGTATTGCGATAGCACTGGCCAACAATCCCGACCACCTCGCAGCACCGCTCATTGATGCGCTCACAGAATTGGCCAACACCGTTTGCACCTGTTCGGACTGCGGCACCTTCACCACCAAAGAACGCAACCCCTGCATACGCTGCACCGATCCGGCACGCGACTCCGATATAATCTGTGTCGTCGAAGAACCTGCCGACATTGCGACACTTGAACGGTCCGGTGCGTTTCGCGGGCATTACCACGCCCTGATGGGCAAGATTTCACCGGCACGCCGCACGGCGGCAGATGATTTAAGATTGGAAGCTCTTTTCAAACGGGTCGCTGTTGCGCAAGTGACTGAAATTATCCTTGCACTCAGCACCGACCTTGAAGGCGACGCCACGGCACATTATATAACCGAGCGCCTCAAGCCTTACCCCATCCGCATTACACGTCTTGCTTTCGGACTCCCTGCGGACAGCGGAATAGCATATTCAGACCCCCTCACGCTTAAACGCGCGCTTCAAGGCCGATATGCTATCCGCGACGAATCCTAAAGCACGGTCAGCTATTAGCCGGCCGACTCTTGCTCTGCACGGGTCATTGCCGCATCAGCCAGCCTCAGCCCGACAGCCGGATCCAGCTTCAACGCACGGCACAACCGAACATACTCCAGTACGTCCAGACGGCGTTCGCCCGTTTCCACTTTCGATACCCACGTGTGAGACACGCCTAACACCATGCTCAGCTCTTGCATTGTCACGCGAGCGGCATTACGTTCTTGACGCAACCACTCCATCACAACGCGATAAGCATTCTCATGTATAGACTTTTTCATAACTACCCCTTGTATTGTTGTAATAACTATTTTTACACACAACCTAAAACGTCTCGCGGCTCGTTTTATTGGAACCTTTCTCGCAAAATATTGTTCATATTCTTAATTCCTCTATTGCCCTGTATTTTGCACGCCGAAACAGATAACTCCCTGCCCCATCCTGGAAACATCCCGCGTATCATCTCCCTTAGCCCCAATATTACCGAACTTGTGGCTGCCGCAGGCGGGTTATCCAACCTAATTGCCCGTTCGAGTGCCTGTAATTGGCCGCCGGAGGTGCAAAAGCTGCCTGCTGCGGGTAACTTTGGACAGCCCTTTTCCGAAACAATCCTCTCCCTGAATCCAACACTTGTCCTATTGAGTACAGATTCACACCCGGGGGCTGAACGTGTACTCAAAAACATCAATATACCTTTTCGGCGCATTCAGACACAGACGCTGGCCGATATTCCGCAAGCCCTGCGTGAAATCGGCACCATCCTCAACACATCGAAACTTGCCGCAACCAAAGCCACCGAACTGGAAAACGGCATCAGCCGGCTCCGCGAAGCAAACAAGCTTGCCAAAACAGCGCCCAATGTACTAATCCTCGTCTCGGTTACGCCGCCAATCACCGCCGGCAAAGGTTCCTTCATATCCGAAATGCTTGAATTAGCCGGTGCTTACAACATTGCAGCGGTTCGAGAACAGCCCTACTATCCGGTTTCACTCGAATGGGCAGTCCAAGCCAATCCTGACATCGTACTCTTTCTGCTTGAACAGGCCGTCGCTCTCCCAGTGGTGCTTCAAAAGATTCCAGCCATCAAGGCCGGACGCTATAGCCAATCCGACCAACTCACGACTGACATCATTTGCCGCCCTGGGCCACGCATTTTAGAAGGTGCGGCCGCGCTCCGTCAATTGCTCGAAAACGCATCAAGCCAAACAACTTCACCCGAGTAACGCGAGTCCCGCCTTGTTTTTCAGCCTTGGATACGTTACAATACTCCTATGAAAGAATCCCGTACAGCATTGTCGGCGGAATTAGCCGCCGAAATCAATAACATCGTCCTCAAAGACCCTCTCTTCCGCAAACTCGTCCAGAACCTCCGGCGGGGCGGCAAGAACTTCCGTATCAGCCTGCGCCCTATCCTGTTGCGCGGCGAAAAAACATACCAGGCAGAAATGACCGACGATGGCCAGACCTCCGTCAAGAACTTCACGCCCGCCGGTGTGCAAAGCGGTCTGCAAGAGATACTGGAGCAGATTGGCCCGCGCACCTTGCATGTCCTGACTGCCGCCGAGGAAATTCAGATCCGCATCACGAAGAAAGGCAAGCCGTTTGTTTCGCGCACGCCTGTTGCAGCCGATGCTGAAGCACCGCCTCTGCTACAAGAGCATGACCGTGTCAAACACCGCCCTCTGGATGCCTTCAATTCCTCGCCGTTGCTCAAAGCGTTGGGCATTGCCGCCCCCGATGGAACACTGCGCGCCTCCATGCGTGGCAAGTATGACCAAATCAACGAGTTCCTTGCACAGCTCGATGCCACGCTCAAGCAAGACGGTGAAAAGCAATTTGCACTGCCCGAGGGCAATGAGTATTTAGCCATTGCCGACTGCGGTTGCGGCAAGTCCTATCTCTCTTTTGCATTGCACCAGTATATCACGCACGTTTATCAAGTCCCTGTAAAGCTGGTTGGCATTGATAAGAATACTGCTATTATTGAGAACTCACGCGAAATTGCCAAGCGGCTCGCGCTTGATGAAGAAGTTTCCTTTATCGAAAGCGACATCAATACCGCTAAGCTTCCCTTCCGCCCGGACATTGTCACCAGCCTGCACGCCTGTGATACCGCTACCGACGATGCCCTCGCGCGTGCGGCCGAATGGAAGAGCCGCTACATCCTCTGCTCGCCCTGCTGCCAGCACGATCTGCAAAAGCAGATGAAAACACGCGGACCGATGAAAGCGCTTCTGCGTCATGGTATTCTACGTGAACGCTTGGCCGACATCCTGACAGACACGATGCGCACGCAGATCCTGCGGATTATCGGCTTCCGCGTCAAGGTGGTTGAATTCGTTTCTTCGGAAGCTACCGCACGCAATATCCTCATTCGCGCTGAACATGCTCTCAAGCCCGGGCAAATCGAAGCCGTGCGCGAGTACATTGAACTGCGTGATGCATGGGGCGTTACGCCTTATCTGCAAACCCGTTTGGCCGATTTACTCAATCCTTACTTTACAACATGAAGCTCAGCATCGTCATTCCCACGCTCAACTCCGCGCCAACCTTACCGGCCTGCTTAGAGGCCATCGCGGAGCAGACGTTCCCGCGTGGAGAATACGAAATCATCATCGCCGATGCCGGCTCCACAGACGACACCCGTAACATCGCCTTGCGTTATGGTGCAGATAAGGTAGTCGAGAATCCTCTCAAGACAGGCGAAGCCGGAAAAGCCGCAGGCATTGAACATGCCGTAGGAGAAATCATCGCCCTCATCGACAGTGACAACATCCTGCCGACTCCGCAATGGTTAGCCGAAATGATGGCTCCCTTTGCAGACCCTGAGATTCTCGCAACCGAACCCATCGCCTACACCCGCCGCCCTCACGACTCCGCCCTCACCCGTTACTTCGCGCTGTTGGGCATGAACGATCCCATTTGTCTCTTCACCGGCAACTACGACCGTACCTGCGCCATCACCGGCAAATGGACGGCTCTTCCTGTGCCGACGGAGGATAAAGGCGATTACCTTAAAATTACACTCACCCCCCAAGCTCTGCCAACCATCGGCGCCAATGGATTCTGTTTCCGCCGCACGTTGTTGGAAACGCCCGGTGTAAGTTGGAAACCTTATCTGTTCGATATTGACTTGCTTTATGCCGCAGCGCTGTGCGCACCTGTCTATGCGGCAAAAGTCAAGAACGGCATTGTGCACCTTTACTGTTCACGCTTGGCCGACTTTCATCGCAAGCAAAAGCGCCGCATCCGCGACTTCCTCTTTTTCTCACAAAGCACGCAACGCACCTACCCATGGGCGCAGCAGAAAAAGACCGGCATTATCCTATTTGTCCTTGCCACAGCATTAGTCCTTCCGCTGCTGATGCAAATGATTCGCGGTTACCGGCGCACGCCGGACATCGCGTGGCTCTATCACATTCCCGTTTGCTGGCTGACGTTGCTGGTCTATGGCTGGGCGGTCGTCCGCAAAACTCTCGGCTTCAAACAAGCTCCTGCCGCACGGACAGCTTGGCAGCAAACTAAATAACCGACTGAAAGGAGGCGCTATGGCAGAACAAATGCTTCAACAGGTGAAGGTGCAAATCGAAAACGAAGCACCGATCATGACCCCTATGGGCTCAACACTGCTGCCATTCCTCAGCGATCGAACGGTCAATGGACACCCGGTATTGGGTGCGTTACTCAATAATGACGTCGCCGCACTTTACCATCCGTTGTTTGCCAACGCCGCTGTGCGGCCCCTGACAATAGCGGACCCCAATGGTTGGCAAATCTACCGTTGGACGCTGGCATTCCTGCTCGCCAAGGCAATCCGCGAAACCTTCCCCGGCGTAAACTACCGCGTGCGTCACGCTTATGGCTCCGCGCTCTATTGGTCTGTTCAATGGCACGACGGTGAAGAGAAAGTCCAACGCCTCAAAGAAGTCATGCAGCGCATCATTGCCGAAGACCAACCCATCCAATTCACCGCACTGCCCTATGATGAAGCCCTTGCCAGCTTGCATGAGGCAGGTGAAGATGAAAAGGCCAAACTCCTCGCCCATCGTAATCCGCCAATTGTGACACTCATCCGCTGCGGTGATTTTCTCGATCTCTGCCAAGGAACTGTTGCGCATAGAACAGGCGTGCTAACAATGTTTGATTTGGTTCCGGCCACAGGCGGATTCATTCTCAACCTGCCGCCCCAGCACAAACCGGAGACGCTTGAAGACCTTCCTCCATTCGACTACCTCTTCAGCATCTTCAAAGAACACGCCGAGTGGGGCGAGATCATCGGACTCTCCAATGTCGGACAGCTCAACGAAGCCATCCTCAAAGGAGAAGCCAAGGACTTTGTCTTCACCGCAGAAGCTCTGCACGAAAAGAAGCTCGCCCGCATTGCCGACCAAATTGTCAGCCGCACGCCAATCCCCCGCCTGATTCTTATTGCAGGCCCCTCCTCCGCAGGCAAGACAACAACTGCCAAACGCCTGATGACGCAGCTGCGTATTTTGGGCTTTGCGCCGCTTCTCCTCTCGACAGATGATTACTTTGTCGGCGATGCCGATAACCCGCGCGACGAACAAGGCAATCTTGATTACGAACATATCAACGCGATGGATGTGCCCCGCCTGAACAGCGATGTGCTCGCACTGCTCTCTGGCAAAGCCGTCCACATGAGCGCGTTTGACTTCAAGAAGAAACTTCGTTATAACCGCGACAATCTCACTACCCTTGCTCCTAACGGCATCATCGTCATGGAAGGTATTCACAGCCTCAACCCTGATCTGACCCCCGCCATCCCGCGCATGGAGAAATTCCTCATCTACATTAGTGCGCTCACGCAGCTTGCGCTCGATCGTAACAATCGCATCTCCACCACCGACAACCGCCTCTTGCGGCGCATGGTACGCGACAACCATTTCCGCGGTTATCGTGCGGTTGATACACTCCGTCGTTGGGATAGCGTCCGCGCAGGCGAGCGCCGCTGGATATTCCCGCACCAACATCTGGCCGATGCAGTCTTCAATTCTGCGCTGGATTACGAGCTCGCGGTACTCAAAACATTCGCATCGCCACTGCTCGCACAAATCAAACCGCACGATGATGTTTACCCCGAAGCCCGCAGACTCGCCGGGTTCCTTCAGAACTTCATCTCGCTTGACCCTGGCACCGTGCCGGGCAACTCACTGCTCCGCGAGCACATCGGCGGCAGCTCAATGGACTATTGATATGAAATCCTATCGGCACGAACTGACTATCAATCATCCGCAGTGCCGCGGCTACATCAATATCACCCCGCAGGTAAAAGAAGTCCTTCAAGCCAGCGGTATCCGTGAAGGCCTGTTGCTCGTCAACGCCATGCACATCACCGCCAGCGTTTTCATTAATGACGACGAAGGCGGACTCCATGCGGACTTTGAAACATGGCTAGAGAAACTCGCCCCCGAAAAACCGCATAGCCAATATCACCACAACGGTTTTGAAGACAACGCCGATGCTCATCTCAAACGCCAGATCATGGGACGCGAAGTCGTCGTCGCCATCACAAACGGCCGCTTGGATTTCGGCACATGGGAGCGTATATTTTACGGCGAATACGACGGTAAGCGTCCCAAACGCGTGCTTATCAAAATCATCGGCGAATGATTTTATCTTCCACCGTTGCACTTTGTACTTGCTATGAAAAGGAAAAAGTCCATAATGTGGCCTTACAAGGGTCTCTGTTGACCTGCGCTGTCGGGCTGGCCATGGTGCCTAACAGCGGATTACACTGATCAACATGGCGATGAAGAAGGATACACGGAATGGACATCTATGTTGGCAACCTGCCTTATAAGATGACGGATAACGAATTACAGGAGCTCTTCGCTCCCTATGGACAGGTTGCAGCTGCCCGTGTCGTTACAGACAGAATGTCGGGGCGCTCGAAAGGCTTCGGCTTCGTGGAAATGCCTAATGCAGAAGAGGCAAACGCAGCTATCGCACAAGTTAACGGCCGTGAGTTTGATGGTCGTGCACTGCGCGTGAATGAGTCCCAACCCAAGCCCCGCGAAGAACGCGGCGGTGGCGGCGGCGGATTCCGTGGCGGCCGTGAAGGCGGCGGCGGACGCGGTGGATTCCGCGGCGGCCGTGACCGCGATCATGGCGGCGGCGACCGCTGGTAGTAAGAACCTTTTATTAGGTTTTTCTAGACGAGGAGGACGGTGTAAACCGTCCTCCTTTGTTTTTGTGAACAGCTAATAAAAAAACAGAACGGCACACGCCATTCTGTCTCTCATGCGCAAACGCGCCCAATCACTTTAAGCTATTGAACAATCTCAATAGCCAAGCCCGGTTGATTCAGACAGCCGGGCGATCCGTTTCTCCATCGAAGGATGTGAAGCGAACAACTCCGCCAACGACTTCTTTGAATCCGCGATGCCAAAAGCCCGTAGCCCCTCAGGCAACGTGCCGGACTGAATCTCTCCCAACCGCCTCAACGCATTAATCATATCACGAGGTGCTCCCAAGAGTTTCGCCGCACCCGCATCCGCCGCATACTCACGATGTCGCGAATACGCCATTACAATCAAAGAAGCAAAAATACCCAAGACCATCTGCATCAATAGATACGTCAACACATACCCCAACCCATAACCGCGCTTATTACCAAACACAGTCCTATCGACCGTAATGCCAATCACGCGCGACAGCAAAATGATACACGCATTCAACACGCCCTGCAACAACGTCATCGTCACCATATCGCCATTCGCCACATGCGACAGCTCATGCCCCAGCACCGCCCGCACCTCATTCGGCTGCAATTTCTCCAACAACCCTGACGACACCGCCACCAACGCGCTATTACGAAACGCGCCTGTTGCAAACGCATTCGGTGCACCCTGATAAATTGCCACCTCCGGCATCTTCACTGCAGCCTGCATCGCCAAACTCTCCACCGTCTGCACCAACCAACGCGCCTGCTCCCCCTCATTGCCCGTCAACACCTTAGCACGCATCGACCACTTTGCGATCTGCTTCGACATCAACAGCGAAATCAAAGCTCCGCCCATACCAAACAGTAAAGCAAACACTGACAACCCAATCAAACTCGTCTGATCAAGCCCCAGCAGCATACATACCGCACCCACCACCACCATCACCGCCAAGTTCGTCAACACAAACAACAAAGCACGCATCATAAAAGCACTCCAATCTGCAGAAATTATACCCCTGCTAACGGCACTCATAGTAACATTTTCGACACTCTAGCACAAGTCCAAAAGTCCCTTGAGATCTTTTCATGTGTAAAGTGTAAACTATCTTTTCCCTGCAGGTGGGGGGGGGACCCGGGCACGCTCTCTTTCAGGGGAGCCCCCCCATGGGGGGCGCGAAAATCTAACCGCCGGTTGAGACGTTTAGTGTTCCATCGGCGGGCCGATTTTCGTATCATTTTGATGACTAAATCAAACAACCGAAAGGAGCCGCCGATGGAACGCCGCCAGCATACAAAACCCCGCCGTAAGAATCAACCTTTAACTCAGCTTGACCGCCAGCGTTTTGAACAATGGCACGCAGAAGCCCGCAAGCAAGCTCCCGGACGCCGGGTGCAGGTTGCTGCGTTCTGCAAAGAAATGGCCGTGCGCTTGTGCTGTTGCACACGCACGATCCGCAATGAACTCAAACGGGGTTATTACGCTCATCAGCTTTGGACTTAACAACAGTTCCGGCCTATTCGTGGCACTGCGCGCAGACCTGGATCAATGCGAATAAGCTCAAACGAGGACGTAAACCGCTTGAAAAGCAGGATAAGCAGTTCAAAATCTTCCGGGGTATCGTAATCGACCTGTTGCAAAGCAGGGAGGCGCACCAGCGTT
>JAVBMC010000038.1:0-28252 GCA_031552845.1 Kiritimatiellia bacterium
GCCGGGCAGTGGAGGGCGTGGGCGCCTGGGGAGGGGCGGGCTGGGGAGCGGCTGGCGCCGGGGGCTGGGGGGCTGCCTTTAAAGCAGTATTTGCGGATGGGGGAGTCGGTGAATCGGATGCATCGGCTGTGGAGCGTGAGGCGGTGGAATAAGCTGACGTTGGCGCATGGGTGTTATTGGCATCGGTGCGGGTTTTGTGATACGTCGTTGGATTACATCAAGCGGTTTGATCCGGCGTCGGCGGAGCGGGTGGTGGAGTGGATTGTGGAGGTGATTGAGCAGACGGGGGAGAGGGGGTTTCATTTTACGGATGAGGCGGCGCCGCCGGCACTGTTGGCGGGGGTGGCGCGGTTGTTGATTGCGAGGGGGTTTCGGATTGAGTGGTGGGGGAATGTGCGGTTTGAGAGGGCGTTTACGCCGGAGTTGTGTCGGCTGCTGGCGGAGTCGGGGTGTGTGGCGGTGACGGGCGGGGCGGAGTGTGCGGTGGATGGGTTGTTGAAGCGGCTGGATAAGGGGGTGTCGCAGCGGGAGATTCGGAAGGTGGCGGGGGCGTTTGCGGAGGCGGGGGTGTTGGTGCACGCGTACCTTATGTACGGAGTGCCGGGACAGGGGCAAAGGGAGGTGTTGGAGGGGTTGGATTTTGTGCGGAGATTGTTTAAGGCGGGGGTGGTGCAGTCGGCGTATTGGCATCGGTTCGCGTTGACGGTGCATAGCGGGATGTGGCGGGAGCCGGGGCGGTTTGGGGTGAAGCGGCTGCCGTTGCCGAAGTCGGGGTTTGCACAGAATGAGGCGCCGTGGCGGGTGCCGGGGTATTTGGGTGACTTGGAGGCTGTGGGGAGGGGGCTGCGGCGCGCGACTTATAACTATATGCATGGGGTGGGGTTGAGTGTGCCGGTGGAGGCGTGGTTTGAGGAGTAGGAGAGAAAGCTCACGCGGAGACGCGGAGGCGCGGAGAGTGAGGAGTTGAGGCGGGCGGGAGAGGGTTCACGCGAGGAGGAATAGGGTGCGTTTGAGTGAGTGATTTGCGGAAAGAGGGTGCGTACTTTAGGTGCAGGTAAGCGGATTGGGGCGGTGGGAGTGGAAATCGGTAGATGGTCGCTTTTCTGTGCTTGACTTCAAATGCTAAAAGGATTACAATAGGACTGCTATGAATTTGAACTATCATTGCCGCTTTTTGGGGCCGCTGTTAGCGGTCGGTTTTTGGTGTGGCGTGGCCTGTGCACAGGAGAATGCAGGGGAGGTCGCCGCGCCTGAGCTTACGGATGCCGAAAGGGCCGCCGAGGCTGCTGCCGCCAACGAGGTGCGTTTTGCGGAGGCGTTGCTGGATGCCGGTTTGTCTGTGTATGCGGACATGATAATTGATGATGGTTTGAAGGCGTATCCGAAGTCGGCCGCGCAGTTTAAAGCTGTGCGCACGGGCGTGATGCTGAGGCAGGGCAAATTGCAGGAGGTGTTGAGTCAGATCAACGCGTTGCCGAATCCGGATTCGGCGGATGCTTGGGCGCAGCGGTTGACGGTGGCGGCGTATTTCTATTCGGCGCAGAAGTATGCGGATGCGGATAAGCTGTATAAGGCGTTCTTTGACAAGTTCAAGAAGCCGGCACCCGATATGATTGTCATGTACCGCGATGCGGCGTATTATTATGTACAGCTGCTGTTGCTGGCGAAGCGTGATATGGAGGCGTTGAATACTTACAAGCTGTTGCTTGGTGTGCCGATGTCCAAGGATGATTTGCGCGTGATGATGTCCGAGACTGCTTCTCTTGCAGTGCGTCTGGCCGAAGGCACGAAGGATGAAAAGACGAAGAAGGAGCTTTTGACCTATGCCGAAGGGTTGGTGGATAAGTTGCTGTGGGGGAGTGACCTGCAGTTCGGCAATGCGGTTGTTTTGAAGGCGAATATTGCCATGCAGCGCGGTGATGTGGCCAAGGCGCAGTCGATGGTTGAGGAGTACAAGGGGACGCTGGAAGAGCTTCATAATGGATTGAAAGAAGCCGACCCCGATGGTAAAAAGGGATGGCTGCGGGCGAGCCCAATGTCCTCCTGCCGGTATCTTCTGGGCGTGATGTTGATGAATGAGGCGCAGAAGGAAATCGACAAGGGGGCGGCGGCAAATGATGACCGCATCAAGGATCTCTATTTAGGTGACCGCGTGCAGGGAGCAAAGACCCGTAACGGCAGCGGTGCGTTCAACCACTTCTTTAACGTGTTTATCCGCTATCCGCAGAGCCAGTTCGCTGTCGAGGCCGGTAAGAAGTCGGAAGAGATCCGGCAGATTATCAAGGAGCGTTACGGCGTTGAGCTGAAGACGCAGGTGACTCCTGAACAATTGGCGATTGTGCGTCAGCAGCAGTTTGCCGGCGCGAGTGTTTTGTTCTCAGAGAATAACTATCAGCAAGCTGCTGAGCTGTATGAGCGGGTGTTGACGACGTTCCCGGACGCACCGGAATCGGTTCCGGCACTGGCTAACTTGGCGATGTGTTACATTGAGATGTCAACCAATGATGACAAGTATGAGATATTAGCCGATACGGTGGCCGGGCACTTGGCCGAGCGCTTCTCCGCTGATCCGAAGCTCTCGCGTTTGGCGGGTGAGTTGGTGCGTCAGATTGCTCAGCGGTATGATTCGATTAAGAAGCCGGAGAAGAGCAACGAAACCTTGGAGCTGTTCGTCAAGTTCTATCCGGATCATCCCAGCGCTGCCAGCATTGCTATTATTGCGGCGGACCGGATGGTGGAGAATCAGCAGTTTGAGCCTGCCGTGGCCGCTTATCAGGCAATTGCTAATCAGTACAAAGGACAGCCGTTTGGTGATGCCGCGCTGAGCAAGATTGTCGGAGTTTATGAGTCGCTCAATGACTTTACAAACCAATTGAAGGCGTTGGATGTTTATGCAGGCGTGTTGAACGCGCGTAAAGATGATAACCGTAAGCCGGGGCGCGATATGGCTATCGTGTTGTTCAAGAAGGCTGAGCTGTTGCGGAATCAATCATCGAACTTGAGCAAAGAAGCTTATAACGAGGCAGATGCCGCGAAGAAGACTGAGCTGATGACGGAGAGCCTGAAGTTGAGCGTGGAGGCAATCAGGGGATATAATGATTTGGCAAAGGAGCTCGAGAAGCCCAACAATGCCTATGAGTCTTCCGCTGAGGACCGCACCAAGAATGAAGAGCTACGGGAGGCATCGTTGTTCTTAGCGGCGCTTTCGTATGCGCAGCTCCAGCCGCCTAAGGCAGAGCAGATTCCTGCGCTTCGCCAGCGGGCAATTGACGGGTTCCAGAACTTCATCAAACAATTCCCGAAGAGCGAGTTCGCCCCCAAGGCGTTGTTGCAGATTGGCACGTTGTATACCAGCTTGAAAGATGTTGAGAAGTCAAAGCTGGCGCTCGATCAGTTGCAGAAGAACTATCCGGATTCTCCGGAGGCTAAGAACTCGATTCCGCGTTTGGCATCCGCTTTGATTGAAATGGGCTTGCGCGGTGAGGGCGTGGCGGAGTACCGTCGGATGCTTGAGCCGGGCGGCAAGTTCACCGATGCACAGTATTTGGCGGCTGGGCAGGCGATGGCCGGTGCTCGTGAATATGAGCTGGCTCTGCAGGCTTTTGATAAGGCGCTCGCGGCTACTCAGAAGGGGTCTGCAGTTTCAATGCAGGTCAGCTTGGAGCAAGCGAAGTGCCATTTGAAGCTCAAGCGTCCGGATCAAGCCCACAAGGTGTTGGATGCGTTTTTGAAGGATAACTCCAAGACGACGCTGGCTTTGGACGCCAATGAATTGCTGTTGGACGTGATCTCCGCCGAAATCGAAAACGAAATGGACGATGCCAAGCGTAATGAGTACATGAAGCAGGCGACGGATGTTTTCCGCTGGCTGAAGCAGTATCGTAAGACGAATGATGACTTTGCCGAGTTGGACTTGCGTGCCGGTAACCTGATGAAGGGTAAGATGCTGGCCGAGCGTAAGCTGAAGAAAGATCAGGCGGCTGACATTTCCTGCGGTAAGGCGATTACTGCTTACCAGACGCTGATCATGCGCTTCCAGGCGGTTCCGTCGCCGCGCATCGGCGCCGTGCTGCAAGAGGCCTATCATGAAGCATTGCCGTTGATGATGGGTGAGAAGAAGTGGGAAGGCGTTGTAGAAGATGGCGAAGCCTACCTCCGTTTGTTCCCCGCCGGCAAGTATGTCACTGATATCCGTAACTGGGTCGCGCAGGCTAAGATTGAAGTTGGGACGCCTGCGGCTCCCGCAGCACAACCCTCTAATTAAGGAAGAAACTTATGAAGCATTCAAAAATCATTCTGGCCGCTTCGGCCGCCATGTTCCTTGTGAATCTTGTTCAGGCGCAAGCCACCGGCATATTGATTACTCGTGACAATCGCCGGTTGGAAGGTACATTCCGTTGGTTGTCCTCGACCAAGGAGTACGCTATCAATCTGAAGGAGGGGACCACTCTCCAAATGCCGCTGGCTTTGATTGCCGATTACAGGATCGTGAAACCTGCGGGTCTTGATGCGGCAGTTCAACAGGTGCAATCGGGAAATACAGCAACCGCTATCGGCGTGCTGGAAAAGATTGTCAGCGACTATACCAACTTGCAATGGGATCGGGTTGCCATGCCGGCATTGGTGGATGCGTATCTCAAGGCGGGCGATGCCAAGAAGGCGATTGCTACTTGCGAGCGGGCGATTGAAGCCAATCCTGAGGCCGCTTATCGAGGCGAAATCGCTGTCTCTTACTGGCGTGCTTTGTTGAAGGATAATAAGCAATCCAAATTAAATGAGATTCTGGGCAAGGCGGTCGCTAGCGGTGATCAACTCTCTTCTGCTTATGCTTTAATTCTGCGTGGTGATATGGTTCTTGCACAAGGTGAGAGCCGTGATCATCAAACGAATGCGCTTAAGAACGGCTATCTGCGCGTCGTGATGCTGTATAAGGATGTGAAGGAAGCTCAACCCGAGGCTTTGTATAAGGCTATGAAGTGTTTTCAGGCGCTGGGACAAAACAAGTATGCAGATGATATGCGTATGCAGTTGAAGGGTCAGTACTCGACGTCTGAGTGGGCTAAAAAGGGTTAATGTTTTTAGGTTTGCAGGGTAATACGAATAAGGGATACAAAATCATGAAGAAATCTTTGGTTGCTGTTTTATTCACCGCCGCGCTTCTTGTTGGCGTCTCTGTGCTGGCTCAGGATGCTGCTCCGGCTGCGGGACAATTGGTCGATGCGGCCACAGGTGCGGCTGTTCCGGCTGCTCCCAAAAGCGCTGCTGACGGCATGGGTTTTTATCAGGCCGTTGTGGGTGGCGGAGTTGTCGGATTTATATTATGGTTGGGATTGTTTGTTTGCGGCGCCGCGGCAATTTATTACATCGTTGACTGTTACATCTTGATCCGCCCCCAGAAGATCATGCCGGAGGCGTTGATTGAGAAAGTGCGTGCGGCGATGGCTGAGGGTGATCTCGCGAAGGCGTTGCAGGCGTGTGAGTCAGAGCCTGGCCCGATGGCTAACATTCTCAAGGCCGGCTTCTCCCATGTGGAAGAAGGTTACGAGGTCATTGAAGAAGCTGTGGGTACTGCAGCTGATTTGGAGACCGAACGCCTGATGCAGCGTTTGAACTGGATCTCGGTGTGTGCGAACTTGGCACCTATGTTGGGGCTTCTCGGTACCGTGCAAGGTATGATCGGTGCGTTCGCGGCATTGTCCGGAACGCCCGATATCGGAGTTTTGTCAGTCCAAATTGCTGTTGCGCTGTATACGACCGCCGGCGGCTTGGTGACGGCGATTCCAGCTGTGGCGTTTTACTTCGGCCTGCGCAATAACGCGAACCGTTTGATTCTGCGCATGTCGGCTATGACGATGGAGTTAAGCAAAGACCTGCGTCACGTTGAAGTTGTTGCTGAATAACCTTGCTTCCTTTCGCCTAGCGGCGACTTGTTGAAGTTGGAAAGCAGAGGTAAGGTATGGCAAAAAGAGAAAGCAGACGGAGCGAGGATGGATGCGGTTTGGACATGACGCCGATGATCGACGTCGTGTTCCAGCTCATCATTTTCTTTATCGTTACGTTTAAGATCAACGACCAGATCAATGAGGAAATTGTGCTGGAGGACGGCAAGCATGGGCCAATCATTACAGAGTCTCAGGTCGCTCCGTTGATTATTGAAGTAGCTCGTAATGGGCGGATATCAATCAACAATATGCCCTTCTCAGAGGCCAAATTGAATGGTATCATCAATGAACGGGTCAAGAGGATGGGATACAACTTTCCTGTCATGGTCCGTGCTGATAAGCTGGCGCAACACGCAAAGGTGCGGAAGGTGATGGATATCTGCACGTCAAATGGCATTTGGAAGATGTCATTTGTTGCCGTTAAAGATCGTAAGAACAACATCTAGCAAGCGAGGTGCAATATGGCTATAAAAAGAAAACGCAAGCCGGATGAGAACCCTAAGCTGGAAATGACGCCGATGATCGACGTTGTGTTCCAGCTGTTGATCTTTTTCATTGTTACGTTAAAGCAGGAGGATATCCTTTCGCAATTGTTGGCAAATCGTCCGGCTCCCGACAAATCTACATCAGAGTCGCCTCCGGATGTGCCGCTGATTACGATTGACGTGTATAATGGAGGCTTTCTGTTTAATAAAGCTGGCGTCAGCTACAAAGAATTGGATAACAATCTCAAGAAGCTGTCCGGTTATAGCAAGGATTCCAGCGTCATCATCCGGTGCATGAACGACTCACCTCACAAGTACCTTGTTCAAGCGTTGGATCTGTGTAATAAACACGGAATGAAGAATCTTTCAATTTTTAGTCTCTAACAAAGGAGGCGGTTATGTCAAATCACAACCAGGATGAATTTTATGACGAGGGTAAAGAGTCGTTGATGAAGCTATTCGACGAGTCCGAGATCGGTTATCTGGCTCGTCTGAAGAGTATGTTCATTGGCTTGACTAAGTCGCCCGATACTCGCGAGTACAAGGTTGCTCGTATTGAGTTGCAGCGGTTGTCGGCACCTATGGCCGCTATCTTTCTGCCAATCATTGCGATTCTGGTCATGATTGTTGTTTCGGCGGTGATGCCGCAGAAAGAGACCATCATGGTTGCCGATCTTGTTGAGCAAACAATTGAGCCCGAGGCGTTGAAGGAAATCGAACCGCCGGAACCTCCGCCACCGGACGAGAATGTTCAGGTTGATGTGACGATTGATGCGCCGAGTGTCAATGCCCCGCCTGCTGAGACTGCAGCGCAGGCAAACGAAATGAGTCCGAAACCGGCTGACTTTGACACTGTTTCGATTGTGAAGTCACCTGTGAAGATGAAGAACGTGTTTGGTTCGCGTAATCCGGGTTTGCGTGGTGCGCTGATTTCGGGTGGTGGCGGTGATGCCAAAACTGAAGCAGCTGTGATGGCTTCTTTGCGTTGGTTGAAGCACAACCAAAATCCGAATGGCTCGTTCCCGTCCAAGATGAATTCGACGGCGATGACTTCGCTGGGCGTGTTGGCGTTCTTGGCGCATGGTGAGCGTCCTGGCGATCCGCAGTGTGAGGAGTTTGGCGATACGGTTCAGAAAGCTGTTGAGTTTCTGATTAAAGCGGGTTCCCGCAATAATGATGGTAATGGCTATGCACTGGCGATGCAGGCGTATGCGTTGTCGGAAGCGTATGGCATGACGATGAACCCGAACGTCGGCGCAGCTGCCGCTAAAGCAATCACTTTGATTGTCAAGGGGCAGCATGAGACCGGCGGTTGGCAGTATAGTATGGCGAATCCAGATCCGCGTGATGATATTTCATTGGGCGGTTGGTGCGCACAGGCGATTAAAGCCGCCAGCTTGGCAAAGGTGAAGGTTGATGGTTTGCAAGAGGCCTATGCTAAGTCAATCAAGGGCATGAAGTATTTGTCTAATGCCAAGAATGGGCGCTTCCAATATACCAAAGGGAGCGATTCTGTCGGTTTGACAGCCGTCGGCGTGTTGTGCATGCAGCTCTTGGGCGCGTCGGGAGATCCTGTTTCTCAGAATGGAATGAAGGTGCTGGATGAATTGTTTGTGCCGACTTTCGCGAAGGAAGGTGTCAAGGGCGGTGGCGGTTCCCCGCAGTATTACTGCTACTACGCTACTCAGGTGCGCTTCTTCCAAGGTGGCCAGCGTTGGAAGACGTGGAATGATCAGATGAAGCCGTTGTATCTGTCGGCTCAGCAGCTGATTAAGGATACCTACGAGTGGAAAGGCAAGAAGTACGACATGGGCTTCTGGGAGAATGAAGATGGTCATAGCGACCGCCCGACCATGGATACCTGCCTGGCAGCGTTGCAACTAATGGTGTATTACCGCAACTTGCCAACAACGAAGATCGATACGAATACCATGGCTGTTGAGTCTGAGATTGTCAAAGCCCAGCAAGGTGACATTAACGTGGATACGGGCGGACTGTAAAATGTGGCTGATGATGTTACGTTAATCCCAAAGGTGGTGGCTGTGACGAACTGCTTCCACCTTTTGTTTTTTAGTCGATAACAGAGGAGTCGGTTATGCATGAATACGATCAGGATGCGTCTTATGACGAAGGCAAAGAGTCGTTGATGAAGCTGTTCGATGAGTCCGAGGTCGGTTATCTGACCCGCCTCAAGAATATGTTCGTCGGCTTGACTAAATCGTCTGATACCCGTGAGTACAAGGCAGCCCGCATTGAGTTGCAACGTTTATCTGCTCCATTGGCTGCCATCTTGCTGCCAATCCTCGCGATTCTGGTAATGATTGTCGTCTCGGCTGCCATGCCGGAAAAAACACCGGTTATTGAAATAATTCTTGTCGACCAGGCTGCTCCCCCTAAGGATCTTGATGAAATCAAGCCGCCGGAACCGCCAAAGCCGATTGATGAGGTGATTGTAAAAATCGATCTTCCGGGGCCAAAGGTCGAGAATACCAAAACTGAGACTATAACAGAGACATCCAACACAAGTCCCCAACCGACTGATTTTGATGCTGTTGTAAGAACTAAGTCACCTGTAAAGATGACGGGTGTGTTTGAGTCCCGTAATCCGGGGTTGCGCGGTGCTTTGATTGCTAGTGGCTCTGGAGATGCTCAAACCGAGGCTGCTGTGATGGCGTCGTTGCGCTGGCTCAAGCACAACCAAAAGCCAAACGGATCGTTTCCTTCTAAGATGAATTCGACGGCAATGACGTCGTTGGGTGTGCTGGCTTTCTTGGCGCATGGGGAACGTCCGGGCGATCCTAATTGTGAGGAGTTCGGGGATACTGTTCAGAAGGCTGTTGAGTTCCTGATTAGCGCAGGTTCCCGTAATAACGATGGCAATGGTTATGCACTGGCAATGCAGGCATATGCGTTGTCGGAAGCTTATGGTATGACGATGAATCCGAATGTCGGGGCGGCTGCGGCTAAGGCTGTCGAATTGATTGTCAAGGGGCAGCATCCAACCGGCGGCTGGCAGTATAGCATGGCCAATCCGAATGAGCGTGACGATATTTCGTTGGGCGGTTGGTGTGCGCAGGCTATCAAGGCCGCAAGTTTGGCTAAGGTCAAAGTCGATGGTTTGGAGGAGGCCTACAAGCGTTCGATTAAGGGCATGAAGTATTTATCCAATGCAAAGAACGGGCGCTTCCAATATGTCAAAGGGCAGGACTCTGTCGGTTTGACGGCTGTTGGCGTATTGTGCATGCAGCTGTTGGGGGCTTCGGGTGATTCGAGCTGTCTGGCGGGTATGAAAGTGCTGGACGAGCAGTTTGTTCCGACGATTGCTAAGGAAGGTGTTAAAGGCGGAGGCGGTTCGCCTCAATACTATTGCTACTACGCGACTCAAGTGCGTTTCTTCCAAGGCGGACAGCGGTGGAAGACGTGGAATGATCAGATGAAGCCGTTGTATCTGACGGGCCAACAGCTGATTAAAGATACGTACGAATGGAAGGGCAAGAAGTATGACATGGGGTTCTGGGAGAACGAGGATGGCCACAGCGACCGGCCGACCATGGATACCTGCCTAGCAGCATTACAGTTGATGGTGTATTATCGCAACTTGCCGACGACGAAGATTGAAGCGACCGTGCCCATCGAAACCGAAATTGCCCAAGCGCAAAAAGGTGATATTGATGTGGATTCCGGCGGACTGTAAAACGCCGTTGCTGGTGTTACAGTAGTGCCAAAGGCGGTGCTTGGAAGATGCAGGTGCCGCCTTTTGTTTTTTGGTGTTAGCCTAAGAAGATGTTTATGCAAAATCATAATCAAGATGAGTTTTATGATGAGGGCAAAGAGTCGTTGATGAAGCTCTTTGATGAGTCTGAAATCGGTTATCTGACTCGCCTCAAGAATATGTTCACCGGCTTGGCTAAGCCGGTGGATTCGCGTGAGTATAAAGCGGCTCGTATTGAGGTGCAGCGATTGTCGGCACCGATGGCCGCTATCTTTCTTCCGATCATTGCGATTCTGGTGATGATTGTTGTCTCGGCGGTGATGCCGCAGAAGGAAGCGATTATGGTTGCGGATATTGTCGAACAAACAATCGAACCGGAAGCGCTCAAGGAGATCGAACCGCCGGAGCCTCCGCCGCCGGATGAAAATGTGCAGGTTGATGTGACGATTGATGCGCCGAGTGTCAATGCGCCGCCTGCCGAGACCGCGGCGCAGGCAAACGAAATGAGTCCGCAACCGGCAGACTTTGATACTGTTTCGATTGTCAAGTCACCCGTAAAGATGAAGAACGTGTTTGGTTCGCGTAGTCCGGGATTGCGTGGCGCATTGATTTCGGGCGGTGGCGGTGATGCCAAGACTGAGGCGGCTGTGATGGCGTCCTTGCGTTGGCTGAAGCATACCCAAAAAGCGGATGGTTCTTTTATCGCAAACGCGAAAGCGTATGCCGAGAGAGAGGTTGCGATGGCATCGTTGGCGGTCTTGGCTTTCTTGGCGCATGGTGAACGTCCTGGAGATCCGCAATGCGAGGAGTTTGGTGATACTGTTCAGCGGGCTGTGGAGTTTCTCATCAAGTCAGGTGCGAAGAAGGGAAGCGGCAGTAATGGCGGGTACGGGTTGGCGATGCAGGCGTATGCCTTATCGGAAGCCTATGGCATGACCATGAATCCGAACGTTGGCGCGGCTGCGGCGAAAGCGATTGAGCTGATTGTGAAGGGACAGCATGAGACGGGCTGCTGGCAGTATAATATGGAGAATCCGCACCCGCGTGATGACGTGTCGTTAAGCGGCTGGTGCACGCAGGCTTTAAAGGCCGCGCATTTGGCAAGGGTCAAAGTGAATGGATTGGACGAAGCGTATAAGCGTTCTCTCAAGGGAATGAAGTTTATGGCCGATCCTAAAACAGGACGTTTCTGGTATGCAAAAGAGTCCGGGAAGAACTCCGAATTATCTGTTGGAATGACATCTATTGCCGTGTTATGTATGCAGTTGTTAGGTGCTTCGACAGATCCGGTTTGTCAGGCGGGTATGAAAGTGTTGGATGAAGCATTATCGCAACCAACTTTTAACCCGAAAGAAATTAAAACGAATACCCGCCCGACGGCGCAATATTACTGCTACTACGCTACTCAAGTGCGCTTCTTTCAAGGCGGACAGCGCTGGACAACATGGAACAATCAGATGAAACCATTGTATCTGTCTGCACAACAGCTGATTAAAGATACATACGAGTGGAAGGGGAAAAAGTATGACATGGGGTTCTGGGAGAGTGAAGATCAGCATGCGGATCACCCGACCATGGATACCTGCCTAGCGGCATTACAGTTGATGGTGTATTACCGTAATTTGCCGACGACGAAGATTGATACGACCGGAACTGTTGAGTCTGAAATTGCCCACGCCCAAAAGGGTGATATTGATGTGGATACCGGCGGCCTGTAAGTCGAGGTTGATATTAACGCAAAAGGCGGTGCCGG
The DNA here is from genome assembly GCA_031552845.1 of Kiritimatiellia bacterium. GTDB lineage: Bacteria > Verrucomicrobiota > Kiritimatiellia > RFP12 > DVOR01 > JAVBMC01. The sequence goes on from JAVBMC010000038.1 coordinate 11,893, forward strand.
TGAAGGTGCCGCTTTTTGTATTTTACTGAGCGTAAAGGCGCCTCTAATAATTTCGCTTAGAGGCGTAGGGCTGAAAAAATCAGTCAGAGGCGTGAAGATGCGTAGGATGCGGCCTTGGGGGAGGAGAGAAAGCAATATAAGCCGGCACCTTCAATCACATTGTACAGACGTGGCTTAGATACCCCCGTCTCCTCAACTTGCTACCCCTGACGGTTACTTCTAAGTACCCATCCAAGTACTTCCCTGTGCGCAGTTGAACACTTCTAAGTACTCGTCCGATTACTTCCTTGTACGCAGTTGAGTACTTCCCTGTGCGTAGTCGAACACTTCTAAGTACTCATTCAGGTGCTTCCTTGTGCACGGTTGAGTACTTCTCTATGTACAGTTGAGCATTTCTAAGTACTTGCCCAAAGTACTGCCTCGCGGGGGGACAAAGAAAGGGGGGCTTGATTTCGGGTCAGGCTGGGGCGAGGCCGAGGACGGTGAGAAGGGTGTTGATTTCGTCGTCGGTGCCGATGGTGATGCGCAGGTAGTGCCCGGTTTGGGGGCCAGGGAAGTAGCGCACGTAGATTTTATTTTGCATGAGCACTTGGAAGATTTCTTCGGCATTGTCGGCCGGGGGGCGGGCGAAGAGGAAGTTGGAGGCGGAGTCATGAACCTGCCAGCCGGCGGTGCGCAGGGTGCGGGTGAGGCGTTTGCGGGTGGCGATGATTTTGCGGGCGTTGTTTTGCATCGAGTCGAGATCGTTCAGCGCAGCGAAGGCGACGGCTTGTGTGATCATGTCGATGTTGTAGGAGTCTTTAACTTTATAGAGCGCAGCGATAAGGGGCGTGGGGCCGATGACGTAGCCGAATCGTAGGCCGGCGAGGGAGTAGGATTTGGAGAGAGTCCGCAGTACGAGGGTGTTGGCGTTGTCGCGCGCGATGGCGAGTGACATGCAGTTTTCCGGGGCGAAGTCGGCGTAGGCTTCGTCAATGAGGACAACGCCATTGAGGGTTTTCGCGAAGTCGGCAATGTTTTGTTTGGGGAATTGGAGGCTGGTGGGGGCGTTGGGGTTGGCAATGAGGAAGAGGGAGGTTTGGTAGCCATCCGGCATCTGCCAAGTAAAGGTGTCGTCGAGTTGCACGGGGCGTTTTTCGACGCCGCGGATGTCGGCAAGGACGGGGTAGAGAGAGTAGGATGGGACAAAATAACCGATGGAGCCGTCATTCTCAACAAAGGCGCGGGTGCAGAGGGCAAGGATTTCGTCGGAGCCATTGCCTATGAAAATTTGATCGGGGCTGCAGGCGTGGATGGCGGCAATGCGCTCACGCAGGGCTTTGCAGAGAGGGTCCGGATAGAGGCGCAGGCGGGGCCAATTGAATTCGGCGAGAGCTTCGCCAATAGCGGCGCAAGGAGGGTAAGGGTTTTCGTTGGTGTTCAACTTGATGATGCCGGTAATGGTAGGTTGTTCGCCGGGAGTGTATCCGGTCATGGCATCGACGTTCTTGGCTATGTACATAAGGCAACCGCTGGGAATTGGTGGTATATCAGAGGTAAGTGGCGGAGGGGGAGGGATTCGAACCCCCGGTGCCTTGCGACACGGCGGTTTTCAAGACCGCTGTTTTAAACCACTCAACCACCCCTCCGTTTGAGCTGGCTATTGTAGCAGATTAAAGATAGAAATCAATAGCAAAGCATGGGGAACGGGGAGTAAGTGGTGCTGGAAGGGTGAAGATTTTGGATGGGATTGTTTGATGTGGTTGGTTTGTATCACCTTAAATGGTATTTGGCGGGGCTTTTGTCTCGACTTTTATAGCTTTTTTTGCTATTATCCTCATACCTGAATGTTGCATGTTGATTAATGGTCAGAGAGTTGTGCCCTTGGAGGGTGAGTCCGTTTTGGATGTTGCCGCGCGTGTTGGCGTGGCGGTTCCTGTTTTGTGTTCCGTTCCGGAAGTGCATGCCGAGGGTGGATGCGGGGTGTGTTCGGTGTGGGATGAGGGCTCGAAGCGTTTGTTGCCGGCGTGTGCGGCTGTGGCGCGTACGGGGTTGGAGATTGTGACGGATTCGGAGGTTGTGCAGCAGGCACGGAAGCGGGCGGTGGAGTTGTTGTTGAGTGATCATTCTGCGGATTGTATGGCACCGTGTGAGAGGGTGTGTCCGAATAGGTTTGCGGTGCAGCGGTTGTTGAGGGTGGGGTGTCCGGTTGAGTTGCGTGCGCAGTGTGATGTGTGTCCGGCGCCGTGTGAGAGGGCTTGCCGTAATAAGCTGAGGATTCGTGAGCTGTTGAAGGAATTGCCTGCCGATGATGCTGTTGAGGGGTTGGCTGTGCGTTATGGGGGTTCTTTTTTTTCAGTGGCATCGCGGGCGGCAGTGGCGGAGTTGAAGGCGGATGCGCGGGGTTGTTTGCAGTGCGGGTGCGGGAAGCCTTTGGATTGCCGGCTGCGTGAGGCGGCGGAGGTCACGGGGGCTAAGCAGCATCATGGCGGGCGGGCGCGTGGTGTTGTGAGGGAGCGGGCGCGCTGCGGTTTTGGTTTTGATAGTTCGCGCTGTGTGTTGTGCGGGCTTTGTGTGAAGCGTGCCGCGCAGGCGGATGATGCGTGTGGGGTTGCGTTTGTCGGCAGGGGTTTTGATATGCGCGTGGGGCTGCCGGTGGGGCGGTCGTGGGATGATGTGGCGGTGGATTGTTTGCGCGATTGCGCGGCGGTGTGCCCGACGGGTGCGATGACGATGGAGAAGTTGGCTCAGGCCTAAATTTATTTTTACCCTAACCTATTAGCAAGCGAATAAACGAATGAGTGTTTTTATACATGGTTTTTGGGATGATGGCGCGTTGACTGTCTGGGCCGAGGGTGCGGAGAATGAGGCTTGGCGGCAGATCATGGAGCGGATGATTGAGCCGTGGGTGGCGAAGGTGAGTTTTGAGCCGCGTAAATATAAATTGCAGCTGCCGTCGAAGAAGGGTAAGCTGGTGCCGTCGCGTGTGTTTGGCGATACGGTTCCTGTGCCGGATGGTTTCACTGCGGCGGATGTGTCGGCTTACCGTTTGGGGCGTGAGACGGCGTTTGTGTTTTTGTCGGTGTGTCTGCAGGGACGTCAGCTGGTGCCGGGGATTGTGCTGGGGAGCGATATGCTGTTCTGGGCGGATTTGTTCCGCTTTGCCGGTGCGTTGACGGCGCGCGGATTTTTCCTGCCGGGCTTGGATGAGGTGTCGAAGGAGACTTATGCGGCACAGTGGGTGGCGGCGCCGGATTGCGTGGACCGTCAGCGGCTGGATGAGTTGTTTGATAAGGTGCCGGGCGTGGCGATGGTGAACTTCCCGAAGGGGTGGTCGCGCGATGATTTGTATGCGGTGTTGAGCGGGATGACGGATGGAATTGTCCGGACTTCGTCTGAGACGTTTTTGTCTCGGATTCATGCGGCGCGCGGTAAGAGTTATTCGGCGCATGATGCGTGGATTGCCGCATTGCGCAGTGATGATCCTGTTTTGCGTTGGGATTTGGGCGAGCTACGGGCATTGGCCGATGAGCTGCGGCGTTGGCGTGCGCCTGTCGAGACGGCGGCCAATAGTGAAATCCGCCTGACGTTTAAGTTGATTGAACCGGCTGATCTGAAGAAGGATTCGTGGACGATTGAGTCGGGTTGGATTGATGAGAAGGGGAAGGTTCAGACGTTCACGGACTTGCCGGATGATATCAAACGTACGGCTTTGACGGTGCTGGGGCAGGCGACGTTGTTCTTCCCGCAGCTGGCCAGAGCGAAGCTGAATACTATCTTTACCGTGACGCCGCATGAGGCGCATGCGTTTGCGCGTCTGTCGGCACATGTATTGCGGGCGGCCGGTTATCAGGTCAATCTGCCGGAGGGCTTGGATAAGAGCGGTTTGGCGTTGATGGCGGAGGCTTCCCTCAAGACGGAGAAACCGGATGTTGGTTTGGATGCGCCTGTCAACGTGCAGTGGCAGCTGACGTTGGGCGGCGAGCCGGTTGAGCGCGCTGAGCTGGAAGAGATGGTGGAGGCCGGGACGCCGTTTGTTTATTATCACAAGCGTTGGGTTGAAATTGATGTGCCGCATGTGCGTGAGGCGTTGTTGAAGATCGGACGTGCGCCGACAGAGATGAAGACGCTGACGGATGCGTTGCGGTATTCGATTGGCGCAGGGAAGGGCATTGCCGATTTGCCGGTTGAGCGTTTCGTCGCGACAGGTTGGTTGGAGACATTTATCGACCGTCTGCGCGGCGGTGTTTCATTGGCGAAGCTGCCATCGCCCGAGGGCATGAAGGGAACGCTGCGTCCGTATCAAGAGCGCGGGTATGCGTGGCTGAGCTTCCTGCGGCAGTGGGGCTTCGGTGCGTGCTTGGCTGACGATATGGGTCTTGGTAAGACGATCCAGACGCTGGCGTTGATTCTGCGTGAGCGCAAGCTCAGAACATCTGGCGTGCATAAACCGGTATTGCTGGCGGCGCCGTTGTCGGTGTTGAGCAACTGGATGCGCGAGATGGAGCGGTTTACGCCGGAGTTGAAGGTGCTGGTGCATCATGGGCCGCAGCGGGCGAAGGAGGCGGACTTCCTGCGGCACGCGGCAAAGTATGATGTGATTCTGACGAGCTATAACCTGTTGTATTTGGACTATGCTACGCTGCGTCGAATCAAGTGGCTTGGCATTGTGCTTGATGAAGCGCAGAATATCAAGAACCCCGCCACGCGGCAATCGCGTGCGGCGCGTGCGCTGGATGCGGAGTATCGCGTAGCGTTGACGGGTACGCCGGTTGAGAACCACGTCGGTGACTTGTGGTCGATCATGGACTTCTTGAATCCCGGCTTGCTGGGTACGCGGACGGAATTCCGCGATGCCTTCTTTAATCCGATTCAGTTTAATGGCGATGCCACGGCGCGTGAGCGTTTGGCACGCGTGACGGGGCCGTTCCTTCTGCGCCGGTTGAAGTCGGACAAGTCGATCATCTCCGACCTGCCGAAGAAGGAGGAGAACCGCGTCTTTTGCATGCTGACGAAGGAGCAGACTCAGCTGTATAATGAGATTACGAATGAGTTTAAGAATGCGGTGCGCACGGAGAAGGGCGCTTCCCGCAAGGGGTTGATTTTGGCGGTGCTCACGAAGCTCAAGCAGATTTGCAATCACCCGATGAACTATCTCGGCGAGGAGGGAAATCTTGCCGGGCGCTCCGGCAAGCTGTCGCGTTTGGAGGATATGCTGTCCGAGTGTTTTGACTCCGGAGATTCGTCGCTGGTGTTTACGCAGTATGCGGAGATGGGGCGCCTCTTGCAGCAGCGCTTGTGCGAAGTGCTGGGCGAAGATGTGCCGTTCCTGCATGGCGGTTTGACGGAGAAGGCTCGCTCGAAGATGGTGAAGGAATTTCAGGATGGCAAGGGGCCGGGCGTGTTCGTGCTGTCGCTCAAGGCAGGCGGCACAGGTTTGAATCTGACGCGTGCAAACCGCGTGTTCCACTTCGACCGCTGGTGGAATCCGGCTGTCGAGGCGCAGGCGACCGATCGTGTGTTCCGTATCGGCCAGACCAAGAATGTCATGGTGCATTCGTTCATTTGTTCGGGCACTTTGGAAGAGCGGATTGATTCCATCTTGCAGAGCAAACAGAAGCTGGCTGATCAAGTGGTCAAGGGCGGCGAGTCGGCGTTGTTTAATATGAGCAATGCCGAGCTGCAGGAAGTTTTGGAACTTTCAGCCGGACTGCTTGAGAGTTAAACGGTGGGAGAGAGCCTGTCTGGTATTGCCGGGCAGGAGAATCGAAGGAGGTTGCGGATGAGGCCATTGTTTCAGTGCGGAACGTTAAGCGTGGCAGTTCTCATGACTGCGGCCACCGTCTGTGCCCTGCCGCAATTCTCAGATATTTTGGAGATGCCTGAGTATGGTTTGCGCGTGCCACTGTTGGAACGTGGCAAGCCCTCGCCCGTCCGCATGCCGTCTGTGGCGTCCAAATTGATGGTGGATGAGCAATCTCTAGCCCGTGGCGATTATTATGAACCGCGCGAGCTCTGGAAATTCCAGATGCACTGCGGCGCATGGATGGATGACGAGCAGAACGTCTTTGAGATTGTCAACCTATCCCATTTACCGCCCGATGCCGAGCAGCCGCGGATTAAGTATTACGATTTTATCGATACGTATCTGACCTCGACCACACGCGTTGATCCGAATCTCCGGGATGAAGTCGTTTGGGCGTGTGAAACCTACGGCGGTTTCAAAACAACAAGCCGCAGCACATTAAGCGTCAATCGGTTTCATTTGGCGGACACATTATTCCTTGAAACAGATACTGCAGGGCTTTACGTGTGCTTGATCCGCCCCGCTCAGCAAAATGATTCCACTGCGCCGGATTGGAAGGTGCTGTTCGTGCGTGTGGCGGATGTGACTGTTTCGCCTGAAGCCATCCGCACGCTGCTGAGCCGCCAGTTGTTGGATTTCATTGAGCGGGTACGCAAAACGAAAAGCAAAGAGAAAGAGGAGCTTGACCCCGTGCGTTTGATGGCGCGTCACAGCATCCGCTATTACCGCGAATGGAAGAGCTTTGATGGTGACAGCTTTATTATTCTGACGGACACGACGGATTCCATCAGCAAAAGTTTGATTGACACCATTCGGGCACAGCAGCCTGTACTGCGTGCGCTGTTCGAACGTTACGTGCCGCCGATGACAGATTCATCGCAGACCGACTTGATCCGCTTGGTCAGCAACACAGATCAATATGTCCGCTTTGTCGGCAATGACTATTCTTGGAGCGCGGGGCTTTGGATACCCTATTGCCGCGAGCTGGTTTTGAAGCTGGTGAATACGGAAACGGACACTTTGTCGGTTTACCGGCACGAATCTTTTCATCAATATTTGTCCAGTGCCTATGCTAACTTCCCAACCTCGCCTTGGTTGAATGAAGGGCATGCGATGCTGTTTGAAAATGCGGAGATTAAAGGACGCACGATTGCCTACCCTGAAAACCCGGATTATGTGGACATCATCAACCGCCACTTAAAAGAGCTGCCGGATTACATCCCGCTTTTCCTCAAGTTTGATTACCCTACGTTTTATGGCACCAACCGCGAGTTGAATTATGCGCTGGCTTGGGGGATGGCCCGCTATCTGCAATTCGGTGCACCTGACGAGGTCCGTAAGCCTTTTGCCCGCGCGCTCGAGCACTACGTGCGCGTGCTGCAGCAGACCGGCAATCCTTCTGCCGCAACTGATGCAGCCTGCAACAACAGCCTCGAAAAGTTTACGGAGCACTTCTTGCAATACTGGAAAGAAAGTCGCCGCAAGAAGACCGTCACCACCAAGGAATAGCAGGAACGTCTACGAGCGATTGCACCGCTGAGGAGGGTTTGTGTTGTCAGCACTATGCTGTTGCCCTCCATTTTCATATTCTGGCGGCGAAAGAGTTCATGCAAAAGCATGAAGGTTCAGTTCAGGTGCTTCCTCGCAAAGCTTTCCTTATACCGCGCGCGTACCTTTAGTACGGCAGGTCACGGACGCCTCCTGCAGTCTCCTCCCGAGAAGCCGCAATTCCAGCCTCTTGGCAAATCAAAACACCCGCATTTTCGTCCCCTTGACCAGTCACGCGTCCGTCCCTCAATCCCTCCCGAGTCTGTCCCCCATGCACACGTGTACGCGTACCCCTGACTCTCGTGTGACATGCTCGCGAACATTTTTTGAATCCTCTCGGTCAGTCAAAACAGGCTCAATTCAACCATCTATTCGTTGTGGTTTTTTCTTTGTATTGAGTATTCTCGGCGTCTGTTTAATAGTGACAGGAATGTATTGGCACCGCTGGATTGATTGCAGGCCGAGGGGCTGGTTGAACTCATCCAAATAAAAAAGCCGCTCCCTGTCTGGGGAGCGGCTTTTTGTGAGATTGAACTCTTAGTGCTTCTTCGTGCTGCCAATGGCCGGGCGCTTGCCCTTATACCACCAGAGCATCACCGGCGTTGCGATGAAGATCGTGGAGTACGTGCCGGCCAACATGCCGATGAACAGCGTCAGCGCGAAGTCTTGGATTGCACCGCCGCCGAAGATCAACAGCGATGTCACCGTGAGCAGTGTCAGCACGGTCGTCAGAACGGTGCGGCTCATGGTATCATTGATTGCTGTGTTGCAGAGGTCGGCGAAGCGGACGTTCAGATCCTTCTTCATCATCTCGCGGATACGGTCGAAGATAACGATCGTGTCGTTGATGGAGTAACCGATAATCGTCAGCAATGCCGCGACCACCGTCAGGCTGAGCTGGGAACCGGTCAGGCTGTAGATGCCGAAGGTAATCAGCACGTCATGCGTCAACGCGACAATCGCACCCAAGCCGAATCCGAACTCGAAGCGGATGGAGATGTAGACGATCATGATGACCAAGGACAAGAGAACCGAGATCATGACGTCGCGCTTCAAGTCTTTGCCGATTTGCGAACCGACAACGTCTTGGCTTTCGCGGACGAACTTGCTCTCCGGAATCTGCTCGTTCAAAGCCTTTAGGAGAACTTCTGAGACGTCCTGATCACCAATTTTGACATCGCTGGTTTTGATCTGCAACAGACCGGGCGTGCTGATATCCAGGCTTGTCTGATATTGGATGGTCGCATCAGAGATACCCGTGCTGAGAGCTGCCTTACGCACGGCTTCTTCGTCAGCGCGCGCGTTTTTGTCATAGGTGAAGTTCACTGCGATACCGCCTGTGAAGTCCACAGCCATCACGCTTGCCGGACTCTTGACCGCACGTGCCGTGAAGATGCCGAGGGTAATGACGATGATAACCAGTGAGGCGTATCCGGCATACTTGCCATAGGTGATGAAGGGCACTTTATTGAACTTGAACCACTGCATCATGGCATACGGCTTGGTGCGGGCCTCAGGCGTGAACGCATTGAAGATCAAGCGCGTCACGACGAGCGCCGTGAACATGCTCATAATCAAACCGCCCGCTAGGGATATTGCATATCCGCGGATGGGGCCGGAGCCGAATGCGAATAAAACGCAGGCTGTGAGCAAGGTTGTGATGTTCGAGTCGAAAATCGCAAGGAACGCGCGGTCGTAACCGGCATTCACCGCCACGCGTGCGGATTTGCCCAAGCGAAACTCTTCGCGCATGCGCTCGAAAATCAGCACGTTCGCATCGACCGCCATACCAATGGTCAACACGAAACCTGCAATACCGGGCAAGGTCAACACCGGCAGTTGAATCAGCGAGCCGCCTGAACTGCCTGTGTCACGCACGAATACGCCCATGATGCCTGCGGCTAAAACCATGCCGAGCGGCCATAATATCATGTTCAAGCAGAGTGCAATGTTGGCAACCAAACCGCAGTAGGTGTAGTAGATCAACATGAAGACCAACACCAGCACCACGCCGATGATGGATGCCTGGATACCGCTTGCAATGGCGTCCTTGCCGAGGGTCGGCGAGACGGCACGGGTTTCGATGATCTTAATCGGAGCGGGCAGGGCGCCAGCGTTCAGAATATTGCAAAGCTCGACGCCTTCTTTGTAGCTGAATGCACCGGAGATGCTGGCACTGCCGGAGGGAATCGGCTCATTGATGGCGGGAGCCGAATAAAGTTTGTCGTCGAGGACAATGGCCAACTGACGGCCAACATCGCTCTTGGCATTTTTAGTTCCGCGGGGGGCATACTCGGCCGTAATCTTCGCAAATTCCTGTGCGCCGGCAGTCTTGAACTTCAAGCCCACGCGCACTTCGCCGGTCATTGAATCGGTTTCCACATTGGCCCGGTGCAGGGCGCTGCCGGTCAACAGGTTTTTGTTTTGAACGAAGTAGGGGCGATAGAGCGTTTCACTGGAATCGCGACGGCGGACTTCCTCGAGCATGAACGTATAGTTCACGCTTTGCTGTTGGAAACGGGCCAGACGGAATGCATACTCCGGGTCAGCTGAAACTTTCTTGTAATCCTCGACGCGGCGGTAGGTGTTGCCATCCGCAATCGCATAACCTTCAGGCGCGAGTCCCTTGGCAAAGATATCGCCAACAAGCTTACTGTTATCCCTGTGCACAAGGCGGAATGTCAAAAACGCGGCACTTTTAATGCTGTTCTCTGCGGCAACGCGCTGTTCATCGTCAACACCGGGGAGCTGGATTTGGATGCGGTGGTTCTGTCCGCCCGTGATAACCGGTTCATTCAAGCCGAGTCCGTCAATACGGTTGCGCAACACCTCAAGGGTACGGGCATCGGCGTCTTTAAGAACATCCTTGACGTACTGTTCGATCTGCGCGGGGGTATCATCCGGTTGATCCAGGCGGCGCTGTTCTTTCAGCTTGTCTTCGTCGATCTGCACCGTGAAGCTCGTGCCGCCGCTGAGGTCCAGCCCCAGACGGATCTTATCTTTGAACGGCGTGACAATGACGATCGAAAACACCGTCATGATTGCCAACGCGAGCCACTTCAACATTGTGTTTCTGTCCATTAGTTTCCTTTCGGTTTTAAATTGGGGTTAAGCCTTCTTGGCTTCTGCCGCATCTTCATCGGCCAACACTTGTGAGACGGCCGAGCGGGCGATCTCAATCTTCACATTGTGGGCGATCTCCACCATGAATGTGCCTTCCTTGGCCTCGGTGATCGTGCCCAGCAAGCCGCCGGCAAAGGCGATGCGCTTGCCTGCGCGCAGCTCGGAGATCATTTTGAGCCGCTCCTTCTCCTTGCGCTGCTGCGGACGGATCATCATGAAGTAAAAAATACCGAACAGGATTACCATCATCGGCAACATGCCGAATCCACCTGCGCCGGGCGCCGCCGCGGCTTCTGCTAATATTGTCATCGTCATTTATTCCTCACTTAAAAATCACTTCCCGCCGCGTGTGCGGGCGTCGCCGCAACGGAGCCGGCGCGTCTGTTCTTCCTGCCAATCCTTGAAGCCATCCGCAAAGATCGCCTCCCGCATTTCCCGCATGAACTTGTGGTAAACATGCAAGTTATGCAACGTCAACAGCCGCACGCCGAGAATCTCCCCAACGTTCAGCAAGTGCCGGATGTAAGCCCGCGAGAAGTTACTGCAACACGGACAGTCGCACCCAACTTCCACCGGACGCAAGTCCGCCTTAAACTCACCTGCCTTCACCGGATAAACGCCATCGCGCGTGAAAGCCGCCCCATTGCGCGCATTCCGCGTCGGAATCACGCAATCGAACATATCCGAACCCAACCGCACCGCCTCGCTCATCTGCCATAGATCGCCAAGCCCCATGATGTAATGCGGCTTCTCCCACGGCAGCTTGCGAAGCCCATCACGAATCCCCTTCAAGAGGAAAGGCTCCGGCTCGCCCACGCTCACACCGCCCACGGCATAACCGTCAAAACCCATCGCCGCGAGCTCCGTTGCGCAATACTCGCGCAGCTCGGTGAACTCTCCGCCCTGGACAATCCCGAAGACCAACTGACCCTCGGCGCGGGGCTGCTCCAAGCAGGTTTTAGCCCACTTGAGCGTCTGGCGCACGGCGTTCGTCGCATAAGCCTCGTCACACGGATACGGAATGCATTCGTCAAAACACATCGCGATATCCGAGCCGAGTATCCGCTGCACGGCCATCGATTCCTTTGGTCCCATGAAGAAGCGTGCGCCGTCGATGTGGGATTGAAACTCCACACCCACCGGCTTGATCTTCCGCAGGCCCGACAGACTGAAGACTTGGAAGCCTCCGCGATCCGTCAGAATCGGCTTGTTCCAGCCCATGAACTTATGCAAACCTCCGCAGGTTTCCATAATCTCCATACCCGGACGGAGGAGCAAATGATAAGTATTCCCCAGAACCACCTGCGCCTGCATTTCGTGCAGGTCACGCGGTTCGATGGATTTAACCGTCGCTTGCGTGCCGACCGGCATGAAAACGGGAGTTTCAATCACCCCGTGCTGCGTCCAAAGACGCCCCGCACGCGCACCGGTGTGGCGATCCTCGTGGAGGATCTCGAACGTCCCCACCGGTTTTGACTCTTGCGAGCCTGACTGAACTTCCATTTTGAGCCTTAAAACAAACCCCAGTAGTTTACACTAAATCGGGTTTTAAATCAATCCTAAAGGGCGTTTTAGCGATAAAAGCACGCTTAACTCATTGCTTTTGCCAACGCTTCGCCGAACGCGCTGCAAGAAATCTCCGTCGCGCCATCCATCAAACGGGCAAAATCATACGTCACCGTCTTCTGTGCGATCACCCTATCCATCGCCTCAATCAGCTTATCCGCCGCCTCAGTCCAGCCCATATAGCGGAACATCATCTCGCCCGAGAGAATCAGCGACCCCGGGTTCACCTTGTTCAAGTTCGCATACTTCGGCGCCGTGCCATGCGTGGCCTCAAACACCGCCGCGCCCGTCACATAGTTGATGTTCCCGCCGGGGGCGATACCAATGCCGCCCACGCAGGCCGCCAACGCATCCGAGATATAATCGCCATTCAAATTCAGCGTCGCAATCACATCATACTCCGCCGGACGTGTCAGAATCTGCTGCAGGAATGCATCGGCGATGCAATCCTTGACGGTGATCTCCTTGCCCGTCTTCGGGTTCTTAAAGCTGCACCACGGCCCTGCGCCAATCACCTGTGCGCCATACTCATCCTTCGCGAGTTGATAGCCCCAATCACGGAAGCCCCCCTCGGTGAACTTCATGATGTTGCCCTTGTGCACCAACGTCACGCTCGGACGGTCAGTGGCAATGGCATACTCAATCGCCGCACGGATCAGGCGCTTGGAGCCCTCCTCGGAAACCGGCTTGATGCCGATGGAGCTCGACTCCGGGAAGCGGATCTTCTTAACGCCCATCTCCTGCTGCAAAAACTCAATCACCTTCTTCACTTCGAGGCTCTGGCTGAACCACTCAATGCCCGCATAAATATCCTCCGTATTCTCACGGAAGATCACCATATCCGTCAGCTCCGGCTGCTTCACGGGGGAGGGCACGCCTTTAAACCAACGCACCGGGCGCAAGCACACGTACAAATCCAGCTCCTGCCGCAATGCCACGTTCAACGAACGGATGCCGCCGCCCACCGGCGTCGTCAACGGTCCCTTGATCGAGACCAGATACTTCCGGCAAGCATCCAACGTTTCCGCAGGCAGCCACGTGTTCGGTCCGTAAACCTCATTCGCCTTCTCGCCGGCATACACCTCCATCCAAGCCACCTTGCGCGCGTCGCCATACGCCGCTTTCACAGCCGCGTTCCATGCCGTCATCGCCGCTTTGGTAATATCAGGGCCTGTGCCATCGCCCTCGATAAACGGAATAACAGGATTATTCGGGACGGTTAACGTGCCGTCGGCTCCCATCGTAATCGCTTCACCAAAAGCCGGTGCTTGGATCTTCTCGTACATGAAACTTCTCCGCTACTAATATGCAAAAGACGGCCTGCGCGGTTCTTCAATCGCCGCCGCAAGCCGTCACAATACTCTCAACTTACGCGCCCGCGCTCACAATCGCCGCGAACGAATCACCCTTCAAAGCCGCGCCGCCAATCAAGCCGCCATCAATATCCGCACAGCTCATCAGCTCCTTCGCGTTATCGGGCTTCATGCTGCCGCCGTATTGGATACGTACCGTATCCGCCACCGCGCCAAACATCTCCTGCAACGTCTTACGGATCAACGCATGCACCTCCTGCGCCTGCTCGGGAGTTGCCGTCAAACCCGTGCCGATAGCCCACACAGGCTCATACGCAATCACAACGGTTGCCATATCCACGCCCGCCAGACCCGTCTTCACCTGCCGCACGACGACTTCTTCCATCTTGCCGCCCTGACGCTCCTCCAACAACTCACCCACGCACACGATCGGCACCAACCCCGCCGCAATCGCCGCCTTCGTCTTCAAATTCACCGTTTCATCCGTCTCAGCAAAATACTGCCGACGCTCGCTGTGACCGATAATCACATACTTCACGCCCAAATCCTTCAACATCTCAGCCGAAACCTCGCCCGTGTAGGCACCATTCGCCTGCCAATGCATATTCTGCGCACCCAAACCGATCTTCGAACCCTTCAACGCCTCAGCAGCAGCAGCCAAATCAGTAAACGGGGGACACACCACCACCTCCACAGCACCATTGCCATCATTTGCTGCCTTACGGATCTCCGTCACCAACGCCGCAGCTTCGGACGCCGTCTTATTCATCTTCCAATTACCCGCTACAATCTTCGTGCGCATAGACCAAAACCTCATAAAGTTGACTCAAAAATGAGGGCACAGTTTACCATAATACCCCCCCACTCACAAGGATTTAAACACCCGCTCGCCTGTAAAGTATCCAGATTGTAAACGCTAGCGGGTTGCGAATGGTCTGAAACCGATTTGACTGATGGCTGTCTCGTCGCTAAAGGAGAAATTGTCTTCTGAAGCATTGAAGAAGCCGGGATTGTTCGTGATACTGTGGCAATCGTTGCCTTTGACTTGCCACTGCTGAAGTGTGAGTCCGTTAAAGGTAACAGGCCCGTCTTCGCGGTGCCAGATGTTGTAATCCCAGATGACGTTGGCATTCTTTGCGTCGTTGTTACCGAAAGGACTGTTGGTTCCGCACCAAAGGACAATATTGTTGGTGAATATTAAAGCCGGAGCCGTTTGGGCTTCGCCCTGATCGATAGTGATTTGCCCGCGCTCGCCATAAGCGAAGATGTTATTGCGGACAATGGTATTTTCCCCGTCGTGTTGGTTGAGTGCCCCGTGCATAGTAGCGGAGACGAGGTTGTTTTCAACAAGGAGGTTTTCGGTTCCTTTATCAATGTAAACACCCCACCCACCGCCATCATAGGTTGTGCTATAGCTGACATTGGCTCGAGAACCACGGGTGCTGATTACAGTATCGAAGCTGATATGGGGTTGAATGTGGCTGATGCGGTTGTTTGCGATACGGGTGCCGCTGCCTGTGCCGAGGGTGCGGATCGCGGCGATATTGCTCAGGTGACCTTGTCCAATGCCGTTAATAATGTTATAGGTGATAAGATTGTTCGTGCAACGGTCTTTCTTTCCACAACCGATAGAGATCGCAGTGGAAGGGTGGTTGGCAATAAAATTGCATGTGATTATATTGTCGGTGCATTCGCCGAGCCAAATAGCGGTTGCAGAGGGATTGTGGCGTCCGCAGTCGATAACAACGTTATTGGAAACCATGTTGCCGGCAGAGAGTGGATGATTACCTGAGTAATCTCCAAGCCGAATGCCGCCGCTGCCGGTCATTTTGATGAAGCAATCCTCGATGGTGTTACTAAAGCAACCGCGGCGGAACCAGATGGCGTATTCACCAACGTGGGTGATGATGCTGCGGGCGATGGCGCAGTTGGTGATAGAATCAGCCATGATGGCCGCCTGAGTCCGACGCATAATATCTTGGCCAGGTTCGAAGACAGTAGGACCAATGCCGTCAAAACGGGCACGGTTGGGAGAGTCTGTAAGAGTGAAGTCGATGCTGTCGAATGTAACGTTAGTGCACCCATTGAGAATCAAAAGAGTGGCAAGGCCGGTAGTGGGGATTTCAAAGTTGTGGTTATAGTATTCGTCATAGGTGGTGAGTCCGCAAGTGGGGGCGAAAGGCCTGTTGATGGTTTCAGGACGCGGTCGGTAGGAAAGCCCCCCTTTCGCACGAGAGAGCGTCCACTCGCCGGAGGCGAGGCACGCGGCAGGGAGATTGTCGAGGTAATACTGAGAGGTTTTACACCATGGATTGACAGGATCGAAGGGATGTCCGTACGTGATGATTGTGGAGGTTGAAGCATCGTACGAGTAAATGGTGCGGCGGGTGACCGCCCCCTGATGGTGAACGACAAGAGAGACGTCTGCAAGTTCCTCTGCTGTTAGATTGGTCAGCACGCCAAGAGAGTTAGGATAAGCGGAGAGGCTATGAATAGCTTGAGACCCATTCATGGTTTCCGTAACTGTTTGCGGCGCAGAATAGTCCTCGCGCGGGTTACGGTGAAAAGAATTATCAAGCCTTCTTGGCCAACGGGCGCGTTTAGCAGGGTGTCCGTTGACGAAAAGCTGTTCGGGGTAGGTGGTGCCTTCCCGTAAACCATCCAGGTGAGTGTGCCAGATGCCATTTTTGTCGGCGAACCAGAGATTCACTCTTCGACCGCCAGTGATGATGGCACGAGGTATGGGAGGTCCAACATAGGTAGTATTCGAATCTTCCGGCCCAAGGATAAGCGGGTGCTTGAGGGCATGACTGCCGGAAAAGAGCTGTACCTTCCAGTGCTCTCCCGGCTGACGGTTTTTGCGAAGATAGTCGCGGGCGTGTTGAAGCGTGGCGAAGGGATAGTTAGAAGACCCATTGTGCTTGTCGTCGCCTCTGCCTGCACCATAGGTATACGGCGAAACATAGATAGTCCCAGCAACAGCTCCTCCTTCGGCGAGGCAACTGGTCGCAAGAAAAAAGAGCAT
>JAVBMC010000035.1:0-9147 GCA_031552845.1 Kiritimatiellia bacterium
GTTCACCGCCGAGTGCACCGAATATAAAGGCGTGCGCTTGAAAGTGGCGTGCCAAGTCCGCCGCGATGGCAAGCTGCTGGCGGAGGGTTACACTCTCCATATCTTTACCAACATCAAAACGTTCCGCGCCACGCGCCCCGATGCCGAGACGATTCAAGCGTTTGGCTTGTCGGAAGGTTAAGCGCTCCGATTACTTGCCGCGGTATTTGACGCTGGCGAAGAAATTGTCGAGCAACTGTCCGCGGATTTGATCAACCCAATCCTGTCGGGTCAGCGAGGTATCGCTCTCCAACAGCCAGTGCGGAAAGTCGAAGATGTAGAACAAGCATTGCGCCGTCAGCGCATTCGCCCAAAGGTTCGCCTGCTTCTCGCTGTCCAAAGTGCCCATGCGGATGAGCTTGATTAAGACGGCGCGGACTTGGTCGCGGATTTGGTCGATCTCCGGAGTCATCAAGGAGGGGTGCACGTGTTCCATCGCCAGCATTCGCGCCGCCCATGAAGCCGGCGGCTTGTCGGCGGTGGCGAGCGCGAGAACCCGCTCGACCCACGTACGGATTGCCAGCTGCCAATCCTCTTCATTCTGAATGTCATCTGCGAGTTTCAAGAAAGGCAAGCCGAGATCTTGGTACAGTTTGTATTTAACCGCGCGGTAAAGGTCCTCTTTGGAGGAGAAGTGATAGTTGACCAACGCGACGTTGACGTTGGCCTCGGCGCAGATTTGGCGGATGGTGGTGGCGGTGTAACCCTTCTCGGCGAAAATATGAGTCGCCGCGCTGAGCAACGCTTCGCGCGTGTCAGGGAGATCCGCCCGCTTACCCTTAGGAACTGTTGCCATAGATGTTTCCAACGAGATTGACCGTGTCCGAACAGACACCACATCCGGCACAACCGCATGCCGAACGCACGTATAGACTAATCGAGAATAGACGGAAAGTCAAGAAAATTGCTTATTTTCATCAATCAGCTGTTTAACCATTCTTGACAGTGTCCGCCCTCCGCGATGACCGACGAACCTCTCAAATCTGTCAACCCGGGGTGCATTCGCCCACGATCACGCCCGTAATCACGCGTGATTACACTGTGTAACCGTACGCGATTACGGGCGTGATCGTGTATGACTACAGGCATAATCGCGGGCGGAGCGGTTTGTGAGACATGTCGAATGTCTCAATCAGAACATTTTGCGAGAGTTTTTGCGAGAGTCCCTCTGCCTTTCACACATATCGCTGGTATGATCATGAGTCTGCCAGCGCCGTATGTGGTAATGGCTGCGTGCCCATAAAGAAACAGGCGTATCCGTACGTGGAAACAGACGTTTCCCTCACTGGAAACACGTGTTTCCGTAGCATGAAACGAGTGTTTCCGTGTACAGAAAAGAACGACTTGCAGTGCATTGCTCTTCTAGCCTGCTCGCATGCTGTCTGTTTTTCACCACTTATTACCGTTCACACTATGTTTGTGCTTGCGAAGTCGGCAAAAAAGGAGTAGTATCCGGGGTGCGAAGGAGTCCCTTTTGAATATAGAGTGGTTATTTGGGAGGAGTGTTATGGATAGTCGGTGCAAAGTGAATATCATTGGGCTGGTTTGTTGCATTTGCTTGATCCACCTTGGGGCGTCGGCGATGCGTGCGTACCCAACTGAAACGCCTCCTGTCGAGGCGCAGTCGTTCTCTCGCGCAAGTCTTTCTTGGGAGCTCATCAATTGGCAGTACTTCTGTGAAGATGAAGTTACGGGGCCCGTTGTTCCGCGATCAACGTCAGAGCGACGAATGCGGTCGATGTGTATTACAAACGTTTGTCACGCTTTAACGACGAAAGGATACACGATCAAGGCGTATGATCCTCCAGAACCGAATCATGACCACCCTGGGCTTTTTTATCAATCTGCTGATTATTATTATAGTGCCGATGACACTAGATATGACATTCAATATGTAACTTCGAAGGACGTCCAATTAGGCGGACAGATTGGTTTAATGGATTTGACCCGGTTTTTCGGCAATAGCCCCATCCCAATAATGAAGGTGCAATATGAAAAAGGCCCCGGGAATATTTGCTTCTTGGAACAGAGGCACGAAGCGATGAATCTCGCTACGCTCGGCCGTATTTCCTTCAGTCGTGACAACGTTGCGGTGCAAGTGCGAAAATACGGCGGCGGAGGCGATCTTCTGGCGTTTGTACGATTGCTTGATGCGGAGATTCTCGCTGCAGCGTCCCCGCCTCCTGAGTCGAAGCAGTCCCCCGAGTCTGTCGATTGGAGCTGGGGCAATTTTTGTCAACAGCATATTCAGGGAGAGGTGAAGTTTCCTGTGCGCTCAAAATGGATTTTGCGCGCTACTCCTTCCACCAATACCTTTTATGCCGCAACGACGAACCGGAACGTTAGCGGATACCATCCTAATCACTACTTGCGTAGTTATACGCTGACAGATTATTTGCCGCCACAGCGTTGCAAAGTTCCCGGGCTGACTTGCCAACGCCTAACGTTCTCAACTAATAGGAAGGCAAGACCACGCATGGAAAACTTCTACGAAGACCTGCGCAAACCACCTGACCCAGGGGGAAGGGGAGATTCGTTCAGCATTGAGTGGACAACCTCCAATGATCCGGTTAACGGCGGACGGCAAGGGCTCGTGTATTTGGCCAAAGACTATTGCAAAAGCTGGGAAAGAACGCTTGAACAAACCGCTGAAGGCCCCGGGGATCTTTGCTTGATTGACGTCGTCAATAAGAAGGGAGGGAATAATCCCTCTAGCACGCTATTCTTCTGTCGGGACAATATTGCGGTGCGTGTGCACTCTTGGCAGTATATGGACATTGAAGATGCGCGGTTGATTGACGAGTGCCTGCTCGCTTCGCCTATCCTAAGGACGGTTCGCTCTCCTTAATTAAAGGAAGGTTTGGAGCAGGCAAACAGGGAAATTGATGAGTCCAATGGGGTGGAATTGTGTAATTTTCGCGTATAGAGTGGTGTTTGTATTTGCATTAAAGGGTGGTTTTTGATATAGTCACGCGTCCACGGGAGATTGGATGTCTTCCGGGTATGTAGGAAAGTTAAGGATTATGGTAAAGATCAGACTTCGTAGAACTGGTAACGTCAATAACGCTACCTTCCGTGTCGTGGCGACTGATTCCCGTTGCCCCCGCGATGGTAAGTTTCTTGAGATTTTGGGTTGGTATCAGCCCAAGCAGCCCGGCGAGAATTATAAGCTCGACATGGACCGCGTGAATTATTGGGTTTCGAACGGCGCACAGCTCTCTGAGACTGTCGCGAGCATGGTTCGCAAAGCCAAGAAGGCGTAAGCTGAAGGCCGAGCGATGTTGCGCATCGACGTGCTGACCGTTTTTCCGAGCATGCTCAGGGGCTTCCTTGAGCAGAGCATGATGAAGCGGGCAACAGAGTTGGGCGCAGCACAGTTCCGTGTGGTGGATTTGCGCGATTTCGCGCGTGACGGACGCGGAACTTTGGATGACAGGCCGTATGGCGGAGGGCCGGGGATGGTGTTAAAGCCGGAGCCGGTTTTCGAGGCAGTCGAATCGATGCGCTCGCCACAGGCCAAGGTGATTTTGATGTCGCCGTCCGGTAAGGTCTTTTCGCAGAACAAGGCGAGGGAGTTTGCGGCAGCTGAACATCTGGTGTTCATTTGCGGACACTATGAAGGTGTCGACGAGAGGGTGACAGAGGCGCTCGTCGATGAGGAAATCTCGATCGGGGACTATGTCCTGACCAATGGCGCCTTGCCGGCGGCTGTTGTGATCGATGCCGCTGTCCGCCTGTTGCCCGGCGTGCTGGGCGGAGGTGAAGCGGCAACGGGATCGGAATCCTTCACGGAACCTTTCTTAGAGCACCCGCAATACACGCGTCCGCCTGTGTATCGGGGGTTGGCGGTGCCGGAAGTGCTCCAACGAGGCCACCATGCCGAGATGGAGAGCTGGCGCCGGCGGGAAATGCTTGACCGCACAGTCAAGCGCAGACCGGATCTGCTTAAGCCGGAATGATGAGGAGTTGAGAAAATGATTGCAAAAGCGATTGCGAAGATTAACGAAGAACAGAAGAAGGCCAACGCGCCCCAATTTAAGATCGGCGACAGCGTCAAGGTTTTCGTGCGGATTAAAGAAGGCGAGAAAGAACGCGTCCAGGCATTCGCCGGCACAGTCATCGCCCGCGATGGCGGCGGTGCCACCGAAACCTTCACCGTACGCCGCATTGCTTTCGGCGTCGGCATCGAGAAAGTTTTTCCCGTGCACGCCCCTTCCATCGAGAAGGTCGAAGTTGAACGCTCCGCCAAGGTTCGCCGTGGCAAGCTCTACTTCCTGCGCGAACGCACCGGCAAGCAAGCCCGCCTGAAAGAGGCCCGCTAATTGACCAAAGCCTGCCGTTCGCGCGGCAGGCTTTTTTCGGCGAACGCCTAGGCTGCTGATGCTGAGTTTCGAAAAAGCATTTTGGCACGAGCACCCGAACGTGGTGCTGGCGGGAGTCGACGAAGCAGGACGGGGATGTCTCGCCGGACCGGTCGTAGCAGCTGCGGTGGTTTTTCAACCCGCCGCGGCTTTTGCTTTGCACAAAGACCAATTGTCGGGACTGACCGACTCCAAACAGCTTTCCGCCCGCCAGCGGGAAGTTTTTTTTGATACCCTTTCTACCCTTGCAGAGCAGCAAGCGCCCGTTGTCATATTTGGCGTCGGCACTGCATCGGTTGAAGAGATTGACCGCCTGAACATCTTAAACGCCACACACCTTGCCATGCGGCGGGCATTGCTCGCACTCCCGCAAGAAGCCGGATTTGCGCTGATTGATGGTCTGCCTGTACGGGGACTACCCTGCGATTCAAGGGCGATTGTCAAAGGCGACAGCAAAAGCCTCTCCATCGCGGCCGCCAGCATCATGGCCAAAGTCTCGCGCGACCATCTGATGCTGGAGCTTGACAAAGAATATCCGAACTACGGCTTTGCCGACCACAAAGGGTACGGCACAGCGCAGCACATCCAAGCGCTCTGCACCTTTGGCGTCACACCGCAACATCGCCGCACATTCCGCCCCGTGGCAGACGTGCTCTTCACGCAACCGCAGCTGCCGCTAGAATAAAGTGAAGCGGTGACTGACGAAGAGCTCACGCGGAGAGCGCGGAGGAAAGCTAACGCGGTGTTTCTCTGAGAACGCCGATGTACTCGCCGGCCTTATGTTGTGCGTCAGCGGGTAGGGCGCGTTTAGCCGAAACCGCCGAACGGGGTAATGGTGTGTGTGTGTTGTAGGAAGGCTAGACGCGATGCGGCGGTTTCGGCGAAACCGCCCTACCCAATTCCCACTTATTATTTCTTTCTCTCTCCGCGCCTCCGCGTCTCCGCGTGAGCTTCTCTCCCCCCCTTTCTCTCGCTACAAATAAAAAAGGCTCCTCACCGTTGGGTGAAGAGCCTTTTCGTTTACTCCGCGCGTGATTAGCGGCGGAAGCCGACTTCCTCGAAGTCTTTCAACTTCGCCGGCTGAATGGCGTAGGTGAATTCCACAGGATCGTTGTTGAAGACATATTTCGCCATCGGCTGGGGTCCGCAGCTGTTGCCGCCGAGGCCGAGTTGCTTGATGTCCAAGGACAAGCACGTTTCCGGACGGAAGCGGACAGGATTGTAGATGCGATCCTGACGGTTGCGGTGACGGGTGGAGAAGGCCATGTCTTCACTCGTGCAGTGCAAAGCCGTCACGGCCAGCGGCTGCGCGAAGGTGAAGAGCACGCCTGCGCCTTCCTTGTCGGCAAAGCCAACCCAGCGCACATCCGTCTTGCTGCCGCATTCCTGCGGTTTGACGTAGGGGACGAACTGGTCGGTCACGGTGCTGGTGTAGATGCCAATGTCGGAGCCGGTGTTACGGTCAACATAGTTCTCCCAGGGGCCGCGGCCGTAGTACTTCATCTGTTCGAGTTCGCCGCCGAGCATCATGCGCACGCCAATGCGGGGGAGCTGCGGCAGATCGCCGAAGGGGGTGATCTTGTTTTGCAGCACGATGCGCCCACTGCCGTAGATGGTGTGGGTGGTCTCGTGCGTGAAGCCTGCGGTCTTAGCGCCATTGGCGGTGACAACCGTCTTGATGGAGACGCTGCCGTCCTTATTCTCTTGCGTGGTCATGGTGTTCAGATGATAGCTCATCTGTGTCAAACCGGAGCTCATGTACTTGTCATAAATCCAGTTATCGTTGTCCACGAAGGCGCGGAAGCTGTTGACGATCGGTCCGCGGGTGATGCCGAGGTCGCTCAAGATGACGGGTTTGTCATCATAAATCAGCTTGGCGATGTTGCCGGTCTTGGAGCAGATCACCACTTCAAGGCGGCGGCCTTTAACCACGACAGCGCCGGTCTTATCGCGCTCCATCGTGAGCTTCGGCAGGTCTTGCTTGACCGGAGGTTCCGGCACTGCAGGACGCGCCACAGGCAGTTGGCCTTGTGCGATGATGTGTCCCTTCTTCGCCCAGAGGGTATCCTCTTTCAGGCGGAAGGTGATGTTGTAGTACCAATCGCCGCCGGAGACAGCTTTGGTCTTACTGGAGGGGAGCGTGAACTCCTTGCGGCTCAGCGGAGGCACGGAGACGACGTCGAGCGTGCCGCGTTCCATTTCCTTGCCGTTGCAGACGAGCGACCAGCTGGTGTCGAACACATTCACGTCGGTGAAGGCGAAGCAGTTCCAGACTTCAATCTTGTTGGCGCCCGACATGTTACCGATGCCGAGGTTGCTGCCGCTGACGATGATGTTCTGATAGACGCGTTTGACTTCCATCAGCTTGGGCGTCACCTTGCGGTCGGGCGTGATGATGCCGTTACAGCAGAAGGGGCCGTCGTTCGGCTTGTCGTCAAAATCGCCGCCGTAAGCGAGGTAGCGCTCGCGGGTACCGTCGGTCATCACGCGGTCGGTATACTTCCAGACGGCTTGGTCGATCCAGTCCCACACGCAGCCACCGGTCAGACTGTCGCTGCTGTTGAAGGCATCCATGTACTCTTTGAAGTTACCCATGGCGTTGCCCATCGCGTGGGCGTATTCGCAGAGGAAGAAAGGCTTTGCCGTATTCTTGCCGCGGTTGATGATCCAATCAACGGTGGGATACATCGTGCTATCTACATCCATATCCGCATTCTGACCCTCGTAGTGAATCGGGCGGGTCGGATCGATCGCCTTGACAGCAGCGTAAGCCTTCTTGAAGTTATCACCGCTGCCGGCTTCGTTGCCTAACGACCACATGAAGATGGACGGATGATTCTTGTAGTTGAGGACGTGGTTCTCGTTACGCTCGACGTGCGTCTTCTCCCAGCTCGTCACCTTCGCCAGCGAGTGTTCGCCATAGCCCATATCATGCGTCTCCACGTTCGCCTCGGCCACCATGTAAATGCCATAACGGTCGCACAGGTCGTAGAAGTGATAATGATCCGGATAGTGGCTCGTGCGCACGGTGTTGATGTTGTGCGTCTTGAACAGCAGCACATCCTGCAGCATCTGCTCGCGCGTCACGCTACGGCCATTGACCGGACAGCTCTCGTGACGGTTCACGCCTTTGAACTTCACCTTCTTGCCATTGACCAGAATCGTGCCGTTTTTGATCTCCACTTGGCGGAAGCCCACCTTGCACGTGCGAATATCCTTGTTACCCTTCGCATCAGTCAGCGTCAACACCAAAGTATAACGGTAGGGATCTTCGGCACTCCACAAACGCGGTGCCTGCACCGGCAGCTGCACGTTGCCGGTGAACTCCTTCTTCACAACCGGCTTATAGTTCGCATCGAACAACTCCGCCTCAACCTTCGGCGTGGCCGGGCCGCCATTGTGCGAGCGCACCTTTACCGACAGCCCCAACGTCGCATTCTTATACTGATCGTCCAGCTTCGTCGTGACGGTGAAGTCATTCAACTCCAACTGCGGCGTCGCAAACAAAGACACATCGCGATAAATCCCGCTGAAGCGGAACATATCCTGATCCTCCACATACGACCCATCGCACCAACGGTAAACCTCCACCGCCATCGTATTCTCGCCATCCGTCAGATACTTCGAGATGTTGAACTCCGCCGGCAACTTACTATCCTCGCTATAGCCCACATACTTCCCATTGATCCACAGATAGAACGCCGAATACACCCCGTCGAACCGGGCGAACACCACCCGATCCTTCCAATCCCTCGGCACCGAAAACGTACGGCGGTAAGAGCTGACCGGATTATACTCCCCCTCAATCCGCGGCGGCGTCTTGCTATGCGGGTAGCGGATATTCGTATAATGCGGCGTGCCAAACCCGCGCATCTCCACGCAGCTCGGCACATCAATCGAATACCACCCATTCGTGTTAAAATCAAGCTTCCAGAAATCCTTTGGCCGCTGCGCCGGACCGCCGCTCCACATATACAGCCAATTCCCATTCAAACTCATCTTAAACGGCGTTGCTGGCTCCTCCGGCGTCAAAGCCGCCTTCGCATCCGCCAACGGAAACGACACCGCGCGCGCCGGCTCACGATTCACCGCATTGCGCGTCTCATCCTGCCACTCCGGCACATCCGCCACCTGTGCAAACCCCGCCGTCACGGCCAAAACGGCAGCCCCCCCTAATAATGATTTCAACGACATCACAGCTCCCTTCAATGTTATAACACGAACCAGCATTATACCCAACCCTCATTTCCATAGCAAGCCCAAAACAAGCGAATTTCGTGCCAGAGTATTCTGTGTAAAGTGTAAAATATCTTTTCCCTGCAGATAGGGGGTGCCCGGGCACGTTCTCTTTCAGGGGAGCCCCCCATGGGGGGCGCGAAAATCTAACCGCCGGTTGAGACGTTTAGTGTTCCATCGGCAGCCCGATTTTCGTATCATTTCATCATCAAACCAAACAACAGAAAGGAACCGTCGATGGAACGCCGCCAGCATACAAAACCCCGCCGTAAGAATCAACCTTTAACTCAGCTTGACCGCCAGCGTCTTGAAAATGGCACGCAGAAGCCCGCAAGCAAGCTCCCGGACGCCGGGTGCAGGTTGCTGCGTTCTGCAAAGAAATGGCCGTGCGCCTGTGCTGTTGCGAACGCACGATCCGCAATGAACTTAAACGGGGGTATTACGCCTGCCAGCTTTCGGACTTAACGACTGTGCCGGGCTACTCGTGGACCCGTGCACAGACCTTGATCAA
>JAVBMC010000004.1:0-5135 GCA_031552845.1 Kiritimatiellia bacterium
GTTTGAGAAGCCGTTAAATCCGTGCAAAAGAGTCTCAAAACTGCCTTGAATTTAGCCTCTGAAAGGTGAGCTGACCCCAAATACTTGTTTTTCATGCGTCAATACTAGTCGAAATTGAGTTTTGGTCAATCTAAACTCGACATGAACCATTGAGTTTAAGTCAATTTAATCTAGGCATGAACCTACATTAATTGCGCTGGATGAGACTATACAGTGTTTTTGCTTGCGTGACTGGCTGTTTTCTGGTAAAGTTCTAGGGCTTTTATGTTTCACTTGCAAGTCATGTATGGATGATAGTAATATTGTAGTCGGGACTGATCCGTCGTTGCCGTATCCGGCGGTGTATCATTTGCGCGTGATTGGCGTGGCGGGGGCGTTTGACCGTGCCGCCGTGGAGCGGATTGTCGCGAATGCCGGGAATGTAATCGAGGGTCTGGGCGCGGGGACGGTGGAGACGGGCAGGTTGTCGGCCGAAGGGAAGTATCAGTCGTTGCAGGTTTCGGTGGTGTTTGAGTCGCGGGCGGCGCACGAGGCGCTGCATGAGGCGTTGCGCAGCGTGAGCGGCGTGAAGATGGTTTTGTAGCGGGAGTGGTGTGAAGTATTTTGTGCAATATCGGTGGGGGCTGTTTGCTGCGGCGGTGGCGGTGGCAATCGGGCTGTTTTGGCCGACGATCATGTTCTCGATCTGGGTGTTCGGCGATGCGACTGAGGATATGATGTACGGGTGGGCGATTCCTCCTGTGGCGGCGTATATGATTTGGAAGCGTCGGGCGACGTTGCGGGAGCTGGCAGGTGCGCCGAACTTCCTGCTGGGGATTCCGGTGTGTTTGTTGAGCGTGCTGCTGTTCTGGCTGGGTAACCGCGGGGGACAGGTGCGGCTGGCGCAGCTGGGGTTGATTGTCATGGTGGTGGGGCTGCCGCTGTTGTTCTGGGGGGGGAGTCTGGCGAAGCAGCTGCTGTTCCCGGCGGGGTATTTGATCTTGGCGATTCCGCTGAGCTTCTTAGACACGATCACGTTTCCGCTGCGGTTGGCGTCATCGAGCGTGTCGGCGGCGTTGTTGAATGGTTTTGGGATTGCAGTGACGCAGGTGGGGACGGCGCTGCTGGGCATGGGCGAGAATGGATTTAAGCTGGATGTGGCGGACCCTTGCAGCGGCATCCGTTCGTTGATTGCTTTGCTGGCGATTACGGCGGGGTATGCAGGCTTGCACAACCTGCGGTTCTGGGTGAAGGCGCTGCTGATTGGCGCTGCGCTGCCGCTGGCGTTTGTTGGGAACATTGTGCGGCTGATGTCGACGGCGATTGTCTCGCAGATTTGGGGTGAACGCGCAGGCGTGCTGTATCACGACCAAGCCGGCTTTTTGGTGTTTCCGATGGTGGTGCTGCTGTCGCTGGTCTTGTTTGATTGGGCGGTGAAGCGCAGCAAGGATTTGGAGAATGACGAGGTCGAGGATGAGGTTTGGGCAACCGAAGAAATGAAGCGCGAGACGCCGCTGCGCCTAGCCGGGCTGGCGGGCGTTATCGTCTGCTTGGCGGCCGTTTGGGCGTGCTCGCTGCGTTTGCCGCCGCCGGAGTACGAGTCGGATGCGTTCGTCGCGCAGACGCTGCCGGCAGAAGTTGCGGGCTTCCAACTGGTGCCCCTGTTGTATTGCCAGAATGAACAATGCATGGCCACGGTGGAAAGCGTAACGGATAAATGTCCTTATTGCGGCGGCGAACTCAAGACGGTATCATTCTCCGAGCTGTCGGTATTGCCCAAGGATACCCGGATTATAAAGGGGATGTATCGGTCGGCATCGGGACATACGTTTAACATCTCGGTCATTGTCAGCGGCAAGTCGCGCATGAGCATTCACCGTCCGGAAGTGTGCCTGCCGGGGCAAGGCTTCAACATCTCCAAGTCGGAGGTGGAGGCTGTTCCGCTCAAGTCACGCACGCTTTACGTGAACTGCGTGGATGCCGCCCGCACAGGCGAACAGCCGATGGGACTAATCTATTGGTTCGTCAATCCGCGAGGTGAGGCGCTCTCCCACTGGCGGCGGATCTTCTCCGATGTCTGGAGCCGCACCGTCCATAACCAAATGAACCGCTGGTGCATGATTACCGTCAACTCACGCCGTGCGTTTGACGAAGCTGAGCTCATCACGCTGGGAGATTTCCTGACCGAGTGGTACCCGCAAGTCGTACAGCTGCCCGAAGACATACAGGCAGAAACCCCGCCCGAGAAATGAAGCTTTGGGTACAACGGGTCTCGCAGGCCTCTGTACGTGTCGGCGAAGAAGTCACCGGCGCGATTGGGTCGGGGCTGCTGGTGCTGATTGGCATTACGCATACCGACACGCAGGTCATAGCTGACAAATGCGTGGCTAAACTGCTGGGGCTGCGCATATTTGAAGACCCCGCCGGGCTGATGAATCTCTCCATCCGCGATTGCGGCGGAGCAGTGCTTGCAGTCTCACAATTCACGCTCTATGCCGACACGCGCAAAGGCAACCGCCCCGGATTCTCGGATGCGGCTCCACCCGTCGTAGCAGAACCCCTGTATGAATATGTCCTGCAAAAGCTACGGCAAGAGTTAGGCGAAACCAACGTAGCCGCCGGCCGTTTCGGCGCCCTCATGCACGTCAGCCTAATCAACGAAGGCCCCGTATCCATTGAGATACGCTTTGAGGCAGAGCGGTAAAATAGGATCGCCGCATTTTTCTCAATCCTTTGTCACGACCTAAATGATGGCAGCAAACGTGCGTAAGACGGGCGTATTGCCGTTACGCAACCCTTGTATGGCTGTGGTCCAACGGGTGTGGTTGAGTTGAGCGATGGAAGTTGGGTGATGTTTATACGGGGGTTGCGTATCGCGTACACGGGCGGTTCGCAACGTGTAAACGGCTGTGTTTGGGGCGGTTGGGGGCGGGTATATGTAATGCCTAACCGCTGGTGGATTGGTTGTTTAGAGCATCCAGGTGCGGATTTGTTCTTGGGGGATGGGGGTGGTTTCGCATTCGCAGGTGCCGCTGGGGGTGGTGATGCGGACTGTGACTTTGTCGCGTACGCCGTAGTCGCTGTAGCCGGCGCTGATGCCGCAGAGGAGGGGGAGGTCGGCGGGGTTGGTGATGCCGCCGGGGACGTAGATGGTGGCACCGGGGACGTTGACGGACCAGAGAACCGCGTCGCAGGAGCAGACAGCGTTCTTGAGGGTTTGGTTGTCCATGCGGTTGCGCCCGGCGATGCATTTGGTGCCGCCGGGGAGGCGGAGGTGGCGGCCGATTTTGAGGAGGTTGATGTGTTTGGTGTCGGCGAGGCCTTCGTGGTCTTGGAGGTCGGCGAGTTTGCGGCAGAAGCCTTTCTCGGTGAGGAGGCAGCCGCCAGCGGGGCTGGGGTATTCTTTGATGCCGAGTTCGGCGGCGAGGGCGATTTGGGGTTTGCGGGAGCGTCCGGAGAGGTTGAGGAGTTGGGGACGGTCGACTTTGCCTTCGAGTTCGGGGTGGGTGGGTTCGAGGAGGAGCGCGGAGAGGGGGCGCAGGAGGCGGCCTTGGAGGCCGGAATCTTTCTCGACGAGGGCGAGGGACTTTTTTGTTTGGGACATGGGGCGTTGGTTGAGGACTTCGCCGGTGGCGACGAAGTCGTAGCCGAGTTCTTGCATGAGTTGGCCGGCGCGTTTGATCATGCGGGCGTGGCAGTCAATGCAGGGGTTCATGCCGCCGCCGAAGCCGTGTGGTGGTTTCTCGATGAGTTCGACGATGTCGGCAGTGAAGTCAACGGTGCGCAGGGGGATGTCGAGCTGCGCGGCGGCTTTCTTGGCGGGGCGGGTGTCGAAGAAGGGGCTGGCGTAGACGACGGGGTCGACGTGGATGCCTTGTTTGCGTAGGAGGGCGACGGCGAGGATGCTGTCGAGCCCGCCGGAGAGGAGGGAGAGTCCGCGTGCTTTCATCGTTCGTGCTTAGATTTGTTTGATGAAGATGCGGCGGATGAGGCTGTCGTCAGCAATGGCGCCGTGTTGGATCATGAGGCAGATGGCGGTGACGGCGATGCCGGCGCCGATGACGCCGATTGCGTTGGCGATAAGGAAGCGACGGCGGTCGAAGCCAAGGAGGAATGCGCCGAGGGCGCCGCTGTAGGCACCGGTGCCGGGGAGGGGGACGCCGATGAAGATGGCGAGGCCCCATTCGCCGTATTTCTCTACGTAGGGGCGGAGTTTGTGTTGGGTCTTTTCGAGGCGTGGCCAGATGCGGCGTTCGAACCAAGCCCAGCGGCGGAAGAGGAGGATGACGGGGCCCATGAGCCAGAAGGTGACGAGGCCGACGCCGATGTTGGTGAGGGTGCAGATGAGCGCGACCATGGGCCAGCTGAGCTGGTCTTTGATGGCGGAGAAAAAGCCAACGGGGATGGAGGCGCGGAGCTCGAGGCAGGGGATGAAGGTGATGATGATGAGTTGTAGGATGGCTAGCACGGTGTTTTCCTTGGTGTTAAGGGGGTGTAGTTTAATATACTTTTGGGTATTATGCAATAAGATTTGACATGCTAAGGGACTTTTGATAAACTGCCCCCCGTTCGCTTTGACATCTCATGGGGGATTAGCTCAGTTGGTTAGAGCACTTGCTTGACATGCAAGGGGTCGATGGTTCGAGTCCATTATCTCCCACCAATTAACAACATTCGTTGCGAGTGTTGTTTTTATTTTGCGAACGCTGTCGGACCGTAGCGCAGCCTGGTAGCGCGCTTGCTTGGGGTGCAAGAGGTCAGGGGTTCAAATCCCCTCGGTCCGACCATTTGTTTTCACAGGAGCCGGTTATATATATGCAAAGGCTTCGGTTGGCTAAGGAACGTATTGCGGGAGTGTGAATGGTTCAGGGCGGAAATGGTTATGCGCCGACAGCTTACGCTTGTTATACCGCGAATCTCGTTGCGGCTATCGTCATCAATGTGACTCCTGTTCTGTTCATTGCACTGCGGTCGTTTTATGGGTTGAGTTATCTGCAGTTCGGACTGTTGGTGGGCGTTAACTTTGCCACGCAGATTGCGGCGGATTTGTTGTGCAGCCGTCCGGTGGATCGGTGGGGGTATCGGCCGTTCGTGGTGCTGGCGCCGGTGTTGGCGGCGTTGGGGATTCTCGTCTTTGTGCTGGCGCCGTATTGGTG
>JAVBMC010000055.1:0-23091 GCA_031552845.1 Kiritimatiellia bacterium
TGCCGATGTGATTCTCCAAGCGGTCTTCCGTCCGGCGGATATCTATGTCGATGCCGCGAACGGTTCGGATGACGCCGCCAACGACGGTACAAGCTGGGCCACCGCCAAGCAGAGCATCCAGGCCGCGATTGATATCGCCGGTGTCGGCGCCCTCATCACCGTCACCAATGGCACCTATGCGCCCATCACCAACAGCTATAACCAAATCCTCACCATCCAAAGCGTCAATGGCGCGGCCTCCACGGTCATTGATGCCAGCCTCACTTGGGCGGACGGCATCACCAACCGCTGCGCGACGCTTGGTTACAACGATAACCACTACAGCACCATCCTCAACGGCTTCACCCTTACCAACGGATTAGCAGCAACAAGCGGCGGCGGCGGTGCTTCCCATGGCACGCTGAACCACTGCATCCTCACTGGCAATTCGGCAGTGAATGGCGGCGGCGCTTGCTATGGCACGCTGAACCACTGCATTCTCACGGGCAATAAGGCAAGCGGCGGCGGCGGCGCGTCTTTCAGCACGTTGAATAACTGTCTGGTCATTAACAATTCGGCAAACATTGGTGGTGGTGGTACGCATTTCGGCACGTTGAACAACTGTACCGTTGCGGGCAATTCGGCAGTGGATGGCGGCGGCGCTTACTATGGCACGCTGAACAACTGCATCGTCTGGGGCAATACGTCGGGCACGATTCCGAATGATGTTTGGCTCAGCACGTGTTTCTACACCTGCGCCAGCGTTGTCGTGATGGCCAACGGGTGCATTACCGACAACCCGCTGTTTGTGGATGTGGCGAATGGCAACTACCGGCTGCGGGCGGATTCGCCTTGTGCGGGTACGGGTGATCCGGCTCTTGTGGAGGCCGACACACCGATGGTGGATAGCTACGGCAAAACCATCTACACCGGCGGGCGGGTGAACATGGGCGCTTTCAGTACCGTGCAGACGTTCTACGTCAATGCCGCGCAGGCTGACGACTCCGGCGACGGCCTCACGTGGGCGACGGCCAAGCAGTCCATCCAAGCCGCCATCGATCTCACCCTTCCGGGCGACACCATCACCGTGACCAACGGCACCTACACGCCCATCGTGACCGCCAACAAAGCCATCACCATCCAATCCGTCAATGGCGCGAGCGTGACCCTCATCGACGGCGGCGGCACCAACCGCTGCGCCACGCTGGGTTACAACAATAACCACTATAGCACCATCCTCAGCGGCTTCACCCTCACCAACGGGGTTGCAACAAGTGTTGGTGGTGGCGGCGCTTACCATGGCACGCTGAACCACTGCATCCTCACTGGCAATGAGGCAAGCGGCAGCGGCAGCGGCGGCGGTGCGTATGAAAGCATGTTGAATAACTGTCTGCTTATGAACAATTCGGCAGGAGGCATGGGTGGCGGCGCGTCTTCCAGCACGTTGAACAACTGTACCGTTGCGGGCAATTCGGCATATTCCGGCGGCGGCGGCACTGCTGCTTGCAGAATGACCAACTGCATCGTCTGGGGTAATACGAGCACCATTGGATCTTCTGATACTGTTGGTGCCCTCACGTTTTTCTACACCTGCGCCAGCGATGTCTGGATAATCAACGGGTGCATTCAAGCCAACCCGCAGTTTGTGGATGCGGCCAAGGGCGACTTCCGCCTGCTGGCCTATTCGCCTTGCATCAATGCCGGCACCAATGATCTTGCCGTCGGCGAGACCGACCTCGCGGGCAACGACCGCATTCAGGGGACAACGGTGGATATGGGCGCGTTTGAGGGGGGGTATTCGCCAATCACCTTCGTTCCACAGAACGGTGCGCTTACCGCGACGAACATCCTTTATGCTGCAGGGGTGGCGTATGGCGAGCTGCCGGGGTGGACGACGATTGAGAACCGCCAGGTGTTCACCGGCTGGTATGATGCCGCCACCGACGGAGCGCTTGTCACCACCAACAGCATCGTTCCGGCCACCAACACCACGCTCTATGCCTACTGGCGACAGCTGACCAACGCCGTGCTGAGCTTGACGAACGGTACGTATAACGGTTCGGCGCGTCACTTGCTCCACGAGCTTTATGAGGCCGAGATTCAGGCCAACCTGCCGCAGGCGGGAACCGGCTTCCAGCGCTGGGCGGGTACATCCGCCGCACTGCTGGGCGATGCGTTCAACCCCTATGCGCCGGTGACCACGCTGACGATGCCCGCGGAGAATGTCGCGCTGACGGCGGTGTATGTCAAGAACCCGGGCACGGTGGAGGTGGGCTTCAATCCCGACCAGCCGGGCGCGGCTTCGCTCGATGGTTTGGAGTGGAGCATCGACGGCAAGGTCTGGTTCCCCGCCGATACGCCCATCCGCATTCCCGCCGGCACGCAGTACATCCGCGTGCGCTCTGCCGATGGCCGCTGGCTGGTGCCTTCCAACACGCGCTTCGCGGTGGTGGCCAGCGCGACCAATGACGCCCCGCAGATGGTGGTGCTGCCGGTTGAGTTCGCCCCGGCGTTTGATGAGGCCGCCCTCGCGGCCGATGCTACCGACGCCACATCCTCCGCCGGGCTCTTTGCCGATGGGCAGATGCAGTGGACGGCGTTGCAAGTTGGCGTGCGCGCCAAGCTCGGTCCCTTGCCCCTGCAGGCCAACGCGAGCAGCGTGCGCGTGGCCTCCGGCAGGCTTCCCACCGGTTTGAAGCTGGTGATGGAGGCTGATGGCGCCTACATCGCGGGCATTCCGACCAAGGCGGGTGATTTTAGCGCGACCTTGCGCGCCAAGGAGCGCAACACGCAGGGCGCCTCCCTGCCGCTGAGCCTGACGGTCGATCCGCTGCCGGATGAATACCGCGGCACCTTCAATGGCAAAGCCACGCTCGTGACCAACGATGTCCCACGCAATGGGATGCTCACGCTGACCGTCAGTTCGGTGGGCAAGCTCTCGGGCAGCACCACGCTCGGCGGCAAGCGCTTCACCTTCAAGGCCGACGGCTTTGACCTGCGCGAGCTCGACACCGGCAGGCTGATGATCACCAATCTTTTGGTGAAGGCTTCGGGGCGTCCGGCGGAATCTTACGGGGTCGAGCTCGTGATGAGTCCGGATGAGTCCGGCTTTGGCGGCATCTATCTGACAGGCGATATGGAGAACGTCTATGCGATGACCGGCGGCGCCGCCCGCAACGGTTGGAAGGATAAAGTCATGGCGCCCGAACGCGCCGACTGCCTGACGGCGCTGCAAGGCTACTATACCACGGCGATCATTGCGGATAACGCAGCAGAGACCTCCGGCATGGGTTATGTGACGCTGACGGTCGATAAGCGGGGCAGTGTCCGTGCTTCCGGCAAACTTGCCGATGGTACGAGCTTCTCGTCCAGCACCGCCCTCATGTTCTTCGATGACACAGCCAACGTCATGCTGGCCGTCTCGCCGAGCAAGTACAAAGGCGGGGAGTTCTCGGCGTTCTTGGAGTTCATTGGCGACACCGCCATCTTCTGCGAAAGCACTGCGATGCAATGGTGCAGTTACGCGGCCAATGCCACGGCAACGGGCGGGTTCTTCTACGGAGCCAGCACCACCGGCGCGGCTGTCGTCGGCGGCTACTACAGCAAGCTCAGCAGCCTCTACAACGTCTACTACGGCACGCTCGACGGCGTCACCGCTGAGGCTGAGGGTTTGATTGACGATACCGACATCGCATTCAACGTCACCGGCAGCAACTTCGAAAAGCTGGCGGGTGACCCGCAAACCCTGCGCCTGAGCGCCTCGCCCAAGACCGGGCTCTTCAGCGGCTCATTCAAAGAAGGCACTCTGACCCGCCGCGCCTACGGCGTGCTGACACCCTGGGCATTAAACGGTGGCAATCTGACCGGTGCGGGCTTCTACCTTGTGCCCGAAACAGTACCCTTCCGCTACAACCGCTCGGAGGTCTTCCTCCTGACGAAGTAAGAGGGGAAGAGGTAAGAAGTAATAGGTAATAAGTAATAAGTGGAGAGGTGGAGTAGGGCTGACGCGGTGGAGGTGGAGAGAGGCTCACGCGGAGACGCGGAGGCGCGGAGAGGTCGTAAGTGAGAGAAGAGGGAGAATGCCGGCGGGGACGCCGGCGCTCCCAGGAGTTGAGGATGAGCTGACGCGGTGGAGCGTGTGAGGAAGAGAGAGGCTCACGCGGAGAGGGAGACGTAAAGAGGGGCGCGGGCAACCGCGCCTTTCTTTATTGGGGCGGATGAGAAATGATCTGACGGATCAGGCAGATTGGACGGATTGGTCGGATAGTTGTGTCGGCGGGGACGCCGACGATCCCGGGGACGCCTTCCTTATTGCCTCGAGTGTAGGGGCGGGGCGGTGTGGCTTTTTGCTTGTCTTCCAGATGGGAATAGTGCATAATATTGGCTTGCAAGGAACTAAAGGGAGTAATTATGAAGTCAGTTAAGGGCACCCAGACCGAAAAGAATCTTTTAACGTCTTTTGCGGGCGAGTCGCAGGCGCGTAACCGGTATACCTATTTCGCGAGTGCCGCGAAGAAGGAAGGTTATGAGCAGATTGCCGCGGTTTTCACAGAGACTGCCGAGCAGGAGAAGGAGCATGCAAAGCGTATGTTCAAGTTCCTCGAGGGCGGGATGGTCGAGATCACCGCGAAGTATCCGGCCGGCGTGATCAGCACGACGATGGAGAATTTGAAGGAGGCCGCTGCCGGGGAGTATGAGGAGTGGAGCGACCTGTATCCGATGTTCGCAAAGGTGGCGAAGGACGAGGGGTTCGACGACATTTTTGCGATGTATACGGCGATCTCGGTCGCTGAGAAGTTTCACGAAGAACGCTATAAAAAGCTGTTAGCGAACTTGACGGATGGGACGGTGTTTAAGAAGGCCGAGCCGGTGTTGTGGCGTTGCCGCAACTGCGGTTATGTCGTCAGCGGCACGAATGCTCCTGATGAATGTCCGGCATGCAAGCACCCGCAGGCGCATTACGAAATCGCCGCGCAGAATTACTAAGAATCAGTT
The DNA here is from genome assembly GCA_031552845.1 of Kiritimatiellia bacterium. Lineage (GTDB taxonomy): Bacteria > Verrucomicrobiota > Kiritimatiellia > RFP12 > DVOR01 > JAVBMC01. The sequence continues at coordinate 4,975 of JAVBMC010000055.1, forward strand.
CGCGCAGCATGTGTACGGGGGCAGACATTGACATTTTTCAATGCCTGCCCCATTTGCATCTACTAGCGGCGCGGGGAGGGCTGGCATGAAGATCATTGGCGTGATTCCGTCGCGTTGGGGTTCAACGCGGTTTCCGGGGAAGAGCTTGCATCCGATCTGCGGGCGGGCGTTGGTGCTGCGCGTGGTGGATGCGGTGAAGAAGGCGAAGCTGTTGGATGAGGTGATCGTCGCGACAGATGATCCGCGGATTGCCGAAGCTGTGGGGAACGAGGCCAAGGTCGTCATGACGCGGGCGGATCATCCGTCCGGAACCGACCGTGTGGCGGAGGCCGCTGCGGCGGGTGATGAGGATATCGTCATCAACATCCAGGGTGATGAGCCGATGATGGACCCGGCGATTATCGACACGTTGGCCGAGCAGATGAAGAATGGCACGTGGGAGATGGCGACGGCGGCGTGTCCGATCCGTGAGATGCGGGACTTGGAGGCGCGCACGGTGGTGAAGGTGGTGACGGCGGCAGATGGCGGGGCGTTGTACTTTTCGCGCTTGCCGATTCCGTGCCGGCGTGATGGAGAAGCTTTGCTGGAGAGCGGGCTGTATCTGCGGCACTTGGGGATTTATGCGTACCGCGGGGCGTTTTTGAAGCGTTTGGTGCAGGAACCGCCGTGTGCGTTGGAGCAGACGGAGTCGCTCGAGCAGTTGCGGGCGTTGTGGCTGGGGGGGCGGATTGCCGTGATCCGCGTGGAGGAAGAGGGGATCGGAGTCGACCGTCCGGAGGATGTGCCTGTGGTGGAAAGTTTGATGCGGGCAAAGGGTTTTGTTTGAAAATGGTTAAGCGGTCTGGTATACTTACGGCAGAGTGTGAAAGTTAAGTCTTTGTAAGGTGGACGGTTTCTATGTCGGTCAGCAAAGTTAAAGTAGGCGCCGTGACGTTCGGCGCGAAGGAATTGGTCGTCATCGCCGGGCCTTGCGTGATTGAATCGCGTAAGGGAACGGTTGATTTGGCGGACAAGCTCGTGCGCCTGGCCAAAGAGCTGGACGTGCCGTTGATTTTCAAGGCGTCGTTCGATAAGTCGAACCGTACATCGGTGTCGGCTTTCCGTGGACCGGGGTTGATTGAGGGCTTGACGATTCTGCAAGAGGTGAAGGACCGCTTCGGCGTGCCGTTGCTGACGGACATTCATGATTGCGACCAGGCCGCGATTGCCGCGGAGGTTGTGGACATCCTGCAGATTCCGGCTTTCTTGTGCAGGCAGACTGATTTGTTGCTGGCGGCGGGTGAGACGGGCAAGGTCATCAATATCAAGAAGGGGCAGTTCTTGGCGCCGGAGGATATGGGCAACGTGGTGACGAAGGTTGAGTCCACGGGCAATAAGAAAATTATTTTGACGGAGCGCGGGGCGAGCTTTGGCTATCGCAACCTCGTGGCGGATATGCGCAGCTTGCTGATTTTGCGTGAGATGGGTTATCCGGTCGTGTTCGACGCAACGCACAGCGTGCAGCGTCCGGGCGGGCTGGGTGATTCGAGCGGCGGCGACGGGCGTTGGGCGCCGATTCTGGCGCGGGCGGCTGTGGCGACCGGCGTAGATGGCGTGTTCATGGAAACGCATTTGAATCCGGCGGAGGCGCTCTCCGACAAGGCGAATGCGATTGCGTTTCGTGAGCTGCGGAAGTTGTGGACGTTGCTGAAGTCGATTCATTCATTGGTGCGGTAATGCGGTTGTTCGTGTCCAGTCTGTTGTGTTGCCTGATGGCTGCCTGTGCGCAGGCAACGGTGCAGGCGGATACGGATTGGCAGGCTTTTTTTGCGGCGCGGGAGGCGGCGCATCCGGTGACGAATTGGAATCATCTGGCGCAGGCGTGGCAGACGAATGGTTTTGCCAATGCGTCGCCTGTGGAGGGTATCCGTTCGGCGGTGGAGTTTGACGACGGGACGGCGGTGAAGGCGGTGTTGACTGCGGATAAGGGCGCTTTCCGTAAAGATGGTTTGATGAAGGGCGAGGGCGTTAAGATCGTCTTTCAGGATGAGCAGGGGAATCCGGACGGGCAGATCACCGCGCAGGAGGTGGTGTTTGACCGTGAGAAGAAGATCGGTATGGCGGTCGGGAAAGTGCGGATTGACCGCGATGGCGACGTGATTGCCGGGAACCATGCGATTTTTGCGTTTGAGGATAAGTTTATCCGTATGCTTTCCGAGGCGTCGGTTGTGACGCCGCGGGTGAAGATGAGGTTGGATTTGAGATGAAAGTGTTTGGTTTGATAGCAGGGGTGGCTGTCGCTGCGGGCGTGTGTTGCGCCGCAGATGATGACGGTATTGCGGAGGCGCGGGCTTTGGCCACAAAGGCGGTTGCCGCCGTGACGAATATGCCTGCGCAGGTTCAGGATGGCGGCAGCACCAATGAGGCCGTGCAGCCGATGACGATTACGGCCACCCGGATGGAGTATGACTATAAGGAGTCGGTGGCGCTGTTTGATGAGAACGTGGTGGTTTCGGATGCCCGCTTCAACATGCAGTCGGACAAGATGATCGTGTTTTTCGAAGGCACCAATGATATGTCCCGGCTGGTGGTGATGGGCAATGTGAGCATTTCGAATGAGAACCGTTTGGCGCATTGCGATAAGGCGGTGTATTCCCGCGCCGATGGACGTATCGTGATGACCGGCACGGCGACTTTGCAGCGCACAGGGCAGGGTGAGGCCGGTAAGGTGACCGGCGACCGTATTACGATTTGGTTGGATGAAGAGCGCATTGAAGTGTATCCTGCGGCGACGTTGACGTTGCCGGGAGGCGCTTTGGATGACAAGAAGGGATTGACGGGTAAGTTGTAATGTCTGCAGCGGCAGAAAAAAGCGGATACGCCCTCGAGGCGTTTGATTTAGTCAAGCAGTATGGACATCGGACAGTGGTGGATGGCGTCTCGGTCGCGATCCGCTGCGGGGAGATTGTCGGTTTGCTGGGACCCAACGGGGCAGGTAAGACGACTTCTTTTTACATGCTGGTGGGATTGGTCAGGCCGAACAGCGGACGCGTGGTTTTCAAGGGACGTGATGTGACGTCGATGCCGGTTTACAAGCGGGCGCGGATTGGGCTGGGGTATTTGGCGCAGGAGGCTTCAATCTTTAGAAAGTTGACGGTCGAAGAGAATGTGCTGGCGATTTTGGAGACGTTGCCGTTGAATGCAGCGCAGCGGAAGGCGCGTTGTGCCGAGCTGTTGGAGTCGTTGAGTTTGACCAAGGTGGCGCGTCAGCGGGCGTATACGCTCAGCGGCGGCGAGCGCCGTAAGCTGGAGATTGCGCGGGCGTTGGTGCGTGAGCCGTCTATTTTGATGTTGGATGAACCATTCAGCGGCGTCGATCCGTTGGCCGTGAATGATATTCAGACGATCATCAAGGGGCTGCGGGACCGTGGGCTGGGTATCATCATTACCGACCATAACGTGCGCGAGACGTTGTCGGTGGTGGATCGGGCCTATCTGGTGTATGAGGGCAAGATTCTGTGTCAAGGGACGAGCGACGAGTTGATTTCGGATGAAAAAGCGCGTGAGTTTTATCTCGGGCGCTCTTTTAGGATGTGATTAAAAACCATACAAAAGGAGTATCACTATGACGATTGAAGTTACCGCGAGACACCTGCATGTGAAAGAAGAAATGCAGACGTATGCAAAGCAGCGCGTGGAGAAGGTCATTGCGCAGTTCCCGAAGGTTGAGAGCATTCACGTGATTTTGGACAAGCAGCGCCACTTGTTCTCTGCCGAAGTTATCGTGCAGAAAAAGGGTGAAACGCTTGTCGGTGAGTCGAACCATGCTGTGAACCTGCGCTCGGCTATCGATACATCGGCCGCACGTGCTGAAAAGCAGCTGCGCGACCACCGCAAAAAAACGAAGACGAAAATCATCCGCCATGCAGAGCGGGCTGAATAATTCGTTCTATTCCGTTTATGCCGCATAAGCCTGAATCTCCTGAAGCCGCAAATCTGCCTCCCTTACGGAAGGTGTTGATTCGCGATTTCTTCAAGAAGTGTCACGTGCCGTTGGAGCTGACCCCGCTCATGGGGAAGACCGGTTTTGATCGTTTGATCCATGAACCGATCTTCCACCGCCCGGGGTTGGCCTTGACAGGTTTTTTTGAACATTTCGCGAGCCAGCGGCTTCAGATTATTGGCATGACGGAACACGCCTATCTGGCGTCACTCCCATCCGGCGAGCGGCGCCAGAAGGTGCTTGATTTTCTGGCGACTGATGTGCCTTGCATCATCTTCTGCGGCGAAATGAAAGTTTTTCCTGAAGTATTGGAAGCTGCTATTCAACATCAGGTGCCGGTGTTTTCATCCCGCCAAAGCGCGCGGCAGATTACATCGGATGGTTCGTTCGTATTGCATGATTTAGTGGCACCGTGTTTGCAAGTCCATGGCACGATGGTGGAAGTGGCAGGCGTGGGTGTTTTGATTCAAGGTGAAGCGGGACTCGGCAAGAGCGAGACCGGCCTTGGTTTGATTAAGCGCGGGCATGCGCTGGTTGCGGATGATTTGACGGTGTTGCGTATTGACTCCACGGGCAAGCTTAAGGCTTCGGCTAAGGATCAGACCCGCTATTACATGGAGATCCGCGGGCTGGGCATTATCTATGTGCCGTCGGTTTGCGGCGTGGCCGCTGTGCGCGGCGAAAAAGAATTGGATTTGGTTGTGATGTTGAGGCACCCGGACAAGGTTGAAGAGTTCGACCGCAGCGGGATGACGACGTTTTACAGCACATTGTTGGGCAAGAAGGTTCCGCAAATTGTGATACCGGTTGCAGCAGGCCGCGACCTTGTGAACTTGGTCGAAACGGCGGCGCAGGAGTTCAGGCTCAGGCAGATGGGACAGTTTGCCGCCGCGGACTTGGAATCACAAATTATACGTCACCATGAAGCGCTTTCAAAAGAAGCGCAGGAGGATAAGTGAATAAAGAGAAGCGTGTTCTGACTTTACGAAACAAATACGGGTTGCATGTCCGTCCGGCCGGGCTTTTTGCCAAGGTGGCCTCGCGGTTCAATGCCGATGTGCAGGTCGAGAAAGACGACACCATCGTCTCCGGCAAAAGCATCATGGCATTAATGACTTTGGAAGCTGTTTGCGGCACATCGCTGACTGTGACTGCAACGGGGCCGGAAGCAGTTGATGCGTTGGATGCCTTGGAAGGGCTCGTGACGCGCAACTTCGACATCCCCGAAGAACAATAGACTGATATGGCGCCGGACGATATTTTTTACACAGGACTCGCCGCCTCCGAAGGGGTTGCCTGTGCTCCGGCGTTTATTTTAAATGAGCCCACCCTCTGCGAGCCGCCGCGGATCGCAATTGCGGCCGAGAAGATCCTCAAAGAGGTGAGGCGTTTTGAGAAAGCAGTTGAATCAACACGCAAGCAGCTGCAAGAGTTCTCAGACAGCTTGGCATCGTTGGCCGGCGCTGCTAACGTAGATGTGTTTGAAGCCCACCGAATGGTGATTGACGACCAGTTCTTCCGTGAATCCGTCATCAACCGCATCACCTCGGGCTGCAACGCCGAGTATGCCGTGTTCACCGTGCTGGATGAGTTTATCGGCATGCTCATGCGCATGGGCGATTCGTATATCCGTGATCGCTCGATGGACTTTCAGGATATCCGCTGCCGCTTGATGGCCAATCTGGAAGGCAAAACGCAAGTCTCGGATATGCACAGCATTACCGAACCCTGTGTGCTGGTTGCCGATGAACTATCGCCCTCCGAGACGGTATCGCTCCCCAAAGAATATGTGCGCGGCATCGTTGTCCGGCGCGGTAATGTCACCTCACACTCGGCTGTCTTGGCGCGTGCATTGGGGGTTCCTGCTGTTGTCGGCGTTCAAACCCTGCCTGCCATTCAAACAGGCGAAATGATTCTTTTGGACGGCTTCCGCGGGCAGGTGCACATCAACCCGCCGGAGTCTGTTGAACAGCGTGTTTATGACGACACCAAAGGATTGCGCCAAGCCATCAAGGCGCGTGAAAAGTTGCGCGACAAGCCTGCCATCACGCCCGATGGTGTTGTGATCAAATTGATGGTCAATACCGACCACGGCGCCGGATTTGCCAACCTGCTTGCCAACGGGGCCGAAGGCATTGGCCTCTACCGTACCGAATATTTGTGGCTTTCGTTGGATCGTGAACCGACAGAGAACGAACAGACCAAGGCTTATGAAGAGGCTATTCGTGCGGCTGGAAAGAATCAAGTCGTTTTTCGCGTTTTAGACATCGGCGGCGATAAAAGTTTTGGCGGCGACCGTTCACAGCATCGCGAGGCCAATCCGTTCCTCGGACTCCGTTCTGTCCGCTATTTGCTGCGTGAACGTGCAGTGTTCCGCAGACAGCTTCGCGCCATTCTCCGCGCCAGCGCCTGCGGCGAGGTCGCTATCATGCTGCCGATGATCACCGATATTGATGAATTGCACGCGTCACGGGTGGAACTTGAAACTGTAAAAAGAGAACTTGAGTCCGACGGCATCGCCTTCCGTAAAAACATTCCGCTGGGCGTGATGATTGAAGTTCCCTCTGCCGCGCTGATTGCTCCCCACTTGGCGGAGTCGGCCGATTTCTTTTCCATCGGTACCAATGACTTGATTCAGTATACCTTGGCAGTCGACCGTGGCAATGAATCTATCGCCAACCTCTACCGACCCTTGCATCCGGCAGTTTTGAAGCTCATCAAATTGACGGTGGCAGCTGGCAAGACGGGCCAAATCCCTGTGAGCGTCTGCGGCGAAATGGCGGGCGATCCTGTCATGGTGCTGTTGCTCATCGGCCTCGGTATCCGCGTGCTCAGCATGTCGGCCACTTCGGTGTTGCGCATTAAAGAAGTCATTTGCAATATCCCCTCCACCAAAATGGAAGCCTTGGCTAAAAAAGCGCTTTCGGGCAAACATTCGTCCGAGGAACTCATGGCCGAAGGGCACGCCTTAGTTGACCGCTATATCGGTTAATTTCAAGCCTTTTTCTGCGCTTAATCGCATACTTCTAGTCCCTCTCTTCAGGGAAAAGTGAGAGCAATCCATCTCCAGCGGGGGAGACACCTCTGTCGAGTTGGTGGTACACAGTGCGTACACTCTGCGCGCGCCGTGTGTTTACTTCCTGACGTATTAACCTCAGCAAGTTGAGATTAATACCTCAGAGAGCTTGCACATAGAATGTAAACTTGTGGAGGTGTATCTCGCGCCAAGTTGACAGATTAAGCGCGTTTTTCAGAGATGGGTTGATTCTCAATTGTCCTAAATAAAAGTGCTTCGAGATTGTTTTTAGGATGGATATTTGCTAAACTACGCCCTTCAAAACAAGGTCTGCGGTCAGGGGTTGCCTGAAGCCAAGGAGCGAGTGATGTTAACTACACCGAAATCAGAGCGTTTGACATTAGCTATTGTCGGACGGACGAACGTGGGGAAGTCCACGTTATTAAATTTAATTGCCGGGCAGGATGTCGCGATTACATCGCCGATTGCCGGCACCACCACTGATGTGGTCGAAAAGACAATGGAGCTGTTGCCGTTCGGGCCGATTCTATTGTTGGACACTGCCGGGTTTGACGACACGACGCCATTGGGCGCGGAGCGTCTGCGCAAAACACACAAAGCGCTTGAGCGGGCCGATGTTGTTTTAGCCGTCACAGATGGCGATGCTGACGAATCGTTGAATGCCTTTATCTCTTCACAGAGCAAGCCGGTTGTACGAGTGGATATGCGCCGTTTTACCGGGCAGACGCGTGATCAGTTCTTGGCTTGCTTCAAACCGATGCTGCTGAAGGTCGTGCCGGATTCGTTTTTAAAGACGCCATTGCTGTTTGCCGACTGTGTACCTCAGGGGGCATCGGTCTTGCAAATCATTCCGATTGATGAGCAAGCTCCGAAGGGGCGCATCATTCTGCCGCAAGTTCAGGTGCTGCGTGAAGCATTGGATCATGGCATCATCAGCCTCGTCACCACTGAAAAAGAAATAAGTACTTGTTTGGAACGTCAGAGCGTGCCGCCTGCATTGGCGATTTGCGACTCACAGGTGGTACATATCATGTGCCGCGATGTGCCTGAGAATATTCCAGCAACGACCTATTCAATCCTCATGGCGCGGGTGAAGGGTGATTTGCAGGTGTTTGCTCAGGGTGCCGAAGCGATTGATTCGTTACAAGATGGCGACCGTATCTTGATTGCCGAGAGTTGCACGCACCACGCCGGCGATGAAGACATTGGGCGTGTGAAGATACCTAACTTGATCCGCAAGCACACGGGCAAGCAGTTGGAGTTTGCCGTATCTTCAGGACGTGATTTTCCGGATGATTTGGGTGCCTGTAAATTGATCATTCATTGCGGCGGGTGTATGACGAACCGGGCGCAGATCCTTTGGCGGATTGAACAGGCGAAAGCGTCCGGCGTGCCGATTACCAACTACGGCGTGTGCATTTCATTTTTACAAGGCGTCCTGCCGCGTGTACTGGCGCCGTTCGCAAAACAATTGAAAGAAGGGATTCAGATATGATGACAGTAGAAGAGTATAAGCGGGATTATATCCGGCAGGATGAGATTGACAAGTATCTGCCGAACGGCAAGCATTTTATTGACCCTGACTTGATTGAGAAGACGCTGGCGCAGGCCGCTGCACAAGAACCTGACCCGACGCGCGTGCGCGACATCCTCGCAAAGTCTCGCGCCATTGAGACGCTTGAGCCGCAGGAACTGGCTACGCTGATTCAAGTCACCGACCCCGCGTTGCGTGAAGAGATGAACGCAACGGCCTTGCAAATTAAGCGCACCGTTTATGATAACCGTGTGGTCATGTTCGCGCCGCTTTATGTGGGCAACTTGTGCGTCAACCGTTGCGCCTATTGCGGATTTGCTGAAGACAATCATTGCCAAAAGCGCCGAGTGTTGACAATGGAAGAGATTGACAAAGAGGTCGATGTGTTGGCCGGGCAGATCGGGCATAAACGCCTGATTGCCGTCTATGGCGAGCATCCCTCCACCTCGGCTGATTACATTGCCCGCTCGATTGAACGTATCTACCAGCATCAAGTGAAGTCTCCCGGCGGAGCAACTGTCGGCATCCGCCGTGTGAATGTCAACGCCGCACCGATGCGGATTGATGACCTGCGTCACTTGAAGAAAGTCGGTATTGGCACCTTCCAAGTCTTTCAAGAAACCTATCACCGTCCGACGTATGAGAAACTGCATCCGCAGAACACGGTCAAGGGTAACTATGATTGGCGTACCACGTGTTTCCATCGGGCATTGGAGGCTGGGGTGGATGATGTCGGCCTTGGTGCGCTCTTCGGGCTGTATAATTGGAAGTATGAAGCGCTGGCACTGCTGTTGCATTCGCGCGAATTGGAGCGGGCGTTCAACATCGGGCCACACACGATTTCATTCCCGCGCATGGAACCCGCCAGCGGCACCGACCTGCCGCAGACTTCGCCGTATTTGTTTGATGATGCCACGTTTGAGCATATCATTACGTTGATGCGCTTGGCTGTGCCGTATACCGGATTGATTGTCACCTGCCGTGAGCGCGCAGAGATCCGCAACCGTGCCATTAACCACGGCATCACGCAGATGGACTGCAGCAGCAACATCGCTATCGGCGGTTATAATGACTCGGCCAATATCGGCGACCAGGTGATCGACAAGCAGCAGTTCGTGCTGGCGGATAACCGTTCGCTGAGCGAAGTTGTCGGCTATCTCGGCAGCCAAGGCATCATCACATCATTCTGCACTGCCGGATACCGTTGCGGGCGCACGGGCGGCTGTATCATGGATTCGTTGAAGACCGGCAAGGAAGGTAAGTTCTGCAAGGTCAACGCCGTGCTGACGTTCCGTGAGTGGTTGGATGATTTTGCCGATGCCAAGACACGTGCTTTGTGTGAGCCTGTCGTCGAGAAAGAGATTGCTGAGATCGCCGCGACGCTGCCGAAGTTCTATCCGGCATTCAAGGAACACTACGACCGCATCGTGGCAGGGGAGCGCGATCTCTTTTTCTAAGAGGTTACTGCCCCTTGCCTTTGTTGATGCCGACGCGCAAGACGGGCAGGACTTGATTGCGGAGCGTCATATCTAAATCAAACAGGGCATATCCGGCGCATCCGGCGGCGCGTGTTGCGTTGATCTGCTGAATGACTTGAATAGGATTCAAACGGCTCTCTGCGGCAGTCACGCCAATGCCCGCGATGATACGTTTGGCCTGTGTAGGCGTGCGTGTTTGTGCGCCGAGCCATGCGAGATAGCTGTTCATGTCTTCGGTGTAGTTCATCGGTGCGACATAGTCCAACAACCCCATCCGAATCCATGCTTCCCAGTCCTGCCCGACTGAATAGACGCATGCGGGATATTTACCGTAGACTGCTGCCGTGAGTGTCTTACTCTTGCGGACACCACGTACAGCTTGCCGCGCGGAGTGGACAAAGGCCGTTACGGCGGAACGGCGGTCGGGCATCAGCTTGTTGCGTGTTTCCGCTGGCGTACTCTTCGGATAGTCGGGATAGCGCACAAAGTCCAAATGAACGCCGGCTGCGTTCGGATAGGCCGCCATCTCGGCTACAGCGGCAGTGATGTAAGCACGCACTTTCGGATTGGCGGGGTCGAGCCAGTTACGGATAGAGCCATCGGCATCTTTCAACAGCCAGCCGCGTTTACGGAAGTCGGCGAGGCGTTCCTCGGTGGCTTGTTCCGTGGCGAAGCAGAGAATCCATGGATGCACGCGGATACCGTGACCGCGTGCGGCTTGCAGACAGGCGGCCAGCTGATCGCCTTGTTCTAAGCAGACACGGGATTGTGGAAGTATTTTACTGGCGTAGTGAGCAAATGCGCCTCCGGCGACGTTGACATACAGATCGGTCACACCTGCGCTTTTCAATAAGGCAATGGTCTTTGGCCAGTTGCCGGGGTAGAGGCCTTGCCCCGAGTGATCCCAGACGGCGCAGATTTCTCCGGCACGCGGTTTTTGCAGGGCACCGTAGAGCTCGCAGGAGAGCGTTTGAATATCGCTTGCCGAATTCCATGCATCGCGGAATTGGCGGGCTCGCAGCTGTTCTTTTGTTTTAGCACGAAGGTTAGCCAGAGCAGTTTGCAGACGGAGAACCGATTTCTCGGTTGCGCTCGATGGCACTTTAATGGCATCGGCCTGTGCCTCGGCGACTGATAAACGATAGCGGGCGGCGGTCTCCCAGATGGATGGATCTGCCGCACCACAGAGCGCCAAAAGCATCTGCGCTTTCTCATCAGTATCGCCATCCCCCAGCCAGACATGCGTAAACCACCAGCCATGCGGCGAGGCGATGCAGGCGGCGTAGGGTGTTTTCGTGCCTTGGCGGTCTGCCCACCAGGCAATCACAGAGGCTTGCGAGGAGAGCGGTTCTGCCGCGTTGATATTGGAGGAAGTTTGGAGAATGGATTCCGGCACGCTGCCGGGGCGGGAGGAGGTGAACTTCATCTGCGAGAACATGCCCGCGGTTTCGGGCTTTTTGTAGCCGAGGCATTTCACCTGCATCAGCTTGCCCAACTCATCGGAGGAGGAGTAGCAGACAATCAGCTTGCCGCCGCCGGCGCAATAGCGTTTGAGTGCGGCAAGGCTGGCAGAGGTGGGGGCGGTGGGCGAGATGAGGACGGCTACGCGCGTGCCGGCAATAGCGGCATCGGGCTGACGGCTGTCGCCCCGGCGTACGGGAATGCCTGAATCTTTCAGCCAGCGTTCGGCATGGTTGGCTAAGGCTTGCGTGAAGCGCTGTTCACCGGCAGGGAGACCTTCGCCGCCTTGGAGAATGGCAACCGGTGCGGCGAATACGCTTAATGTCGAGGCGCACCACAGGCCAACCAGACAAATCAATTTGTACATGCGCCAGCCTTATTGGAAAGGAATTTCTTTAGCCTCTTTCCACAGTCCTTCGATTGCATAATAGGCGCGGGCTTCAGGTGAAAAGGCATGCACGACTACGTGTACATAGTCGGCAATGACCCAGCCGCTTTCAATGTCGCCCGACTTGCGGTAGACTGAGACGCCTTGTTCGCGCATGCAGGATTGAGACTCCGTGGCCAGCGCTTTCAGGTGCGGTCCTGAGGTTCCCGTTGCGATGACGCAATAGTCGGTTAATGTGGAGATGCCGCGCACGTCGAGCACGCGGATGTCCTTGGCTTGTTTAGCGTCGAGGGCTTTTGCAATCGCAATGGCCAATTCTTCATTAGTCATGTTGTTCCTTCTGGTAAAGTTCGTGGAGGTCGAGGTAGTTCGCCACGGAGGGCGGCAGCCAATCTGCCGGCAGAGGTTCGTCATTCATGATCTTCTCACGGATGGCGGAGGAGCTTGCCGGACACTCAAGGTGGCACAGCACGGGCGGCTGCGGCGCGTGGCGGAAGTGCAGGATGTCCTGCGGTAGCGGTTTATCATCACGTGCGAAGACGATGGGCGAACAGAGCCGGAAGATTTCTTCCGGCTGGTGCCACTGGTCAAGTCCATGCACAGAATCCATACCGAGCAAGAGATAGAGCTCGTCGTTGGGGAAGTCCTTGCGGAATTTCTTGACGGTGTCTACTGTATACGAAACACCGCCGCGCGCCAGTTCATCCGTACGCAGGCGTGCAAAGGGCAGTTCAGTCAGCACGAGGCACAACAACGCCAAGCGGTGCATGTCCGGCGCGGGAGCATGCGGCTTGAGGGGCTGCTGCGCACAGGGCACGAACCAAACCTCATCCAGCCCGCACTGTTTGTGCGCGGTGGAGGCCATTTGAATGTGCCCGTTGTGAATCGGATCGAACGATCCGCCTAGTATGCCGACCTTCATGCTGAATCAATTAGACCTTGGCTGCGCGGGCGGCGAGTTCGCGGCCGACGGCACGGCACTTGTCAAGCACTTCAGGCGTAGGGGCAAAGCGGCAGGTCAGCGGCGGCGCGATTTGTTCGACCTGCATCTTTGTCAGATATTCGGCGGCTGCTTCGGCACCCTTGCTGGCCCAGCCGTAGGAGCCGAAGGCTATGCCAAATTTGCCAATCGGACGGAGTCCGCCTGCATAAGTCAACGCCGCCGCGACGCGGGGCATGAGGTCGATATTCAGCGTAGGCGTGCCGACTGCAAATCCGGCGCAGTCCATCAGTTCGGTGATGAGCTCGGTGTCAGCCGTGGCAGAGAGGTCAATGAGTTTGAACTGCGTGTCGCTCCCTTCCACGCCTTGCGCAATGGCGTCGGCCATTGCTTTGGTGCTGCCCCACATGGTGGAGAAAAAGATGACGACTTTGTTGACGGGCTTGCTGACGACCCATGCTTGGTAGGCTTCGAGAATCACCGGGATGTGCTTGCGCCAGATGATGCCGTGGCTGGGGGCAATGATCTTGATTGGCAGCGTGCCGAGCTTTTTGATTGCGGCCTGCACGGGGCGCATGTAGAGCAGGACGATGTTGGCGTAGTAGATCTTCGCCTCTTGCATGACTTCCTCCAAGTTCGCTTCGTCATCAAAGCGGGCTGAGGAAGCGTAGTGCTGTCCGAAGGCGTCCATGGAGAAAAGGATGCCGTCTTCAATCAAGAAGGTCGCCATGGATTCCGGCCAGTGCACCATCGGCGTGTCGAAGAACTGCAGCGTCTTGCCGCCGAGAGGGAGCTGTTCGGCCTCTTTGACAATCTTGAAGTTCCAGCCGGTGGTGTCGTAGTGGCAGGAGAGGGCGTCTTTGCACTTGGCGTTGACGATGACTTCAGCGCCGGGGAAGGCGGCTACGAGCGCGGGCATTCCTCCGGAGTGGTCAGGCTCGGCATGGTTGCAGACGATGTATTTGATTTTGTCGGCAGAGGTCTTTGCCAGTACGTTGTCAATCAGGCGGCCGACATAGGGAGCCTTGACGGCATCAATGACGGCTGTGGCGTCAGAGCCTTGGACGAGGTAGGAGTTGTACGTCGAGCCGCGCTTGGTTTGATAGCTGTGAAAATCGCGCACATGCCAATCGACATAGCCGACCCAGTTGACGCCTTTTGCTAACTCAGTATTCATTTCTTTGCCTCCTGTTTGAGTAGTTCGTTTATTGCTTGTATAAATGCTGTTGGTCCAGCCGGTGTGTAACCGACTTCAATGAGTTTCGTGGTTTTGTGATCGAAAATCAGAATGGTTGGCGTTGCTTTGATTTCGAAGAGTTTGGCCAATTTTGCGTTTTGTCTGCGCAAGTTGTCAGGCTGTTGAGTCTTTTGCGGGTAGTCCGCCATGAAGAGAACAAACTTATCTCGTGCATAGTCTTTGAACTCAGGCGTGACGAGAATCTCTTGCTCCAGCTTGACGCAGTAGGGGCAGGAATCGGAAGCTGTAAATAACATGAACAGCAAGCGGCGTTGCGATTTGGCTAAGTCGAGCGCCGTATCGAAGTTAGTGTGCCATTGTGCGGTCTGTGCTGTCGTCGCCATTGGCGTGGGGGCAGGTGCCGCGGGCTTGGGTTGTTTCTCACAACCGGCCAGCGTAGCCATCAGGCCAGCTGCGATAAGCAGGGTGTTGATGTGCTTTTTCATAGTTTTAGTCCGCGAGGGTTACGAGCGCCATGCGCGTGATGTTGGCTTTGTAGAGGACTTTGACGACTTGCATGATTTTGCCGTAGTCGAGCTTTTCATCGCCGCGGATGAGGATGGTGGTTTCGGGATTTTCTGAAACGAGTTTGCGCAGGGAAACTTCAAGCTCCTCCATGCTGGTCTGGGTGTCGCCAAAGTAGACGTTGCCGTCGGATTTGACGCTGACGGTCTTGGCCTTCTGGGAGGGCAAGGGGTTGGCGTTGGCTTGCGGAAGCTTGACAGTGATGCCTTGTTCGAGCGCGGGGAAGGTGATCATGAAGGCAACGAGGAGAAGGAACGTCAAGTCAATCAACGGGGTCATGTTGACTTCGGCGATGATGGGCCCGCGGCGGATGCGGCGTGGTGATGTGGGGGGCATGCGTTATCCTCTGCCTTGGAAGTCGCAGGCGATGCGGCCTTTGAGTTCGTCTGTGAAGCCTTCGGCATCGACAATCATTTTCTTGATGCGGATGCTGATGAGGTTGTAGCCGATGGTGGAGGGAATGGCGACGAGCAGGCCGACAACGGTGGTGAGCAGCGCGGAGGAGACGCCGGGGGCGAGTTCGGAGAGCAGTGCGGTACCTTTCACGCCCATCGCTTGGAATGCGACCATGATGCCCCACACGGTGCCGAAGAGTCCGAGCATCGGTGCGGAGGAGACGGCGGTCGCGAGCATGGTGGTACCATGTTCAATGCGGAGGATTTGTTCGGAGAGGGTGTGCTCTGCGGTGTTGCTGAGAAGGGTGAGTTCGCGTTCGGTCAGGGCGGCGCCTGTGGTGTCGGCGGCGCGGCTGATGACTTGACGGCGGGAATCGGGGTCGAGCATCTTGACGAGGCGCTCGCAGGTATTATGATAGATCATCTCAAGCGGCGATTTGCGGTTGTCAGCACGGCGCAGGTAGATGTCGAGAACGTCTTGCCCGTTGACGAAGCCGTCGACAAAGCGTTGGGTGTCGCGTGCAATCTTGGTGAGCTCGCGCCATTTGCCGATCATGTAGGACCAGGCGAAGACGGAGATGATGATTTGGACGATGACGATAAGCTGCCCGAAGAAATCGGACTGGACGAAGCCGTCGAGCAGGACGGAGTTGAGCGCGAGCGGAAGCGGGGTCATAGGCGTGGCCTTTGTCGGAGGTGTCGGTTAAATGCGGTTGGGTGTTTGGATGCCGAGTAGGGTGAGTCCGCCGCGCAGGATGGCGGCTGTCATGGTGCAGAGGCGCACGCGGCTGTCGCGTGTAGCTTCGTCAGCTTGGAGCACGGGCGAGCTTTGGTAGAAGCTGCTGTAGGTCTTGGCGAGCGCGTAGAGGTAGTCGGCGAGGATGTTGGGTTTGTTGGCATCAGAGGCGCTGACTGCGGCGGCGGGGAATTGCAGGAGCTGGAGGAGCAGCTGTTTCTCGACCGGCGTCTCGGGGGCAAGTGCGTTGGCCTCAGGTGCTTTACCGACTTGTGCGGCGTATTTGTCGATGAGGCTGCAGATGCGCGCGTAGGCGTATTGCAAGTAGGGCGCGGAGTTGCCGTCGAGGGCAAGGGCGCGGTCCCAATCAAAGACGATCATGCCTTTGGGGTCGTGGCTGAGGTCGGCGTATTTGACTGCGCCGATGCCGATGGCGGCGGCGAGTTCGCGTTGTTGGGCTTCGGGCATCTCAGGGCGCGACTCGCGCACGATGGCGAGGGCGCGCGCTTCGGCTTCGTCGAGGAGCGCTTCGAGTTTGATGACGTTGCCCTGGCGGGTGGAGAAGGTGCCTTCGGGCAGGCGCATGAGGCCGAACCAGACGTGCTGGAGGTTGGCTTTGTAACCGAGCTTGCCACAGATGGCGAAGAATTGTTTGAAGTGCAGCTGCTGGCGTTCGTCGGTGACGTAGACGATGCGGTCTGGGTTGAAGTCTTGCACGCGGCTGCGGACGGTGGCGATGTCGGTGGTGGCATAGTTGTAGGCGCCATCGCTCTTGCGGACGATGCAGACTTGAAGGCCTTCATCTTTCATGTCGACGATGAGGGCACCTTCGCTTTCGGTGGCGAGTTTTGCATCTTGCAGCGCGGTGATGACGCCGGGGAGCATGGCGTTGTAGTAGCTCTCTCCACGCCAGATGTCGAACTTGACGTCGAGGCGGGCGTAGACGCGGTTGAATTCGTTGATGCTGATGTCAATGAAACGTTTCCAGACGGCGAGGTTGTCGGCGTCGCCTTGCTGGAGCTTGACGAGTTCGGCGCGGCATTGCTCCATCCACGTCTCGTCTTCCTTGGTCTTATTGTAGCTCTGGACGTAGACGCGTTCGAGCAGCTCGACGGTGAGGTTGGTGCGTTCATCGTCAGTGAGGAAGTTGCGGTAGCCGAGGATGAGGATGCCGAACTGCGTGCCCCAGTCGCCGAGGTGATTGTCGGCAATGACGGCGTAGCCCTGCGCCCGCAGGAGGCGGTCGAGGGCGTTGCCAATGACGGTCGAGCGGATGTGCCCGATGTGCATGGGCTTGGCGACGTTGGGGCTGGAGTAGTCGAGTACGACGGTGTGGCCAATGCCGCTTTGTGGGATGCCGAGGTGTTGGTCGGACGTCATGGCGGCGGCTTGCTCGGCAAGCCACTTGGACGAAACGGTGATGTTGATGAAACCGGGGCCTGCGACTTCGGCCTTCTCAACCATCGGCGGCAGAGGCTTGGCGGCAAGGGCGGCTTCGGCCAGTTGGCGCGGGGGCATCTTGGCAGCTTTGGCAAGCGCCATGGCCTCGTTGCATTGAAAATCACCGAACTGGGGATTGGTAATGGACAACACGCGCGGTGGATTGGCAAGTGTCTGTTCGGGAAGGGCGGCGGTAAAAGCTTCTGCAAGCCAAGCGGAAAGGGCAACTTCGCAGGGAGTGACGGAGGTCTCGGACATGAAAAATTCCACTATAATGTAAAGGCGCGTATTGTACCTTATTACGATCCTACTTTCAATTAAAAACGGCACTTGGCAAAGCTTCAAAAAAAGAGAGTGCTTGTGCAGATCATTTCGGGCAATGGTTGGTTGAATGTGAATGGTTTACCGAAGTAGTTTACCTAATCCCCAAAAACTGCTTTAATCCAAGCATAATGTGGCTTATCGGGGTGTGCTTCTGCAAGCCAAATCGAGATACAGGCGTGGTGCAGAGTGGTTTTTGTCTGTGTCTTGAATAGGAACTCCCGTGTGTCCTGACTTGAAAACACGTGTTTTTATGTTTGAAAACAGCTGTTTTGAGAGTTGAAAACACGTGTTTTTGAATTTGAAAACAGTTGTTTTCAAGTCAGGACATAGGCGTGATTCTGTCTGGGGGACGTGTGTGTTCTAGAGGGTGTAGTCATAAGTTGCATATTCAGCTGAAAATGCTATAATAAGCCCATGAAAACAAAGATGCCTGCACATAGACGCCATGACCTGAGAGATGAAATTTGGAATAAAATCGAACCGATCCTCCCCGGACGAACAGGAGCTTGGGGGCGTGTGGCTAAGGACAACAGGCAGTTTGTTAACGCCGTTTTGTGGATTGCCAGAACAGGAGCTCCTTGGCGGGACTTGCCGCCGGATTATGGAGATTGGAGCCGTACGCACCGCCGCTTCATCCGTT
>JAVBMC010000023.1:0-32032 GCA_031552845.1 Kiritimatiellia bacterium
AGCGTCACTATCGGGTGAGGCACTCGGGCAATGTATTTGCCAATGGCAAGGCACATGTCAATGGCATTGAAAACTTCTGGGGCGTAGCCAAAACCAGGCTGGTAAAGTTCCGCGGCGTGCGTTCTGAAATGTTCTATCTATGCCTAAAAGAAACGGAGTGGAGATTTAATCATCGACAAGAAGATCTTTATCTGCTACTCTTAGCTCAGTTCAGAGAAAATCCGCTCTAATCTAGGCATGAACCATCTTCAATACCTTCACCCGCGAACAAGCGCAAGCCATCGTCGCATGGCTCCGCAAAATCACCCAAGATGTCGACAACCACAAAACCGAGTTCGACTCCGCCCTCGCCTACTGGAAGCATCAAGCCGCAACCCTACCCCGAGAGAACACATGAACACAAATACCCTCGTACCTCTCAAGAAATACCGTATTGCTATTGTTGCAGGCATAGCAATACTCGCCCTCTTGTTACTGTACGTTTTCAATATCACTGGAACACGTGGAGCAAGGAGGGAGTTTCTCCGTAGTAACCAAACAACAAATCACGTCACAACTGCCGAACTGGCACGGACATTTTTCTTAGCAACACGTAAACATCCGGAAAGGATTACAGCATGTGAGCCAGAGTTATATTCCCATGGCAACTGGCGGATTTTCTTTTTTTATCCCGGCATCGATCCTTTAATGAGCGGGGAGGCACTCATCACCAATGATGGCAAACTAATGTATGCTAACGATGAAACGGCTGAAATATTTCTCAAAACTGTTTACCCGAGCACATTGACTTCTGAAGAAAAAGATGCTGCAATAGCACTCTATCGCGATTTATTAGAAGACGATGCGGTCATCATCAAATCACTGACCGACATACCCGAGTATGAGAAAAAGCCATTTAACGACGAACAATTCAAACTCTTCCAAGAAGCCATTGCAACAACCTCAACACCAAACCACGTAGCATTTGTAATTTACCAACAAATTGGCGGCATAGTTGCCCGCTACGACTTTGAGTTCAGCACTGACAACAAACTCCTAAAAGCCACCCGTCTGCACATTGCAACGGCCATCGGCAATGCACTGTACTATCAATGAAGAAGACTCCATAAAATAAGTAACAGAAGGAAGATGTCATGTCTATTCTTGCCACATGCCTCGTAACACTTTGCTCGCTACCCACGCCGGATCTAACGCTCCCCCAACCGCTAACAACCAATGATATTCCTCAGGCAAGGAAGCAGTTCTTATGCGAGAACCAATCCACTAACTACTTGAGAGCCGTAGAAGCAATAGAAGTTCTGTTTTGTGTAAATTACTCAAGTGGTTTCCGTGCTGACATTAAATCCATTGATGACTATCCGCATGGCAATTGGGTGGTATCATTTACTGTCCGGAATATATTTCCACAGTTCAACGACATCCGGTTGATTACCAACACAGGCGAGGTGTTGTATGCTGACTCCGAGAACACGGAGAAGTTTGTCAAAGCCGTTTACCCGGGTGAGTTGAGTACAAAAAATAGAAACGCGGCAATTGACTTGTTTCGTTACTTGACAAAGAGCGGCAATGTTATTGATTCACTTGAAGATATTCCCGAGTACGCGGTGCGTCCGTTCAATGAAGCCCAGGAAATGATTTTCAAGGAAGCTATCGCCATTAGTAACACACAAACCAATGAAACAATTGTAACTTACGATGCGATGCGAGGCGGCAAAGTGTGTCGCTATGACTTTGGATTCAACAACAATAACGAGTTATTGAAAGCAAGCGTGACTATCCTTGCAACAGGAATTGGGGCTGCGCGTTACCGCCATTGACATCATTATAACACCAAAAGGAACCCAGCATGAAGATTATCACACTCTGCCTATTAATGGCTTCATTCATCACGACATCTGACGAGCCGAACAGCAACAGAATTGCACGTGCGAGGGAAAAATTCCTGCGTTACAATCAAGCCGGGCAGACAGAGAAGGCAGGGAAAGCGGCAAAGGCACTTTATCTGGCAGGCAGAAAGAATCCTGATAAAATCGAAGTATGTGACATCACACCTTATCCAAATGGTAATTGGGCAACGTTCTATGTCTATCGTTATATTCAGCCGGGAATTGGCGAGCGGATACTCATTACCAATGATGGCGAGGCCACAGAAGCTGACACCGAAAGCATTGAGAAGTTTATCAAGAAAGTATATCCCGGCGCATTGTCGCCAGCCGAGCGGGAGACAGCAATTGCACTCTTCAATGAATTACATGGAGATTGGTTGATGGACAAACCTATCATTGTTAAAAAACTTGCAGATATACCCGATTACACTCGACATCCGCTCAATGAAGAACAACTCAAGCTTTTTAACGATGTCATCCAAACCACATCAACACCACAACAGACGACATTGATGGTATATCATGAACTCGGGGGAGTCGTTGCCCGTCATGATTTCAAGTTTAGTGACGATAACAAACTGCTTCAAGCCACGCGGAGCATTATTGCAACAGGCATTGGGTCGCCTGGTGGTTATTGTCGAATATTCGACAACGACAGAATCTACTGTTCTATGTAAGAAACAAAGGCGAAGCGTTTGCTGTCGGGTGCCCAGGAGTTGACGTTGAGGGTGCCCTGTCCGCCGTAGAGTGTGGTGAGTGTTTTGGGAGTGCCACCTTGTGCGGGCATAAGGCGGAGTTTGACGTGTTTCTTGGGCGGGTGATCGCCGGGTTGGACGTCGCCTTTTTTATAGGCAATGTAGACGATGTTACTGCCATCAGGTGAGATGTGCGGGAACCATGAATTGCGGTCGGCATCAAATGTCATTGGGGTTTGTTGGCTTCCGTCCGCTTGCATCCGCCAGGCTTGCATGAGTCCGCTGCGCACGGAGTTGAACCAGATGTAGCGTCCGCAGGGGGAGTATTCGGGGCCGTCATCCAAACCTTCGGCAGTGGTGAGGCGGGTCTCTGCTCCGCCTTGCGCCGGAATGGTGTAGACGTCGTAGTTGCCGTTGCGTTCGGCGCAGTAGGCGAGCGTCTTGCCATCGGGCGACCAGCCGTGGAGATAGCTCGGCGCGTTGGAGGTGATGAGTGTGGGCGTACCGCCGCCGACAGGCAGAGTGTAGATGCGTGACTTGCCGTCTTCAGCAGTGCTATGGCTGATGGCGAGTTGTTTGCCATCGGAAGAGAGTACATGGTCGTTGTTGCAGGCGGTGGCGAAACCGGTGTCGATGCGTATGCAGTCGGTGGGATTGGTCACGCTGATGCGATAGAGCAAACCGCCGCTGTTGTAGATGAGGTGTTGGCCGTCGGGTGTCCAGTTAGGTGCTTCAATCCATTCGACGAATTCGCGCAGAACGGTACGTGTGCCGGTGGAGGTGTCGCAAATCTCAAGTTTACAGCAGGTTTGTTCTGCAACGAGGCTTAGCGTACAAATGCCCGCAAGCAGGCTTGAGAGGAAGTATTTCATTAGCGTGCCATGAGTGCGAATACGCCCCAGCCGAGGTACTCGCGTGTGTAGGTGACGTGGCGCACGGGTTCTGCAGTGAGCAGGTCCCGAACCTCTTGAGCGAGTTCGTCATCGGGGTTTGCTTTGAGCCAGCGGCGCATGGTGAGCCATTTGGCGGCTTCGTATCTGTCCCAGCCTTCTTTGTCAGCCAGAACCATTTCTACAACATCATACCCGAGTTTGCTGAAGGATGTGAGGAGCTCCGGCAGCGTGAGAAAGTCAGCGATTGAGTTGGCGAGGCAGTGTTTTGCAATCTCCTCCGTCGGCGGCACTTGTAGCCAATAGGGTTCGCCAATAAGGATAATGCCCTCAGAGCTGAGGCTCTTTTCAAGGAGTTCAATCGTACCGGCAACCCCTCCGCCAATCCATGTGGCACCAATGCAAGCCGCGATACCGACCTTTTCGTGAGCGATGTAGCCGGAGGCATCGTCGTGAATGAAGCGCACCTGATCAGCGACTTTAAGCTTTTCTGCACGTAACTGAGCTTGCGTGGTGAACAGCGGGCTCATGTCGATACCAACGCCGATGATTCCATAATCACGCGCCCACGTGCAAAGCATCTCCCCCGAACCACTGCCGAGGTCAAGCACACGCGTCCCCGGTTCCATGCGCAAGACCATCCCTAACGTAGCGAACTTATCCGGCGTGAATGGGTTGTGGATACGATGAGCGCTCTCAGTGATGTTGTAGATGCGTGGGATATCCATGATAAGGCTCCTAGTTACAGCGCACTTCTGCGCAGGACGACAAGCTCATCAAACCGCTTCTGCGACGGTGTGCCGGTGATCTTCTCTTTCGGTGGAAAATCTTTGTCAAAGTTAGCTGCCGCAGCTTCGTCGATGCTGAAGTAAATGGCGTCTTCAACATAAGCCCCCTTCAAGTCTGCAAGCGCATTCTCGTAGAGGCCATACACCTGAAGCGCGTCTGCGTACATATGGTCCGCCGTACGAATATCAAAGCGCTCGGCAGGCATAAATCCATATCGCACGTAGTAGGCAGGATCGCCGCACAGAAGAATCGCACGAAATCCCATTGCGCTTGCTATCTCTTTGACCCGTGTAATCAGTTTGCCGCCAATGCCTTGCTGTTGAAACTCCGGCAGTACAGCGATAGGCCCCAAGGTTAGGACTTCGTACGTGTTGCCATCGTCGCCATTGATGATTGACTTCAGATTGACCACATTACCGACAATCCGTCCGTCATGCGTTGCGACAATATCGAGTTCCTTCACAAATGCCGGTGAATCGCGCATGATGTGCAGCAGATAGTGTTCGTTACAACCCGGTGAATAGTGATTCCAAAAGGCTTCCCGCGTAATATGTTCCGTCTCGCGGTAATCTGCGGGTTCTTCGCGTCTTAGCTCAATATCGGCCACAGATCACTCCTTGAAAGGACGAAGAGGTAAGGGAACGCCGACCTTCCGGCAGACTGCCAAGAAGTGGCGGAGAGAGAGGGATTCGAACCCTCGGTATCGGATTTAACCAATACGGCGGTTTAGCAAACCACTGCCTTCAGCCACTCGGCCATCTCTCCCGCTAAAAATAAAATGGTCGGAGTGAAGGGAATTGAACCCTTGACCTTTTGGTCCCGAACCAAACGCGCTACCAGGCTGCGCTACACTCCGACAATAAAACGTGGGGCGTATGATACCTTTTTTCATCAACAATGTAAAGCAGGAAGTATGCGCATCCGCGAAAAAGCGGTGCGCATGACAGGTTTTCCCTGCAACTTTAATGCACCGTGCGTGATTACGCCTGTGATCGCGTATGATGACGCCTGTAATCGTCTGGGATTACGAACGTGATTGTGGGGATGGATGAGAGTAAATGAACGGACCTGTACCCGACTAGCGGACTGTCGAAGGCAAAAAAAATCCGCGCAAGGGGTTGTTCCCTCACGCGGTCTTTTTCATGTATGCAACCAGCGGTTGCGGATGGGTTAGGCCATCTTGCCGATTGCCACAGTCATACGGGACTTGCGGCGGTCAGCATTGTTCTTCTTGAGCGTGCCTTTCTTCACGGCCTTGTCGAGGCGGGAGGCGTACTCGCTGTTGGCCGTAGCGGCTGCGGTTTTGTCACCGGATTTGATTGCGGCCAACGCCTTTTTCTGGCTGGTCAAAACGTCGCTCTTAACCGCACGGTTGCGGAGGTTGCTCTTCAACGAGGTCTTGGCACGTTTTGCGGCACTCTTGATATTCGCCATCTGATTCTGCTCCTGGATTCCTACTAGTCAATTGTTTGAAGGGCGAGAGTGTACTCTTTTTTAGGCACAAAGTCAACTAATAATTGTTTTCTCAGGCATTTTCTGCTAGACTAACCCGCATTTGAATGAAAACTGAGACGTGCGATTTTCTGATTGCGGGCAGCGGGATTGCCGGGTTGCTGACGGCGCTTCAGCTGGCCTCGCACGGCAAAGTGCTGGTGGTCACGAAGAAGGAGTCGGCTGACTCCAATACCAACAACGCGCAGGGGGGCATCTCTTGCGTCACGGCCGAGACCGATGACTTCGAGAAGCACATCGCCGACACCCTCACCGCTGGCGCGGGCTTGTGCAATTCCGATGTTGTGCGCAAAATCGTCACCGCCGCCCCTGAAGGCATTGAGCGGTTGATTCAAACGGGCGTCTCCTTCCATAAAGCGGATAGCGGGCAATACGACCTAGGACGCGAAGGCGGTCACGGCGAACGGCGTATCTTGCATGCAGGCGACATCACCGGACGGCATATTGAAGAGGTGCTCCTACACAGCGTCCGCCAACACCCGCAAATCACCATGCTGGAATACGCCATGATGATTGATACGGTGGTTCAGGGCGGGCGCGTGATCGGGGCCTATGTACTGAATAGCCTGAGCGGCGAAATCTTCGGCATCCGTGCCCGCGAAACGATCCTCTCCACCGGCGGCTGTGGTAAAGTTTACCTTTATACCTCCAACCCCGACATTGCAACGGGGGACGGCGTGGCGATTGCCTGGCGGGCTGGCGCAGAAATCGCCGACATGGAGTTCATCCAATTCCATCCTACCTGCCTGTTCCACCCCAAGGCGCGTAACTTCCTCGTCAGCGAAGCCGTTCGCGGCGAAGGTGCGGAATTGGTTGACCGCAACGGTCAACCGTTCATGCATAAGTATGACGCCCGCGGTGCTCTCGCGCCGCGTGATGTTGTCGCACGGGCGATTGACGCCGAGATGAAGCGCACTGCCGCGCCTTATTGCTGTTTGGACATCCGCCACAAGAGCCATGAGTTCCTCCAGACGCGTTTCCCTAACATCTTTGCCAAGTGCCTTGAGTTCGGCATCGACATGTCGCGTGATTTGATTCCCGTCGTGCCGGCTGCGCACTACTGTTGCGGCGGCGTCAAAACCGACGTCGCAGGTGCAACCTCCGTCCCCGGCCTTTCGGCTGTCGGCGAGACCGCCTGCACCGGCTTGCACGGCGCGAACCGCTTAGCCAGCAACTCGCTGCTCGAAGCCCTCGTCTGTGCGGAGAAAACAGCCGCCCGCCTCATCGCCAATAAACAGTCCGCACCACCCGCAGACACGGCACCGCTGGAAGATTGGATTTACGGCAATGCCGTTGAGAGTGACGAAGCCGTCGTGATCTCCCACAACTGGGCAGAGATCCGCACCTTGATGTGGGACTACGTTGGCATCGTGCGCACCAACAAACGCCTTGAACGCGCGCTGCGTCGCATCGACAACCTGCGTGATGAAATCCGCCAATACTACTTTGACTACCTCGTCACCCTGCCGATGCTCGAACTGCGTAACTTGGCTGATGTGGCAAACCTGATTATCCGCAGCGCACAACTGCGCAAAGAATCCCGCGGCTTGCACTTTACACTCGATTACCCGGACAAAGCACCCGAATTGAAGCACACTATTCTCAAAGTTGAGCGGTAAATCCCGCCTTCGCACCTACCCTGAAAGACATCATGCTCCCCATTAAACTCGACCGCCCCCTCGTTATTTTCGACATTGAATCCACCGGCACCGGCATCCGCACCGACCGTATTGTCGAGCTCGCCGCGCTGCGCATTGAGCCCGACGGCACGCGCACCGCCAAGTGCTGGCTTGTTAATCCCGGCATGCCCATCCCAAAAGAAGCTACCGAAATCCACCGCATCACCGACGACGACGTCAAGAACTGCCCGACGTTTGAAATGATCGCATTGGAAATCGAGCTTTTCTTTGGAACTGACTACGATCTCGCCGGCTACAATGCCGCACGCTTTGATATTCCAATTCTGATTGAAGAGTTCTCCCGTGCCGGCATCCAGTTCCGCATAGACGCTCGCCGTATACTCGATGCCCAAAAGATCTTCCACGCCAGAGAACCCCGCACCCTCGGTGCTGCGCTCAAATTCTACTGCGGCAAAGAACACGTCGATGCCCACGGTGCCGAAGCCGATGTACTCGCCACATGGGAAGTCATCCAAGGCCAGCTCAAAATGTATGCCGACCTCCCCCGCAACATGGATGCGCTCGATCGTATGTTCAACCCCGCCGATCCACTCAGTGCCGACCGCGCGGGACGTCTCCGCTGGCAGAATGGCGAGCTCACCATCAACTTCGGCAAGAAGAAAGGCGAGAAAGTCAAAGACCTCGTCACCAGCGACCCCAGCTTCTTGAAGTGGATCATCAAGAACGAGTTTCCGCAGGACACCCGCAAAATCTGCGCCGACGCCCTCAACGGCATCTACCCCCCTGTACCCAAAGTGTGATACTACGGGGACGGTAGACGGACTCAACAACCGTCAGGCAAGAGAAAGCCCGCTGGCGAATAGTTCACCGGCGGGTTTTCTTTTTAGCATCTGTATCAGTAACGCCTACTTAATATCAGCGTGATAGCTTTGGAGTGACTTGATGCCGCCAGAGCTTTCACGTGCCGCACGAATTCCTTGCGCACTGGCCAACGCCGCAGCGGTGGTTGTCAGGTAAGGAATGCGGTATTTGATAGCGGCCTTACGGATGGAGGCATCGTCTGCCCGCGCATCGCGGCGTCCGGAGGGCGTATTGACAACCAAAGCAACCTGCTTGTTCACTACGAGGTCAATCACGTTGGGGCGGCCTTCGGTGATCTTGTGTACCTTTGTCGCGGCAATGCCGTGCTCGGCCAGCCATGTTACAGTGCCTTCGGTCGCGTAGATCTTATAGCCCAATTCGGTGAAGGCCTTCGCGGCTTTAGCGGCGGCGGCAGGTTTCTCTGAAAGGCTGAACAGAACCGAATCCCCACCAACTGGCAGCTGTGCGTTGGCAGCTTCTTGCGACTTGAAGTAGGCCAAGCCGAATGATTCCGCCATGCCCAGCACTTCGCCGGTCGAGCGCATCTCGGGCCCCAACACAGGGTCGACTTCCGGGAACTTGTCGAACGGAAACACGGCTTCCTTCACGCCGTAGTGAGTGATGGTTTGGTGCTTGAGCTTCAAATCAGCTAAAGGCGTACCAGTCATCAACTGTGTGGCAATGTTCGCCATTTGGATGTTGCAGACCTTCGAAACCAATGGCACTGTGCGCGAAGCACGGGGGTTGGCTTCCAGCACATACACCTTGTCCTTCTCGATTGCATACTGCATGTTCATCAAGCCGACAACGTGAAGCTCGCTCGCAATCTTCTGCGTGTATTTCTGAATCGTGGCAAGCTGTTCAGCAGGAATCGACACAGGCGGAATCACGCAAGCGGAGTCACCCGAATGCACGCCGGCCAACTCAATATGCTCCATCACTGCAGGAATGAAGACTTCCTTTCCATCGGACAGCGCATCAGCTTCGCACTCCAAAGCTTCTTGTAGGAAGCGGTCGAGCAGCAACGGACGGTCTGGTGTGACACCGACAGCCTTTGCGACGTACTCCTGCAACATGCCGTCGTCGTAAATTACTTCCATGCCGCGTCCGCCCAGCACGAACGAAGGACGGATCATCAGAGGATAACCGATACGTTGAGCAACTTGCAGTGCCTCGGTGATATCGATCGCCATGCCGGACTCCGGCATCGGAATCTCCAGCTTCTCCATCATGTGGCGGAAGATGTCGCGGTCTTCGGCGGCATCAATTGAATCAATGCTGGTGCCGAGGATTTTAACGCCTTCGTCAGCGAGTTCGCGGGCGATGTTCAGCGGCGTCTGTCCGCCGAATTGCACGATTACGCCGTCAGGTTTCTCATAAGCGCAAATTTGCAACACGTCCTCTGCCGTCACGGGCTCGAAGTAAAGGCGGTCGGAGGTATCGTAGTCGGTCGAAACGGTCTCGGGGTTGCAGTTGACCATGATCGTTTGATACCCGGCCTCACGCAGAGCGAATGCCGCATGCACACAGCAGTAGTCAAACTCAATACCTTGACCAATACGGTTCGGTCCACCGCCGAGGATGAGGATCTTCTTCTTGCCGTTGGTGGCGGGCAGCTCGTTCTTAGCCGCGTTGTAAGAGGAATAGTAATACGCCTTGTCCGGCACGCCGCTGACGGGAACGGGATGCCAAGTTTCAAGAATGCCGAGCTGTTCGCGGCGCGTGCGGATAGCCTTCTCTTTGATACCGAGAATCTTTGCGAGATACTTGTCGGAGAAGCCATCCTTCTTGGCTTTCACCAACAGATCATCCGCAGGCATGAGGCCTTTACTCTGCAAGATCACCTCTTCCAGCTCCACCAGCTCGCGCATCTGTTGCAGGAACCAGGTCTTGATGCTCGTCAGCTCAAACAACTGCTCGTTGGTCGCACCCTTGCGCATAGCCTCGTACATAATGAATTGGCGCTCGCTCGTCGGCACGTGCAGCATCTCCAACAACTCGGGGAGGCTCTTCTTATTGAAGTCCTTCGCAAAGCCTAAGCCGTGACGGCCGTTCTCTAACGCACGGATGGCCTTTTGGAAGGTCTCCTTATAGGTTTTGCCGATTGACATCACCTCGCCAACGGCTTTCATCTGCGTACCGAGCTTGTCCTCAACAAGGCGGAACTTTTCAAACGCCCAACGTGCGAACTTGAGCACGATATAATCACCAGAAGGCGTATACTTCTCCAACGTGCCATCACGCCAATAAGGAATCTCATCCAACGTCATGCCGCTGGCAAGCTTAGCGGAAATCAACGCAATCGGGAAGCCCGTCGCCTTGGACGCCAATGCCGACGAGCGCGAAGTGCGCGGGTTGATCTCAATAATCGTAATACGATCGCTGACAGGATCATGAGCGAACTGCACGTTGGTGCCGCCAATCACGCCGATCGATTCGACAATCTTAAATGCCTGTTCGCGCAAACGGTCTTGCACGCCTTGCGAGATTGTCAGCATCGGCGCCGAACAGAACGAATCGCCCGTATGCACGCCCATCGGATCAATGTTCTCGATCATACAGATGGCAATCATCTGATTCTTCGAGTCGCGCACGACTTCGACCTCAAGCTCCTCCCAGCCCAACACCGATTCTTCAATGAGGCATTGGTTCGTCAAAGACGCCTGCAATCCACGCGCTACCACTGTACGCAGCTCTTCCACATTATAAACAAGCCCGCCGCCGGAGCCGCCCATCGTATACGCCGGACGCACGACAATCGGATAGCCCAGCTTCGCAGCAATCTCCTCTGCACCCTCAACCGTATAAGTTACTTCGCTATGCGGCATCTCAATGCCCAGCTGGTTCATCGTATCCTTAAATATCTGACGGTCCTCACCGCGCTCAATCGCATCCAGATTCACACCGATCACTTTGACACCATATTTGTCAAGGATTCCCGCCTTCGAGAGTTCCAACGACAAGTTCAAACCCGACTGCCCGCCCAAGTTCGGCAACAGCGCATCTGGACGCTCCAAATCGATAATCTGCTCCAAGCGCTTTAAGTTCAACGGCTCAATATACGTTGCATCCGCCATCACGGGGTCTGTCATAATCGTAGCGGGGTTGGAATTCACCAACACAATTTTATACCCGCACTCACGCAACGCCTTGCAAGCCTGCGTCCCGGAATAGTCAAACTCGCATGCCTGCCCAATAACAATAGGGCCCGAACCGATAATCATTACCTTGCTAATATCCTCACGCTTCATATACTCGGCCTTTCTCTATTTTAGTCTGCGCCTTATGCGCAACCCCACATTCAACATTTTACACGGACTTCTTATGCGGGACAGTAGCTTACTAAAAGCCACGCATGAAGTCGAGCAAAAACAAACCTGCTCCGCATCTTTCCCAACGCGCCTACCCACACGCCGCAAATTACCGCTAATTTATTCCCGCCCGCAGAATCTAACACTTGACTCCACCCCAACCTTTTGCTATGCTTGCGTCATATAAAACGAGTCAACAGATAGATCAGTCAAATATATTTCCCAACCGAATGACGTTCCACTGTTGACGCAAGCGCGCCACTTTAATCCGGACCGTCACTGTTGGGTTTGAGAAAGAAGAAACCAATGATCAACATCAATCTCCGCGATGCTCTCGCGGAAGAACAACGCGCAAGAGGCGCGAAGATAGCAATGACAACCCGAGTGCTCACACTCACCATGGACGAGTTCTATGAAGACCTCGTTCAACACGGCACCACGGCCAGCAAAGCCGATGCGATTGCCGTACTCAAAAACATCGGCACCACCCTCGCCCGCGTCTGCGGCAGGGGTGAAGCCGTGAATATCGACGGACTCGGCTGCTTCGCACCCCGTGCACATGGCGTGAAAGAACGCGACGGCACGTGGAGCAAGCCGCTTACAGCCGAAATCACGTGGACGCCCAGCATCGAACTCAACAAAGCCTTCCAAGCCAACGTTTCGTTCGAAGAACGGGAGCCCATCGTCCGCCGACCGCACATCACGCAAGTGACCGATGCCGTCACCCGAACGACCAACTCACAACTCACCGCAGGTGGCATGATTGAGCTCAAAGGCTTCAACTGCAAAATGCACCTGCTCATGAGTGATGAACGGGTCTTCCTTATACCCGCCGAAGGAGGCGACCCCATACCGGTTACCCTCTACCTGCAAAACAGTCCCAAACGCATCATCTGCCAGATGCCCGACGGACTCCAAGCCGGCGATTCCTACAGATTAGAAGTACGAGCCCGCAGTTTCCGCTGCAAGACGCTTCGCTCGTCCGATTTCCAAACGATATTCACCATCGCCTAGGCGACGGACTTGCTATAATATACGGGGCTGCCTTCGGGTCGCCCCTTTTTTTGTACCCTGCCATAAACCGACGCCAACCCTGTCGTCGCACCAACTCCCACACTGTCGTCGCTCCAACTCCAACATTGGCGTAGCCCATATCCAACACTGTCGCGACACCAACTCCAACGTTGGCGCAGCTTTGCGCTAATATCGTCCTCGAACGCCGATAGGATTGCATTCTTGACTTCACCCTAAAATTATGATAAATTGGCCGACTTTCTGACGTGGGGTGGAGGCAGGATGGAGTATTTTTTACTGGTTGTAGGGGCCATACTGGTCAATAATTTTGTATTGAGCCGTTTCTTGGGCATTTGCCCGTTCCTTGGCGTCTCTAAAAAACTCCCCACTGCGCTGGGCATGTGCGGCGCGGTAATCTTCGTCATGACGCTGGCTGCGGCGGCTACATTTGCGGTTCAGGAATATATTCTGCTGCCGTTTGGCTTGGAGTATCTGCAAACCATCGCCTTCATTCTCGCCATCGCAACACTGGTGCAGTTTTTGGACATCGCGATGAAGCGTTTCATGCCGCCGCTGCATGCCGCGCTGGGTATCTTCCTGCCGCTCATCACCACCAACTGCGCCGTGTTGGGCGTAGCGGTGATCAATGCACAGGCCAAGGCGGATTTCATCCACTCGGTGCTGTTCTCATTCTCAGCTGCGGTTGGCTTTTCGTTGGCCTTGCTGATCTTCACGGGCTTGCGCGAGAAGATCGAGCGCGCGGCTCCGCCACAGGCGTTTAAAGGCGTATCCATCGCCTTAGTCACAGCAGGCCTGCTGGCGCTCGCATTCATGGGCTTTAACGGATTGGTCAAATAACATGTCATCCTTCGTGCTGCTTTCGATTATCGTAATCGCCGGGTTTGGCTTAGTGGCCGGCGTTGTTCTGGCGGTGGCGTCAAAGTATCTGTCTGTGCCCGAAGACCCGCGCATTGAAGCCATCACCGCCCTGCTCCCCGGTGTGAATTGCGGCGGCTGCGGATTGGCTGGCTGCGCCGATTACGCCAACGCCATCGTCACCAAAAACATGGCCGTCAACCTCTGCGGTCCCGGCGGTGCGGAGTGCGCTAAAAACATCGCCGCCTACCTCGGCGTAACCACCGAGACCACCGCGCCCAAAACCGCGCTCGTGCACTGCCGCGGCGATCGCACCCACGCCAAACAGAAGTTCCTTTACAATGGTATAGCTGACTGCGCTGCCGCTGCGGCCATGGCCGGCGGTGACAAAGCCTGCCCCTACGGCTGTCTCGGTTACGGCTCCTGCGCGCGCGTCTGCCCTACCCGCGCGATTGAAGTTATCGACGGCGTCGCGGTTGTGCATGCAGAACGTTGTATTGCCTGCGGACGGTGTATCGCCACCTGCCCCCGCCAGATCATCCACATGGTTCCCGCCGAACCCACACTGCGGGTCTTCTGCAGTTCAAAAGACAAAGGCCCCGTAGTGAAGCACTACTGCAAAGTCGGCTGCATCGGCTGCCGCATCTGCACCAAAGCCGCCGGTGAAGCATTCGTCGTCAACGGCTTCCTCGCCACGCGCAACTACGCGCATCCGTGCTCTTCGGATGAAGCCGCCGAGAAATGTCCCGCCAAATGTATTGCCAAAAGTTAACGGTGCCGTATGAGTTTTAAGAAGCCCTTCCATTTTATCGGCGGCGTCCATCCTGCGGACAACAAGCAGGCCACAGCCGCGCTCCCGACTCGCACGCTGCCCATGCCGCACAAACTGTTCGTCAGCATGGCGCAGCACCTCGGCGCACCCGCCAAGCCGATTGTCGCAGCGGGCGACTCCGTCACCACCGGACAGCTGATCGCCGAAGCAGGCGGATTCATCTCCGCGCCCATCCACGCACCGGCTTGCGGCAAAGTCGTACTGATTGAAGATTTGGTGACGGTCACCGGGCGCATGGCTCCCACTATTATTATTGAAACCGATGGCCGCACCGACGAACTCCTTCTGCCCAAGCTCGACCCTGCGACAGCAGCACCGGATGCCCTGCTCGCACGTGTGGCCGAAGCCGGCATTGTCGGCATGGGCGGTGCGGGCTTCCCCACCAAAGTCAAGCTCTCGCCACCTAAAGACAAGCCCATCGACACACTGATCATCAACGGCGCTGAGTGCGAACCTTATCTCACGGCCGATCACCGCACCATGCTCGAGAACCCCGACGAAATGCTGCAAGGCGTTGAGATCATCCGCAAAATACTCGGCGTGAAGTGCGTGCGCATTGCGATTGAAGATAACAAGCCCGACGCCATTGCGATGCTGGAGAAGAAGCTCAGCTTCATCCAAGGCGATGTTGCGATGGTCGTCCTCGAAACGCGCTACCCGCATGGCGGCGAGAAACAGCAGATCTACGCCGTGACCAAACGCGAAGTGCCGCGTGGCGGCTTGCCGATGGATATCGGCTGCGTGGTTGAGAACGTCGGCACCGCCTGCGCCATTTATGATGCCGTCGTCAACGGACGCCCGCTCATCTCTCGCCGCATTACCGTAGCTGGCGATGCCGTCACTGAACCAGCCAACCTGCTCGCGCCCATCGGCACCACCTACCATGATTTGCTGATAGCCTGTGGTGGAGCAAAGACAGGTTTGGCCAAGCTCATTGCCGGCGGCCCGATGATGGGATTTGCCGTACCGAACCCCACTGTCGCCATGACCAAGACAGCCTCGGGCTTGCTGGCGGTGACGGAATCCAACATCTACCGCTCCGAGGCGTGCATTGCCTGCGGGCGTTGTTTGGACGCCTGCCCGTTGCGCTTGAGTCCCGCAGAAATGAGCCAATGCGTCGAAGCCGACGACATCGACGGCGCCGCCGACCTGAAGGTGACCGACTGCTGCGATTGCGGCTGCTGCGCCTATGTTTGCCCGGCCCGCCGTCCGCTTGTCCAGCATTTCCGCCGAGCTAAAGTGATCATAGCCGAGCGCGCTGCCGCCCAAAAGAAATAACTATTTATGGAACACACCACTCCCTCGCACAATCTCGTCGTCAACGTCTCCCCGCACATCCACTCCGGCGCGTCGGTGCCGACGATCATGCTCGATGTGCTGATTGCTCTCATACCGGCAACAACTATGGCGCTGTTCTTCTTCGGTTGGGATGCCGCCCGTTTGATTGGTGCCTGCCTGCTGACCTGCTTGTTGATCGAATGGGCCTGCCGCAAGTTGATGAAGCGCGATAACACGCTACTCGACTTCAGCGCAATGGTAACAGGCCTGTTGCTCGCGCTCAACCTTCCCCCTGCTCTCCCCACTTGGATGGCGGTTGTGGGTTCAATCTTTGCAATCGCAATCGTCAAACAGGTATTCGGCGGGCTGGGCTATAATGTGTTCAACCCTGCGCTGGCAGCACGCGCATTCATGCTCATCTCCTTTACCGGCGCGATGACTACATGGAGCGCTTCTGGTTGGGCTGGACTCGATGCCGTGACGACCGCGACTCCGTTGGGCTTCGCCAAAGAAGCAATTAAAAGCGGCGAGGCCATTCCCTTTACGTTCAGCTCGCAGATGCTCAATACGTTTCTCTTTGGCAATGTCAACGGCTGTATCGGCGAAACCTCCGCGCTGGCGTTGCTCATCGGCGGCGCTTACCTCATGCTCAAGCGCGTGATTACGTGGCACATCCCGGCCGCCTATCTCGGAAGCGTGGCATTGGTTGCCGCTGTCTTGCAGGTTTGCTCACCTGCCACGGCGTTGCCTGTTGCATTCCACTTGCTCTCCGGCGGACTCTTCCTCGGTGCGTTCTTCATGGCCACCGATATGGTCACCTCGCCCTTGACGCATAAGGGCATGATTGTCTTCGGACTTGGTTGCGGCGTGCTGACGATGATTATCCGTGTGGTGCCCTCCGGTGCCTATCCGGAAGGCGCGAGCTTTGCCATCTTGATCATGAATGCCTTTACGCCGCTGATCAACCGTGCCACGCGCAACCGCACGTATGGAACTGTAAAGAGGTAACGCCATGTCTTACATCCTCAAACTTGTCGCCTCGCTGACAATCATTTGCCTGATCTCGGCGGCGTTACTGGCAGTTGTCTACAAAATGACCGCCGAGCCTATCGCCCAAGCTCAGACCGTGCGCGAAACGAAAGCCGCTGCTGAGGTTCTGCCGGAGGGCTCGCAAGTCACCAAGAAAAACGGCATCTTCATCGCGACCGACAGCACCGGTAAGTTCCTCGGTGCAGCCATAAAAGGACACACCGAGATCGGCTACGCAGGCGCCATTGATTTGATGGTAGGAATTAAAGCCGATGGCACGCTCATCAACTACAAGATACTCGAATGCAAAGAAACCCCCGGCCTTGGCGTGAAGATAGGCTTTGACAGCTTCAAGAACCAATTCCTCAACCGCAGCACCGGCACAGTCGGCGAGTGGAAGGTTAAGAAAGACGGCGGTGATATTGATGCCGTGACTGCGGCGACGATCTCCTCCCGTGCGGCGATTGATGCTATCCAAAACGCAGTGCTACAATTCAACGCGTTGAAGGAATCGCTCTAATATGCACAAGCCTGTCGCGCTGACAATCGCGGGTTCAGACTCCGGCGGCGGTGCGGGCATTCAGGCTGACCTGCGGGCGTTCCAGGTATTCGGCGTACATGGCTGCACGGCAATCACTGCCCTCACCGCACAAAACCCATCAGGCGTCACAGGCATTCTCACAGCCGATGCCGCATTTGTCGGCAAAGAGTTGGATGCCATCTTCGCGGACTACTCCGTCACCACAATCAAAACCGGCATGCTCTCGACGGCGGAGATTGTCGAAGTGGTTGCAGACCGCCTCAAAGATAAAACCTGCCCGTTGATAATTGACCCCGTCATGGTCGCCACCAGCGGTGCCAAGCTCCTAGCTGATAATGCGATTAACGCGCTGACCCAACACCTATTACCGCTGGGCACGCTGTTGACGCCGAACTTGCCAGAGGCTGAATTGCTGCTGGACGTACAGTTAACGACAGAACAAACAATGATTCAAGCGGCGCGAACATTAGCCGAACGCTTTCAATGCTCGGTATTGCTCAAGGGTGGACACAACAGCCGCGAGATTGATGCCGTGGATATTCTTGTGACGTCTGAAAAGGCATGGCGCCTTCGCTCTGGACGTATCGAGAATCCCATCTCAACACATGGCACGGGCTGTTCGCTTAGCGCGGCGATTGCGGCGTCTCTGGCCAAAGGCAGCTCTTTGCTGCAAGCCGTTACAGAGGGAAAAGCCTACGTGCTGGAATCAATCCGCAGCGGCGTAATGGTTGGCCCTCAAGCAGGCACGCTCGGCACGCCAACGCGTCTGCCGGTTGATGCGATCCGCATCGATCAAATATAAGTGTGATGCTCTGCCGGAACTGTAAGCCAGATTTTGTACCGCTTGCGCGGTGCGGATCATTCATCTGCGCGATCAACCCGGAGTCTCTTCTAGTTGCCTAGAGCGGCACGGACCATGCCTGAACTCCCTATTTGATCTTGCTCCGGAAGGGTTTACCATGCGGCGGCGCTTTCGCTGGCCGCCCGGTGGTCTCTTACACCGCCTTTTCACCCTTACCCCTTGCGGGGCGGTTTGTTTTCTGTGGCACTAGCCGTCAGCACCTTATTGCAGTACTGCTCCTGCGTTTACCGCAGGATATCCTGTCCTATGGAGTCTGGACTTTCCTCCCCCGTAAACGGGAGCGACCCGCCGTGCCGGCAGAACATCACAAATCAGTCTGTATACAAAATACGCCCGCAGCTTTCGCAGGCCACCAGCGTCCCGCCGCGGATCACGCGCTGACGCGTCGCAGGCGTCTGCACCAAATTGCAACCGCCGCACACTCCAGCATCGGCATTCAAGCGAACAATCGCCGGCCAACGGCGCTGACGGATGCGCTCATAATAAGCGAGGAACTGCGGCGGCACGGCCTTCTCCAGCTCGGTACGCTCGGCCTGTGCGTTGTTGAACTCCTGCTGAATCATCGCAAAGCGCTCATCATGCGCCTCCTGATACTCGGCAACAATCGCCTGCTCAGCCGCCAACTCCGCCTCGGCCTCAGCCAGACGCCCACGCAATGGCACCAAATCATCCCCGGCAACAGCCCAACGCGCCTCGACGCTTTCGGTATCCTGCTTCAGCCGGTCAATCTCAAGATTCAGCGCTTGAAACTCCTTATTAGTCTTCAAAGTCGCCTGCGTCTGACGCTGCTTCAGCTCCTGCTCCTTAAGGGCATTCACCTCAAGCTCGAGATTCGCGACCTTCGACTGCCCCTGCTTCAAAGCATTTGCGGCAAACTCGGCGGCCCGCTTTGTAGCCTCAAGGCGCGAGAGCTCCTGCGTCTTACGGGTAGGAGCGCTCTTGATCTCTTGCTCGAGGTCACGGATACGCCCATCTACATCTTGCAACATCAAAAGTGACCGAATAGCCATTGTCTCGCTTCCTTCGTAAACTCAGTTTCTCAAAATACGTGTTCCAATTATATCCCCTAAGCCCCCTCCAAGTCAAGAAACTACGCATCCTTCCTCTAAAAAACACCTCCCACGATCCTTTTCCCAATAATGAGAACTTTTCATTTTTAAAATCTCATTCAATCCACGATTCTTTGAAAAACCAAACGCTCTTCCTGCCTTTTGATGCCAATATTCTTGAAGGAGGCAATACTAGTCGAAATTGAGTTTTAGTCAATCTAAACTAGACATGAACCTTATCATTTATGAACTGAAATTAATCGCGTGTTTTCGGCGATGTGCCATTTGAAGCTTGTTTTCAGCCCTTCCATATGGTAACATGGACGTATGTATAATAGTGTGTTAAAGCGAACCATGGATTTTGTGCTGGCTGCGTTGGCGCTTTTGGTGCTTTCGCCGCTTTTGCTGCCTATTGCACTGACCTTATTGCTGACGGGCGAACATGAGATTTTGTACATCCAAGAACGGCTTGGGCGCGGCAACAGACGTTTTGGATTGTGGAAGTTTGCAACGATGCTCAAAGCCAGCCCTAGAGGGTGTAGTCATAAGTTGCATATTTAGATGAAAATGCTATAATAAGCCCATGAAAACAAAGATGCCGGCATATAGACGCCATGACCTGAGAGATGAAATCTGGAATAAAATCGAACCGATCCTCCCCGGACGAGCAGGAGCTTGGGGGCGTGTGGCTAAGGACAACAGGCAGTTTGTCAATGCCGTTTTGTGGATTGCCAGAACAGGAGCTCCTTGGCGGGACTTGCCGCCGGATTATGGCGATTGGAGTCGCACGCACCGCCGCTTCATCCGTTGGCGAGATAAGGGCATCTGGGCCAAGATTTTCGCTCTCTTTGTCCAGCATCCGGACTTGGAGTGGCTCATGATTGATGCGAGCCATGTCAAGGTTCACATCCATGCAGCAGGCGCGCACGGCGGCAACCAAGACATGGGCCGCACAAAAGGGGGCTCAACACGAAAATCCATTTAGCCGTTGATGCACAGGGAGTTCCTGTACGTATTGAGATTACAGCAGGCACCGTTGCCGACTGTTCCCTAGCAGTGCCGTTGATCGAGTCCTTGCCGGCCGGACACTTGATTGCGGATAGAGGGTATGACACTGATGCGATTGTTGCTGCGGCGCAAGCGTACGGTATGTCAGTGGTGATCCCGTCTAAAAAGAACCGCAAGATCATGCGCCCTCACGACACGGCTCTTTATCGGATGCGACATCTGGTGGAAAATACTTTCCTTTATCTGAAGGGATGGCGTGGTGTTGCTACGCGGTATGCCAAATGCACCTCATCTTTTCTGGCGTTTGTTCAACTGCGCTGCGCAATGGTTTGGGCAAATGCCTTATGACTACACCCTCTAATCTCGCAGGCGGCTTGCATACTTGCCGGGGCGATCCGCGCGTGCTGCCGTTGGGACGTTTCCTGCGCAAATCCAAAATCAACGAACTGCCGCAGCTGGTGAACATTCTCAAAGGCGATATGTCGGTGGTGGGTCCCCGCCCGCTGGTGGATAAAACATTTGCTCCCTACCCCGACGAGGTGAAAGCAAACATCTACAAAGTCCGCCCCGGATTGACAGGTATCGGCTCGGTGG
Source organism: Kiritimatiellia bacterium (assembly GCA_031552845.1). Classification (GTDB taxonomy): domain Bacteria; phylum Verrucomicrobiota; class Kiritimatiellia; order RFP12; family DVOR01; genus JAVBMC01. The sequence continues at coordinate 20,668 of JAVBMC010000023.1, forward strand.
TATTCCGTGACGAAGAGCGCATCTTGTCCGAATCCCCGCTGGGGGTTGAACGTTGTTATGCCGAAGTCGTCGCGCCGTTCAAAGGTGCTTTGGAGCTGTGGTATTTGAAGCATGTGAGTTTTTTGACGGACTGCAAGTTGATATTCCTGACCGCATGGGCGATTGTTCGTCCGGAGTCCGATTTAGTGTGGCGCTGGTTTAAAGATTTGCCGCAGGTGCCCGCCGAGCTGCGCGCCTTCACCGGCAAACAAGGAGAGTAAACGATGTTTATTGATTTTGACTTAGCCGGCTTCATCAGGAAGAATGTCACGAAGCGCGGCGAGAGCTTGCTCACGGCTGATTTCCACCGTTACGATGTGCAGCTGCACCAGCGTATTGCAGGCAAGCACGTGTTGGTTATCGGCGGCGCGGGTTCGATTGGCTCCGAATACATCAAAGCCCTCCTGCACTTTCCCATTCGCTCGCTCTGCGTAGTGGATACGAATGAGAATGGCCTGACCGAGCTCGTGCGCGATTTACGAAGCTCCTCAGCCAACTACCAAATCCCCGCCGACTTCGTCACCTATCCCGTTAACTTTGGCGATGGCGTGTTCGAGAAAATCTTCTGCGGACGTGGCCCTTTCGACATCGTCGCCAACTTCGCCGCACACAAACACGTGCGCAGCGAGAAGGATATGTTCAGCATCGAAGCGATGGTGAAAAACAATCTGTTGCAGGCACGGCGTTTGCTAAAGTTACTTGCGGAACAGCCGCCGGAACACTTCTTCTGCGTCTCAACCGACAAAGCTGCCAACCCCGTCAACATAATGGGAGCCAGCAAGAAGCTGATGGAGGAGTTGATTCTCGCCTATTCCAACCGCCTGCCGGTGAAAACCGCCCGCTTTGCAAATGTCGCCTTCTCAAACGGCTCGCTGCCGTTGGGCTTCTTGGAACGCCTCTCGCGCCGTCAGCCGTTGTCCTGTCCGTTAGGCATCCGCCGTTTCTTTGTCTCGCCGCAGGAAGCCGGAGAACTCTGCCTTATCGCCTCCATCATGGGCGAAAGCGGCGACATCGTTTACCCGAAGCTTGATGAAGAACGCGACATGATTCCCTTTGAACAAGTCGTCCGCGATTTACTCAAAGAGCTGGGACTCGGCACGTGTGATTGCAAAACAAGTGCAGAAGCCAAGGCACAAGCCGCCGCCTTCTTTAAAGATCCTGCCGCACGAGCCATAGGATACCCGGTTGAGTTCTTTGCCTCAGACACCTCCGGCGAGAAAACCTTTGAGGAGTTCTTCACCCCCGACGAACAGCTCGACACCGAGACCTTCGTCAACCTCGGCGTCATCAAGAACGCAAAACGCAGACCGCTTGAAGAGATTGAAGCCATCTGCACGCAACTCGAAGACGCCTTCGCCAAGCCCGACACCTCCAAGGCCGAGCTGGTGAAGATTTTGCAAGGCTATCTGCCTGCGTTTCACCACATAGAGACCGGTAAAGGTCTCGACCAGCGCATGTAAAAGCTATGACTGTATTACTCAGCGGTGCTTACGGATTCATTGGACAAAACCTATCCCACTATCTCACCTCGCGTGGAGATACCTGCTGGGCGTTAGACTTGGAGCAAAAGCCCGAGGTAACCTCCTACAGCCGCTTCTTCACATGGGACCAGCTAGCGCACATCCCCTGGAGTGAAGTCGATGCCGTCATCCACCTCGCCGGCAAAGCGCATGACACCAAAAACACCAGCGACCCCCAGAGCTATTTCACAATCAACACAGGGCTGACGCAAAAACTGTTCGATGCCGTCAACGCCGCCCAAGTCAAAGTCTTCGTCCTATTCAGCTCCGTCAAAGCCTGCGCCGACACCGTCCACGGCACCCTCACGGAAGATGCCACGCCTGCGCCTGCTACGCCCTACGGACAATCCAAGCTGGCCGCCGAAGAATATCTCTCCAAAGCGCACCAGCAAACAAAAGTCTATATCCTTCGCCCCGCAATGATACACGGCCCCGGCAACAAAGGCAACCTCAACCTCCTCTACGGCGTCGCCTCAAAAGGCTGCCCATGGCCGCTCGGTGCCTTCACAGGCTTGCGTTCATTCTGCTCAATCGACAACATCTGCGCCACAGTTCAAAAGCTCTGCGAAGGCGCCACTGTTCCCGGCGTTTACCAAGTCGCAGACGACACAGCCATCACCGTCAACCGCCTGATTGAACTCATCGCCGAATCCGTCGGCAAGCGCGCACGTATCTGGCACATCCCCGCCGCGCCAATCCGCCTGATTGCCCGCATCGGCGACACGCTTCACCTGCCGCTCAATAGCGAACGCCTCAAGAAGCTTACCGAGTCCTACGTGGTAGCCAATACAAAACTCAAAGCTGCATTCGGCTGGCAGGAGATGCCTACTGGCACCGAAGCAGGCTTACGAAAAACATTAGAGGCTTTTCGGCAGCATGAACGTTTGGATCAATAATCCATTTGACAATCTCCCCGGCGAAGGCAGCCGCTTGCAGCGCTACGCCTTGCTGGCGCGGGCGTTGCAACAGGCAGGACACGCAGTTATCTATTGGACGAGCGACTTCCACCATCTCAAGAAAGCACCACGATCCCTCCCACCCGAAGCCGCCACACTGCTGCCCGGCGTCGAGTTCCGCCTCATCCCCACCCTCCCCTACACAGGCAACATCTCATTCAAGCGCGCCTACAGTCACTACCTCTACGCGCAAAACTGGCATCAACTGGCGTTGGATGAACACCAAACTCCCGACCTCATCATCACCAGCCTCCCCCCCCTTAGCTTAGCCGGCGTTGCACGAAAATTAGCCAAACACTTCAACTGCAAAACCGTTGTCGATATACAAGATGCTTGGCCGGAAACTTTTGAACGTATTCTCCCCAAGCCCCTCCTTTGGCCGTTGCGCCGAATCGCCCGCCGAGCTTACCGCACCGCCGATGGCGTTTCCGCAGTTGGCGAAACTTATCTTCAAATCGCCCGTAGCTATGGATGCGCTGTGCCCATGCACCTCTGCTACCACGGCATTGATATACCAAAACAACAACCCCACAAGCAGCCTTCGTCCACATTACGCTTGCTCTACATCGGCAACCTCGGCGCAGGGTATCACTTAGCTGTCATGCTTGAAGTCGTCAAAACCCTCACCCGCCGCGGTATACCTGTACAACTTGACATTGCAGGCGACGGCCCCCAACGCCCGCTAATTGAAGCTGCCAGTGCAGAAAACTGCTGGCCCATCCACTACCACGGCTTCCTCCGCCAAGACGCCCTCCAAACACTCCTCAACAACGCCGATTGCGGCATCATTCCTTTGGACTCTGGCTCATTTGTCGCGGTTCCTTATAAACTTGCTGACTACTGGTCACATGGTCTAGCTGTATTAAACGGTTTGCCCGGTGAGACATTCACGCTAACAGAAAATAACAAGTGCGGGCTAAACTATGATGCGGGAGACACCAATAGTCTTGCCTCAGCGATCATACAATATCACACTGATAAAAAACTCCTGCAAGCACATCAACAGTCCGCTCATACGACCGCCAACGAGTTATTTGATGCCCGCCATACTTATCCAATCTTCACAACTTGGCTCGAGCAAATCGTAGGGCTATCAAGTCACCAATAATCGTGTCACATATCCTCCATATCATTGCAGACTTAAGTCCAAGTAACGGCATCGCCGTCACTCTAAAGCTATTGTCGCATGAACTTGCGGCGACACACCGCCAAACCATTGTCACGCGGCGGCGGCCATGGAATACAACGCAGGGCATTCATCCAGACATTGAACTCAATGAATACAATCTGCCGCAGTTATTTTGCCGCCTTTCAAAGCACATCAATGCTGCTGATATTGTTCATATCCATGGAGCTTGGACGCCGCCCGTCTGGCTTGGAAGTATCCTTGCCCGCCTAAAGAACAAGAAAATCGTTTACTCGCCTCACGGTAGTTTTGCCCCCGTGCAGCTTCAACACTCACGATTCAAAAAGACAATATCCGCTCTTATATTTGAACGCCCGCTCGTACATTCAGCGAAACAAATACATATTGCTTCTAAAAACGAAAAGGAGTGGACTCACGCCTTTTTACCTTCAGTAACAGAAGATAAAATGACTCTCATTCCTTGGGGCATTAAACCGATTACGCCTCAGCCACACGTTTTCAATCCTCCTAATACCATTTTGTGCATCGCGCGTTTACACCCGTTAAAAGGATTAAAGTTGCTAATTGACGCATGGAAACAACTTGAGAAACCCTTTCCAAATCATCGGCTTCTAATCGCAGGCAACGGCACAGCAAGTTATCAAACATACTTGCAGATGGAAATTCACCAAAGTAATCTTATCCGAGTGACCCTACAAGAGCCAGTGTATGACGAAGCAAAAGCTCAGATGTTAAGTACTGCAAGCTGCCTAATCCTTCCATCCTTCAGCGAGAATTTTGGATTAGTCGTAGGAGAAGCGCTGGCCTGTGGGACGCCTGTGGTCACAACGCGGGTTGGGCCATGGGGTGATGTTGAGAAAAAGGGGTGCGGGTGGTTGGTTGAACCGACGGTTGAGTCAATTGCAGAGGGTCTGTGCAAAGCCATGCAGGCAAACCGTGAAACATTGTTGCAGATGGGCGCACGCGGAAAGGCGTGGATTGAAACTGATTTCCGCTGGAGCGATGTCGCGCAGCAGATGAGCCGGCTTTACGAAAACTTATTGAATGAAAGCGAACACTAATCATGTTTGAATTATTTTTGAAGGCAATGCCCGTCGCTTTTGGTTGGGGAATTTTGAGCATCCTAATCAATCCATGCCACTTAGCGGCGATTCCATTGGTCATTGGCTTGATTGACCGCAAGCAGGATTGTTGCTCTGTCAGGCGCAGCGGTCTGCTGGCGTTTATGTTTGCATTGGGAATGGCAACTATTGTAATGATCAGCGGTACCATCCTGCAGTTCTTCAGCGAACAAGTTGTTCATTTCAAAGCAGCGGATGTGCTCTTTGCCGTCATTATGATTCTAACAGGCTTGAACATTGCCGGGATTATACGCTTCTTTGATTGGCATGCGCATATTGAAAATAAAATGCCTCGATTGGCGCAAGGTGAATCTTTGCAGCTTTATTTGTTTGGTCTGCTGTGGGGATTGGCACTCGGCACCTGTAACATCACGCACATCATGCCGGTCCTGTTGGCTCCATTGCAGGCCGATTCCCGTTTAACGCGTTTGTTGTTGATTGGCGCCTATGCTCTGGGACAGGTGGCTGTCTTGACTGCCGCCGGGTGTTTCACGCAGAAAGTCCACAAGGTTCTCGACTGGCATAAACGTACGCGCTGGGGTGGAGCCTTGCGAATTGTGTGCGGATTGGCGGTGATTGCGCTGGGGGTGTGGGTATTATTCCACGGGCATCCGCACGACCACAATCACCCCGAAGGCGAACACACACAGGACTGTCCCTATCACTCTCAGCATTAACGCAATACGCGAGCCGCCTGCTGAAAACAGCGGTCTAAGTACGTCGGCGCCAAGGCGGACGTATGTGCGGAGATCACTAGGTTGGGAGCCTGATACAACGGCGAGTCATCCGGCAGGGGTTCGGTGGCAAATACATCTAGATAAGCCCCCCTCAACCGGCCGGCGGTAAGCGCATCAATCAACGCCGCCTCATCAATACAGTTGCCGCGCCCAATGTTATAAACTATCGCACGTTTGGGCAAACAACGAAGCAGTTTGGCATTGATTAGCTTGTCGGTGCCTGTATCAGATGGCAACACCAAGATCAAATGATCGCAGGTCGGCAATACGCTTGGCAGGGTATCCGGTGTTACCACACCCTTCCCCGGCGTACGGCGAACGCCGGTCACCTTGATTCCAAACGGTTGTAAGATACGGGCGATCTCTTTGCCAATGCGCCCATAACCATAAATCACCGCGTGCGTTCCTTCGACATCCCACATCGGGTATGCATTACCCGCCCACTTCTTCTTTTCGCTACGGATCTGTTGGGCAAAGAAGAGTCCTCGGTTCATGGCCAACAACGCCCCAACAAGCGTTTGCGCCATCAAAGGACCATGAAAATCACCGTGAACAATCTTTAAACGCTTGGGCACCTGCGACAGCTTGATGCCCTCACGTCCCGCGGCAGGTGAAATGAGAAAGCGCAACACCGGAGCCTGCTCCAAATGAGAGTCGTTAAACCGCCACACTAACGCTGCAAACGCATGCGGCAAGACTTTACGAAAAGCTGTCTCTGTATTACAGAACACAACTTCCATCTGCGGCAACAGCGTACGCAAAAGTTTCTTCTGCCGGGCATCCGGCCTTAATGAATCAATGCTATTCTCAAGCCAAACCACGAGTATCTTCTTTGTGTTAATGTTTGTCATTGCAGCCTCATTAGAAAGTCTTCATATCCAAACTCACGAATCACTTCCAAACGTCCATCTGCATGACGCAGACAGATATCCGGCAGATTGATTCCATTGAAAGTGTTTGTCTTCACGAGCGTATAGTGCGCCATGTCTTCAAAGTAAAGCTTATCGCCCGGCATCAATGGCGTATCAAATGAATAGTCGCCAAAGACATCACCCGCTAAACACGATGGCCCCGTCAATCGATACGTGAGACGATGCTCACCCGGTTCCCCTGCCCGCTCGGCCGTGGCAGCAGGCACAGCACTTTCATTCCAATCCTGCTGTCTGAATATGCGCGGGCGATAAGGCATCTCCATCACATCCGGCGTATGGCACGCACAGGAGGCATCCAACACCGCAATCGGCCCGCCATTCTCAACGACATCCAACACTGTTGCGGCAAGCGTTCCGGCATTGAGGACGCACGCTTCACCAGGCTCCAAATAAACTGTCGTTCCCGGCCAGCGCGTCTTAAATCCTTTAATCAATCCGACCAGATGATCCACATCATAATCCGCTCGCGTGATATGATGCCCGCCGCCAAAGTTAAACCACTTCATCTGCTGCAGATAAGCCGCAAAGCGCTCTTCAAATGCTTGCAGCGTGCGTTCCAAGCAATACGAATCCTGCTCGCACAGCGTATGAAAATGCAAACCGCTGACGCCGCTCAGATCCTCACCCTCAAATGTCGCAGCACGGATTCCCAACCGCGATCCCGGCGCACAGGGATCATAGATCGCCGTATGTCCCTCCGAATGCTCCGGATTCACCCGCAACCCAATAACAGGCGCACATTTAGAAAACTCTACCTCTTGCAAAATCGTTCGCATTTGCCGCAGCTGCGCAAACGAATTGAGCGTGAAGTGTCCCACACCCAGACGCAACAACGCCCGCATTTGGTCTTCGGTGAAAGCTGCTGCAAATGCATGGGACTCCCCGCCGAAACACTCGACTCCTAACCGTGCCTCATGCACCGAACTCGCGCATGTGCCATCCAGCAGTTTGTTAAACACAGGGAAGCATGCGGGCACGGAAAATGCCTTCAGCGCCATCAAAACCTTACATTCCGCCCGCTGTTTGACAGATGCCAACAACATCGCATTGGCCGCCATCACTTCAAGGTCTAAAACAAATACAGGTGTCTTCATACGCCCTCTTCTGCAATCTGCTAATCAATACGATCGGTCGGCTTAGGGTCAAAGGCATTACGCAATCCCTCGCCCACCAGAATCGCCGCCAGCATCACCACGAACAACGCCGCCGACGGATAGAAAATCAACCACCATGCCTTACGATACTGCTGTCCCTCTTGCAACAGCTCACCCCAGCTCGGCGTCCCAGGCGGCAAGCCAAAACCAAGAAAATCCAACGCCGCCAGCGATGCAATCGCACCGACAAGGATAAAGGGAAACAGCGTAATCATCGGCGTCAGCGCATTGGGAAGAATGTGGCGGAAGATAATGCGAAAGGATGAGAGCCGCTGAGTACGCGCCGCATCAATGAACGGCCGATTTCGCAGCCGCAGGAACTCCCCGCGCATATAATACGACAGGCCGATCCAATTGAAGATGCCATAGCAGATTAGCAGCAGCACAAAGCTCCGCCCCAGCACCGCGCCAATCAGAATCATCACATACAAGAACGGCAACGCGCTCCAAATCTCAGTGAAGCGCTGTACTACAATATCCACCCAGCCGCCCAGATAGCCTTGAATGGCCCCAATCAGCAATCCCATCAGCATACTCCACGCCGCCAGCAATGTTCCAAAACAAAGTGACACCCGCATTCCGTACAACACCCGCGTCCACACATCGCGCCCGGCGGCATCCAATCCCATCCAATGCCCATTGACAGGCGGGAACGGCCATGACGGCGGTTGCTGACTTACCTTCACCTCTGCGGCTTGTCCGCGCCACGTTATATTTGTCATCACGCCGCCATCTATAGCGGCGAGCTCTGCCAGCATTGATTGTTCACTTGTCGAAAGGCCCTTCCATGTACGTCCCGTTGGCGCGGGAAAGTCCAATGTGAATCCTGCCTGATGCTGGCCATCGGGCACGACTGAGATACGGACGCTCGCAGGTGGCGTACTACGCGCCGTAGCTTTGAGGAACTTCAGCACAACCTGCTGCCGAGGTTCGCGCAGTGTCATGACCGGCAACTCACACGCTGGAGCTTCGGCAGCACGCAAGCGCAAGTCCACTGCTGTCGTGACATCCGGGGAGATCGCAAATGCCTGCTCGAGTTTCAACCCCGCCGCCGCATCAAAGAAAGCCTCGCATCCCTCCGAGCGCGTAATAGTACCATCCGGCATTAAATTAAATCGTCCGGCGGTCAACTGCGGCACGAGCGAAAGGCGTATCTGTGCATAAGGCTCAAGCGTCTTGATGTCGATTACTTCATGCGGCGAATAACGCGTCAGTAACGGCGCGCAAAGGCTGACAACGCATAACCCCACCAAAACCAGCAGCGCCCCGAAGGCGATGCGATTACGCCTGAACCGTCGCCAACGCGCCTCTGTCAGCGGCGAGAGTCGCACTCCGAGCCTCATGCCTTTTCGACGCCCAACCAATCCTTCACAATCTCTCGTACGCCCGCGTAGTACCAAGCATCCAGCACCACCGTTGCACCGCTCTTGGTGGTCAAGCGCACAATACCTTTATCTTCCCACCGCGCCGCATCAATTGCTGCCACATCTTCACGTGCAATCGGTTCAGGCGTAAAGCCCATCAACTTCCCATTTGTCAAACTCAACTTCTTTAAAGCACGGCAACCAACAGATACCCACAACAATAGCGCAAATACGCCTAAAATACCTGCCATGATGAACTGCGACAAAATATCCTGCTCGCTCCACAATGGCATATTCACGATATGCTTGCAGAACTCCTTGTGACGCTCCACTGCAAATGAAGAAGCCGCTACATCACGCGCATTTTTCTTGGCAGCTTCGACATTCTTCTTAAAGTCATTCAACTTGCTCACCAAATGGCTTGGCGCTTTCTGCGCAAAACGTTCTTGGTATAGCTTATCGATACGCGAAACATTCTCATCATCCTTCACCAACCAATCAGCCGGCGTAACACCCGGATCGCTCAACTCCTCACCTAACTCAGCGAACTGAACATTCTGCCGCGGATACTTGACCATCCCATCAAATATCGACAACGCCGCAATCCCTACAAAAAATACACCAACCCCCAACCACCGCAGCATATATCCGCGATTCAACGTCAACACAATTGATTTATCAGCCATAACCTGCTCCTCACTATTCACACATCAAACCAACGGCGCATGCACTGGCCGTACGCCCAAATCACCGACCACCTTCCACAAACTCCCATCACGCACCACCCGCAGCCCCCGCGCGGGAAAGAACTCCGGCAAACGTTCCGTAATCAACGCCACGGCCTCCTCCTCAAACGCCCGCCGCAACTCCGCCGGCAGCCGCACCAACGTCGCAATCCGAATCTCCAGCACATACCCCGGCCCGAACTCCGACCCGATGCCCGCCGAGAACGCTCCGCTCACCGCAAACGCCCCGTCATACTGCGGATTAGCCGTCTCCCCATGCGCCGGACGGTTCGGATGCCGCAAGAAACGCTCCGGGTGCCGATTTTCCAGCACCACATCCACCTCCTGCAACAACCGCCCCAACTGCTGTTCAAACTCCTCAACATACGGATGCGCCATGAAGGGCAGTATAGCAAAAACAGCCACAAAAGCAACACAATACACCCCACAAAACACCCCTCCATCCCGAGGCAGAACAACAAGCTTGCAAATCTATGCGGAAAGTGATAGACTCCCGCTGTTCTGAATCGGACTGCGAGTCTCTGTCAACGAAACCGCCACCGCCCGCCCAAACGCGTGCTTGGCACAACGCTCACAGCAGCAACCCTGCGAAAGGAAGAACCACGATGAACCGAAGAAAACACCTGCGGCAATTCAACCACGCATTCAATGCATCTTCCCCTGACGAACTCCGCGCCTTCTACGAAACCAGCGAAGCCACCCTTCGCGAACACCCTCACGACCACCGCCTCCTTGCCCTCACCGGCATCCTCGCCGCGACCTTGGCCGTGGACGACTTCGAACGCGGCAAGGCCGAGCAAGCCGCCGCCCTGTGCGACCTCGCCATCCAACGCCTCACCGCCGTCAAGTCCGAGACCATCCTCTCCGACAAACACTCCCGCCTCTGGAGCTCCTACACCTCCTTCATCCGCTTTTTCGTCGCGCCCACACAGGCCAACTACGACCATGCCATCGGTGCCTTCGAAAACCAGCTCCAACACGATCACGATGCCGACACCCCCGAATCCTGGGTCAAGAACGTCCTCCTCGTGCTGCGGGAAGAATCCCGCCAAATAGCCGGACGCTACTTCCCGCATCCCGCCCGGCTCCCCAAGATCATGCTCGATCAAGTCCGCCCCGCCGCCTGCAAACGCGCCATGATGCTCCTCGCATCCCTCCACGCCTAGCATTCGGCACCACTAACAAACCCAAGCCCCCTCCAAGACAGCCGCCAACACGGCCGTTTTGGATTGTCTTTACACGCCCAATTTGCTAGAATGGCTTCCGTATAGGGCAGTAGCTCAGTTGGACAGAGCGTTAGATTCCTAATCTGAAGGTCGCGGGTTCGATCCTCGCCTGCCCTACCATTTATACCCAAGCTCCACTCAAACCCAATTTTACGAGTTGAGCGCTTTTCTTCGAGCCTCTCAATCAGGCCCGTAATACGCCACGCTAAGCACTCACCCTAGAGGGTGTAGTCATAAGGCATTTGCCCAGACCATTGCACAGCACAGTTGAACAAACGCCAAAAAAGATGAGGTGCATTTGGCATACCGCGTAGCAACACCACGCCATCCCTTCAGATAAAGGAAAGCATTTTCCACCAGATGGCGCATCCGATAAAGAGCCGTGTCGTGAGGGCGCATGATCTTGCGGTTCTTTTTAGACGG
>JAVBMC010000083.1:0-9835 GCA_031552845.1 Kiritimatiellia bacterium
GGTTAGCATCCGAAGACTTGCAGGATGTCAAAGCAAAAGCCAGCATACACAAGCACGCACAATAAATCTGCTTCATCGATCTTCCTCCTTTTCCTTCCGTGCAAACGACCCACCAAGAAACTTATATTGACCAAGAGGCTGACGCCACGGATCAAGGTTCGCTCCGAGCGATCTGCTTGGACGCTTCTTGTCGGCATAATTAAAAGCAAAACCAAGCCTCAACATTGAAACCGGCGGAGTGGTATCCAAGTCTGTTTCGATGCGTACGTTCTTTGCTGTCAGCGAGTACCGCTCAAACTCGTCTTCGTAGACCGTTGTTGTTTGATTGGACTGAACAAGGAAGACAATCTTTTTCCAATCGTTTGTTGTGCCACCGATAACAAATGTACCGGATGTTTGTTGCTCGGTCACTTGCATATTCGGGATGAGGGATAAGACCTTTTCATCATTGGGGAGAGTTCCCATGGACCACTTGAGATATCGGTCGCGAATCAGCAAGACCTCCAACTTAAAGCAACCTTGCTCAGCGCCGGAAAGCTCGCTGCCTTTCAGCAAAAGATGCAAACTCCCAGACTCTCCGAGCAATCGGAGGGAATAGAATAGAACACAAACTAGGAGAGATAACACCCGCATTTTCGTTTGCTTTTTGTTCTGTTACGCCTGAAACGATTAAGACAAGTGTATCACTTATTGGCAGCCCCTGTCAATAACTCTTTTTGATTACTTGACTATTCCTTCTCGAAGGCTCTAGGCACTCCCTAAGAGTACTGACGTTCTCGCTACGTTCACGGCCCCTCTTTCCTATTACCAAGTTTTTCACCGGCACTGTTACGTACGTTCAAACGTTCGTGCGTACTGTTTCGCGGGTGTGGGAGAGTTGTTTCACGGGTTCGTGCGTACTGGCACGAAGGTGTGGGAGAGTTGTCACACGGGTGTGAAAGTGCGGTTTTGCGAACGTGTTTGTACTCTCCCGCGGGTGTGTGAGAGTTGTCACACGGATGTGAAAGTACTGTTTTGCGGGTTTGTGCGTACTGTCACACGGGTGGCAAACAAATGTTACACGGGTGTGTGAGGTTTGTCACAAAGGTGGCAGATGGGGGCCTAAATGGCACAAAAAAGACGGCGGAGTGCTTACGAATCGCGCCGTTAAGGAAAAGCGTGAGGCGTTATCTTGAAAACGTTGACGCCCTCGCCGACATTGTGGAATTCGACGGATGTGCCTGATCCGTCAGATTAATTGTTTTCCACAGAGGAAAACACTGCGGCAACCATAAACTACACAGTCGCCCGCAAGCGTACTCGATCTCGTCGATCTCAACGACCTCATCGATACTGCCTGCGAAAATGCCAGCGCGCCAAAAGAAGAAGCCGTACGCGACTTCACCGATCTTCGCCGGTTTCGCCGACAATGCGGGCAGGAATGCCCGCGCTCCCAGAGAAGCGAAAAGCAACGTCACAGCAAGAGTAATAGCAATAGCAAATAATGTGGGCATGATCAAAGAGTCCTTTTGTGTTTTGTGTGGGACTGTCCGCCGACCAACGGGCTTGTCGTAGGTTGATGGCTCCTTGGAGCTTGGGTTCCTGATTACGGATATCGTCGGCAAGCCGTTACGGTTCTCGTGAGAGCAGGTCACCCAATGGGGTCAACGGGATGCAGTTTAGCAAAACCAAAGAATAAGTCAAGCGGGAAAATACGACCTCGACGGTTTCACCGGCCTCATCGATACATGCTATGCCGGCGGGGCGTCTGCCAAGAGAATGGGAAAGCTGGTGTATAATCTTGAGGCGGGGGGTGAATTATGGTAAACTTTGGCGCAGTAAGATATGGTAGACAGCTTTTTTACACTGTTGCGTGACTGGATATGGGGAACACCGTTGATGTTCCTTTTGATTGGCACGGGCGTGTGGATGACTGTGGTTTTGCGCGGGTTGCAGTTCCGTTATTTGGCGCATGCGTTGAATCTTTCGTTCTTGAAGAAAACGGCGAGGAATGCGCAAGGTGATATTTCGAACTTTCAGGCGTTGATGGCGGCGTTGTCGTCGACGGTGGGCGTGGGGAATATCGCGGGTGTTGCTACGGCGATTGCGAATGGCGGACCGGGCGCGTTGTTTTGGATGTGGTGCACGGGTATTGTGGGCATGGCGACGAAGTATGCGGAGTCGCTGTTGGCGGTGCATTATCGGCAGGTGCTGTCGGATGGGTCGATGGGCGGCGGGCCGATGTATTATATTGAGCGCGGGCTGGGGCAGAAGTGGCTGGCGGTGTGTTTTGCGTGTTTCACGGTGTTGGCGTCGTTCGGCATCGGCAATATGACGCAGAGTAATGCGATCGTGAATGTGCTGGCACCGTTGGAGGTGAATCCGAATATCTGGGGTTTGGCGCTGGTGGTGCTGGCGGGCGCGGTGATTCTGGGGGGCATCCGTTGCCTGGGGCGGGTGACGGCGTACTTAGTGCCGTTTATGATTTGTTCGTATGGTTTGGCGGTGGTGGTGATTTTGGTGTTGCGGGTGAACATGATTCCGGAGGCGTTGATGCTGATTCTGCGCAGCGCCTTTACACCAACTGCGGCTGTGGGCGGGTTTGCCGGTGCGGCAGTGAAGGCAACGGTGCAGTATGGATTGTCGCGCGGGTTGTTCTCGAATGAAGCCGGGATGGGGTCGTCGCCGATCATCGCCGCGGCGGCGAAAACAACCGACCCTGTCTCGCAGGCGTTGGTGGCGATGACGCAGACGTTTATCGACACGGTGGTGGTTTGCACATTAACGGGACTGAGCATCGTTGTGACCGGCACGTGGACAAGCGGGCTGAGTGGGCCGGCGTTGACGATTGCGGCGTTTGAGAGCGTCTTTGGCACGGCGGGGCGGCTTGTGGTTTCAGCGAGCTTGATACTCTTTGCGTATTCGACGCTGATTGGTTGGGGATATTACGGCGAGCGTGCGTTGATCTATCTGACCGGCGTGTGGAGCATCCGTTATTATCGGCTGGTGTTTTTGGGCGTCATCTGGCTGGGCGCGACGCTGCAGTTGCAAACGGTCTGGACGCTGTCGGACATCTTTAACGGCTTGATGGCCTTCCCGAATCTCGTCGCCGTGATGTGCATGACGCCGTTGGTGATTTCTGAGACGCGCCGTTACATCACTCTTGTTAAACTCAAACCTGTTGAATGACCTATGCAAGTAACTGTCGAAGGTCGTACGTTTGAAGGTTCGCAAATTAAAACACCGCACGTGTCGCTGTTGGTGCTGACGGGGCCGAATGCTTTGCTGGGGTGCGGGTATATCAATGCTGCGGTGGGCGAGGCGTTTGGCGACCCTGTGGCCATCGTGCGCGGCGTGAAGTCGTTTGAGGAAATGCTCAAAGCGAAGGTGGTGGAGGTGAATCCGACCGCCACCGCGTTGGGCGCCGTTGTTGGCATGACGGGACGCGAGTATTTGTTGAAGCTCCATCCTGCGGAGTAAATTAATAAGGAGGCAAAACCATGACTGATGATTTTGAAACCAGCACTGTTGACATCGCCGTCCGTGATTACATCTGCGACCATTATACGCCGTATGATGGCGACGAGGCTTTCCTCGCGCCGCCGACCGCCCGCACGCAACAGCTCTGGGAGAAGGTGAAGACCCTTTTGCTTGAAGAGCGCGCCCGCGGCGGAGTCTTCGACATCGATACCGAGAATATCTCCACCATCGTCGCCCACAAGCCCGGCTATATCGATCAAGAGCTTGAACAGATCGTCGGCCTCCAGACCGATGCTCCGCTCAAGCGTGCAATCATGCCCTTTGGCGGCATCCGTATGGTGAAAACTTCGCTCGACGCCTACAAGCGCGAACTGCCGGAGGAGCTTGATAACATCTTCAACTACCGCAAGACGCACAACGACGGCGTGTTTGATGCCTATACAGAAGAGATGATCGTTGCCCGGCGCAACGGCGTCATCACCGGCCTGCCCGATGCTTACGGACGCGGACGCATCATCGGCGACTACCGCCGCCTGCCGTTGTATGGACTGGACTTCTTGATTGCCAATAAAGAAGAGAGCAAGCGCCGCTATGTCTTTGACGCGATGGACGATGATGCCATCCGCCAGCGTGAGGAAATCTCAGAACAGATCCGCGCCCTGCAGGAACTCGGCGCGATGGCCAAGAAATATGGCTTCGACATCAGCAAACCCGCACACGACACCCGTGAAGCGATCCAATGGCTTTACTTCGCCTATCTCGCCGCCATCAAGGAACAAAACGGTGCGGCTATGTCCATTGGGCGTGTCTCGACCTTCCTTGATATCTATGCCGAGCGCGACTTAGCCTCCGGGCGTTACACCGAGAGCGAGATACAGGAGCTCGTCGATCACTTTGTGATGAAGCTGCGTCTCGTGCGTTTTCTGCGTACGCCGGCTTATGAAGAACTTTTCTCCGGCGACCCGACGTGGGTGACCGAAGCGCTCGCGGGTATCGGCTGTGATGGCCGTCACCACGTGACGAAGATGTCCTACCGCTTCCTGCACACGTTGGTGAATCTCGGTCCCGCGCCGGAGCCGAACTTGACGGTGTTGTGGAGTCCGCGTCTGCCGGAATCTTTCAAGCGTTATTGCGCGAAGGCCTCAATCGAAACCTCTTCAATCCAATACGAGAACGACGAGCTGATGCGCGAGAAGTTCGGCGACGATTACGGCATCGCCTGCTGCGTGTCGGCCATGCGCATCGGCAAGCAGATGCAGTTCTTCGGCGCACGCACCAATCTCGCCAAAGCCCTGCTCTACAGCATCAACGGCGGCATTGACGAAATCACCGGCGATCAGGTCGGCCCCGAGATGGCGCCCGTCACTGGCGACTACCTCAACTACGAAGATGTCTCACGCAAGTTCGACCAGATCTGCCGCTGGCTCACCCGTCTGTATATGAACACGCTTAACGTGATTCACTATATGCACGACAAGTATTGCTACGAGCGGATTCAGATGGCGCTGCATGATGAAGACATCGTCCGCACGGCGGCCTGCGGCATTGCAGGACTCTCGGTTGTGGCCGACAGCCTCTCGGCAATCAAGCATGCCAAGGTGCGCATTATCCGCAACGACAAAGGACTCGCCACCGGCTTTGATGTCGAAGGCGATTATCCGCAGTTCGGCAATAACGATCCGCGTGCGGATGAAATCGCAGTGGATATCGTGAAGTCTTTCATGAGCCGCTTGCGTAAGCACCGCACCTACCGCCATGCCAAGGCCACGCTCTCCATCTTGACGATTACCTCCAACGTGGTCTATGGCAAGAAGACCGGCGCGACCCCCGACGGACGCGAAGCAGGCGAACCTTTCGCCCCCGGTGCCAATCCGATGCATGGGCGCGATAAGAACGGCTGCGTGGCATCGCTCAAGTCTGTCGCAACCCTGCCGTATAACTACGCCGAGGATGGCATCTCCTACACTTTCTCAATCGTTCCAGGTGCTCTGGGACGTGAGGAGCAGGACAGGATTGACAACCTCGTCTCGTTGATGGATGGTTACTTCAGCGACAAAGGCCACCACATCAACGTCAACGTGCTCGACCGCGAAGTGCTGCTGGATGCAATGGATCATCCGGAGAACTATCCGCAGCTGACCATCCGCGTTTCGGGCTACGCCGTCAACTTCATCAAGCTCACCCGCGAACAGCTGTTCGAGGTGATAAACCGTACCTTCCACCCCCGCTTCTAATCTGCCTGTGAACGACTCTACCCCTATCGGCTACATTCATTCCAAAGAAACCTTCGGCGCGCTTGATGGCCCGGGCATCCGCTATGTGCTCTTCTTGCAGGGGTGTAATCTACGGTGTCTCTATTGCCATAATCCCGACACGTGGCCGAAGGGCGGGCAAGCCATCACGCCACAGGAAGTGGTGGATGACATCTGGCGTTATAAGAACTTCATCCGCCGCGGCGGCGTCACCTTCTCCGGCGGCGAACCGCTGCTCCAACCTGAATTCGTCAAAGCGGTCTGCGATCTCTGCCGTGCCCGTGGTATCCATACCGCAATTGATACGGCCGGTGCGCTATCATTCGAATCTATTCGTGAAGCGGTGGATGCGGCGGACTTGATTCTGCTGGACATTAAGTCGATTGATCCGGAGATGTGCAAGACGCTTACCGGACAGGACAACCGCCATGCGTTGGAGCTGCTGGATTATTGCGAGCAAACACATAAGCCCGTTTGGATACGCCAAGTCGCGGTGCCCGGTTATACGTTACAGCGGGAACAGCTTGAACATCTGCGCGATTACCTCAAACCGCTGACGTGCGTGCAAAAAACAATGCTTCTGCCGTTCCATCAGCTCGGCATGTATAAGTGGGACGCCCTGCGCCTTAAAACGCCGCTGGCCAATGCGCCCATCCCGACTGAACAGGAATTGCAAGACGCCCGCGCGATATTGGGCGTGTAACGGTTAGACGTTGAACAGGAAATGCACCACGTCGCCTTCCTGCATTACGTACTCTTTGCCCTCGAGGCGCAACACGCCCGCCGCGCGTGCCCCGGCTTCACCGTTGAGGCGGATGTAGTCTTCAAATTTAATTACCTCGGCACGGATAAACCCGCGCTCGAAATCACTGTGAATCACACCCGCCGCCTTCGGCGCCGTCCAACCTTGATGGATTGTCCACGCACGCGCTTCCTTCGGACCCACCGTGAAGTAGCTCTGCAAGCCCAACGTATGATAGGCCATGCGGATGGTGGTATCGAGACCGCCCTCAGCCACGCCGTAGGACTTTAAGAAGTCGGCACGCTCATCATCCGTCAATCCGGCAAGCTCGGCTTCCATGCGCGCGCAGATCACAACCACATCACACCCGCGCTCCTTGGCATAAGCCCGCACGCGGCGGATCGGCTCATTGTCTTCTGTCAGATTTGCCTCGCCTGCATTTGCGCAATAAATGACCGGCTTCTCCGTCAGGAACTGCAACTCTGTCATGCAGGGGCCAATGCCATCGTTCTCTTGACGCGGGAAGGTACGCACCGGCTTGCCGTCCGACAGGTGCTTCATCAACTGCTCCATCGCCTCGGCTTCCTTGCGCAGATCTTTGTCGGCGCGGGCTTGACGGCCAATACGGTCGAGACGCTTCTCCAACGACTGGATATCGGCCAGCACCAGCTCCGTCTCGATGATCTCGATATCGCGGATCGGATCAATGCCGCCTTCGACATGCACGACGTCATCATCATCAAAGCAACGCACCACTTGCAGAATCGCATCGCTCTCGCGGATGTTGGCGAGGAACTTATTGCCCAGTCCTTCACCCTTGCTGGCGCCGCGCACCAACCCGGCGATGTCTATGAAGTCCACCGTTGCGTAGATGATCGTCTCCGACTTCAAGATAGCGGCCAGCTGTCCTAGGCGGGAATCCGTCAGCGGCACCGTCGCCTTGTTCGGCTCAATCGTGCAAAAAGGATAGTTCGCCGCCTCGGCATTCTGCGTCCGCGTCAACGCGTTAAACAAGGTTGATTTGCCGACATTCGGCAGCCCGACAATACCTACGCCCAAAGCCATTAGTGCACATCCTTTCCGCACAGCGGTTGACCCCGCTCATCCAGCGGGTGAATTGATGAAACTGTCTTAAACGCCTGATGGTCGGCGTAACTCCACACCACACGCTTACCGCGCGTGACTTCCATAATATGCGGGCCCTTGCCCAACTGTCCATGCCCCACCCAATTACAAAACGCGATATTTCCATTCGGCAGGACGAACAATCCTGTAGGGAACTTCATCGGCTGCTCTGGATAAGCCGACAGCTGCCCCTTCAAATCTTCATTCGACAGCCGCCACGCAATCTGCTTTGCCGGCGTCACTTCTACAATCTGCGCCTGCTCATTCTCGCCTACGGCAATCAGTGTGTTGCCATTCGCCAACCGTAGCGCTACATACGACATCCCCTCCGGCTGATAGCTCCAAATCACCTCTCCGGCGTCATTATATTCCTTCACGCCTTCCTTCATGTGCGCCACCAAATATGTGCCTTGAGCCGTCTTGCGCGCACCACGCAGAAATCCATGCCCGCCCTTGCCCTCTTGATTCAAAGCGATCGACTTCACAACGCCATTCGTTGAGACCTCAACCAAACGCGCCCGGCTGCACTCCGCTACAAGATATAAGGACGGCGCAAGCTTCTGGCAGGCAAATATCTCCCTACCATCTTCAGGACGATAGACAAACAGCTCGTGGCCCTCCGGCGTCACTTCGCGGATGCCGATATAATCGGAGAACAGCACCGAACCCTCAAACGCCCACACATCCCCTACATCCTTCTGCGGCGGCTCGCTCTTCCACGACACCCGCCCATCGGCCTCCACACGTGCGGCCTGCCCCTCGCTATAGACATAAAACGCCCGTCCCTGCAAGAACGAGTCTCCGCCCTGACAGCACACCGCCGTTAGAAACAATATGCCCAACAAACCAAACACCCGCATCATCAAACCAGCTCCACTACCTCTTAATGGCAAAACAAAGGGCAGAAGTATAGCAAAACCCCTCCCCCATGTCGAGCGCTGGATTCAACGTTCGCAACTGATTTGGCCACCATCAAATATATAGAAGCGCTGAGATCCCCGAGAAGAAGGATCCCCCGATGCCCGCAGGCGGTATGGAGGCACGAGAATGCGATTCCATGGATGAACCTTAAAGTCAAATTCTAATCCCCTCGCGGCAAGGCAGGCAGAATATCAATACATTGACTCTGAATCATAGAGGCTTTCATGCTTCTTCTTCCATATACCGCAAGGCGCATACTCGAAAACCAATACCATTGTCACTGTAGCCACAAAACCCGTCCGAGGTATCGAAATTGCGATATGCCGCCCGACAATGCTCGGCGAAGCTGTTATACCGACCGCCACGAAGTATCCGAAACGTACCGATTGATGCGCCTTTTGGATCGATGGCACAAGGTTCATCAAGATATTCTGCGTACCAATCCAAGCACCACTCCCAGACATTTCCATGCATGTCGTAGAGCCCCCAGGAATTGGGGCGATACATCCCAACAGAGACACGTCCGTCAGGATGATTCCCTTTCCCATCACCTTGATTGTAATAATACCGCCCAACCTTCGACACATTCGGGCATCTTAAATCATCCGTCAAATTTTTACCACTGTTCAAAGATGTTCGCATTCCTGCACGGCATGCATGTTCCCATTGGGCTTCTGTTGGAAGATCAAACAAAAATAGTGTTTTTTGACGCAATTGCCCCATAAAGGAATTATCATCAACTTCATAATTCTGCGGCCACAATGAACCTCGATTTTTTCCACGAATGCTGGTATAAGACACACATTCAACAGGGCGGATTTCCCCGGACCCCTCCAGCAAAGTACTTCCCATGACTAATCGCCACTGCTGCTCTGTTACCGGAAACACCCCTATATAAAATGGCTGAGACAATAGAACCTTATGTAATTTTTCATCGTAAGAATGTCCTACCTCATCCTTTGGAGAGCCCATCGTAAAGAACCCTCTTGGAATATAACGCAACCAAAGTTCCGTGGTTCGGCACGTATCGTCTTTCAGATCTGGAGGGTCTATAGAAAACCGTTTTGGATAAGCAATTGCTTGCGGACCGTCTGAGAGATCCACAATCAAATAAGGGCATCTTTTTTCAGGTCTAGAGGGTGTAGTCATAAGGCATTTGCCCAGACCATTGCCAGCGCAGTTGAACAAACGCCAGAAAAGATGAGGTGCATTTGGCATACCGCGTAGCAACACCACGCCATCCCTTCAGATAAAGGAAAGCATTTTCCACCAGATGGCGCATCCGATAAAGAGCCGTGTCGTGAGGGCGCATGATCTTGCGGTTCTTTTTAGACGG
>JAVBMC010000071.1:0-39680 GCA_031552845.1 Kiritimatiellia bacterium
CGCACCCTCGCCGACCCCCACTTCCCCCACCTCCTCCAACTCGCCCGCCTCGACATGCTCCACAGCAATGGCGACCTCACCCTCTACCACTACGCCCAAGACCAACTCGCCGCCTACCAAAACCAACCCATCCTCCCTCCGCCCTACATCACCGGCAAAGACCTCCTCCAAGCCGGCCACACCCCCGGCCCCGCCCTCGGCCAACTCCTCAAACAACTCTACGATGCCCAACTCGAAGGCCACTACCCCACCCGCCAAGACGCCCTCAACGCCATCCCCCCGCCCAACTAAACACCCCAAAACCAACATGCAAGCTTGCAACCCCGCCCCCAATTTGCTACACTCTGCCCCTATACAAACTGAACCCCGGTAAGGACACATCCAATGCAACTCCAACACGCCATCGCCGCCCGCCGCTCCACCCGCGCCTTCCACCCCCACCAAATCACCGACAAAGACCTCCACACCATCATCACCGCCGCCCAGCACGCCCCCGTCGCCCGCAGCCTCTACCAACACGTACACCTCACCATCATCCAAAACCCCGCCCTCCTCCAACAAATCAACACCCTCGCCCACAGCGCCACCGGCAACCCCGCCGTCACCCCCACCTACGGCGCCCCCACCCTCATCATCGTCTCCGGCCAACAAGCCGACGACGGCATCGAAATCGCCAACACCGGCGTCGTCATCCAAAACATCATGCTCGCCGCCACCGACCTCGGCCTCGGCAGCGTCTACATCTGGACCGCCATGCAACTCCTCAACGACGATCCCGCCCTCCTCCAAACACTCCAAATCCCCGACAACTTCCGCCCCATCTCCGCCGTCGCCCTCGGCCACCCCCTCACTCCCGTCAGCGACGCCCAAGCCCCCCACCCCATTCCCGTCACCCACCTCAAATGAAACGCCTCGCCCTAACCCTTCTCCTCCTCGGTGCCACCATCGCAGGCGCGCAAACCCTCCTCACCCCCAACGCCTCCGCCCCCGCGCAACGCCTCTACACCGCCCTCAACGCCCTCAGCGGCAAACACTGCCTCAGCGGCCAATTCATGGGCTGGTACCCCGCCTGCTCCCTCGACGCCGCCAACCAAATCCACCAACAAACCAGCAACTGGGTCGCCATCGCCGGCTTCGACTACTACGAAACCTTCCTCAACGTCCCCCCCACCAAGCCCGACACCTTCAAACCACCCCGCTGGCGCTACATCAACGAACTCATCCGCGCCCACCACCACGTCGGCGGCATCTCCACCCTCTCCCTCCACATGACCAACCCCTGGAACGGCAAACTCGCCTGGGACAAAACCGGCCGCCTCCAAGACCTCCTCGACCCCACCACCCCCGCCTACGCCAACTACAAACAACAGCTCGACCAAGTCGCTGACGGCCTCGCCGACCTCCAGCAAGACAACATCCCCATCCTCTTCCGCCCCCTCCACGAAATGACCAACCCCTTCTGGTGGGGCGGCCAAAACCCCGACACCCTCAAACAACTCTGGACCAACCTCGTCCACTACTACACCCACGACAAAAAACTCACCAACCTCATCTGGATCTGGTCCCCCGAAGCCCACTACCCCAACCTCCTGCGCTACTACCCCGGCGACAACTACGTCGACATCATCGGCCTCGACATCTACCGCAACCACCTCTCCACCGTCAAAGCCGCCTACGACGAAATCACCGCCACCGGCAAACCCTTCGCCATAACAGAGTTCGGCCCCGAAGGCGACAGCTTCGCCAGCCAAGGCACCCGCAACTACGACTACGGCGCCCTCCCCGCGCAAATCCAAGCCAACATGCCCCGCACAATATTCATCCTCGCGTGGCGCGACGCCTGGTCCATCTACCGCAATAAAAACGCGGCCCAGTTCATGACCCA
This sequence comes from Kiritimatiellia bacterium, assembly GCA_031552845.1. Lineage (GTDB taxonomy): Bacteria > Verrucomicrobiota > Kiritimatiellia > RFP12 > DVOR01 > JAVBMC01. Next base: position 1,886 of record JAVBMC010000071.1, read on the forward strand.
CCCCTACATCCACAACCGCGACGACTTCACATATTAACCCGCTGTTGCCCGAGGAGCACTCCGCACCGCGTCAACTCCTGGGAGCGCCGGCGTCCCCGCCGGCATTATGTGTATCTATCAAGTTCCAACACACTACTTCTCTAAGTGTGCGTCAGCCTCTCTCCGCGCCTCCGCGACTCCGCGTGAGCTTCCCCACCGCGTCAGCCTCTCAACTTATTACTTCTTACTTATTACTTGTATAAAATGTCCTGCGCCACGCGCGCCGCAACAGCAGATCCAGCCAGCGCCTCAGCCACAGCCAAAGCAAACGGAATAGTCGTGCCGGGCCCGCGGCTCGTGATAAACGGCAAGTCCGTCACCACAGCCTCCTCCACATACACCGGCAACGCCTTCTCCAATCCCGGATAACACGTTGCCCGCTTCCCAGCCAAAATACCCAAAGGAGCCAGCACTACAGCTGGCGAAGCGCAAATCGCCGCAATCAACAACCCCGCCTTCGCACGTGTCACTAACAGCGTCCCCGCCGCCGCCGAAGCCGCCAGTGTCTTCGCCTGCCCCATACCCCCTGGCAGTACTACCGCGCCAAACTCCGATAACGCCTCATCCGCTCCCTGTACCAAATCCTGCAACAGCACATCTGCCCGCAGCAAAATCCCATGCGCCGTCCGTACAGTCAAATCCTCCTGTACCGCCGCCAACGTGACCTCAACCCCAGCCCGACGCAGCACATCAACCGACGCCACCGCCTCAGTCTCCTCAACCCCATCCGCCAACAACACCAATGCTTTCATAACAACCTCCTCTATTTACCAACAGGCCGTTTATCACCCAATGCCGATGTCGCGTGTTTGGGGCGGGTAAAGTAAAACAGGGTCTTGTGATCGGCCTTCATCAGCTGAACAGTGATGGCATCCATAAGAGCTTTATCCTGTCCGACGGGTGTATGGAGCATGACCCGCAGAGTGTGTTCATGCGGGACTCCAACACGTTTGACCGTCTGGCCGAGGTCGTTGATATCAACCGGACTGCCAAAGGCCGTGATGCGCCCGTCAGAGGAAACCACAATCTCCGGATTCTCTCCGCCATACTCGTAGCGCTGCGTCACGCACCCTGCCAGCAACAGCAGACCCACCGCAAAACAACCAACAGACAGTCTGACAAGTTTCATACCGCTCTCCTTGTGTTATCTCTTCCCTTTGCTCTGGCGCAGGAACACCTTCGTCACATACTCAATATGCCCCAAGAGCAATTCGTCGAACACAACCTCACGCTTGATGATGCGCCCGTTGAAGTTCGCGACCACGCGGGCTTGCCGCTCGGGTTTGAAGTCGGCCGGCAGGCCTGCCGGCGGCTTCTCCAGCTCCGGCGGCTCCTTGCGGCACAACCCATGATTCACCAGCGCCTGAAAGATCATCCGCGCATCCTCGCGGCTGATGGTCTGATGACCCCGCTGGATATCGTTCCACTGTACATGGGAAGTGTCAATTGAAAATGAATCCGTCAGCAGCGGACTCGAACCGGTCTCGACATCGACCACGCCCGCCCCGGTAATCTGTACGCGCACCGGATTGCCCAGCTTCTTATCCACATACACGATATCCGCCCGATTGACGTCAAACTCATTCACCGTCGGATATTCATTGTCAAATATCGGATGCGTACATCCTGCCAGCAAACAAACCGCGGCAGACACCGCAAGAACCATTCTACGCATACTCACCTCTTAAAGATAAAAAACTTCCGCACCACAAAGTTAATCGCCAGCGACACGCAGACGTTCACCACAAACGCAATCGACGTCGCCATGCCAAACGTCTTAATTAGCACACCAATCAGTACTGTCCCTATTGCAACGCTAAACGACGACACCGCATAAAACATGCCGATCTCCATCAGCCAATGATGCCGCCCGCCCCGAAATACAAACAGGATATTCAGCACATACGCAAAGGCGTTCGATACCAAGAACGAGATGACATTGCACAACATCGAATACCAAGCTCGCGACGCCTCCGCCACAACCTGCACATCCAAGTGAAACAGCTTTACCATCGGGTCGGTCGCCTCCAAACACGGCCACACCTTCCAGCCCAACAAAAAGAACAGCGACGCATGCACGCACGTCGCAATCACGCCCGCGACACCATACTTCACAAACTGCACGAATGGATGCGCATCATGAAACAGCTGCTTCTTCAACGCCTCCCTCGACAACTCAATTCCTGCTAATGTCATACTGTCTATCCACAATCCTTTTAGAGTTATCCTTCCAAATACTTTTCGATGTAGTTGTTCATTATTTTCCGCTCTTCAAAACTTGCATCGTCGTCCATATTACCATGATTTATCGGGACGAATTGAACTGTAATATGATGTGCTTTCTGTTCTTGTACAGTGGGCAGGACTCCAACATCAGCAGGATAATCGTTGGACCGAAGTGTAAACAGTTTTGGGGTCGACGTTCTTGGCAAGGGCATTCGCCGGTTATCCATCGATATAATTTTATCAACTAGATCAGGATATTTATGGGCAAACAAGACAACCATATCACCACCATTGGAATGCCCGATTAACGTCACATGATTGTAGTCTAGTTCCGGCTTCGTTTTTTTGAGTTCACTCAACACAAAACGAATATTATCAACTCCCCGCTCCCAATTCGGCTTGCGGGCAACTTGCAAGTTGGCTTCCACGGCAAGCAAATCGTCTGTAGGGAGTTCATGTTGAATACTCACAACAAAGTACCCCTTTGCGGCCAGATTTTCGGTCAAGTACGAGTAAGTTAAATAATCTCCACCTTTGTTTTGCCCATATCCGTGGTTAAAAATGACCACCTTTTGATGTTGGCTTTGTTTGCCGTCACCTGGCAAATAAAAAGCAACGGGTATTACTCGATCCCGAGAATGATCATAGAAACTTATCTTATTAATTATTACTTTATTATTCGAGGTTACAGGATTTCCAACAACAGTCGCTTCTATATTCAAGCAACTCATCAAAGAGGTTAAAACAACGTATAGATAGATTCTTTTCACTTTATTTAACCGCCGCAAGCGCATAACTGGTATCAATCCGCTGAAAGATCTCCTTCACCGCAACCGTGCCATCCAAACAAATCGTCACCCAATGTTTCTTATTCATATGAAATCCCGGAAAGTAGCGCTTCCCGTCCACCGTTGAAGCCAACTCATCCGGCTGCATCCGCAGATCAACAATCTCTATCGTGCCTTCGCCTTGCAGTCCGAGCTTCTGCCGCTTCACCGTCAACAATGCCGCATACCACTTCGCGTTGTCCTTTCGGCGGAAGATAGCATTATCCGGAAACTTCTCCCACAGAAACTCAAGCTCGTCCTGATACGTCTCCTGCACATAACGGATCACCTGCCGGGTCATGTCGCCCTTGAACACATCAGCCTCAAAACAGGCCTCTGCAATAGACGCCAGCACCCTCTTATACTCTGCCCTCACCTGTCCGACAAACGCCCCTACTGCATCCGGCACCTTATGCAGGACATAACACTCCTGCGATAGCGCATCCACCACCTCGGCAGCGGGCTGCCCCTCTTTATCAACCGTCACCACCATCTTGAACTGGCCATCCAGCAAGTCGGTGGAATACGCATATCCGGCCTTCGTCTTCACAAAGCCAAAAGGCACGAGCCGCTCAAACCTGACCCGCCGCCTTTTGAACAATGTGTCCAGTTCCGGCATGCGCTGATACCCTTTAGAACAACCCCTTGACCTTGCCGCTGTTTGTATCGATATCAATCCGTCGGAACGCCGGATTCGATCCCGTCCCCGGCAGGAGCTTGATATCGCCCGTCACCGGCACAATCAGCCCCGCACCGCGATACAGCAAGAAGTCCCGCACCGGCAAACGCCACCCCTTCGGACGTCCCACCAGCTTCGGATCATGCGACAGCGAATACTGCGTCTTCGCCATACAGATCGGCAAGCGCGCCAACTCCGGATCGCTTTGATAACGGATGATCTTCTCCTTGGCAATGTCGGAATAGTCCACACCGTCACCGCCATAAATCTCGCGCACAATCGTCTCAATACGGTCGGCAATCGGCTCATGCAAGTCCGACAGAAACGCAAACTCACTCGGTTCCTCGCAAGCGGTCATCACCTGCTCCGCCAGTTCCAACGCACCTTCGCCGCCCATCAGCCAATGCTTCGAGACCGCAAACCGTGCCCCGGCCTCTTCAGCCACACGCTTCACCAGCGCATGCTCCGCCGCCGTGTCAGTATAGAACCCATTCAAACACACCACCGGACGGATGCCGCTGCGTTTGATAATATCAATGTGCGCCAGCAGGTTGTCGCAACCCGCCTCCAGCAGTTCCAAGTTCTCATTCGTGTACGCTGAATCCAGCTTCTGTCCCGGCACCACAGCCGGCCCGCCGCCATGCAGCTTCAACGCCCGTACAGTCGCTACCAGCACCACTGCGCTTGGCTTCAACCCCGAACAGCGGCACTTGATATTCCAGAATTTCTCAAACCCGATGTCAGCCGCAAAACCGCTCTCCGTCACCACGTAGTCCGTCAGACGCGCCGCCAGCTTATCGGCAATCACCGAGTTCTGCCCAATGGCGATATTCGCGAAAGGCCCCGCATGCACAAACACCGGCTGCCCCTCCATCGTCTGCATCAACGTCGGATTCACCGCCCGTGACAGCCATGCCGCCATTGCGCCATCGACTTCCAAATCATGTGCAGTCACCGGCTTGCCGTTCTTGCTGTAGGCCACGACGATCTTACCAAGACGCTGACGCAAATCCGCCAAATCCGACGCCATCGCCAGCACCGCCATCACCTCGGACGCCACCGTGATATAGAACCCGCTCGACATCTCCAAGCCATCCATCTTGCCGCCTTGGCCGATGGTGATGTTACGCAACGCCTGTGCACAAAAGTCAATCGCCCAACGCATCTGCACCTGCTCGGGATCAACATCCAAACGCGGAATACCGATCTTCGCCAAACGTTCATCGTCGTAATTCGCCTCGTGCTGCATACGTGCCGTCAACGCTGTCATCGCCAGATTGTTCGCATTCGTGATGGCATCGATATCGCCCGTCAACCCCAACGAAAAAGGTCCCAACGGCACCACCTGCGCCAGCCCACCACCCGCGGCGGATCCCTTGATGTTGAAAGTCGGCCCACCGCTTGGTTGACGGATAGCGCCCGCCACACGCTTCTTGAGCAATCCTAACCCCTGCACCAAACCGATCGTTGTGGTTGTTTTTCCCTCGCCCAGCGGCGTCGGGGTAATCGCCGTCACATCCACATATTTAGCCCGCGCAGGCGCATCGCCCAAGCGTTGCATCACCGCCGCGAAGTCAACCTTGCCGTAATATTTGCCGTAAGGAATGAATTCCTCGCCCTGCAAACCCAAGTCCGCCGCCAGCTCTGCCGCCGGACGCATGAACGCCTCGGCCTCCTCTGCAATTTGCCAATCAGCCAGTTGAGTCGGGTCAAGCCTATGATGCATAATAATCAACTCCAATAAATGATGCGATTAGTATAATACAAACAAACACAGATTGCAACGGCAAAGCACGCACGAACAGTTCCTGATCATCAACGTCGACTCCAATGCGTCAAAGGATTACGGCTCACTTCTGCGGGGCGGAAATGTCGTACACTTCTTTAAAGTCAATAGTCGACTTTGACTCGCTGTTAAGGCCGAAAGAAATCAATTTGTCAACTCCGGGGCACGGAAGTACAAACCACTTGCCTTTGGCAGATTTGACAACAAGCGTACGGTTGAGAAACATCTTGCCATTATTTAACTCAACCTCAACATCGACAAACATCACCTCATGGTAATTGTACGTAGCATAACCCCATGATGCGGGCCCATTGGCCGACAGCTGCCGTGCGGCATACAGCTTATGAATTCTCTTCATATCATCGGGCTCCGGCGTGTTTTTCTTTGCGCAGAGATCAAGGTCATCGGCGACCATTTTAATAAAGCCATCATACTGCTTCTTCGTCTCTCCAGAGGCATAAGAAGGCAAGCATGCGGCTTTGAATAAGGCAGAGTCATTTTTGATAAAAGCGCGCATCAGATCCGCGGCAACGCCTTCAGCGGAATCCTGCCCGGACGGAAAACCATCCACCGCAACCTTTAGTTTTGACTTTGCAACGGAGGTTGGCAAAGAGTTTGTTTTAGCCGACCCCGACACACCCTCTGCCCCGAAAAGAGGTGGTAAAACCATGCCGGAAATAATGCAAAGCGCCAATAGCGAGTATCTATTCATAATTATCAAAGCCCTGCAAAGGGGTTGTTATTGAATTGTGCACGCGGAGGCGGACGATTCCCTCCCTGCGGAGGACGGTTGCCTCCGCCGTGATGACCGCCACCATGACCGCCCGAGGAAGGACGCCCGCCACCACCTGAACCTGAAGACGGCGCTGTCTTAGCCGAGAGGCTGATGCGCTTGCGCGGCAAATCTACGGAAAGCACACGCACCTTGATTCGGTCACCCGCCTTCACGACCTGCGACGGGTCGCTCACATAACGGTCAGACAGCTCCGACACATGGATCAATCCATCCTGATGCACGCCGATATCCACAAACGCTCCGAACGCCGTCACGTTTGTCACGATCCCCTCCAACGCCATGCCCTCTTTCACATGCGCAATCTCGGTAATGTCATCACGGAACGCCGGCTTCTCAAACGTCGCACGCGGATCGCGCCCCGGTTTCTTCAACTCAGCGATAATATCCTTCAACGTCAGATCACCAACCTCAGCCGACACATAGTTGGCAATCCTGATCTTATCCACCGCCGCCGTATTACCTATCAAATCCTTCAGCGCAATCCCCACATCCGCTGCCATCTGCTCCACCAGCGCATACCGCTCCGGATGCACCGCCGACGCGTCCAGCGGATGTTTTGCGCCATGAATACGCAAGAACCCCGCCGCCTGCTCAAAACACTTCGGCCCCAAGCTCGGCACCTTCAACAGCTGCTTTCGGCTGCCGAATGCCCCATGTTCATCACGGTAACTCACAATCTTTTTGGCCATTGACTCGCCGATGCCTGACACCCGCGTCAACAGCGGTGCACTCGCCGTGTTCAACTCCACGCCCACGTGGTTCACGCAGCTCACCACCACCTCATTCAGCTTATCCGCCAACAAAGTTTGGTTCACATCATGCTGATACTGCCCCACGCCAATCGCCTTCGGGTCAATCTTCACCAACTCCGCCAGCGGGTCCTGCAAACGCCGCCCGATCGAAATCGCACCGCGCACTGTTAAATCCAAATCCGCGAATTCCTCACGCGCCACTTCCGATGCGCTGTAGACCGAAGCCCCTGCCTCGTTCACCGACACCACAATCGTCTCGCCCTGATGATTCGACTTCGTCAGCGTCTCGCGCAGAAACGCCTCCGTCTCACGTCCCCCGGTGCCATTACCCACTGCAATCGCCGTCGGCTTATATTTCGCCAGCAGCTTGCAAACCTCCACCTGCGCCTCTATCATCTTATGCGCGCCCTGCGACGGAAAGATCGTCTTGTTCTCCAAGAACTTCCCCGTCGCATCCAACGCCGCCACCTTGCACCCTGTGCGCAACCCCGGGTCAACCCCAATCACAGCCTGTTCGCCCAACGGCGCCTGCAACAGCAAGTGCCGCAGATTCTCCGCAAACACCTCAACAGCGCTCCGGTCAGAACGCATCTTCAACTCCACCAGCACGTCCACCTCAACGCCCGGCGCAATCAAACGGCGATACGCATCCGCTGCGGCCAAATCCACCTGCGTTGACGAGCCATACTTCTTCTTGATAGCCCCCAACACCGGTTCCGGCTCCACGCTCAGCCGCACATGCAAAACACCCTCATTCTGCCCGCGGCGGATAGCCAAGAAACGATGTGAAGGAATTGATGCCAGCGCCTCGCTGAACTCATAATACTGCTCAAACTTCGTCGGCTCCGTCGGCGCAGGCTCTACCACCTTCGAAGCCAGCATCCCACGCGACGCCAACGTTGAGCGCGCAAAACCGCGGATATCCGCATCCTCCGCAATCAATTCCGCCACAATATCCCGTGCCCCCTGCAAAGCCGCCGTCACATCAGCCACCTTCTCGCCGATGAACTTCGCCGCCTCGCCCTCAGGATCGACACAATGCTCCAGCAACGACGTCGCCAACGGCTCCAAGCCATTCTCCTTCGCAATCATCGCCCGCGTACGCCGCTTCGGCTTATACGGCAAATACAAATCTTCCAACGCCGTCTTCGTCAAACACCCCAGCACCTTCGCCTTCAACTCATCCGATAGCTTGCCCTGCGAGTCGATCGACTTCAAAATCACCTCGCGCCGATCCTCCAACTCCCGATGATACGCCAAGCGCTCCTGAATCTTCGAAATCTGCACCTCATCCAAATTTCCATGCGCTTCTTTCCGATAACGCGCAATAAACGGAATAGTCGCTCCCTCTGCCAGCAATGCCGCCACCGCCTCAATCTGCCGCGGCGCAATGTTCAACTCCTCCACCAACCGACCCACAATCACATCTGACATAACCAATTAAATCCTTTTACGCTCCCGTGGACATTCACGAATGCCCACACATTCAAACAGTCCCCGCATTATACCAAACCCCCATCCCCAACACAAACCCAAATCCTCTTATTTGCGGGGAAGCAAACCCACTTGAGAGTGGACCATGCAAAACAGGGAGAACTGCACGTTCTCCCTGTTCAGTTTTATACTCAACTGCCCTACTTTTCAGCTCTGACAGTATTTAGTAACCGATGAGAAGGTTAATAGATCTGCATTAATGTGGGAGGATGATCGTAGGTGGCGTAGATTGTGAGTCCATTGGCGTCTGCGACGCTGTGGAGGCGATAGTGTGGCGTGATGGCAGAGGGTTCAAGCGTAAAGGTGGGGACAGAGGTGTGGACGGTCATAATCGGCCAGCTCATGCCACTGGTAACTTTGCCTTGTGGAATGATCTCTATATTGGCATTGATGAGCGCATTGGCACGCCCGCTGAAGTAAATGCTGTCGTTGCCATCGGGGCCGACTTTGAATTTCATAGTGGAGGCAGGCTTAGCGGTGATGGCTTTGGCCAGCACGGTCAACTTACCATAGGTAGTGCCTTCACCGGGAGAGAGCATTATGCTATCTCCAAAGATAAGACCAAGCGTATCAGTGTTGGAAAAAGAGGAGTTTTGAATAACACGTTCAATGCTTCCAAACCCAAAAACACTATGCTTAAGCTCAAAAGCAGCATCGCCTGCGACTCCGTGAAGAATAAAACGTGTATCATTGCGCAAGATGACTTTGTTACTGAGATGGCCAAGCACAGCATCATTCGCACGCAGCATCGGCGAGGGGTTAGGACGTCCAACGAAGAGAGTACAGCTAGGTGCATTGGCGGAAGGAGTTGCGCGATCCATGATCCAATCTCCCCGAAACGTGTTGTTGGGATTAGCGGGACAGATATGCAGGAAAGAACCAGTGACATAATCAGAGCAACTGATCGTCGCGGGTGCCGCCTCCGTGCCGCCGGTAATGGGGCTTTGCATAAACACCACACAGGTATTCGCATTCGAGCGGGTAATGGTCAACGGGTTGTTGAGCTGAATCGTAAGCGTATCGGTCAAAGATGTGCCAAAGCCGATATATCCTGTTCCGCGGGTGTTGAATTCAACGGGAATAGTTGGATCGCCACTGTCGAATACAAGTTTTACAGGTAATTCGCCACCGGTAAAGCTGTTGGTGCCACCAATACTATATTCTCCACTTGATGAACTGTTGACGTGCCCACAGCTGACACCGGCAAGAGTGACATCATTTGTTAATACCAGCGTGACGGAATGATTTCTGTCTGTCGGTTGCAGGTCGATACGATCACCAATCACGCTGCCAGGCATAGTGCGCTCAAGATTGTCGAGGTTAATCCACACGGTGTCATTCCAGTTGGCTTCGGCATAGGCATCGCCTTGACGCCGGAATGTGGCGGGATAGTCAAGCGCACGTGTAGTGAAGCTGCCACTGTCTTTGGAGAATTTCAACGTGTCGCCGGCAACCGCCGCAAAGCGATAATAATAGGCAGTATCAACAGTCAGCCCTTGAAGCAAATGGTGGTAAGTGACTTCATCTTGAAGAGACTCGGCAACAACCTCATAAGCGTCCCATGCCTCAGCATTACCAGTGCCGTCGGTTGTGCCATAATAAATGCGCAACTCAACACGCGTCCCTTCAGCCACACCACCGGCATTACCTGAGAGCGTCGCATGCGTATCAGCAACCTTCGTGGCAGAAATTGTACGGACGTAAAACTCACTTGGTTCAACGTAAGTACCGCTGAGAGCATACTTGCTCTGCAGGTAATACCCGATCTGCTGGCGCTCGGTCTCCGCCAGCGGGCGGTTAAAGACGATGATTTCGCACAGCGTACCTTTATAGAAATAGTCCGTATTGCGGCGAAGTATTTGCTCAAACGTTTGACAGTCCTGATATTCCACATGTAACAAGAAAGGACTCGGAATAATGCCATCGGGAGCGGTGAAACTATAGCTGGTCTTACCATAGGGAGCTGTGAGATATTCCCCGCCCAATGAACAAGTTCCCTTCACAAGCGTGGTGCGCGTACCGTCGAGCGAAATGCTGTCAGGCGAGGAATGTCGAATAAAAAGGTCGGTTAGCTTACCTGCAATTGTCTTGGTATCAGCAAACAGAACAAGCGGACTGCTATCGGTGCTGGCAATGGGACGGCCAACGACAAAAATGCTCTGCGCAGCGAGAGCCTTGCCATTAGCAAAAATCATATAATGCGAGGCCGCATTCGACACTGCCGGATACCCCGCAATATCGTCGAGCCTGTAATAAGGCTTTGTCGAATCACCGGTCGCAACCAAATCATTACCCTGGCCGGACTGATCAAACCAGCGCGTTACAAACGCACCATTGCCGGGGGTGATGCCATTATAGTCAACCACACCGCTATCCGACTTCAACCATAAAGTCAACCCAGCAAGATCTGACGGAGCAAAGGCCCCCCAGGACATCGTCACAAAAACACCCATTGCCGCCACAGAGAAAATTACACTTTTCATATTCAATCCCTTGCAAATCGATTCAAGTATTTTACGTTTCCGTCTTGCAAAAAGCAAGCCTTTTTGATGGTACTCAATGAGGAAACACTTCTTTTGCACGAACACACAACACCACCCCCTAATGAGCACGCGGCAGACTCTTGCCTTGCCTATTAGTTATTGCCGGGAGCGTTTTCTTTGTGGCTGTCGGTTTCGATGTAGGTTTTGACGCTCGCAATGGCGGCTTCGACTGCGGCGGAATTGGCGCCTGCCCCGGCGAATTTGATGAGGTCGGCATGGCGCAGGAAGTCGGCAAGGCTGGAGATTACCGCAGAGGTAAAGCGCGGATGGCTGCGCACGGCGGCGAGGAATTCGTCGGTGGTTTGATTGGGCGCGCGGATGCCGTAGGTGCGTTCAATGTAACGGCGGACGATGTGGGTGATTTCAATGTAGAAGTCTTTGAGCAGGCCGTGGTCGGGCAGCTGTTTGGCGAGCAGGCGGGCGAGTTCGTCGAGCGCTCGTTCGGCGGGGGTCATGCGGTATTCGCGGATCTTGCGCTTGATGTGCGTAAGTGCGTAGATGAGGAGCGCCACGAGGAGCACGCCGCCAAGCACGTAGGCAATCCAAAGCGCGATTTCACGTGGAGCGGGCGAAATATAAGCAGGCTGGGGGTCGATTTGGTAAGCACCGGTTACAGGTTCACGCGACGGTGGCGGTGGCAGAAGAACCGGCTGAGTCGCGAAGCTGTCGACGACTTGACCGGTCGTGGCATCAAGCACCTGCACCGCAAATGGTGCGAGGCGGTAACGCTCTGCGCCGGGTTGGGGCGTGAGCTTCCAGCGGTATTGGCTAGTGGTTTTCTCGGCAGTCTGGATGGGTTGCGTGGTGAAATCTTCCACACGGCTAAATCCCTGCCAGCGGTTCTGCGCACGCAGGTCGGGAAACTGGAGAGTCGTATTGACGGGGGCTTCGGCGGTGATGGTGAGCAGCAGGTCGCGGTTGAGGCGGACGGTGTCGTCGGCCATATTGAGCGTGATGGGATAGTTCTTACGCGGCGAAAGCTGCGCCGTATACGCCGCCAAGGCATTGTGAACACCAACGGTGAGAAGTAGAATGAGAGTTGTGAGTAGGCGGCACATGGTAGTGGTCTCCGTCGGTTAACGGGCACGCAGCAGGCGGCGTTTGAAGAGCGCACGCAGGTCGTCGATGTAGGGCTGATGCGTATCGAGCGGTAGAATATCAATCCCCGTACGTTTGAGGTTGGTCGTCAACGTTTCATGATGCGTGCGGGCATTCGCAGCAAACGTATCGCGCACGGCCTTTGAACCGGTATCAACGAGAATGAGCTCGTTGGTCTCGGGGTCCTGAAGCTGAACGAGGCCGACGTTCGGGAGATTCATCTCGCAAGGATCAGTGATGGGGCACGCGATGATATCGTGCTTTTTAGCCAGCACGCGCAGAGTCTTCTCATACCCCGCATCTTGAAAGTCGGAGATGAGGAAGATCACGGCCTTGCGCTTCTGGATGTTGTTCAGGTAACGCAGCGCCTCTGCAATAGAAGTCTTCTCGCGGGTCTGCTCTGCGGCTAACACGTCACGCACCAGACGCATCACAGCCGTGCGTCCCTTCTTCGGCGGGATATACTGAATGATGCGGTCACTGAAAAGGATAAGCCCGATTTTATCCTGATTGCGGATTGCAGTCAACGCCAGCAGGCACGTAATTTCTGCCGCGAGTTCGGCCTTCGTGCGCGTGCCGGAACCATAAGCGTGTGAACCGGAAACGTCCACCAGAAAGAGAATCGTCAGCTCGCGCTCTTCAGAAAACCGCTTGATGTAAGGATGCCCCGTGCGGGCGGTCACATTCCAATCAATCTGCCGCACATCATCGCCGGGCTGATAAGGACGCACCTCATCAAACTCCACCCCCTGCCCCTTAAAGACAGAGTGATAATCACCCGCCAGGCGGTCATCCAACAAGCGCTGGGTCAGGATCTTGATATTCCCGACCTGCTTCATCAATGTCGCAGTATCAATCATGGGAAGAAGTAAAAGAAGAAGTAATAGGTAATAAGTAATAAGTAATAAGTGAGAGAGGACGCAGAGAGCCGCGAACGCTAAAACACTTTGACGATTGAATGGGGTTGTTCATTTAGTTGCCCCTTTTGCTTTGATGGCATTCTTCTTAAGCGAGTTGACAACACACGTGAAGAGCTTTAGGAGCTCTTCACAATCGTTTGCAAGTGAGGTAAATTGTTTGTCGGAGACGTAGCCGGTTACGTTAAGTAATTGAAGCCAATAGAGCGTCTCGGCGCATTCGCCTAATGCAACTTCATTTTTGTGAAGGAAGTCTTTCTGACTGACTGCATAGACGGCTTCAGTACGATTCGCGCCAATACTCGTGCCGCTACGCAACACCTGTTTGGCCATGACAAACTCTTTCTTCTTGTCTGTCAGGTGTTGATACAGCCGGATGATGCGTATAGCAAAAAGCTTCGCTTTCTCCGTGATTGTATCGGCGGCCGAGTTCATGCTCTTTTCAACTTATTACTTATTACCTCTTACTTATTACCTGCTACCTTGCCTCATGGTACTGGGATTTCGTTGAGGAGCGTGGTGATGAGGGTGTCGGTGGTGATGGCTTCAGCCTCGGCTTCGTAGGTGAGCGTGATGCGGTGGCGGAGGACATCGTGGGCGATTTCCTTGACGTCTTGCGGCGTGGCGTAAGTACGGCCGCGGATGAGCGCATGGGCACGTGCGGCGAGGTTGAGGTTGAGCGTGGCACGGGGCGAGGCGCCGAGCTGGATCTGGTTGGCGAGCGCCGGGAGGTTGTGTGCCGCAGGGTTACGGGTGGCGAAGACGATATCAAGGATGTATTCGCCGACTTTCTCGTCACAATAGACCGCGTCGAGCGTCTGGCGTAGCGCTTCGAGTTCGGCGGCGGTGACGCAGGTGACGGGCTTTTGGGTGATAGGCTTGGTGAAGCGGTTCATGATGCGGCGTTCATCGTCACGCGAGGGGTGGTTGATGATGCATTTGAGCATGAAGCGGTCGGTTTGGGCTTCGGGGAGCGGATAGGTGCCCTCTTGTTCGATGGGGTTCTGCGTGGCCATCACGAGGAAGGGCACAGGCAGCGGATAGGTTTTGTCGCCGAGGGTGACTTGGCGTTCCTGCATGGCTTCGAGGAGCGCGGATTGTACCTTGGCGGGCGCGCGGTTGATTTCGTCCGCGAGCAGGAGGTTGGTGAAGACGGGACCTTTCTTGGGCTCGAAGGTGGCGTCCTTGGGATTATAGATCAGCGTACCAACCACGTCGGCAGGCAACAGGTCGGGCGTGAAGGAGATGCGTTGGTATTGCAGGCCAAGGGCTTCGGCGAGCGTGCGGATGGCGGTTGTTTTGGCGAGGCCGGGGACGCCTTCGAGCAGGATGTGTCCGCCGGTCATGAGGCCGATCAAAAGGCGGTCGACGAGTTTTTCCTGACCGACGAGGGTCTTGGCAACTTCGGTGCGAATTTTCTCAAGCGTGGCGGCAGCTGTCTGGATATCCATGAGTTGAAATTCCTTTCCTTAAATTGATGCGTATAAGTACCGCATATTATGCACCGATTGAGGTGTTTTTTCAAGTCTAAATTGTGCGTACGGTGGTTGTGATTATTATTCACCTGCTGACGCGATGGAACGCATGATGGCGACGAGACCGCGAGAGGCCGATGAGGTCGAGTACGGGCAGAGCCCGATGGGGAGGAAGCGATGAGGTCGTGTACGCCTGCCGATGGCAGGCGGTATTATGAGCATGTTCGACGAACATGCCTCCCCCCCCCCGGAGGGATGTCCTCTCTGTTCGACCTCGTCGGTCTCATCGGCCTCATCGACATACAGGACACATACCATTAGTGCCTATCCTTGGAGAGATGGGGTGTGTGAGGCTGATACCTTAGGGTGCATGAGGTTAATACCTCAGGGTGTGTGAGGCTGATACCTCACGGACCTTTGCACTGCAAGGTACAGCACCGCATCCTTGGAGGGATCAAGTGCCATGCAGAGAAGAGGTGCCGACTGTTAACGGGCACAAAAAAGGCGGAGGTTGTACGCCTCCGCCCGTTTGAACGTCTATTGGCCCTGTGTTTAGTCGGCCACAGTCAGCAGTTCCGTGAGCGTAGCTACAGCGAGCTTTTTGCTGCGGTTGATGCGGTTACGGACTTCCACGCGGTAAGTCATCCCTTTCTGGAGTTCAGCCGGAACGGCGAACGTCAGGCGGGAGGGTTTGTTATCGAGGAAGGTGGTGGCGCGCACCGTCTCGCCTTCACCCTGTGGGACAAACCAGACGCCTTCATCACCCATAAGAGGGTGGATGCGCAGGTGCTTGCCGCGGATACCGGCCATGCCGCCCGGAGTGAGCTGCGTGTTGAGGGTGCCGGAGAGGGCATCTTCAAAACGCGTGAGCACAGGTGTTTTGGCTTTGAAGTCCACCAGCACCACCGAAATGTTATCGGGGCTGACAACTTGGTTCTGCAACGCTTTGTTAAACGTCATCTTCATCCGAAAGCGCCGTCCTTTCTCAGAGACTTCGTTACCCTCTTTATCCATCACGCCGCCCGCATGCAGATGGATGCTCCCCACGCCGGGAATTTCTACCGCCATGCCGTGCATGACTTCGTTGACGATAACCTTCCCCAAGTTACGCAACACCGCCAGCACATCCGCCTCTGAGACGGTCGTGCCTTCCGCGGCAATGAGCTTGGCCAGTTTCGTGCCCGTGAGCTTCTTCCCCATCTGCGTGACGTAGATGTACTCGCCGCGTTCCTTTTGCTCGGCCTGAAACGCAGGCCGTTTGTACAGTGTGATCTTAGACATAATGTCATTTACCTTTTGCCGCTTATGTGTGATGTTGACAGCCGACGGCGTCTGTTAACCCGATGCCCAGATGATTCTGTAATAAACCCAATGCACACTTGCGGCATTGGCAGATATCTTCTGTGGCCTCTTGGCAGCACGCCGTTCCCCAACGTGTTGTCCTATATGTTGATGGCTCCTTCCGAGCTTGGGCTCCGGTATGCGCTATGCGCGTCAGTGACCGGTCACCCAATGGCGTCAACAACAGACACTGTAGCAGATTGGTTACCAAAGTCAAGGGAGAAAACGAGGAAAAGCATCGATTATTTTCTATCCGTTGGGATGAGATTATGTAATTCACTATAAAACAACAAGTTAAAACGACCTAAACTATGTGTAGCCAAACATCCCGCAATGGTATTAAGAGCGTTGATGTGTTTTGGGAAAGCAAGGGACGCCGGGGTAATGATACGGGGAAAGTGCAATCTCGTAGTGCGCTGAAATCGCTGAAACAGGGTATTTGAGGGCTATATCTGGGGGTGCATACTAAAGGAGTACGCTATAGGTTGGGGATGTGTCATTCTGGCCGTTTTTATTGGGTTTTTTGGTGTTTTGGGGTGTTGATAACTTCCAACTTTTTAGGGGGGTATGGGCTTGACTTATCGGGCCTGTAAGGCTATATTGGGGGGCGTTTTCAGTTACTAAGGATTGGCATGAGCGGACATTTTTCAGTTGATGATTTGAAGAATTTGGTGAAGTCGCATGACTCGTTTGTCGGTATCGATTCGGATGGTTGCGTGTTTGATACGATGAGCGTGAAGCAGAAGCAGTTCTTCCACCCGTTGATTATTAAATACTGGGGATTGGAGAAGGTCGAAAAGGAACTGCGGGCGTGTGCGGAGTTTGTGAATCTGTATTCGAAGAACCGCGGGATTAACCGTTTCCCGGCGACGTTGCTGACGTTTGAATTGTTGAACGAGCATCCGAAGGCGAAGGAGCTGGGCGTTGTGGTGCCGGTGGATGGCTTGCGCGCTTATTGTACGTCAGGGCTGCCGCTGGGAAATCCGACGCTGAAGGAGTTTGCCGCAAAGTCGGATGATCCGGAAGTGAAGCGTCTGCTGGAGTGGAGCTTGGCCGTGAATGTGGCGATTGATAAAGAAATGCAGCCGGTGCCGCCGTTTAAGTGGGCGCTGGAGGCGTTGAAGATCATCCACAACGCGTGCGATGCGATTGTGGTTTCGCAAACGCCGGAAGAGGCGTTGGTGAAGGAGTGGAAGCACCATCAGATTGATAATCTGGTGCAGATGATTGCAGGGCAGGAACTGGGCACAAAGGCCGAGCACCTGCAATTGGCCACGCAAGGGAAGTACCCGGTCGAGAACGTGTTGATGATCGGCGATGCCTTGGGTGATTTGAAGGCGGCACAGCAGGTAGACGCATGCTTCTACCCCATCGTGCCGGGCCGTGAGGAAGAATCGTGGGAGAGATTTTGTAAGGACGCCTGCGGTAAGTTTTTGGATGGAACTTACCGTGGCGATTACGCGGAGAGTCTGATTAAGGACTTCGACGATGCGTTGCCTGCAACGCCGCCGTGGCTTTGAACGAACGCCACCGCGTAAATCTTTACAAAACAGCTTAATGCTGTTCTGTTCGTTGGCGGGGGAGCCCGAAAGGCTCCCCCGTTTTTTATGCCTTTATTACTGAGCCTTGACAGGGATGCTCGGCATGAGGGACTTCATATCGGTCCACAAAGTGCCGGGGCCTGCATGGAGCACGCGGATGTCGAGCTCGGGCGAGAGGTTCTCGATGAGCTGCAGCTGCGCCAGATGCGCCGTATCCTTAAACACAGCCCCCTTGAGCTTCTGTCCCTGCGCGCGTTCATTATCTACCAAGAAGACTGCATCGACGTCAGCCTTGCCGCGAATCTCCGTGATGTCGGCCTGAATGCGGGCCTTCTCAAGATTGAGGGCAGAGACTTCACGCTCAGCTTCGGCTTGGAGCGAAGCGACATCGCGGCGGGTTTCCGCCGTGACGGTGGCCACGAGCTTGGCGGTCTCTTGCTCTACCTGTGAGCGACTTTGATCAATCAACGCGGTCTGCGTGTTGAGCTCGGCTTGCTTGCGGGCGGTATCTTGACGCGCCTGGTTGGTCAGATCCTGCTCCTTCGCCTTGCTGGAGTCACGGATCGGCGTGAGGATTTCAAAAGGAATCTCCACGTGGCGGATGATGGCGTTATGAACGAGAATATGCTTCTCCTTCAACACGCGTACGAGTTCTTCGTTCATCTGCTGTTGGAATACCTGCCGCCCTTCCCCATCAATGAAGTCGCGTGCTTTGTAGGACGAACCTTTCAGGCGGGAGATCGAAAGGATCTGCGGCAAGATGATCTTCTCCACCACCGCCGGCAAATCTCCATAGAGCATATACACGCGGGAGATATTCTCCGGCAGCAGCTCAAACTCCACCGTCATATCCAACATGATTTGGAAGCCATCACGCGAGGGAAACTCCACAAACCGCTGCAACGCAAACGCGGCCGACTCCGGCAGAATCACTGCAGACTTTTCATCAGACTGCACTTCGTACAAAGCCTCAACCTGATCAGCCATCGATGCAGCCGGTGCTCTTGATGCCATGACTCCACTCATCTTAGAAGTGCTCGCACGGCTGCTGCTGCCCAAACGTGAGGACGCTGAGCGGGACGAAGCAGCGCTCTTGCTTTTAGTCAGCTCTTTCTGAGCAACAAACCCTTGCTGATAGTTTTGGCTGATGTATTCATCGCGGCGTTGCTGCTGCTGGTTGAGAGTTGATAACTGCAATTCATCCAATGCCGTGGCGGCGTTGGAGATTTGTCCCTTGGTCACAACTACGCTGCCGGCTTGGCCGACAATGGTGACTTGATTCATGCCGATTTCCATCACGTCCACCTGATAGGCTTTGGGGTTGATGTAGTAGAGGCCGGGCTGCAGCACGTCCTTCATCACGCCCTGTTCGCCGGGGCCTGCGAATGAACCCGTCGCTACAGGCTTGCCGGTTTGCGAGGTGACTACGCCAACATAACCGATGGGAATATTGACGGCATCGAGCAACGTGGTTTGATAGCCAAAGGGATTGAGGCGGTAAACGCCCGGCCCCAGCACATCACGCCAAACGCCTTTGCTGTCGGTTGAGTTGGCGGCGAGAATTTCGCCTGCGGGCAGTTCACGCCCCACGCGCGAAGTGACCATCGCGACCTTGCCCACGGGAATCGTCAGCGCCTTCACAATCTTGCATGAGTAGTTGATGGGGTTGAAGAAGTAGCGGCCTTCCGGCAGCGGGTCTTTCCAAATACCCTTCTGATTACGCTCGGCGAGAATCTGTCCTTCGGGAAGTTCTTCACCCACCTTCGCGGTAATGACGGCCATGTGTCCCGCGGGCACCTGCACACGGCAAAAAAACCACATCCAAACGCCCCAGATGGCGGCGATGAGTCCAACAGGAATCAATACGTAAAGCGCTTTCATTATTTGGCTCCTTTCGTGGTAGAAACCGGCAAGCCCAAGACACCCCCCGGCGCATCCGGCGTGATGATGCTGCGGATCATCGGCGCGGTGCGTTCATATAAACGCGCGGAAACAAAATCCCTCTCGTCGGCGAAGACCGACACCTCCTGCTTCAACACGCCTGCATCGGCCTTGTTGCGGGCTTCAATCACCCGGCGGTTGGCTTCGGCCTCAGCGAGCTGTGCCTGCGCATAAGTCTTGGCGGTGTCCAAACCGATCTTGACGACATCGACGCCCGTCTGCGCGGCAACGACCTTCTCCATCTTAGATTGCTCGGCGGCAATGGTCTCGCGTATCTGCGCGGTCTCGGCAACGACCTTACGGCGATTCTGCTCGGCAAGGGCTTTCTGACGCTCAAGCTCGGCCAACGACTTGGCTTGCGTAATCTGCTGTTCGAACTTGCGGCTCTCCTGCGCGGCCAATTCGCGGTCACGGATAATCGCGGCAATCTCCTGCGGCGGAATGATATCGCGGATCAGCACCGAGTTAATGGAAATGCCCCACCCGCGGCACACGGCCTGTAGATATCCCTCCAAGCTATTTTGAAAGGCTTGACGGGATTCGCCGACGATGAACTCGGTGGCCGACTTCTTGCTGCCCTCAATGCGCGAGAACCCGCGCGCGCTCGGCAGGATGAGCTTGTTCTTTACATCGTCCATATCGCCGATTTCGTGCGTGAGGAGTGCAGCCTTGTTGATGTTGATATTAAACTCCAACGTACCTTCCACCGTAATGGGGAAGCCGTCGAGCGTGAGAAACGTAATCGCATCCGGGCCGTTGAACTCGAGGCGTTGGCTTTGGATATTCACAATCGACACGCCATAGACAAACGGGTTGAGGCGGTGGGTGCCTTCCTTCAACACCTCTTGCTGAACGCCCTTCTCGCCCTCGCCCGCGAGGAATCCATTCCCCTCAGCTGCGCCCTTGGCGCCGTTGAGAATATCGAGTCCGCAAAGACGCGTCACTACGCCGATATGCCCGGGGGCAATCTTGATGTCGTCATAAATCTCCACGTCGTAGGCGTAAGGGTTGATACGATGACGCCCCGTTCCCAGCACCTCGCTGACGATACCTTTATGTTCGGTATCCGGCGCGAGAATCTCACCGCCTTGCAAGTCCTTACCAAACTTGCGGATGAGTACGCCGAACCTGCCCGCGGGAATATCAGTCACCGGACGGATCTCCCAGTCCCACACGTAGGGATTCCGGAAGTAGCGCCCCTCCGGCAGCACGTCAAACTGAATGCCCTTCTGCCCCGGCTTGTCGGCCAGAATCTGCCCTGACGGCAAGTCGGCACCTGTCTTACGGATGAGCACTGCGATCTGTCCGTTCTCCGGCTCAATCCGCCAGCCGAACCACCACCACACGGCGCCTGCAAAAACCAGAAACGCCAAGACGATAAAGAACACGCCTCCCGCGGCCAACCCGACTTCCGCCCGCCGCTGCTTTACATCTGCTGCACTACTCATACATCGACTCCTTTACTCAGCCTGTTAAATATCTTCCACGCGCACAAAATCATACGCTGGCACTTCATACGGATGCACCGCCAACAACGCGGCCTTCACACGCGCCGCCGCCTCATCCGCGCAAACCATCTCCATACGCCACTCCTCCACCGACGCACAAGCCCCCTCTTCACCTGCAAACGGCTTGCTCCCCGGCAAAGGGCGGAATTGCCCCATCCCCTTGACCTGCCAACAGCAACGGTCGTACCCATTATACGCACCGGCACCCGCCTCAAAGAGCGCTTCCTTCAACGCCTCCAAATGCGACTCCGGCACATACACCGTCAGCTTATACATAGGGTACTACTCAGGACTTGCCGTTGGGATGCGAATCGTCGCCGACGATATCCTTCACGGCATTGAGGAACTGGCTTACATCGGCAAAGCGGCGATAGACGGACGCAAAGCGTACGTATGCAACTTCATCCAGCGCCTGCAGCTTCTCCATCACCAATTGCCCGATACGCTCGGTCGTCACTTCGTCGCCATCAGCCTGCTCGACCTCGTCCACGATCTCGCACACCGTGTCCTCAATCTGCTGCGGACTCACGGGCCGCTTCTCGCACGCGCGCATAATCCCGCTCATCAATTTCAGGCGGCTGAACTCCTCGCGCAGACCATTACGCTTCAGCACGCGCAGCGCATCCCGTACGATCTCCTCATACGTGGTAAAACGCTCCCCGCACTCCAAGCACGCCCTGCGCCGGCGGATCACATCTCCCTCGCGCGCCGCACGGCTATCCAAAACCTTATCATCCAGACTTCCACACTTCGGGCAACGCATGCAAAACTCCTTTTCTTAAAGACCTCTTTATCATACAGCAAAAGAGAAAAACGCACAAGCCCAAAGCACGGGTTTTCGCAAAAACATACAATAAAAGCTTGATTATTCCAAACGGTAACAGTATACTTTGCCCCTTCATCGCCCTCGAGGCGACAACACAGAAAGAGAGTTAATAGTTATGGCTAAGATCGACTTTGGCGGTACCGTTGAGACCGTCATCACTCGTAAAGAATATCCCTTGAAGAAGGCGCAAAAGGTCCTCAAAGGTGAGACCATCGCCATCATCGGCTACGGCGTCCAAGGCCCCGCCCAAGCTTTGAACATGCGCGACAACGGCGTCAATGTTATCATCGGCCAAGACAAAGCCTTTGCTACAGACTGGAAGCGCGCACAGAAAGATGGCTTCAAAGTCGGCAAGACCCTCTTCAGCATCGACGAAGCTTGCAAACGCGCCAGCATCATCATGATCCTCTTGAACGACGCCGCCATCAAGTGCGTGTGGCCCACCATCGCCCCGCACATGACCGCCGGCAAAGCCCTCTACTTCTCGCACGGCTTCGGTTGGGTTTACCGCAAGCTCACCGGCGTGAAAGTGTCCGCTGACGTCGACGTCATCATGGTCGCCCCCAAGGGTTCGGGCACATCCGTGCGCCGCAACTTCCTCAATGGCGTGGGCATCAACTCCAGCTTCGCGATTGCGCAGAACGCAACGCCCAAGGCAATGGACCGCACCCTCGCCATCGGTATCGCGATCGGTTCCGGTTACCTCTTCCCCACCAGCTTCGAACACGAAGTGACCTCCGACCTCGTCGGCGAGCGCGGCGTGCTGATGGGCTGCTTGGCAGGCGTGATGGAAGCCCAGTACGACGTGCTCCGCAAGAACGGCCACAGCCCGTCCGAAGCCTTCAACGAAACCGTTGAAGAACTCACCCAAAGCCTCATCCGCTTGGTAGACGAAAACGGCATGGACTGGATGTACTCCAACTGCTCCGCAACCGCCCAACGCGGTGCGCTCGATTGGAAACCCCGCTTCAAGAAAGCCACGCTGCCCGTCTTCGCCAAGCTCTACGATGAAGTCAAGAGCCAGCGCGAAGCCCGCCACGTCATCAAGACCTGCGGCACGCCTGACTACAAAGAAAAGCTCGGCAAAGAGCTCAAGGCCCTTCACGACTCCGAGATGTGGCGCGCCGGTGCGGCCTGCCGCAGCCTCCGCCCCAACGAGAAGGCCAAAGCCAACGCCGCCAAGGCAGCCGGCACCAAAGGCCGCTCCGCCAACTAACACGGCAGAGCACCAGCTCACAAAAACCCGCAAGGCAACAGCCCTGCGGGTTTTTTCATGCCCACATCGCGTCAGCTTCCGGGTTCGCGGGCATTCCTGCCCGCATTATGTGTGCGCATCCTCCTCACCGTATCAGCTCCTAGGAGTGCTCCGCAGAAAATCCCCACCGGCATTCTGTGTCTCTCCTGTGTGCGTCAGCAGGTAGGGCAGGTCTCGTCGAGACCGCCGCACCGCGTTTAGCCTCTCCCCCTTGGGAACGCGGGCGTTCCTGCCCGCATCGTGTGTACTCTCTGGGAGCGCCGGCGTCCTCGCTGGCTGTACTAAAAAGAACTCGGCGACTTCGACGAAGCCGCCCTCCATATCCTCTTAACTCGACTTCGCCGACTTCTCCGATTTCATCGAAGCCGTTGCCCTCCACAACACACTGCCACACCCATTACGGCGTTGCCGCATGCCGCACGACGTTCGTGATCTTATTATACGAGCTCGGGAATGTCTTCTTCAAATCAGTCACGCACGGCGGAATGACAACAGAGGTGATGTTACTACAACCGGCAAAGGCACACTTTTCAATATTGGTGACACTGTTCGGAATGATAACTGTCGTCAAACTAACACAGTCGTCAAATGCGCACAATCCAATATTCCTAACGCTATCGGGGATGGTGATGGTGCCCAAGCGAGAACATCTACTGAATGTAAGACGACCGATGGTGCTGATCGTGTTGGGCAATGTAATGGCGGTCAAGTTAGTGCACTTCGTAAATACAGTGTCTTCAATATTGGTGACGCTGTTCGGAATGGTGACCTCAGTCAAGCTGGCAGATTCGGCGAAAGCTCTTGTACGGATAGAACGGATACCATTCGGGACTGCATAGGCGCCTTGTTTACCACGCGGGTAAAACAGCAATCGGTCATCTACTTTGTTAAACAACACGCCGTCGATAGATGAATACAAAGGATTGCCTGCATCAACGTTAATTGCGCTTAAGTTGAAACAGCCCTCAAACACACATGCTCCGATGCGCTCAACAGTTGCGGGAATGGCCAGGGTCGTTAAGCCGGGGTTCCCCCGTATTGAGCAGTAGCTCAATTGTTTCACGCCATCGGGGATTGAATAATCACCCTGCTTGGCACATGGATATGACATTAAAACGGAGCCATCTTTGGTATACAAGACTCCATCAACAGACTTATAGTTCGGATTGTCGGCGTGGACTGCAATAGCCTTCAAATCAGAGCATGAATCAAACACGCCACTACCGATTTTCTCAACACTCTTTGGAATTACAACAGAAGTCAACCGCTGGCATCTGACAAATACCCCATTCCCTATTGTCTGGAGTCCTTCGTTCATTACTACAGAAGTTAAATTAGTGCAGCTAAAAAATGCTCCTAATTTGATTTCTTTGACATTACTTGGGATGGTAAGCGCGGTCAAACCATCATGCCAGCCAAACGCTCCGATTTCAACAATCTCAACTTTATCGGGGATCGTGTACGCACCTTTCTTCCCATAGGGGTAGGCTAGCAAACGCAAGCCGGCTTTATCAAACAGCACGCCATCTATCGATGAAAAATGAGCGTTATCCTTATCAACATTAATTGCCTTGAGATTGGTGCAAGCAGTACACATATCTACCGCTCCCTCCATACTAATAACACTCTGCGGAATAGTTATCGACGTTAAGCTAGAACACCTCTGAAAGGCTCGGCAACCAATATTTGTCACGTTGTTGGGAATGATGATAGCTGCCAGACTTGAACAGTCTGCAAATGCAAAATGCTCAATGTTCTTTACACTCTTCGGCAAAACAACTGAGATTAAACCGCTACACTTCCAGAATGCCGAAAGCTCAAGAGTCTCAACAGTATCTGGAACCGTAACCGCAGTCAAGCCCTCGCACCCGGAGAACGCGTATTCGCCAATTGCTTTAACGGGATGTCCCCCCAACGCTGAAGGAATCGTCAAGGCACCCTTAGTATCAATGGGAACAGCCGGTTTGTCCGGACTGCCTGTCCCAATGACAGCAACACCATTCGTGATGCAGTAAGTATAAGTCACGCCATCAACTGTTTCGGTTCTCGGAGCATCTGCCGATTGCGTGCTCACACAAGCTGTCATGACACAAAGTCCAACTGCCACAAAGAACGTCCCAGCAAACACCCATTTATTTTTCATCATCGCTCGGCTCCTAGTTGTCAGGTCAGAAACAGGGAGATTATCCCACATCCTCTCCCCCATGTCAAGGCCATTCCAACACAACATCTCTGGCCGCTTCTTGCATCTCAAAAATACCGTAGCGGGGACACCAGCTCTCCCGGCGGAGTATCCGCCGTGTTCGATTTCGTCGACCTCATCGAAAATGAGGCTGTCCTAGATATTTGACTGATTCGTTTGTACTGTGACACGGGTGGAAGAGTACGGTTTGGCGAATGTGTTTATACTCTCCCGCGGATGTGAAACAGTTGTCACACGGGTGTGAAAGTACTGTTCTGCGGGTTCGGTAGAGTTGTGACGCGGGTGTGAAACAAATGTCACAGGGGTGTGAAACAGTTGTGAGACGGGTGTGGGAGAGTTGTCACACGGGTGGCAGATGGGAGGCTAAAAGGAATAAAAAAGGCAAATGCCTCGCTGGCGCTTGCCTCAGAAAACAGGATTTGCTTTAAAAGTCACTGCAGCGGTTCCGGCATGGATACCCCTAAGAGAGACGCAAATACGACTTCACCGATTTTCTCCGACTTCATCGACAACATCGGCGAGGACGCCGATGCTCCCAAGAAGGCTGCGGAAACCGTACGCGATCTCATCGACCTCAGCGGCCTCGCCGAAGCGCAGAGAAGTGTAGCAATAAGAGTGATGATGATGGTAAATAATGTGAACATGGTAAAGAGTCCTTTTGTGTTCTGTGTGGGACTGCACGCCGGCCAAACGGGCTTGTCGTAGTTGATGGCTCCTTGAAGCTTAAGCTCTCGTATGCGCTCTTTTTCAACAGCGTCAGTGACGAGTCACTCAATGGGGTCAACGGGATGCAGTTTAGCAAAACTAAGGAATAAGTCAAGCACCTTTGTTTAGATTGCAGGAAAGGCCAATAAAGATAAGGGGAAAAGCTCATGCGGAGAATGGAACAACAAGGTCGGCGGATTTGACAAAGCCGACTGCCGCACTCCCAAAGCCGTACACGACCTCATCGACCTCAACGACCTCATCGAAGCGTGGGAAAACGTATACAATAACCAAAAGCATGTCCGAAAATAGCCAGACTTTTCCTCTGAAAAATGATATGCTGTCGCCCACATCGCACAAGGAACGCAACTGAAATGCTGGAAAACGACACCGTCCTTTATACCGCCTTCAAGGCCAAAGACGCCCGCTTTGACGGACGTTTCTTTGTTGCTATCTCATCCACCAAAATCTACTGCCGTCCTGTCTGCAAAGCAAAACTTCCGAAGCCCGAGAACTGCACATTTTACTCCACTGCCGCGCAGGC
The DNA here is from genome assembly GCA_031552845.1 of Kiritimatiellia bacterium. Lineage (GTDB taxonomy): Bacteria > Verrucomicrobiota > Kiritimatiellia > RFP12 > DVOR01 > JAVBMC01. The sequence continues at coordinate 28,382 of JAVBMC010000071.1, forward strand.
CGAACAAGCCGGATATCGCCCTTGTCTTTTGTGTCGGCCTGAACTTGCGCCCGGCAACTCCATCACCGATGCAACCGATAATCTCGCTTACCGCGCCGCACGATTGCTCGAAACAAATTGCGGTAGCGGTGAAAGCGTCGACGAACTCGCAGAGCAACTCGGCTGTACAGGCCGACACCTGCGGCGCGTCTTTACTGCTACCTACAACGTACCGCCGATTCAACATCTGCAAACCTGTCGGTTGCTCCTCGCCAAAAACCTGCTGACCGACACCGACCTCTCGGTGCTGAACGTCGCTATGGCAGCCGGATTTGGCAGTCTGCGTCGTTTCAACGATCTCTTCAAAAAGCACTACCACCTCTCACCGACCGCCCTGCGTAAGCAAACCTCGAAAGGCAAAACACCGCCCGGTGAAATTACTCTTGCACTGAGTTACCGCCCGCCTTACTGCTGGGAACAAATGCTGCGTTTCCTTGCCGGACGCGCCATCACCGGCGTTGAACTTGTGGAGAACGATACCTACGCCCGCACCGTCCGCCTGATCACACCCAACAACAAACCTGCTGAAGGCTGGCTGCGTGTCGGAAACAACCCAAGCAAAAACAGACTCTCTGTGACGCTCAGCGAAAGCCTCTTGCCCGTATTACCGCAGGTGCTCACACGTGTGCGTCATCTGTTCGATTTAGCCTGTGATCCCTATGCAGTGTACTCAACGCTCGCCGTCATGAATAACATCCGCCCCAATCTCTGCATACTCGGCACGCGAGTGCCCGGCTGCTTCGATCCTTTTGAAATGGCAGTGCGGGCGGTGCTCGGCCAGCAAATTACCGTCAAAGCCGCCACCACATTAGCCGCCCGCATCGTCACCGCCTTTGGCACACCCGTCCAAGCAGGCATCACGGGATTGACCCACACCTTCCCCCCGCCGGAGACAATCCTTGCACTCGAAGGCTCCATCGAAAACGCGCTCGGCTCACTCGGCATTATCTCCACACGTGCCAGAACCATCCTTGAACTCGCGCGGGCAATCGTTCACAAGCGCGTCGACTTCAACCTCTGCGTCAACCCCGAAGACGAAATGAAAAAGCTGATGCAGATCCGCGGCATCGGCAACTGGACCGCCCAATACATCGCCATGCGGGCCATGGAATGGCCCGACGCCTTTCTCGAAACCGACGCCGGCATCAAGAAAGCACTCGAGCCCGCAACGCCGAAAGAACTCCTCGCCATGGCCGAAGCTTGGCGCCCTTGGCGCAGCTACGCAACAGTCAACCTCTGGAACACTCTATAGAAAGGAAACGACCATGTACTACTCAACGCTTTACCAATCGCCCGTCGGCGAACTCACCCTTGCTTGCAAAGACAACAAACTCGTCGGCCTGTGGATGGATAGACAAAAGTATCACGGCGACACAATCCCCGAGAAGATGGTCGAGAAGAACGATTGCCCTGTGTTTGCCAAAGCGAAAGCTTGGCTTGACCGTTACTTTGCCGGACACAAACCATCCCTGACTGAATTACCCCTCGCACCGATTGGTGGAGAGTTCCGCCAAGGCGTGTGGGGCATCCTGTGCGAAATCCCCTACGGTCAAGTTATTACCTACGGCGACATCGCAAAGAAAATGGCGGCACGGGCAGGCAAAGCAACAATGTCCAGCCAAGCCGTCGGCGGCGCAGTCGGACACAACCCCATCTCCATCATCATCCCCTGCCACCGCGTCGTCGGCGCCAACGGCAGCCTCACAGGATTTTCCGGCGGCATCAAAACAAAGATCAAACTCCTCCAACTCGAAGGCGTCGACATGTCCCGCCTCTTCACCCCCGCAAAAGGCACAGCGCTCTAACCCCGAAAACAAAAAAGGCACCCTCACAGGTGCCTAGTAAAATGAATGGCGGAGAGGGAGGGATTTGAACCCCCGGTATCTTGCGATACACGGCATTTCCAATGCCGCGCCTTAAGCCGCTCGGCCACCTCTCCAAACATGAGGGGCACAGTATAAACGTTTCACCCCCAAAGTTCAATCAAAATATCAGCCCTTTAGCCCTTTTTGCACCTTTGAACAGCAAATGCGGAGCTAACTCGCCGCCTTCTGTTGTGCATAGTCTTGCAGCAAGCCAAGGCTGACAACGGCCTGCACGGCGAAGGTGCGGGGTTGCAGCAGCGTGAGGTCGGCGAAGTAGCCTTCGGTGATGCGGCCGAATCCTTTGCGGCCTTGCTCAGTTGCTTGGTTGAGGGATGTTGTTTTGATGAGCTGGTTGAGCGGTATGTCGGTGATTTCGTAGACGTTGCGGAGTGCCTCGTTCATGCGCAGCACGGAGCCTGCCAGTGCATTATTTGATGCTAAGCGGGCTTGGCCGTCTTTGACAATCACATCCAGCCCGCCCAATGTCGATGCGCCGTCGGGCATATGGCTGGCGCGCATGGAGTCGGTAATCAGCGCGATCTTTTCAAGCGGCTTTGTTTTGAAGATGAGCTTGATCATCTCCGGACAGAGGTGTATCTTGTCGCAGATGAGTTCAATAGTCACATCGTCCAACAGCAGGCCTCCGCCGACAAGTCCAATGTCACGATGATGCAGGGGGGACATTTGGTTGCAGAAGTGCGTCAGATGGCGTACATGGCCATGTCGCTTTCCGGCAAACTCCGCAAAGGTGGCTTTCGAGTGCCCGCACGATGCAATAATGCCTTCGCGGTTTAACAGCTCGCCAAATTCGGCGCCGCCTTCGACTTCCACGGCATAGGTTACTTGGGAGATTGGCGCAACCTCCTTTAGGCGTTGGACCTCGCGGATGTCGGGCTTGCGGACATAGGCCGGATTCTGCGCACCCATGCATTCGCAGGAAATAAAAGGCCCTTCCAAATGCACGCCCCAAATACGGCTGTAACGGTTGTCATAGGCGGCGATGTTTTGCAGGGCAGTCACCAACTGCTCCTCGGGCAAGGTGAGGGTCGTCGGCGAGAACTGCGTACAGCCCTCGGCTATCTTAGCCTTAGCCACGCGCACAATCGCTTCAGGATCGGGGTCGCTGATATCTGCACCCGCGGCACCGTGCGTATGAATGTCGATGAACCCCGGCATCAGCCAAGCGCCGTTTGCGTCGTGCTCCCACTCGGCTTTAGGCAGGCGTTTGGGGTTGCCATAGTAGACGCCGGAGATCCGCTTGCCTTCAATAAAGATGGCGCCGCGGCGTTCCGGTTCATCCGGAGTTACAAGAACAGCGTTGTAAATCAAACCAGTCATCGATTTAGACCTCAACCAGCCGTGACACGGCTAAAGCAATATCTTCTTGGCGCTGCGTGCCTGCTTCACGCTCTATCGCGAGCGCACCGGCAAAGTTCACCTCGCCCAGCACATCCAAGAACGCACGGACGCCGACCTCACCATCGCCCCACGGCACTTCGGAGCCCCACGTGCCGGGAATCTTGGTGCGCACGGCATCCTTGATATGCACATGCCGGATAAACGGCGCCAAGACGCGGACTGCATCAATGGGATTATCCTTGTTGTAAAGAATCATGTTGGCCGGATCGAAGTTCAGCCCGACGTTCATGCGGTTGACAGCTTTCAAAAACTCCAACAGCTCAGCTGCAGTCTCCTGTCCTGTCTCCAGCAGAAGCGTCAGCCCCTGCTTGTTGGCATAATCCGCCAGCAGAAGCGTACGTTCAATCAGCTTCTGCGCGCCCTGCGGATTGGCGTGATCGAGAAAGCCTGCATGCAATGAAATAAACGGCACGCCTAACTCGCGAGTCAAATCAGCCGCACGGTAAAATGCAGTACGGGCAGTTTCCCAATGTTCATCAGGGACAATGCCGCCGGTCTTCTGAATTGTCTCCAGCGTGCTGTAGTCCTCGTGATCAAAGCTCAGCATAGTCGAAGTAATCGTCCACGTTTGTTTGCGCACGAAATCGACATAAGCTCCGCCGTCGGCTCCCAGAGCCGGACTCAGCGCCAAGTGAATGTGCTCAATCTCAAGGGCAACCATCGCCTCGGCAACAGCTCCGATATCTTTTTGAAACGACCAACTGCAGGCCCCTATCGGCCTTCCACGGCATTGCTTCATAAGAACACCCTCCTCCCTGTCTTTGCGGCCTTGGACTCAGCCTCTACCAAACGCACGGACTCATACGAACTCTCTGGCGTGACGGTCTTTTCGACAGACTGCCCGGAGATTAACTTCAAGAACCAGCGGATCTCATGCTCGTAACCATCGCCTGCCGGAATCTTGGGCACGAACGGCTTCTTGCCCTGCGGAAAAACGGTCAGCGGTTCGGCAGCGCGGGTATCAAACACGACAGCCGCCTTCTCAAACGTCACTACATAACGCGCACCAAAACCAAAGGAATCAGGCATAGCCCAGCTTGCACTGGCGGAGACCACTTTATCAGCATACGCATACAGAGTAGCTTGATGGTTCACCAATCCCGTGGGTGCCGCATGAGTCGAGCTGACGACCGACTCGGGCAAGCCAAACAAATGCTGCACCATGTCGGTATCGTGGATATGCAAATCCAACCCCATCCCACCGCTCTTGTTTTCATCCTGCAGCCAATTGCCTTTGCACCAGCCCGGCAATGCGCTCAAACGGTCAAACGATGCCGCAACTACCGCACCATATTTCTTGCTATCGACCAGTTGCTTCAAATACACATAGGCAGGCCAGAAGCGCAGGCAGTGGGCAATGGCCAGATGTGTTCCCTTCGGCGCGCGCACTGCTCCGGCGAGCATGGCTTTGCACTCTTTGGTATTGCGCGCCATGGGCTTCTCGCACAGCACATGCACGCCGCGCTTGAGAGCGGCCAGCGTGTAGGGCAAGTGCAGAGGCGTCGGCAATGTAATCGACACCGCATCGGGGCGGGCTTCATCAAGCATCTGCTCAAAGTCAGAGAACAACGCCACCTTTGAAAAGTCCGACGTCTGGTCGGCTCCAGCGATGTTACCCTTTGCCGCCGCTTTGAACTGCGACAAGTCGGCATCACAAAGCGCCGTCACGCTCGCCCCCTTCATTTTACTCCAGACGGAATAGTGCATCCGCCCCATAAAACCAAACCCGGCAATTGCGATACGGCGCTTCATGATACCTCCTGTTATTTTAGAGTTTCGCTGCGGCGGCTTCGTCGACGATGACAACGCAATCTTTGTGGCGTTGCAAAGCCGAAGCCGGACACGCGGGGCTGACTTCTCCCTTGACCATGGCGAACACGGCGTCGGCCTTTCCGGTGCCAAAGGCAATCAACACGCACTTGCGTGCATCCATGATGGTTCCGATGCCCATCGTAATTGCCGAAGTCGGCACCTGCGACAAGTCGCCGTTGAAGAACAAACGAGCGTTGTCCGCAATCGTCTGCTGCGTCAAATCCTGCGTGTGCGTGCGGCCATTCAGATCACATCCCGGCTCGTTGAAACCGATGTGCCCATTGCCGCCCAGTCCCAGCAACTGGATATCAATCCCGCCAGCGTCCACAATCGCCTTCTCGTAATCAGCGGCGGCCTTCACAAAATCATCAGCCCGTCCGGGCGGCAGCAAGCAAGCGCCCTTCGGCAAATCCACATGGTTGAACAGCTGCTCATGCATGAAATAGTCGTACGATTGGTCATGCGTCGGCGGCAGCCCGATATATTCGTCCAAGTTAAATGTACGTACCTTGGCAAAGCTGATCTCGCCGCGTTTGCAAGCGGCCGCCAGCTCCTGATACATTAAAACGGGCGTGCTGCCCGTCGCCAGCCCCAAAACCGAAGCCGGCTTTGCCTTGAGCTGCTGGATGAAGATCTGCGCGGCGAGCGCGCTGCCCTCTTCTTTGGTCTTAACAACTTTCACTTCCATTGCACACTTCCTTAATGATGGATTCCATCTGTTCTGATTGCTCTTCCATACTCTGCGCCATCTTCTGTTGGACGCGGCATCGATCCAGATTCTGTCCCTCGCGGGCAATGTGGAAATACCGATCCCCGGACAGATAGTCCGTCAGAAAACGCACACCGATGATCATTGTAATCAAACGTGCAGAAAAAGCAAGCTCCTCTTTTTCCGCCGCCGTTAAAAATTTAGCAGCCGAACAATACCCCCCGGCAATCGCTTTGAAGAAAGTCACGTCACTGCGGACCTTTTCGAGGTCCTGCGAGTCCTCCGGCATCACCGCCGTACCCGAGCGGCACATGTCGCCGAAGTCATATAACGCCAGCCCCGGCATCACCGTATCCAAGTCAATCACGCAGATTCCGCGCCCGGTTGCATCGTCCAACATGATGTTATTCAGCTTCGTATCGTTATGAGTGATACGCTCCGGAATCTCTCCGCACGCCTGCCGGTCCAGCAAATGTGAGAACTGTTCCGCCCGCTGTTCAAAGAAGGCGATCTGAGGCTTTACTCCTGCGGCTCGATTGAATTCGTCCTTGTGCAACGCCGCCTGAAAAGCCTCAAACCGTTTGACGCCGTGATGGAAGCCGGGGATGGTCTCATGCAAACGCGGCTCGGGAAAGTCCGCCAGCAGATTCTGAAACGCCGCGAACGACCGCCCTACCTCAAACGCCTGCTCTGGCGTCTGCATCGTATCAAACGTACGCGCCTTCACAATGAACAAATACATGCGCCACCAGTTACCGTCATCATCCTGCCAATACGGCTTGCCAGCCAACGCCGGCACAATCGTCAGCGCACCGCGCGAAGCATCGGGCGCATCACCCAGCTTCCCGGCAACATGCTGCGTCACGCGCAGGATATTCTCCTGTACCTGATCCGGGTGCTTAAAGACATTGTGATTGATCCGCTGCAGCAGGTACGGCACCTCCGTCCCTGCGACATTGCAAACCACCTTATACGTGTCGTTGATGTGCCCGGTGCCATAACGCTCGCCGGACACATAATCGCCAAATATCTGAAAGTGTTGTATAACGTGTTTCATCTTACGACAGCTTCACTTTCTTTGAAGCCTTCAACAACAAACACGTCGATACAAAGGAGAACGCCAGCAGTCCGCAGCCAATCCAACAATCGCCATAGATAATCCGCCCCGCGCCGAACAACGCCGACCAAATCGCCGCACAGCCGAACACCATGCACAAGATACCGGCGGGCAAATCCCAGCCCTGCGCCTCTTGCCCGACATCCTTTTCGAAGCGCCGCCAGCCCGGCCCGCCTGCACGAATCTTACGGCAGAACGATGCGAGCACAGCCTCATCCTCCGGCGGCGTCAGACAGGTGACCAGCAGCCAGCTAACCGTCGTAACGCAAATACCAATCACCAACGCCCAGGAACTAAAGTCCATGATGCGCAGCAGTCCCGCTTCGCGGAACGCCTCCGGCATTCCCAGTGCCGGCGCACCCCACTGGAAGAAGCACGCCATCAGGAACGAAATCGCCATCGCCGAAATTTCACTGTAGGCGTTGATACGCCACCAGAACCAACGCAGGATATAAATCAACCCCGTCCCCGCGCCGACTTGCAAGAGGATGTTGAAAGAATCCTTCGCGTTACGCATCCACAACGCCACCAATGCCGAGAGCAACAACAGCGACAGCATCGCCAACCGCCCGACCAAGACCGCCTTCGCGGGTGAACAGTTGCGGTTCACAAAGCGCACATAGAAATCCTGCACGAAGTAGGACGAACCCCAGTTCAGATGTGTTGCAATCGTCGACATATACGCCGCAATGAGCGACGCGATGATCAACCCAAGCCAGCCCTTCGGCATTTTCGAGATCATCGCCGGGTAGGCAATGTCGTGCCGCAGGAACTGCTCATCTACCTTCGGAAATGCCTGCTTCAAACCGGCTAGCTGCTCCTTCGCAAAGTAATACTTCGCTGCGGTCTCGCGATCCTGCGGCGCCATTGCCGCACGGTTCACCTCATACTGCTTCACCAACGGCGCATTCGCCGGAGCCGCCCACCAAGCCTTCGCCTCTGCAACAGTCGGCCCTGCCGCCGCGGCCTGCATATACTCCACCTTCGCCGCCTCGCCTGTTGGCGCATTCTTGCTGAGCCAATCGCGCGCAAAGGTCGCGTTGTCCAGCGGGAACTGTGTCAGCGAAACCAACGCCACGATAATCCACGGCCACGGACGCACCGCATAGTGCAGGAAGTTGAACAGCAACGTCGCGCCCACTGCATTCTTTTCATCTTTGGCCGACAGCATCCGCTGCGCGATATATCCGCCGCCGCCCGGCTCGCTGCCCGGATACCAAACGTTCCACCACTGCACCGCTACCGGCAGAATGAGAATCGTCACCACCTGTGACCAATCGCCATCCACCACGCGCGGGAAGAGCGTCATCTTCTCCTGCACGCTCGGATTGCTGAACAGCTCTCCTAGCGACCCCACATGCCCGACCGAGTCACTCGCCACCGCATAATACGCCGCGAAGAAGGCCCCCGCCATCGCCACTAAATATTGAAAGAAGTCCGCCCAGATCGACCCCGTCAAACCGCCGAGCGTCGCATACACCGCCACACCCGCCATGCCCACGACGAGCGACATAATCGGCGAGAGTCCGAACATCACCTGCCCGATCTTAATCGCCGCCAGCGACACTGTCGCCATAATCAGCACGTTAAAGACTATACCTAAGTACAGCGAGCGGAATCCCCGCAAGAACGCCGCAGGCCTCCCGCTATAACGGATCTCATAAAAGCCCAAATCCGTATCTAACGCCGAACGCCGCCATAGCTTCGCATAAACGAACACCGTCAGCATGCCCGTCAGCAGAAACGCCCACCACGCCCAGTTGCCCGACACCCCCTGCGTGCGCACGATGTCCGTCACCAAGTTCGGCGTATCGCACGAAAAGGTACACGCCACCATCGATACCCCCAGCAGCCACCACGGCATCGTCCGCCCCGAGAGGAAGAAGTCCGCTGCATTACGCTTCGAGAACAACGCCGCCGACGAACCAATCCCCACCACCATCAGCAGAAACACAACGATGATCGCCCAATCCAGTGCCGCAATATTTACCAGATTCATATCTTATCCCTTCACTGCCTCAAGCTCGGCAAACTCGCCGCCGCGGCCGCTTGACCCACGCGCCGCGCACGTTCATCCGGCGTAAACAAACGCACAGCCTCCGCCACCTGCGGGAACTCCGTCTGCAACACCTCATTCGCCTTCGCCAAAATCATATCGCCGCCCTCGCCGGACATCACGCGTCCCAACAGCATCAAGTGCGAGTAATCATAAAACTCCGCATACCACGGCACCGCATAACCCAAGTAAATGCCAATCGCGTCATACACCTCCCGCGCCAAAGCATCCCCCTGTGGCATCTTCGCCTGAATCACCTTCAACCGCTCTGGCAGCCCCATCTCCTGCGGGAACGTCTCACCCCCCGCCAACGCCAGCTTGTTCACTGCCTGCTGCGAGAAGTACAAAGCCCCCACCCCTGCATCGCCCGACCACTCATCTGCCGCGGCCGCAACATTCAAATCCACCGGTGCAAAAGCCAGCTCATTCAAGCGCCCCGTCAAATGTCCATGCTGATCCAAGAACCCCACCGCTTCGCTCGAACCCATCGCAAGACCAATCACGCCCTTCACGCCCAATGACAGCGCCCCGGCCAAAGCCGACACATCCCCATCATTCGCCACCTCCAGCGGCACGCCCCACTCCTTCTGCAGGCGCAAGAACAACCCCGCTGCCTCGGCATACCGTGCCTCCGGAATCGAACGGAACAACGACGCCACGCGGATCTGATTATCCACCACCACGCCCGCCGAACTCCCGCCAATCGCATCCACCCGTGGCAGCTTCGACGCCGCCAGCTTCAAGCCATCGCGTAGCTTTATATAATGATACTCCGGGTCAGCCTCCACGCGCGGATTCCACGGCAGCTCATCGCTCCAGATCACCTCGCCATCATGCATCGCCGCCAGCTTAAAGTCGCTCGCGCCCAAATCAAACCCGATGCGGCACCCGTCAAAGTAGCCACCCAGCGGCATCCCCGCCTCCCGAGCCGCCGGCACCTCATCCGCCCCACACAACACAAACTCCGGCTCCCGCTGATACGCCTTCGCAAAGAAGTCGCAATCAAATGTACGCGCACCTCCCTTTGCATACGCCGCCTTAATCCCCGCGCCAACCCCCTCCGGCGCCGCCAAGAAAACCCGCCAGCCCCCCGCCGACCACAGCAGGAACTTCACCACCCGCTCGGCCAGCCGCGCCACCCGTGCACTCCCCGTCAACGCCGCCGGAAACACAAACTCATACCGGCAGACATTCCCCCCGTCGCGCTCGCACGCCACAACCACCCGCTCCTGTGCCACCCCCAACGCCTCGCGCTTCAAAGCCGCCAATTCACAAACCGGTGCACCAAATGCCTGATCCAAGCTTGGTATAAAACGCATAACTCCCCCTCTACACTAACAGGCAGCCCATCCCCCGGGACACGCCCTTAATAGCCATTAAACACCAACTCCCCAAAAGTTACGAAAAAACGCCTCCTGCGCTACGCTAAATCCTCCTCGAACAGCCGCACCGCCTCAATCGACACCGCCCGCTTCGAGCCATTATCAATCTCGATAATCGCCCCCTCCAACACCGACGGCCCCGCCGCCACCTCAAACCGCGCCGGCACCCCCGTCAAAAACTTCTTCAACACCGGCTCCACCTGCCGCCCGATCACCGACACCCTCGGCCCCGTCATCCCCAAGTCCGACAAATACGCCGTCCCCTTCGGCAACAGCTTTGCGTCGCTCGTCTGCACATGCGTGTGCGACCCCACCACTGCCGCCACCCGCCCATCCAAATACCACCCCATCGCCACCTTCTCGCTCGTCGCCTCCGCGTGAAAATCCACCAACACCGGTACACCCCCCGGCAGTACCTTAAGTACACGATCCATCGCCAAGAACGGACAATCCACCGGCCCCATAAACACCCGCCCCAAAACCGACACCACCGCCACATCCCCGAAGTTCGTATGAAACACCGAATACCCCTGCCCCGGCACCCCCGCTGCAACATTCACCGGCCGCACCAGCCGCTGATCACACCCCGCCGGCTGCACAACCTCCCTCTGCCCCCACGTATGATCCCCCAACGTCAACGCATCCGCCCCCGCGTCAAACAACTCCTTCGCCAACGCCAACGTAATCCCGCTCCCCGCTGCCGCATTCTCCGCATTCGCAATCACCACATGTACGGCACCCTCCCGCCGCAGCTTCGCCACAGCCCTCCTAAACATCACCCGCCCCGGGCCCCCCACCAGAGCACCCGCGACCCAAATCCTCATCACACCACCGCCCCGGCAGGCCAGGGCCGGGGGGGGCGGGGGGGGGCGCGGCGGGGGGGGGGCGAGGGGCGGACGC
>JAVBMC010000067.1:0-23269 GCA_031552845.1 Kiritimatiellia bacterium
TACCTATTACTTATTACTTAATCTCTTGAAGTTTCTCTTCCATAACATCCAATACGGTACCGGCTGGCTCCAACGCTTCGCCTCCGTCGGCTTCATGGCCAAAAGCACCCGCCATTTCCCCACCCTCCAACGCTTCGTCGAATGCGTTGATCCCGACATCGCCGGCCTTGTCGAAGTCGACGCCGGCTCCTACCGCTCCAACCGTAAAAACCAAGCCATCGACCTCGCCCAACAACTTGGCTACCAAGCCATCTACCGCAACAAATACGCCTCCCAAAGCCTCGGCAGCCGCCTCCCCGTCTTCAAAGACCAAGTCAACGCCATCCTCACCCGCCAGCCCATCCTCCGCACCGCCTTCCACGACATGTCCCACGGCATGAAACGCCTCGTCATCGAAGTCTAAACCCCCGACGTCGTCGTCTACGTCACCCACCTCGCTCTCGGCGGCCGCGCCCGCCGCCGCCAGCTTTACGACCTCCACGACATCATCACCGCCACCGACAAACCCCGCATCCTCGCCGGCGACTTCAACCTCCTCTCCGGCCCATGGGAATCGCGCCTCTTCCTCAAAGCCTCCGGCCTCATCAGCGCCAACGCCGCCGCCCGCGCCACCTTCCCCAGCTGGGCCCCCCTGCGCCAGCTCGACTTCGTCTGCTACAGCGGCGGACTCCGCCTCGACCGCTTCCGCATCCCCCGCGTCAAACTCTCCGACCACCTCCCCATCGTCTGCGACTTTACCCTCCTCTAACCCCTCCTCCATCCCCCTCCCCATGTTCCACTCTCCTCTCCACTCATTACCTCTCCCACTCTCCACTCCGCGCCTCCGCGTCTCCGCGTGAGATTTCATCCTCTACCGCGTCAGCCTCCCAACTTATTACCTATTACTTCTTACTTATTACTTAATCTTATGAACGTCACCTTCAAACGCATCCACCCCGCCGCCATCCTCCCCACCTACGCCCACCCCGGTGACGCCGGCATGGACATCTGCGCAGTCCAATCCGCCACCATCCCCGCACGCGGCCACGCCCAAATCCCCACCGGCCTCCAAATCCAACTCCCCCCCGACACCGAAGCCCAAGTCCGCCCCCGCAGCGGCCTCGCCTTCAAACACGGCATCACCATCCTCAACGCCCCCGGCACCATTGACGAAGGCTACCGCGGCGAAATCGCCATCCTTCTCCTCAACACCACCGACACAGACTTCCACGTCGAACCCGGCATGCGCATCGCCCAACTCGTCATCGCCCCCATCCTCCGCGTCAACATCACCGAAACCGACACCCTCACCGACACCACCCGCGGCACAGGCGGCTTCGGCTCCACCGGCGTCTAATCCCCTGGGAGCGTCGGCGTCCTCGCCGGCATTCAAGCAAGCATCCTCCTGTGCGCGTCAGCTCTCAATGACACGCGCCCAACTTGGGCACAATCTTTATATTGTCGACAAATCTAGTAAGTCGATGTAGCAGTGCTTACAGTGCGCTGTTTATTTAACAGGCAACCCCTTCGCTTGTAGAATATGTCTTTCTACTTCTTTCTTTCGTTTTGTGATGTAGTCGTCTAAGGTGAGTAGCTCGTCTCTATACCAATCCAAGACGTTGCAATGGGACTGGCGAACGGTATAACGGAACGGCGCGTCAATTAAGTGTAAGAGTACATCTACATATAAATTATACGGTGTATCAGGCAGAACAAGGATTTTTAATGCGATTCCATCATCTTCGTCATCATCGTCATCATCTTCATCATCATCGTCATCAATGTCTGGTTTATTCTTGCTGATCGGCTTAAAGTCCTCAAAGAATTGATTCACGGATTTTAACTCATTGTTACAATAGATGCCGCCACGTGCGACGTAACAGATAACACTTGAACGTTCGGAGGACAAGTTTTCTTTCTCGGAGTAGGTCGGGATAGGTCCTATGCTTTTAAACTGACGTTCAATCTCAGCCTCCTGCAAAATCAACTTCCACTTCTGATGCAGATTCATGTATGTGGGATAAGTCATACCTTCCGATCTAAAAGATGTCACATACTGGATGTTTGTGTTTTGCTTGCGAGGCGTTGGAATTAATACGATCGGTTTACTATGTGCCTCCTCAATTAACTTTCTGACAATGTTCAACTCCCAGCATTCACAATAACCCTCAACAGAGATTTGAACATCAAGGTTTAACGCGAACCCTTTCTTTTGTTCATATGTCTTTCCCAGCATATCCACAAGCACAGGCATAAGGTTGGTTGAAGTTACCGGGCAATCAATCTCTTTAACCCGCAGCTCTCCATCAGCGCCGCTACGCACCAAAGTAATCGGCATTAAAATGAGCTCGGCAGAGTCAGAAATACACTCCGTCCTTTCTGCCTGTTCACGACAACCACAAAGCAGCACCAGCAAACAAACTCCAACCCAACCAGAATAAATCTTCAACATTTTATTAACCATCTTTCTCAATACGCCACCATCAACTCCACACAACGCAAAAGCTCTCACCAATACTGGAAGTATAACACACGCCCCGCGGCGAATTCAAGTTTAAAGGCAAAACAGTTCTTCTTTCAAGCAAACAATGTTCACCGATGCTTGAGGCACCTGCCTCTCTCTGAAGACATCCGCCAAGCGCGCCGTGTCGAGTAATGGGTGCTGTATATTTGCCGCCCTCATGTACTTTCGCCGAGTGTGCCGCACCACATCAGTCTCTCCACGCAACGCGCTCAGCTTTGGCGCATTGCGTGGCGGGTGATGAAGGATGAGGATTGTTATCCCGAAAGAGACTGAGCTCCGTTTAGTAAATGCTGAATACAGCCGGCTTCGGCCCCGGAATGCTGAGGGAGCCGCTTCCCGTGATGTAGCCGGGGAAGCGCGTAGATTTATACGTTGCGCCGGGGTGGGAGTAGGTGGTTTCTTCAATCACGAGCTCGCTGATAGGAACTGCAAGGCCTTCGGGGATATCGACTTTCCCGGGGGCTTTGATTGTGATTTTTCCGCCTGCGAGGGCTTGCGCCGAAGTGAGGCGCAGGGTGCCGTTGGTGACTAGCGTACCGCCGCTGTAGGTGTTGGCTCCGCCGAGAACGAGTGTGCCTGCGCCGCTCTTGCTTAATTCACGCGCTATTGCAGTTGCATCGCTAATGGGCACATGGACTGTCAGGGTTCGGTCGGGCTGTTGAACATTGACCATCACGTTGGTTGACAGGCGGACTGAGCCGTGGGCAAGGGTCAGGTCGTGCGTCGAGGCCGTTCCGAAGATGAAACTCAATGCCCACACAAAGCGGTTGGTTGTGGGAATGACGTAGTGTCCATCGGCACAGCGGTTGTTGATGGTGGGCAGGCCTAAGCCGGAGGTTTGTGACTCGATGTAAACTTCGTCAATCCCCCATGCGTAGGGATGGTCAAAGCTGAAATCTGCGGTGGTCGCTGCGGGGGTTCCGGCGCGGACGCGAAGCCGCTTGACGTTGTTGGTGTTGGCTAAATGGAACAAGGTTGTTCCACTGCCGCCCGATGCGGATTGGCGCAGGATGAGCTCGTTGCCGCTGTTGCTGGCGGTCGGAGTTATGACACTGTCGAGGATCAGCTCGCTGCTATTGGCCGAAAAGATGGTAGTGTTTCCGGATGTTTTAATGGGTGTTTTGCCAAAGGATAGTTTGTTGTTGACTCCTAAGTCAAGTCCGATGTATTCTTGGATTGCGACGTCGGTCAGCCCCCGCAGAGCCAGCGTTCCTGATGCCATGGTGATGTTGGCATTACAGAGAATCAGGGGGCCGCCAGCAAAACACTGTTCGTTGTAGACTGCAACGGAGGCATTGCTGACGCAGACTCCGCCAATCAGGCTGTTTGCTCCGCCAAAGTAGATGCGCGGATGCGATGAACCTGCCGCACCGAGAATGCTGAGCCGGGCACTCGCATTTGCGGCAGTGATGGTGCCATTGAGGCGCAGGGAATTGTTGTCGTATCCGCTCTGCGTCGTAATACCCACCGCGTTGTTCAGGGTGATGGGACCTGTGCCCAGAGAGGAGCCTTGGGATTGGTTGTTGAAGAAGTAGAGGGCAAAATCTCCGTTCCAGATATGGGGGGTGTTGTATGCGGCTTGAAATCCCGACATCATGCCGAGAGTGCCGCCGTTGATGGTGAGGGTGCTTTGCCCGAGGGCGGTGTTGTCGAGCAACCCGAGGGTTCCGCTGTTGAGCGTTATGTTTCCGCCAAATGTATTCTCTCCACCAAGCCAGAGCGTTCCCGCATTGACCGCTAAATCGCCTTGGCAAACATTCGTGCCGCTGAGCAGCCAGATGCCGGGGCCTTCTTTGCTCAGCGAGAAGGGGGCATTGACGGCGATGTCGGTCATGCTGCCCTGCAGCGTATTTGTTGCCAAGCCGGATCCTGTAAGTGAGATGAGGCAGCTGTCGACTGATCCGAGCGGCGTGACGGTACCAGTGAGCACCAGCGGACTTGTAGTTGAGGGCGAGGAGCCGTCAAGCGTGATATCGCCCAAAAGCTTGAGCGGCGTATGAATGGTTTGCTGGGCTGCGCTTGTGTTTGCAATTGACCCGCCCTTGTTCAGGATGAGGGTTTTGCTTCCATCGCCCACGGTATAGCTGCCGGCATCAGCTTCGAAGTGTACGTGCATGGCTTCGGCCTCGGATTGCATAAGAACCGTACGCGCTTCTTGTGCGGGATTGGTATTGAAGATGACAGTGTCGGGGCGTGCCGGAACCGTTCCTGCATCCCAATTGGCCGCGTTATTCCAAAGTCCATTATCCACAGCCTGCCACGTCATTGTGTAGCCGACCCGGAACGGAATTGAATTGATGAGTGAATCGGCCGCCAGCGTGCGGCCATCCGGCGCAGGCATCGTGCTGGTGCCGCGGAAGAAGTAGTAGTAGGTCGTATCGTTGAGGAGATTGTCTGCCGTGCAGGTCAAGCGCTGCGACGTGGTGATGCCGGTCCATGTGCGAACAGGTGTGCCGAAATCTTCCGGGTCTGTGCTTAAGAATGCTTCAATCGTGGCGGGGAGATAACCCGCTTGCGCCACACGAACCGAAAGCTCCACCGCATTGCCGTTGAGAATGTAGGTCGGACTATCGAAAAGCACGCCGCCGCTCGCGGTGGTCACGCTATCGGTCGCGGTGTCGAATGTTTGGCTGCCATCATCGGCATGAAACTGAAAATAGTAGGTTGTGTCAAAGAGTAAACCTTCCAGCGTCGTGACAATCGAATCGCCGAGGCTGTAGTAAGTACCGCAATCTTTGAATTGCGAAAGATTATCAGGTTCGGTTCCGTAGAATAACCGAACCTCGACAGTCCCTGCTCCGATTCCCGCAAGTGCTGCGGAGAGCGTCACCGTATTGCTCACACAGTTGGCGACTTCAACCAGATTCAACTCCAGCGTACCATTGATCACGATCGGTGCATAGACCAGCAGTTCGTTGCGCAAAGCTTTGTGGCTCGCCGCCAGCCAATCCGCTGACCGCGCTACATTGGACAAGCGCATCTCATCCACAACGCCCTTCCACGGAGTCGTGGTTCCGGAATCCAGACCGAATACGACAACGGGCTGGGTGTTTTCGCTGACGGCGGTGGGTATTGTTCCCGCTGCAGTTCCATTCGCCAAGAATACCCCGTCTCTGAAAAACGATGACCGCGAAGCGGACGGCTCTGCTCCGTCAAACGTTGTGGCGTGGTAAGCAAATGCCGTGGTCGGCTTGGACTTCTCAAACGTAATCCGGTGATTATCGCTGTTGCTCTGCGTCAGATCCAACATGAAGTTGTAGAGGGAACCATACCGAAAGAATGCAAACGCAGTATCAGCACCCGAAGAACGCTTGCCGATCAAAGCGCGCGCAGCAGAGGTGCCGTCGGTTGTGACGGCCTCGTCAGTGGCCCATGCCTCAATCGTCATTGCGGTCAATCCATTAAAATCTGACGCATGCGGTGTCCGCAAAAGCTGCTTGCTGGCACCGGCACTATAAACCGCTGTGCTCCCATAAGGACTGTTGGACGTTGTGAAAGATGCGCCGACAGCCGTCAGCGTGTGTTTGTTTGCCGTCGAATCATCCACCGTAGTGCCGTTCTTCACATTCATATGCCATACGGCAATATAACCATTCGCCCACGTCGAACCATCAGATGTATAAGGCATCTTTGGCGCCTCCGGATTCCCCAGATACATCGTCATGCGCGTGCTGCTGTTTAAGATCGGAATCCTCACCCAGACCAGCGACCGCCCGCTTACATTCCACGTATCAAACTCATACGCCAACTCATCGCCCGTCGCCAGATCCACAAAACGCAAATCCGACCCATCGGCCTTCACCTCATCATACGAAAACCCATTTACCCCGGACTCCAACGCCACCAAGACCGGAAAGTTCGTCAGCTCCGCACCGCCATACTGCTCAAACGACAAAAGCTGCACCTTAGCCCACTGCGAATAATCTGCTGCCGAAACGGCCAACGCACAACAACCCAACACCAATGCCAAAAGTTTGTTCATATTCATTTCCTTTACCGACGCGACACCCCCGCCCCCCTCTCACGGATTCCAAGGCAGGATACATCCAAGACCTGCAATGATTATAACATAACCCAATGAAACGAGCAAGCCTTTCTCAGCATTTTTCCAAGAGCAGGGGTGAGAAATATACACAGTATATCGCACTTGACTTCCCGTGCCAATCTGCTAAACCAGACATCCTTCGACCTCATTGGACACCCCTTCATTGCGTTTAGACGCACACCAAAACCGCCGCACCGCGCCAGCCTCCCAACTTATTCCTCCCCCTGTCTCCTCTACTAAAACGCCGGCAGACACCTGCTTCCACTTTGTGGGCTTGCAAGCCCACAAATGAAGGCTTCGAACCCCGCAACTGAAGGCTTACAAGCCCACACTTGAAGGCTTGCAACCCCACAACCACGGGCTTGCAAGCCCGTGAACCGCACACACCCACTATCCACCCTGGGAGCGCCGGCGTCCTCGCCGGTATTCATGTGAGCCTCTCCATCGCGTCAGCCTCTCCATTTTCTCCGCGCCTCCGCGTCTCCGCGTGAGCTTTACTCCTCCTCATCCACCCTCCACCGCGTTAGCTCTTTCAACTTATTACCTATCACCTATTACTTATTACTTCGCCCCTAAACATTTTTCACAAAAACGTACTATTACGCTTGTCAAGGCGCAAGGGATTTGATATTATTCCGTCCGTTTCGCGGGGGAGTGGCGCAATTGGTTAGCGCACCGGACTGTCGATCCGGTGGTTGCGGGTTCGAGCCCCGTCTCTCCCGCCATATTTCAGGCTACTCGCGAGAGTAGCCTTTTTTATTTCTATTCAACGCCAGACGCAGGAGGCTGCCTCCATGACACAAACCCAGAATACCCCGGCACGCATCGTGGCCATCGTCGGCCGTCCCAACGTCGGCAAATCCGCCCTCTTCAACCGCATCGCACGCAAACGCGTCGCCATCGTACACGACCAAAGCGGCGTTACACGCGACCGCCTCATGCGCGAAGTCATGTGGGACGACGCCCCCTTCACCCTCATCGACACCGGCGGCGTCAACGTCTTCGACAACGCCGTCGAGCATGACGTCATCGAAGCCGCCGTCCGCGAACAAGTCGACCTCGCCATTGCCGATGCCGCCGTCGTCATCCTCGTCGTCGATGTCCTCAACGGACTCCACCCCGCCGATGAAGAAGTCGCCCGCCTCATCCACAAAACCGGCATCCCCTGCTACATCGCCGTCAACAAGTGCGACCTCCCCCAGCACGAACACGGCATGGGCGACTTCCTCAACCTCGGCTACGACTGCTTCCCCGTCTCCGCGCTGCACAACAACGGCATGGACGACCTCATGCAAGCCGTCCTCCCCAACCTCCCCCCCTACGTCAACCCTACCGAGACCAAGCCCCTGCGCGTCGCCATCGTCGGCCGCCCCAACGCCGGCAAATCCTCCTACATCAACCGCCTCCTCAACAGCGACCGCGTCATCGTCTCCAACGTCGCCGGCACCACCCGCGACAGTATCGAAGTCCCCTTCACCATCGGCACCGGCCCCCAAGCCCGTCACTACACCCTCATCGACACCGCCGGCATGCGCCACGTCCATAAGATCGACACCTCCGTCGAACGCTTCAGCCTCTTCCGTGCTGAAGAAAGCATCAAAACCTGCGACGTCGCCGTCATCCTCATGGATGCCGAAATCGGCCCCACCACCCAAGACAAATACATCTCCTCGCTCATCCAACGCGAAAACAAATCCTGCGTCCTCATCCTCAACAAATGGGACCTTATGGAAGAAAAAGGCGTCACCCAAGCCAAAGCCGAACCCCTCTTCCGCGCCATCATCCCCTTCCTCAACCACTGCCCCCTTGTTTTCACCTCCACCAAGACCGGCTTCAACATCCGCAAAAGCATCGACATCATCGACCAAGTCGCAGCCCAAAGCCAAACCCAGCTCCCCACCGGCCTGCTCAACCGCACGATAGAGAACGCCTTCGAAACCGCCATCCTCCCCACCAAGAACGGCAAACGCCTCAAAATTTACTACTCCACCCAAACCGGCGTAGCCCCCATCTACATCAAACTCTTCGTCAACGACCCCAAGCTCGCCACCAAACAATTCACCAGCCACATTACTAATAGGCTCCGCGAACAATTCGGCCTCCTCGGCGCCCCCATAACCCTCCACTACCGCGCCCGCCCCCGGCCCGAAGCCGTCGAAGCCCGCAAACTCTCCAGACCCAAAACTAAACAAATCCACAAACGTAACCGCCGCCTCGACAAATAACCTCTGTATTGAATTTTTGTAGACGAATTAAAAATGACATTAACAGTCAAAAATAATATTCTTTAATCTCTTAACTTTATCAAAAGGTTATCCATGTCTCTTCCTATCCCCCAAGATGACCTCAAGGGTCTTGATATTAAGCGTCGTGAACTCAAGTACACGAAAAATTTTGAGGGCCTTGAAGCATTAGCACAACAAATTTTTCTGTCTAATCCATCAGGGCGTGCTCTTGCTATTGCCCATGTGTGTGAAGGGAATGCTCTAGATATCCAAAAGAAAACCGAAGCTACTCTTGAAAAATACGATCTGGCTATAAAAACGGATCCATCGTATCCAGAAGCCTATAACGAAAAAGGTGATGCTCTGTACGAGCTAAACCGATGGGAGGAAGCCCTTACCTGTTATAATAACCTGCTTTCAATCAATCCCAAACATTGGAATGCGCTCTGCCAAAAAGCCTATACGTTAAATAATTTAAAGCGATATGCAGAAGCTATCATTTGTTATGATGAAATTATTTCATTAAATCCACGAGATGCGGACATATATACTTTCAAAGGAAACGCACTGACTTACCTTCACCGTCAAGAAGAAGCTATCAGTTTATTTGACAAAGCTCTGGAACTGGCCCCAACCGACGATTATATTTATCGTGTCAAAGCTGACGCATTATCCGACCTTTCACGCTTCCCAGAAGCAATCATCTGCTATAATACCTCCATAAAAATGGCTCCAAAAAAAATTCTCGCCTACACTGGCAAAGCTCTCGTTTTAAAGAAGCTCACGCGGTACGATGAAGCACTCAGTTGCTGCGATGAGGCAATTGCTATTGACCCTGAATATGATTATTCTTACTTTACCAAGGGTAACATCTTAAGCACTCTTGATCGAGATATTGAAGCTCTGGTTTGCTATGATAAGGCAATAAACATATCACCAAACTCTCCACCGACATATTTTCTTAAGGGCTATAGTCTTGTCCGTCTCAAACGCTTTGAAGAGGCGATCAAATGTTATGATGAAATTATTTTGCTCACACCTCAAAATCCACTCGGGCACAATAATAAAGGTAATCTTTTGGTGATGTTTGGGCAATTTGAAGAAGCTATAAGTTGTTACGATCAGGCAATCGCCTTAGACGCAAATGACTTTTCATATTACAACAACAAATGGTTGGCGTTAAAGAATCCAAATAATATTACAATACAAGAGTCGCTTAAACAACAAGCAATTGAAAATTTAATCAACAGCTTAGTGCCCAAAACTATGTTAAACCTAACCGGAGAACTCGGCAATATTATTCAAAACAGACGTGACTTTAAAGAACTTGTTGGAACTCACATTGGCAAACCAATTTTCGGCAGCCTTTGGGATTTGCAAATTAAATTACTAAACCATCTGCAAGTTGCTCTCTCAGAAGAAACCAATTCCTTTTCTGTTGCCCACTATCAATCCCAAGGCGCTTTCGAGAATATCATCGGTGTCCCAAAAGATGATTTGTGCGCCAATTTACCAATTATCCCTCCAAAGCCTCAATCTGAAAGCCCACTCCGTATGGGTGCAGTCGCCACAGCCAATGACCCGATTGAAGGCCGAGTATTTCAAAATTTTCTTGGCGAACATACCCTCATTGGACAGGATAAACTACTGGTTCTTCAAACTTCCTTCTCTTCACGTGTAGATGATCTAAATCAATTTCGCTTGTATGGCAAGCAAATTGAAAAAGGAGAGGGTACAGGCATTTGCTTGGTGTTCAATCAAAGTTTTTTTGCTATGGCCACAGAAGAAGGCATACCTTTAGTGGCAGAAAGTAGCCGTCTTATCAGTGCAATAAAAAAAATTGAAAACGATCCTACTAAGGAGTCATCAAAAGAAATAACAGGCGAAAAAGCGAAAGAACCAATAGAGCGATATCCGTTATACTGGGTTCTTTATTACGACAGTAAAGAAAAAATTTTCTACTATCCTCCTGCTCAATGTGCTCATTCATTTGATATGACTAACGATACGTGTCACAGCAATGGATGTCCATCAAAGCAAGTCATCAAAAATATGGAGCAAATTAAAAGTTGTCTTGCTGAAATTAAGGAATGTTTTCTTTCTATCACAGATAATGAAGAAAAAAAAGCAGCACTTGATATGTTAATTTATCTACGGCACTTAGTCAAAGATGTGGCGTTCAAAGACGAGCAAGAAGCCCGAATTTTAACGCTTTGTCGATATGAGGACGACGATGTGAAATGCTATCCCTGCTCAACTAGTGGCTTGTTAAAATATTCAAAAGATTATCACAGTATTTTGGAAGAAGGGCATGCGGTGGAGAAGATTATTGCCGGCCCCCGTCTAAAGAATTTTCGCCAACATGCCGACAAGTGGCAGTGGACTATTAAGCACCACAACCCGAACCTCAACATCGAGATAGTTCAATCTACCCTACCACTGAGCAACCAATCTGATCGACAAGCAGAGTAATCCCTTTAAAAATGGTAAATACAGGGGCTGCAGTTAAATCCACACTTCTTTCTCTCGCCTCCGCGTTAGCTGACGCGCCCCAAGTGAATTATTCGAGGTGCCCTTTTCGCTTGCAATATCTCCCGAAAAGGAATATCATTATCAGCAGTACGGGTGACTCTTATAAATCCGTCCGTTCTTTCTCATCGGTACGCATAGTCCTTATGGAGTGTGCGTACATATAAAATAAGCTCACCGCTTATTACAGCTGTACACGAAATCGCCAAAATTTCCAAGTCGAAGCTGAATAGGACGGTGCGCTACGTGTTTCTACACGTGGCGTACTCTCTTGTTGTATTTTGACTTAGGTGTTTGGCGATACCCGTGTACAATACGACTTGGGGGTACGCCTTTTTATTGCCCGGATGTGTACCGCCATTTAAACATAGGGCATGAAAGGTTCAAAAATGACGGAAAACACAGTACGAGCGATTGTCGAGAATTTCTTTGCAAACTATTCTAAGCGTAGTAAAAATATTCTGACGGGATCGGAAATCACCCCACAGTTACTTTCGAGACATACAGCGCGTTATGGGATGTCATTAGCTCCTAATGAACAACCAATCTTAGTGGTTAATCATTTACAATGCTTTGGAGTAATTGAACTATTAGAAAAGATCCCCTACCTCGGTAAGTTCATTGAGTTAATGAATTGGCAAAAGACAGGGATTGTGTTAACAGATACAAACGTATATTTTGGCACGCTCAAACTCTCACCTTTTACGAGTCTAACAATGCTCAAGGGACCATCCGGCTGTCGAAAACTCAACGACATTAAAAGCATCGGTATAGGTGATCATGACGCCTGTGTTGGAACGGCCTATGTTGGGCATATTTTTCAAATCAATGATGAGGCATTGGGGTATATTCGCATGGGAGGGAAAATCGAGTTTGACGGAGATGAGCTGGAACTTTTAAATGCATTCTTCCCATACTTTGTGGCAAAGCTGAAGGAAATGGAAAAGATTCAAGAGGTTAAATAAACCTTAAAAACTAACGTCTCAACACTAACAGGAGAAAACCATGCAGTTAGATTCTGATAATGGTTCTGAAAGGTTCTGTACTTCATGTGGTACGGTCATCAACGCAAACGCTTCTTTTTGCTCTAAATGCGGCGGAAAGCAAGCGCAGGCAAGTGCGCCGGTGCCAATGTCGGTCTCGAACAGCTCAGAAAACAAAGGCGTAGATGAGAAGTTCTGCAGTTCTTGCAGTGCAGTGATTAAGAAAGAGGCTGAATTATGTCCTAAGTGTGGCGTCCGTCAACAACAAGCCGTTGGAGGAAAGCCTGCAGAGGTAAACCGAAAGAGCTGGGGCGCTGCTTTGGCACTGTCCCTGTTACCCGTGTTCTTCTGCCTGTTTGGCATACATCGTTTTTATACCGGACATATTGTCATTGGGCTGATTCAGCTGTTTACATTAGGCGGGTGCGGCCTCTGGCAATTGATTGATGTCATTCTCATTCTTTGCGGTAGTTATACCGACAAGAATGGCAGGCCATTGGCTAAGTAGTGATGTGTGGAATGGTGCATGTTATTTTGACATGCGCCATTCCGCTGTTTTAGCTGACACGGCACCGGATGTAGTTGTCGTGCAGAAATAAATCAAGGATGTTCTAATGCAACAGAAAGCCGAAGACGAGAAGTTTTGCGAAGGATGCGGGGCGTTGATGAAGAAATCAGCTGTATTCTGTACACGGTGTGGCTCACAGACCTCACTGCATGTTTCTGCATCAACAACAGATGACAGCAAGTATATTCCCAACGTACGTTGCAAACATTGCCAGGGGCCATTACGCGACATTTCTTTTGAGACAACTGCTGGCGTGGTGAAAAGTAAAATCGTATGGGGCGGTATCTCGGTATGCGTCCTCTTTGGAGTCTTGCATTTTGTTGAGGGCGCGTTTATCCGCGGGATCTTTTTCATTGCAGCTGCTATTGCTTGGACGGGGTATATTCAACGCAAGGTCTGGATCTGCGACCAGTGCAATCGGAAGCAGACAGGGCAGTGATGGTATGCAAAGAGTGGCTTTGTGCTTGTATTAAAGGCGGTAAAGGTGTAACATTCGGGTGTTGCGGACGTGATGTTTTTTAACTGGGCTGCGGAGGAGCGTTATGCCTAGCGTTGGAACATATGGGGTGAAAGATAAGAAGTGCGGGACCTGCCGGTGGTGGGGTGGCGTGCGCGAGGTAGTATTCTCAGGGAATAAGCCGAAGTATGTGAAAGCCGAGGCTGTGGCGTCGCCGTGCCTTGCGCAGAAGAATAAGGCGACCACGCCGGGTAATACCTGCCCGAAGTTTTCGACCTGGGAGAAGCTGGTGCCGCCGCCGCAGGTTTCAAATGTGGTGGAGGATTATCTGCAGAAGAAATCCGAGAGCATCTGGCGTTCATTTTGGAGTTAGTTGCTCTTAGCGGGTATGGTTGACTTTGAGGCAGGGGGTTATCCAAGCCCCCTGCCTTTTTTATGTACAGGGGGAAGAACAGGCAAAGGCTGTTTCGATTGTTTCACCACTAAGAGTCCTTTGGAGGGGTAGAAGGAGCGAAGGCTGTTTCGTTATATTCACCGATGATAGCCCCCCTTGCCCCCTTTGGCGGGGGTACCTTCAAAAATGGCAAATTAGGAGGTAAAGGGCTTTTAGGCGTGGGTTTGGCCAAACAAGGCAAATCCTAAAATATTGCATAATTTGATGTAAATAAATGAATTATTACGAATATTAGCATCTCCTAAAATTTCTCTTGCAAAAAAAATCTAACAAATATATAAAAACCAACTTTGGCGAGTGTCAAAACCTTGGTTTGAAGCAAATATTAACGCTCAATATTATGAGCATAAGTGAAAGTAAAATAAAATGAGTAATTCAAATGATGATAAACCTACAGTTAGCGTACCGATGCGTTTGGCACCGGCGGTGTCGGGCATATTGGCTGAACAAAATGCCTTAACGCCTATTGTGTTGCAGAATGAGACACCCTCTTCTGAGCAGCTTAACGAAATGCTGGCGAGCGGCGGGGGTAATCTCTCGACGCCTCAGGCTGAGGCTACCGTAAAGCGTATACCGCAGGTGATGAAGGAGCTGTTTGCGTTGGCGCACCCGGTTAAGATTAAAGGGCTTGGTACCTTTTCTCTCAAGGCTAAGGGTAAGTATGATAGTGACGGCAGACTATTTGAGGGGACTAAGCTTCAGTTCAAGCTGGGGTTCCGCCCTTCCAAGAGCTTTAGACAGTTCTTGGAGACGTTGACAGGTACGGTTGTTGAAGCGACGGTGAAGGCCCCTAAGGTGAAATCGGTTACCGATGCACTTAGCGATTCGATCAATAGCGTGGTGACTCCCGGAGGGATGATTAAAGTAGTTGGGACGGATATGAAGTTCAAGGCTTTGATGTCTGATGAGGGTGCATTTTTTAGAGAAAGCGGTGATGCGAGCGGCAAAGCGTTCAAAGTCATGCGTTATCTCGATAATAAGGATGCCCGCCTGACTTGCGAGGTGCCTGAGCTTGAACCCGGATCCTACATCTTGGAGATCAGAAAACGCTACAAAGGGTGTAAAACATTGAGAGTTGGCAGATTCCAAACTCTACTTACAGTGGAATAAAACCTATCCTATCCCCCTGGCGCCCTCAAAAGCGCCGGGGGTTTATTCGGCTCCTATCCCTATACCCCGGGATCGAGGTACACCCGTACCATACTTCATGGTACACCCGTACCACAGTTCGAGGTACACCCGTATCACACACTGTGGTACACCCGTATCACGAATTTGACATGCACAAGCTAGTTCACAAGGATGCCCGCGCCGGATCCCCAACACTCTCATATCACCTTTTGAGACGGCTTCGTCTTGCTTGCAGCCCTATGTGTGACACACAAAACTCTCCGCCTATCTTAACCCCGCGTCAGCTTATTTCAACTCTTCATCTGCGTCCATCTGTGCAATCTGCGGATAAAACTTCTTCATTTTCTCCGTGCCTCCGCGTCTCCGCGTGAGCTTGAACCTTAAATATTAGAGTTGCCTAAACCGCCCACGCCGCCAAGGCACAAAAAAAGGCCTGCAATCTGTATTGCAAGCCTGATCAAGATGGCACCCCCTAGGAGAGTCGAACTCCTCTTTTCAGGATGAGAACCTGACGTCCTAACCGATAGACGAAGGGGGCAAAGCCCATTGGTGCACCCGGAGGGACTCGAACCCCCACGCCTCTCGGCATAAGTACCTGAAACTTACGTGTCTGCCAATTCCACCACGGGTGCGCTAAGTCTCAGAAAATGGTAGCGGGGGCTGGATTTGAACCAACGGCCTTCAGGTTATGAGCCTGACGAGCTACCAAGCTGCTCCACCCCGCAATCAAAATCAACATCGAAACAAACTGGCGCGGCCGGCAGGAGTCGAACCTGCAACATTCTGATCCGTAGTCAGATGCTCTATCCATTGAACTACGGCCGCACAAGGACGCAAAGGATATCATTTACGCCTCGGATTAGCAAGCACAATTCACTACACCGCTAAAAAAAATGCACATCCGGCAAATAAACGCAAATGTGCTTGACTGTGCCTCGTTTTAGTTTTATACTTCACAGAATTGTCTTTAATTACGTTCAAAGGGGATCCTATGAAAGAGCTTTCTGTTGCCACTGTACGCAATTTCTCGGTCTTGGGGCATGCCGGCACCGGCAAGACCACACTTGTCGATGCCCTCGCCTACAAGCTCAAACTGAATGACAAACTCGGCTCCGTCGCGAACGGCACCAGCGTCGGCGATTTCACCGACGAAGAAAAAGAACGCAAAACGACCCTCTTCTCCAGCAGCTTCGACGCACCCTTCCTCCACAACGACGAACAGTTCCGGATGATCTTCGTCGACACCCCCGGCTTTGGCGATTTCTACGGACAAGTCATCGGCGCCGCCAGCGCGAGCGACTTCGCACTCATCACGGTTGACGCCGTCTCCGGCATCCAAGCCGGCACCCTGCGCGTCTGGCAGGCCTGCAAAAAGAACGGCATCCGCGCCATCGGCTTCGTCATCACCGGGCTCGACAAAGAAAACGCCGACTTCAATAAAGTCGTCGAACAATGCCGCGACCGCTTCGGCACCTCCTGCACGCCCGTCGTCGTTCCCGACGGCAAAGGCGGCGTCATCGACATCCTCGAAACCCACGAACTCCCCGAGGCCCTCAAGGAAATCAAAGGCGAACTCATCGAACACGCCGCCGAGGCTAACGATACGCTCACCGAGAAATACCTCGACGGCCAAGTTCTCACCGCAGCCGAAATTGCCGAGGGTCTTGACGAAGCCGTCATCGCCGGCACTTGCCATCCCATCTTTGCCGTCAACGCCCTCAAGGACGTTGGCGTTGATGAACTGCTCGACAATATCTGCCGCCTCATGCCGCCTCCCGGCTGCCGCGACTTCACCGATATGGATGGACACGTTCATCCGGCTGATGCCACGGCTCCCTTCGTCGGTTACGTCTGGCGCAGCATGATCGACCCCTACCTCGGACACCTCAACTTCGTCCGAGTCGTGAGCGGCACTCTCAAAGCTCCCATGGAAGTCGTCAACACCGCCAACGGCGGCAAGGAGTCGATCGGTTCTATGTTCCAGCTCATCGGCAAAAAGCAAATCCCCATTGAACAAGCCATCCCCGGCGACATCATCGCTATTGCCAAACTCAAGAACGTCACTACCGGCCATACGCTCGTCGCCCCCGGTGGCACGGCGCGTCTCCCGCGCCCCGACTTCCCCAAGCCTACCACATGGGTCGCCATCACGGCACACACGCAAGCTGACGAAGATAAAATGAGCGTCGCCCTCCATCGCATCTGCGAGGCCTATCCCACGCTTGAAGTTGAGAAGAGCGTCGAGACCAAGGAGATCATCCTCAAAGGCATGGGTGACGTCCAAATCGATGTAGCCGTGCATATCATGAAGACCCAGTCCAACGTCACCGTTGACGTCAGCACGCCCAAGGTGCCCTATCGCGAAACGGTAACCGCCAATGGCGAAGGGCACTACCGCCACAAAAAACAGAGCGGCGGACGCGGACAGTTCGGTGAAGTTTATCTCCGCGTAGCGCCATTGCAAGAAGGCGAAGAAATGTTCCACAACGCTGTGGTCGGCGGTGCAATCCCCGGCAACTTCATCCCCGCCGTAAAGAAAGGCGTGGACGATGGCGTACTCGCAGGTCCTGTGGCAGGTTACCTGGTGCAGAACGTCAAAGTCACCGTTTACGACGGCTCCTACCACGATGTCGACTCCTCGGAAATTGCCTTCAAGATTGCCGGTTCCCGCGCCCTGCGTGATGCAATCTCCAAAGCCAAGCCCGTGTTGCTCGAACCTATCATGACGCTCACCATCCACATCCCGGAAGCCTTCATGGGTGCCATCAATGGCGAACTCACCCATAAGCGCGGCCGCGTGTTGGGTGTTGACCTTCAAGACGGCATGCAGCTCATCACAGCCGAAGCACCGCTGGCCGAACTCTTCCGCTTCTCGACCGAACTGCGCTCTGTCACCGGCGGCCAAGGCAGCTTTGAAATGACCTTCTCGCGTTACGACACCGTCCCCGGCAACGTCGCGCAAAAGATCATCGCCGAAGCCGCCAAGCATATGCAGCATCACGACGAGGAATAGTTAATACAATCGTAACCAACAAAATCCCCGCGGATACCTCAAGTACCCGCGGGGATTCTTTTAACCATGAGCAATAAAATTGTAGTTATCTTTGAAGTCACGCCAAAGAAAGAAGGCATGGCTAAATATCTCTCCCTCGCGGCCAGCTTGAAAGCTGAACTCATCAAGATGGAAGGCTTCATCAGCATCGAGCGCTTCGCCAGCCTGAATAAAGACGGCAAGCTATTGAGCCTGTCAGTCTGGGAGAGCGAAGAAGCCGCCGCAAAATGGCGTAACCTGCTAGCTCACCGCGAAAGCCAAAAAGCCGGACACAACTCGCTGTTTGAAAAATACCATATCACCGTAGCCTCGGTCATCCGCGAATATACGCAAACCGAACGCCAACACGCACCGCACGACTCAAACGACTACTTGAAATAAAACCTTCAAGGCTTGCGGGTCAAATGATACCCCGTGCCGACAGGACAGCGGTAGGCGGTCAGTTTTAAGCCTGTAGCACGCCGCGTATGTTCGGCTTGGCGTTCGGCGGCTTCGCGCGTGGGATAGGTTGTTTTTTGTGAACCGTCGGAACCCATGCAAAACAGGCATTTGTCGTTTGTGACGCCGCTGCCGCGCGGAGCCAAATGCCACAGGCCGCACTTGCGGCAGTTGTATGCCGTCATGTCCCGCCCGTGGCAATGGTTGTGGTAATCCGCCGAAAGCTCCGCCTCTTCTTGCGTATCATACGCCATGAGCGGGCGCCCGGTCGAACCGTAACAGGTGCGTGAGAGCGACTCCATGATTACGCGCACTGCACCAAACGTTTCGCCAGCTCTGCAGCCGAGGCCGCATCGGGCGAATAACCGTCCGCACCGATTTCATCAGCGAACTTCTGCGTCACCGGCGCACCGCCGATAATCACCTTCGCATTCAAGCTCGCACCGGCACGCGCTTCGACAACCAGCTTCATGTTGATCATCGTTGTCGTCAGCAAGGCTGATACGCCGATAATGGAGGCATTGTGTTCCTGCGCCAGCGCAATGAACTTCTCCGGCGCAACGTCAATGCCCGCATCAATCACCTTAAAGCCTGCGCCTTCCAGCATCATGCCGACGAGGTTCTTGCCAATGTCGTGCAAGTCTCCCTTAATGGTTCCAATCACCGCGGTAGCCACCGGCTCAACGCCGGCATCCGATAACAACGGCTTGAGCAGCTCCATGCCCTTCTTCATCGCCCGCGCCGCCAGCAGCACCGACGGCACGAATATTTTGCCGGCTTTGAATCGCTCACCGATTTCAGCCATGCCGGTCAATAAGCCTTCCTCCAGAACAACCTTGGGAGAGGCGCCCTCTGCGAGCGCCGTCTCCACAAGACGTTGGACATCGGCCATCTTACCGGCGATGACCGCCTGTGCAATCTCTGCAACCTCCATAATATCTTACTCCGCGAGTTTCAAGATGGCGGCAATTTCCTTGGCACCAATGTTATGGGCTTCGCCCAGCTTCAACCCGCGCAAAGCGATACGGCGGCCGACCTCAGGACCGGCTTCAGCGGCATCAATCTTATTCTCGCGCAGGCGGGTCTTGAATCCGACGGAGCGGAAGAATGCCTCTGTCTTCTTTACGGCCTCTGCGGCGACAACCTTGTCGGTGCCGTTCAAGCCCCATACGCGGCGGCCATACTGCGCCATACGTTTCTGCTTCTGCTTGAGCAGGTAGGTATGCACTGCCGGCATCACAATCGCCAGCGTCCGCGCATGGTCAAGGCCATAGATTGCCGTCAGCTCGTGACCGATCATGTGCGTCGCCCAATCCTGTGCCGCCGCGCCGCAGCCCAGCCAGCCGTTCAAGCCGACCGTCGCGCACCACATCAGCTCTGCACGCACGGTGTAATCGTTCGGCATCTTTTTCACTTTCGGCGCGTACTCGACCAATGTCTGCAACACGCTTTCGGCCATGCGTTCAGTCAACGCGGAGCCATCCACATTGCACAAATACTGCTCCATTACATGTACGTAGGTATCGACAATGCCATTCTGCGTCTGACGCTCCGGCAGGGTGTACGTCGTCTCAGGATCGAGGATCGAGAACTTCGGATACAGCAGCGGATTTTCCAACGCCTGCTTCTCATTTGCCGAGACGCGCGAAATCACCGCGCCGCCATTCATCTCCGAGCCTGTCGCCGGCAATGTCATTACGGACCCCAAAGGCAGTGCCGCAGTACACGGAGTGCGCCCTTCCATCAATTGCCACGGATCGCCGCCACGGAACTTTACAGCCGCCGCAATGAACTTGGTGCCATCGAGCACCGACCCGCCGCCCACAGCCAGCAGAAATTGAATCTTCTCTTTACGGCACACGGCCACAGCCTTCATGCAGGTCTCATAATGCGGGTTCGGCTCGATACCGCCAAACTCCGTCACCTTGCACTTAGCCAACGCCTTCTTGACCTGCTTATAAACGCCGTTCTTCATAATCGATCCGCCGCCATAGAGCATCAGCACGCGTGTTCCCTCCGGAATCTGCTCCGCCAGCTGTGGAATCGTCCCCTTGCCAAAAATCAGCGTAACAGGGTTATTCAGTGTGAAGTTCGTCATTCTTTTCTCCTGTGGTTAGGTTAATCCGTTTTACAAGTGTAGCCGTTCAACAATCATCATTGCGGTCATCGTCTCGGCACCGCGTTCAATCGACACATAATCGCCCGTTGCGCCATGAATCCACACGCCGATCTGCGCGGCATTCAGGCATCCGTGATTCTTCGCCAGCAAGCCTACAATCATTCCCGTGAGCACATCGCCACTGCCCGCCGTCGCCATACCGGGGTTCCCCGTCAGCGCCAGCCACGGCTTGCCGCCCGGTTCGCAAATCAACGTCCCAGCGCCCTTGAGCACGGCAATACATTGATACCGCTCTGCCAGTTTCTTAACTGCACCGATGCGGTCTGCTTGGACATCGCTCTTCTCACAGCCCAACAACCGCGCCGCTTCGCCGACATGGGGCGTGATAATCACACGCTGTGCGCTCACAGGCACCGGCCGCCAACCACGCTCATACAGGCGCGCCAACGCATTCAACCCATCGGCGTCAATAATCACCCGCTTCTGCGTCTGATCAAACAAATGCTGTACCAGCGCTTCGACCTTCTCGCCCGGACCCATGCCGGGGCCGACCGCAATCGCCGAATAATCCTCCATAGGCAACGCCAAGTAATCCGGCAGCCCATCGGTAGGCGTGAAGATCGCCTCCGGCAGCCATGCCGCCAATGCCGTGCGTGAAACTTCCGGTCCCGCCAGCGTCACCAACCCCGCGCCAATCCGCAGTGCCGCGATAGAAGCCATCACCGGCGCATTCGGATAAGCCGCACTCCCGCCAATCACCAACGCATGGCCGAACATCCCCTTATGTGCATCACGCGGACGCGGTGGCATCAAACGGCGCAGTTCCGGCGCGGCGACCAGCTCGACAGCTTCATCGCTCTCGCCTGCTTCCAACAATTCACCCGGCACGCCAATATCCGCAACCTCCAAATGCCCCAACAACGCCTCGGCTTCAGGACGCAGGAATCCCTTCTTCGGGCGCGAGAATGTCACCGTCGCATCTGCCTTCACCACCACGCCGGGACACAGCCCCGTATCCGAATCCATGCCCGAAGGCAAATCCGCCGAACAGACCTTACAGCTTGCATGCGTACCATTCATCCATTGAATCGCCGCCGCCATTACGCCATCCGGCGCACCTTGCAGTCCCGTGCCCAACAGCGCATCAATCACAATCGCCTTACGCGGAAACACCGCCGAATCCATCCACGGATCCTTCTCCCAACGGTCAAGCGTACTCAGCACTTTGAACGGCACGTTCGCCATATGCAAATCCATCCACGCCTCTTTGGCGCTGCCCCGCAATGCCGCCGGCAGGCACGTCATCAACACCGTCACCAAGAAGCCATCCTCATGCAGACACTTCGCCGCGACAAATCCATCGCCGCCGTTATTGCCGTGCCCCGCCACGACGACGATGCTGCGCGTGTTGCCTGCCGAAGCCAAGTAAGCCGCCATCCGCGCCAAAGCCGCGCCCGCACGGCACATCAGCCGATAGCCGCTCATGCCGCGCTCTTCAATCGCGCGCTTCTCAACTGTCCGTAACGCCTGTCCTGAAATCCACTTCATAAATCACCCGCTCCCTCTGCGGACTGTTCTTCTGCCACAAGCTTTTTGATAAATGCAATCAACCCGCTCATCGAGGCATCAATGTCATCACGGCAGAAACGATAATCCACCCCATACAAGCCAAACGGATCCGGCACATCAATATCCTTTCCGCCGCGAGGATCAAACTCCTTCAGCAGATGAATGCGGTCCGTCGCCTCCGGCGCAATCTCCCGCAAAAACTCCGCGTGCGACTCCGTCATAGCAATCACCAAACGCGATGCATTGATTTTCTCACGCGAAGCCGGCTGACTCCGATGCCGTGACAAATCCAGCCCCATCTCATGCGCAACAAAGATTGAACCCGATGAAGCTTTGCATCCATTACATGCGCAAATTCCGGCAGACTCCCCCACCCATCCCTCGGGCAATTCGCCCAAGCGGCTGTTAAATATCACTTCCGCCAAAGGACTCCGGCACGTATTAGCGGTACAAACAAAGAGGACAATATTAAGACCAGCCGTTTTCACCGGTTGAACCCGGCTTCGGCCGCCGCGCTGCGTACATGCCGCAAGCATTTAGTCCGCGCGCGCCTCAAACTTGTAAAGGACTTCATTCGGACGAACCCGCTTATTTTGACGGGCTAACAACTCCACAAAATCAGGGTCAGTCTGGAAACGCTGCTGCTTGCTTTTATACGAACGTATTTCCTCAGACTTCGCTTGCACCGCCGCAGTGGCCATTGCATGCTGATCCTTCAGCCCAGCCAGCTTGCCCCACACCGGGCGCCCCAGAAAAACAAAGCCCGAAGCCAGCACTGCAATCCACAGTGCCCCAAACATGCAATATAAAAAAACTGAGAATGACTTATTCACGCGTCCCGAACCTAGAACTTCTACGGGACAAATGTAACAAATTATTCAGTGAAAGTCAACAACTTAAACACCTGTCTAACAAAAACCATGCGCGTGGTTCATTGCAATAAATGACTTCACTTTCAGGCGACTCTTTTCAAGGCGGCATTCCAGCGCTCAAAGGCGCTTTGTCCGTCAAAGAGTTTACGTACAAGCCGATTAATAAAACCGACGCCTTCGGCCAGTTCACGGTGGAGCACGAGGCTTAACCGGCTGCCTTTGGGGGCGAAGCGGCGGATGAGGCGGTGGTTGTTTTCGTTACTGCCGCGTTCCCAGGAGCTGTAGGGGTGGGCATAATAGATCATGGCGCCTGGGGTATGACGG
>JAVBMC010000047.1:0-64493 GCA_031552845.1 Kiritimatiellia bacterium
TCTGCGTCTTGGGCACAACCACCGGGATGCTGTAGAAGCCGAGGCCTGCGGTATTGTCGGTGTCGGTCACGAGGTAGGGAGTCAGGATGCCGTAGAGTTTGTAGGCGGTTTTGACGCCTGTTTCGTTGAAGCTGCCGCTGAAGAGCCCTGTTTTGGGTGTGAGTGTCAGCTTCACGTTGTAGGGATTGTTTGTTTTGGATAGTGCGTCGACCCCTATTCCCTTGGCGTTGAACTGCACTGAGACTGCGGTGGTAATCGCATCGGCGTTTAATCCAAGCTTGTAGGGGTTCTCAGGATCGTAGCTGGTGTTGTAAACGCTGTAGAGGCTGGTGAGTTGACTGTACCACCCGCCCGCGACGCTCGGCTTACGTTCAAAGGGGCCATTGGATGTGGTGGTTGTGACGGTGTTGACCCAGTTGACGGGTTCCACAGTCTCAACACCCGGCTGGGCGTCTTGAATGAACTTGACGTTGAGGTAGAATTCCCCGCCTTTATACGCGCTGGGCGAGAGTGCGATTACCGTGGAGACCTCTGTGTCAGTCACCAGCAATACACCACTGCCGGAGACGGCTGTACCATCGGCAAGCTTGCCTGCGGCTTTGACGCCGCCCTTGGTATCGACTGTGAGGGTGACATACCCTGCCCCATACGAATCATCCTCCGGATAGAGCGAGAGGGTATAGTACCCGTTTACTGTGTCTACGGCAGTTATGCGCAGAGCATGCTTCACCTTATCCTTCCAACCGTTGCGAACCGCTTGTCCGGTGTAGTCGCCAGTGGCAGTTGGGAGCGGTGTGACATCAAACATCCCTAAACCTGCCTCGCTCAAACTAATCGTCAAGCTGACGGCATTGCTCAGCTTGGGACTGGTGCAGATGAATGCAGTGCTGGTGACCGACATCGCGCCGGTAGTGAAATCAATCGCATCAAACGCATCGGCCTTGAGGGAATACTTCTTACCACCCAAACTCACCGAGCCGGTCAACTTGCCGGTCTTGCCCACCGTCAGCGTCAAGGCACTGTGGCGGGTAATACCGTTCGTTGTGGCAGTATAGACGCCGTTAAAGGTGCCGATGTATTCGGTGGGCAGGTCTTGTACATCCCACGCAACGTTCAACAACGCGCCAGCCTTCTTGCCCTCCATCGCTTGTAGCACTGCGGGATAGGTTCCAGCCTTGGTCGGAATGCCCGACAGATAGACTTGATTATCAATCGTCACCAACTTGAGACCTGTAGGGAGCTTACCGCTCTTCAGCTTGACGGATGTCGCGTTTGCTTGTAATGGCAACGGCCCCAGCTTCGCCCGCAGACCGACACGCAAGCCCGTCCAATCCAGCTGACCGCTCTCCTCGCTCCACTGACCTTGATCGCTGTTCGGATCGGTAGCATCGTCCAGTGTATTGCCATCAAACGCCGGAGCAAACTCACAGTTAACAGGCACCAGTGTCGGCGCATCGGCAGAGCCTGCATTGAGCGTGATCTTGGTGGAAGCCGGAACAATCCACTTGCCATCAGTTGAACGGAAATAGACCGTATAGGCGCCTGCTGTAAGACGTTGTGTGACATTGGCAGCATACCACGTTCGCTTATCCGTTGACCACTCCACGCCGGTCACAGTCTGATCATTATTCGGAACGCACTCAATCCCCAACGAACCGGGGGCTTTGACATACACCGCCGTCATCGTCACATTTGCAGCCGGCATGATGATCTTGGTAGTCGCATCATTGATGCTGAAACCCTCTGCAAACACCACCG
This sequence comes from Kiritimatiellia bacterium, assembly GCA_031552845.1. Classification (GTDB taxonomy): domain Bacteria; phylum Verrucomicrobiota; class Kiritimatiellia; order RFP12; family DVOR01; genus JAVBMC01. Next base: position 1,759 of record JAVBMC010000047.1, read on the forward strand.
ACGTCGGCGACACCGTCCACTTCTGAAACTCCTGATTCAACGACGCGTCATTGGCCGTGATTTCTATCTCAGCTCCGGGAAGAGAGCTTACAACATCTGCCGTACCACTCTTCACTGTCAGTGTATAGATCTTATCCCAATGGGCAAAGAGCGTATGTGCAAGTGGTTGCAGAACAGTTGTGTTGGTTGTAATTTGTTCTCCACCTGAGATACTTGTGAACCATCCTACAAATTTATATCCTGTCCGCATTGGATTAAAAGGTGGCAGAATGTATTTGTTGTTATGTACCTGTATTACACTCTGATTGTCCGGAGCCCCACCACTTCCGTTAAAAGTCACCGTGCATGGCAATATACCCACTGGCATAAAATTCGCTGTCAATGTGCGACTGTCCGTAACCTTGAATGTATAATTTGTGCTGGTGCTGACGACCGACGAACCTTCCATCCAGTTTACAAACGTGTAGCCGGGGTCTGCAATTGCTACAACCGTACACGACGATCCCTTTCTTATCACACCTGCACCAGTAATGGTGCCGCCTTCAGCCAATCCAGCGGTTGCCAAGACAGTACGCATCGTGCCTGTTGACGAATCTTGTGTTACTGTGATAGCGATTGACTCTGCTTTTCCCTCATGAATGTAGGAGATCGTAATCTTTCCAATTCTCTCGCTTGACGTATTGTTCGCCTGTACTGAATAAATCAACGCTCCACTTCCGATTCCTGATGTGGTTTGTAATGTCAACCATGATGAATCGGATGCAGCCGTCCAGTCTATGGTAAAAGGAGAAATCATATCAATTGTTTGGCTTTCTGAATTTCTGGCAGGTGCAACAAGATTATCAACCCATGCAAAAAAGGATCTTAATTGTGCTGTTATAGGTGGCACTACGCAAACCTCTCCGGATCGTACTGTGACTGCGATCGGATCTGGTGCTCGATATCTCGCGGTTCCATTAAACTCAAGAACATAATTCCCCGCAGGAATGCCGATGTTCCAATCTTTTGAGGATGTAGTAGTTAACAATTCAATACCCTTGCTTAAAGCACTATGACCATCTCCATGCTCACTGTTCAATCCTGTGACATCGGGCGTTATTTTCCGAACAATTTGGTTGTAGACTTTAGCCCCGGTCCCCGAGTAATTCACTGGCTGTTTTTTCTCATTGACTACCTGCAAAAAGATCGTACCACTTGGGTTGTGAAATGTCGAGGGCACCGCTGCACCACCTCTAATAGGTGCCTGAAGAAGTTCACTCTGAGATAATTTTTTGCCATTTATCAAGAAGTTTTTCACCAGTACGTAAACCGCATCGTTTGTGCCATCGGGGCAAAGATAAATTGGATGAGTTTTGAATATCGTCGCATCGCCATGCGAACGGTTTACATACCGGACATCTTGTGTATCTCCGAGCGTTGCTGACCAATGGTGCACAAGTCCATCCCAACACCAATTGTTTACATAATCCTCGAGTCCGGCTATGCACAGTACATTGGCGTCATTAATTTTCCTTTCTTCAAAATGCCACGCTTTGGCTAAATCCCATAAGAACTCTGATCCGTATGCCATCTGCCTTGATTGTGTATCTACACTCATGTTTTGCCCGTAATGTGGTGTTGCAATCGGAATAAATCGCCGCACATGACTAGAATTGAGTATTCTTTGCGCTAATGCAGATCGTAAGACAATCCCGCCCATACTATGTGCGACTACATCTACAGGCTTGCCATGCATTGCTGAAAAGTTTTCGATCTCCAGTGCAACATTTCGCGCCAATGTTGAAATAGAAGCGTCAGGAAAACCATAATCATCGTATTTTTCTACAATATGAAAATTTTCTTGCACATAGCCAGCATCTTCGATTAACAAATCAGCCAAATTATTCCAAACACTTTCACTTCCTCCCCATCCATGCAAGAACACAACCGGAGTTCTATACCAATACCCTGCATCAACATTACTGAACCCACTAAGCTGCTCATTGAATTGAGCCTTGACCGCATAATAATAAACCTTGTTGGGTTGCGCGGCAACATCTAGCATCTCAACCACAGCCAAATCGTTTGTTATCATTACCATGGACAGGGTGTCCTCCGTTTCGCCCCGATAAACCTGATAGGTTATCCCATCACCTATCACAGGCGCCCACTCAACAAAAATACCGCTATCCCATGTACCATAACTGGCTTGAAGATTCTTTGGTGCTTCAACGCCGGCGCAATAGCCTTTATCTGTAGCCTTCTCGCTTTCTTCCGCACCCTCCACCGCCGATACCGCATAAGTATATTCAACCCCCGGCTGAGCAGTTGTGTCGTCATACGTCGTGCCCGTCACACTTGTCAACAACACACTATCCCGGTAAACCTTATAGGACGTTGCATCTAATACAGCACTCCATGTCAACCTCACACGATCCATGTAAGTGCCATCACTTGCAGAAAAATGAGTTGGGATGGGTAGAGTTTCATCCTCATCTGGGGGTGGGTTCGCCCCAGCATAACCCGAAGCAGTGCTTGCACCGATCATGCAAACCAAAGCTAGCAGTGGCATCCTCAACGAACAACCGATATATTTCGCGATGCTGATTATTCTTAACATGATTTCCTCCGTGTACCTCTGATGTTGTGACGGAGAATAGCCCCGAGGCATAATAAAGGCGTACCCTCCAGATCATATCTCATCAAGGTATCACCAAACACCTATACCAAAATACGACAAGAGAGTACGCCACGTGTAGATACACGTAGCGCACCTTCTTATTCAGCCTTGGTAATTGAAATTGGTGATTTCTGATGAGGCTGTAATAAGCGGTGTGCTTACTTTTATCCACGCACGACTCACAAGAGCCATGCGAGATTATGAAAAAGATCAGACAGATTTATAAGAGTCATCTGTACTGCCTTTGAGAATACTCCTTTTTGACGGGCATTGCAAGCATAAAACCAAGTAATATGTAATAGGTGATAGGTAATAAGGGAAGAGACGAAGTAATAAGTGAAGAGGCTGACGCGATGCGGCGGTTTCGGCGAAACACGCCCTACCCGCTGACGCACACAATGCCGGCGAGGACGCCGGGGTTAGCGAGGGGAGAGTAGCGGTGAGATCGGTGAGGTCGATGAGGCCGCGTACGGGCAAAGTCCGAGAGAACCGAAAACATTACCCCACACGGCGGTTTCGGTGAAGTGCCACAGGCACTACCTTCATGCCCTACCCGCTGACGCACATGAAACGCACAGTACCGGCGAGGACGCCGGGATTAGCGAGGGGAGAGTAGCGATGAGATCGGTGAGGTCGAGACGGGTGAGTCTGAGAAAGAGAAATCGAAGAGGTCGATGAGGATGCGTACGCTTGCGGTCGGCAAGCGGTGTTGTGGCATGTTTGTCGAACATGTCCTGTTTCGGCGGGGTATCCGCCGTGTTCGATCTCGTCGGGCTCCTCGGTCTCGTCGAAAAAACAACAACATAGTGCCGGCGGGGACGCCGGCGCTCCCAGGGTGGCGATGAGGTCGAGAGAGGTCGATGAGGCCGCGTACGGGCAGAGCCCGATGGAGAGGGAATCGCCGAGGTCGACGAGACCGATGAGGCCGTGTACGCCTGCTGGGAGCAGGCGGGATTGTGAATTAGTGTCGGCGGCATTGGTTTGGGGTTGTTTTCCGTGGAGTGTTTGGCTATCATTTTGTCATGGAACTTTTTACACCTACAGGCGGTTATCGGCGTTTGGATTTGTTTACTTTGGCGACATTGGTGCAATTGGAGACGTGGAGGTTTTGTCATCGTTTTTTGTCGCGCGAGAATGATCCGAAGGGACGGTTGTTTGACCAGATGACGCAAGCAGCACGATCGGGGCGGGCGAATTTGATGGAGGGGGCGGAGCGTGGGGCGACTTCGCGCGAGACGGAGTTGAAGCTTATTGATGTTGCGCGGGCGAGTTTGGCGGAGCTGTTGGGGGATTATGAGATGTGGCTGCTGTTCCACAATCAGGTGCCGTGGAAGTTTGAGCAGGAGGAGCCGGTGTGGCAGAGGCGGCTGGATCCGGCTAACTTTGGGCGCGATTTGCTACATGATTCGGGGACGTATGTGCTGGAGCAGCGTAAGAAATTCGCCGAGTGGCTGGATGTGGATGATAGCTGTATCGTGGCGAATGCTTTATGCGTATTGATTCATCGGACGATGTTGATGATTCAGCGGCATCTGGAGAAGCAGGGCGAGAAGTTTAAAGCCGAGGGCGGTTTCCGTGAAAAGCTGACTGCCGTACGTTTGGAGGCTCGCGATATTCCGCAACCGACCGATAATGCCCCTGCCTGCCCTGAGTGCGGTAAGGCGATGCGTCAGCGTCAAAGCAGTAAGGATAACCGCTCTTTTTGGGGATGCACGAGTTTTCCGGCTTGTAAGGGTACCCGTCCGATTAGTGGGTAATCGACGAGGTCGACGAGACCGATGAGGCCGCGTACGCCTGCTGTCGGCAGGCGGTATTATGAGCATGTTCGATGAACATGCCTCACCCCCGGAGGGATGTCTTCTCTGTTCGATCTCATCGGACTCATCGGCCTCTTCGAAAATGTCGCGTGATAAACCACATCGTAGAAAAGCCATTCCATTCCCTGTTTTTCTTTGAGTTGATGGAGCATTCAGTTTAGCTCGTAGGCACGAGTGAGGTTGGCTCGTACTTGCGAGTGGAGTTGGCTCGTGGGTACGACCCAGGGTCACTCGCGCCTGCGAGTGAGTTGTACTCGTGGACGCGAGTATGGTTGCGGAGTTGTTGAGTTGGGTGTGTTTGTGACCGTTATTGGAAATAAATTGGCATAAAAAAAGGCCTGTGGAGGGTGAACTCCACAGGCCACGGGTTGGTTAAGCAGCGTTAGATGACTTGGAACTCTGTCTCGCAGACGGAGCAGCGTAGCGCTTTGTTGCTGTTCATGCGCATTCGCACCACGAGCATGCAGTTTTGGCCGGGTTCGAGGTCTTGCGGGACTTCGACGGTTAAGCGCGTGGCTTTGTTGTCGAGGTAGCGCAGAGCCTTGATTTCGGTTCCATCGTCCTTGATGAAGTAAACGCCTTCGTCCCCCATGAGCGGGTGGAACTTGAGGTGTTTGCCGTGGATGCCGATGAATCCGCCGCGGGTGAGTGTCGCGTTGACACTGCCGCTGATGGCATCTTCGACCGCGTTGATCACCGGGATGATGGTGCGCGTATCGATGGGTTCGAGCACAACCTGCCGTTGGAAGAGTGTGTTGAGTTCGTCCATGATCCGCAACCGCAGTCCGGTGATCGGGCCGTTGATCCAATCGCCTTTGGCGTCCTGCGTACCGCGCACGAACGGAACGACATCGAACAGTTCGGGCAGGCGCACGGTGACGCCGTTGGTGCATTGGGTGAGGATGACCTCCCGCAGAGCTTCAACGACGGCGATGGCATCGCTGCGTTTAACCTTCGGGTTGGCCATGGAGAGCAGCTCATAGAAGCCGAACTCCGGGAGTTTATAGGCACGCGAGCTTTGAATGATGCTGATGCCTTCGATTTGTTGCTCAGGTGTGAGACCTTTACGCTTTTGATACTGAATAGCCATGGCTATTGTTCCTAACTGCCGCCTGAAGTTAAGCTGGCAGCCGGCGGCGTCTGTCAACCCGATGCCAAGGCGATTCCAAATAAACCGATTAACACACTCGCGTCATTGGTGGATATCCCCCTGGCATCTGAACTGCACGCCGGCCAAACGGACAGTCTGTATAGTTGATGGCTCCTTGGAGCTTAAGCTCCCGTATGTCGGGGGGCGGAGGTTCGCGTTGGAACTCCGAGCCACAAAATCCGAATCAGTGACGGGTCACTCAATGGGGTCAACGGGGCGCAGTTTAGCAGATTGGGGATTAAAGTCAAGCGGGAAAAACTCATGCTGAGGCGCGGAGAAAAGAGAGGGGGCTAAAATGCGATAGAATCTTGCAGAATCTGTTTTGTGGCGTCTTGGGAGGTGTGCAAAGGGCTGTGGCGGGGGTTTGAGGTTGCATTGTCAGGGGGTTTGTGGTATGCTCGTAGCTTTTGAAAGGGGTTGATTTTATGCATTCTGAGATTGAGGCGTTTAATACCGCTTCCTTGAATTATCATAAGGATCCGGTGCCGGGTAAGATCGCTATCCGCGTGTCGAAGCCGTGCGTGACGAAGGATGATTTGTCGAAGGCTTACACGCCGGGCGTGGCGCAGCCTTGCTTGCGGATTAAGGAGCAGAAGGATTTGGTGAATACTTACACCGGACGCGGGAATGCCGTGGCGGTGGTGAGTGATGGGACCGCGGTGTTGGGCCTGGGGAATATCGGCCCGGAGGCGGGCATGCCGGTGATGGAGGGCAAGGCGGTGCTGTTCAAGCATTTTGCAGATATCGATGCGTATCCGATTTGCTTGGGCAAGGTGTTTAAGGAGGATGGCACAACTGATGCGAAGAAGCTGATCGACGTGGTGGAGACGTTGGAGCCGACGTTCGCGGGCATTAACTTGGAGGATATCGGCGGACCTGCTTGTTTTGAGGTTGAGACGACGTTGAAGCAGCGTATGGGCATCCCGGTGTTTCATGACGATCAGCATGGCACGGCGATTATCTCGCTGGCGGCGATTTTGAACGCGTTGAAGCTCGTGGGCAAGAAGATCAGCGAGGCGCGCTTTGTGATCAATGGCGCAGGTGCTGCGGGTATCAGCTGTTCGGAGTTCTACATCCGTGGCGGTGCCCGTCGTGAGAACGTTATCATCTGCGACTCGAAGGGAGTCGTTTATAAAGGCCGTCCTTCCGGCATGACTGTCGAGAAGGAGCGCCTCGCGACGACCTCCCCTGCCCGCACGTTGGCGGAAGCGCTTGTCGGCGCGGATGTCTTCCTCGGTCTCTCGGTGCCGAAGTGCGTCACGGGGGACATGGTCAAGAGCATGGCGAAGGATGCCATCATCTTCGCGATGGCGAACCCGACGCCGGAAATCTTCCCTGACGAAGCGATCGCCGCCGGCGCAGGCGTTGTCGGTACAGGCCGCTCGGACTTCCATAACCAGGTCAATAACGTGCTCGGCTTCCCGGGTATCTTCCGCGGTGCGCTGGATTGCGGCGCTTCGCAGATTACAGACGGGATGAAGATGGCGGCTTCGCTCGCATTGGCTGAGCTTGGCACGATGCAGATTTCTGATGAAGACAAAGCCAGCCTTGCGGCCTCGTATCCGGAGGATGCGGCGGCAGGCATCTTCAATGGTGAGAATCCACTCAAGCGCGAGCTTGTGATTCCAAAGCCCTTCGATCCGCGTGTCGTTCCGCACGTCGCCCGCATGGTCGCCGAAGCCGCGATGGCCGAAGGCGTCGCCTTGGATCCGATCGATGACCTCGACGCTTACGAGAAGTCCGTGCGCGTCCGTATCACAGCCAGCCAGCAGCAAGCATGAGCGATAGTTCGACCGGCAGCAGTCTCTTTGAAGAGTACAAGATAGACCTCGACGTGTTTGAAGGTCCGCTTGATCTTTTGCTCTATCTTATCCGGCGCGAGGAACTCGACATCTACGATATTCCGATTGAGCACGTCACGAAGCAATACATGGCGTATCTCAACCTGATGCGGATGCTCGACCTCAACATCGCCGGTGAGTTCCTCGTCATGGCCACAACCTTGATGATGATCAAGAGCCGCATGCTCCTGCCAGTCGAGTCCCGCTCGGCCGAAACGGATGAGGAAGAGGATTGGGTAGACCCCCGCCTCGACCTCGTCCGCCAGCTTATTGAATACAAGAAGTTCAAAGACGCCGCCAAGAGCCTCATGGAGCGCGAAGTCTACCGCGCCGAATCGTTCGGCTTCGGCGGCGAAGTGGTCGTTGAGCAGGAGAAGCCCGAAGTCAGCCAGCTGCTTGGCGACATCGGGCTATTCGATCTGCTCACCGCCTTCCAAGGCGTCCTCGACAAAGCCCCCATGGAACCCATCGGGCATATCGAACCGATCCGCTGGACGATTCCCGACAAGATGGAAGCCATCATCAACCTCACCAAAGCCGCCCCTGCGGTACGATTCAGCTCGCTCTTTCCCATCGTCGCGATGCGCGGCGAAGTCATCGTGACCTTCATGGCGCTACTCGAGCTCCTGCGTTTGCGCCACATCGTCGTCACGCAGGATGACACCTTCCACGAAATCATCATCGAATCCATTCCCGAAGGCACTCCGGATGCGCACTTGCCGCTCCCCGCTTTCGGCGTACTCTAAAACAGGTCCATCATGTCTGTCAAACCCGAAGAAGTCCCCCTCCCCGTCGCTCAGAGCCTCCAACAAGTCGTTGGAGCGCTCCTCTTCGGCGCGAACCGCACCATCACCATCAACGACATCCGCGCCTGTCTCAAACAAGTCGCCGATACCAGCGAAGATGAAACCGTCAAGCTCTACGGGCAAATGACCGAGCGCGAAATCCGCGACGTCCTCGAAGGTATCAAGAAAGAGTTTCAACGCATCGGCGTCGGCTTCGAGCTCGTCGAAGGCAGCACCGGCTTCCGCTTCCAAACACAAGTCGCCGCAGGCCGCTGGCTCCGCCACCTTCTCAAGGCCGAATCTCCGGCGCGCCTCACCCGCCCTACTCTCGAAACGCTCGCCATCATCGCTTACCGCCAGCCCATCTCCAAGTCCGAGATCGAGGCCATCCGCGGTGTCGCAGTCGATTACATCGTCAAAGCCCTTATGGAACTTCAGCTCGTGCGTATCATCGGCCGCAGCGATCTTCCCGGGCGCCCCTTCCTTTATGGCACCACGCCCTCATTCCTTGAGCACTTCGGACTCAAGAGCCTTGCGGAACTCAATGAGCTTGACCCTACGCTCCAACGTTCCCTCGCTGCCGAGCGTAATGCCAAGCACAAGAAGCCGAAACCTATTAAAGAGCTCAAGCTTGAAACCGAGACCGTCCAAGCCCAGCCCGCCGAAGCGGATGCAGCTCCGGCACCTGCCGAGCCTCAGGACGAACGCAGCTTAGACGAACTTACCGGCGCGCTCGCCTCTGCGCTCACCGACACCAACACCCGCATCGACGAAGTCATCCGCTACGAAGAGACCGCCACCTTCGACGGTGATGATGACGAACCCGAAGCCGAACCCCCTGCCCCCGAATCATCCGAATCCTCCGATGACGATGCTGAAGAAGATGAAACGGACGACGATGACGCCGACGAGTCTGACGAAGATGATGATGGTGACTACTCGGATGAAGACGAGGAAGATGAATTCGACGACGACGATGAGGATGAAGACGAGTTTGATGAAGAGGATGAGGATGACGATGACGACGAGAACGAGGACGATGATGAGGACGATCGTTAATGCCTGAAGGCCGTCCTATACGCGAAACCTTCCCCCTCAACATCCTGCTTGAGGGCAAGACCGTGCTAGTCGTCGGCGGAGGCCGCGTCGGCCAGCGCAAGGTGGAGCTTTTGATTGATGCCGGCACCGGAGTCAAACTCGTATGCCTCGACTGTGTCGCCGAACTGCAAGCGCTTGCAACAGAAGGACGTATCGCCTGGCACCAGCGTCCGTTTGAGTCCGCAGATGTAAAAGGCACAACGCTCGTCTTCGCTTGCACGGACGACAAGCATGTCAATCGCGATATCCTTGCCGCTGCCCGTGAAGCTGGTGTCCCCTGCTGTTGCGCCGATGGCAACTGGGCTGATGGCGATTTCACCACGCCCGCGGTATTGCGTACCGGTGGATTGCTCATCTCCATTTCAACCAGTGGCCGTTCCTGCCGTCAGGCCAAGCTCGTTAAAGAAAACCTCAAGCGCCATCTCGACGCCATTGAGACGACCGATCTGCTGATCTTTGGCACCAGCCACGAACAGCTCAGCCTGCGCGACCGTGAGCCATTCCATCTCACCTTCCCCAAGCGCCGTGAATTAGGCGAAATGCTCCGCCACATCTGGGGCATCCATGAGTTTCTTATCCTCAACACCTGCAATCGTGTCGAGGTCCTCATGGCCGTCTCGAAAGATGCCGCCATCGGCGATATCCTGCGTCACCTGATGCGCTTTGACGGGCGCGCTCCGGAGCACTATTACATGCACTGCGGCTTTGACGCCTTTGCGCATGCCTGTGAAGTTGCCGCCGGAATGCGTTCGCAAATCCCCGGCGAAGTTCACATTGTCGCTCAGCTGAAAGAAGCTATTGAAGAGGCCTCCGCTTTCGGTTGGTCCGGGGCACTGATGCGTGAGTGGTGCGATGTTTCCCTCCGCGTCTCCAAAGCGATCCGGCAGGAAACCGAGAAGCTGCTGGAGGTCTCTGAGATTGAAGACTGCACCTGCCGCTGGCTCGCCGCGCACCACCCAAAACTCGCCGAGGCGCCAATCATGATTATTGGCACCGGTGCTGTCGGACGGGGATTGATTGAGCGTCTTTCGCCGCAGCACAAATGCGTATGGATCTGGCACAAGAACCGTCCGGCTGAAATTCCGGACTCTGTTGAACTGGTGCAGCTCGAGGAATTGCCCAACGCCCTCAAGCAGGTTCAATGCGTCATTGGCGCGGCGGCGGTTACCGAGCCCCTGATTGCCAATGCACCCGAAGGCCTTTTGTTAATTGACCTAGGCGTGCCGCCAAACATCTCACCGGCGCTCGCCCCTGTTGATCTGGATACTTTGAAGAACTGGAGCCGCCGCGAAGCCGGCGTGCTGGAGCTGGCGTGGACGAAATGCCGCGCCGTCATAGATGCAAACCACGATGCTTACGAACGCTTACGCATGAGCGTACAAGGAGGTTGATATGCAACAACGTATTGGAACCCGCAAGAGTCCCTTAGCCCTCCTGCAGGCGCAAGCTGCGCTCGCAACATTCAAGGCCGTCATTCCCGGCTTCGGCGGACAGCTGTGCGAGATTGAAGCCCTCGGCGACCGCGATCAGAAAACAGATCTGCGTGAAGCTCCGGATGATTTCTTTACACGGGATTTGGATGAGGCATTACGCCGTGGCGAGATTGACTGTGCCGTCCACAGCGCAAAGGACCTGCCAAGGCCGATGCCTGAAGATATCGACTGGTTCTGGCTGCCGCATGCTGAAGACCCGCGCGATGCTTGGGTGCTGCCTGCCGGTAAAACCTTTGAGGAGCTCCCCGCAACGGCAGTCATCGGCGTCAGCAGCGACCGCCGCGCCGACTACGCGCGCAAACTTTTCCCGGATGCGGCTCTCCGCCCTGTTCGCGGCGGCATCCAACGCCGCATCGAACAGCTGGATGCAGGTAACTTCGATGCCCTCCTGCTGGCAGGCGCCGCACTTAACCGCCTCGACCTGCAAGACCGCATTACGAAATGGATTCCGCTGAGCGAGCTCCAAGTGCCCGAAGGCCAAGGCCGCCTCGCCGTAACATTCCTCAAGAGCAGCACCTTCTGGGTGAACCGCCGCAAGCTTTTCACTAAAGCCGTCCGTTTCGTCAGCGCAGGTGCGGGGAGTGCCGATTATTGTACCGTTGGCGGCGCCAAGTCATTGCAGGATGCCGATGTCTGCCTGCATGACGCTCTTATTGACTCAATGCTGTTGGATGCTTACCTGTTGCCAACGGCTGAGCGTATTCCTGTCGGCAAGCGTTGCGGAGCACACAGCGTCCAGCAGGAAGACATTACCCAGCGTATTGCCGACTTCGCACGGCAGGGCAAGCGCGTCGTACGTCTCAAAGGCGGAGATGCCGGCATATTCGGACGCCTTGCCGAAGAAGTGAACTGCCTCGACGCTCTGCAATTGGCCTACAAAGTTTATGCAGGTGTCAGCACGCTGACGTCCGCCACCACCGGCACCGGCATGCTGCTCACGCGGCGCGCGGTATCCAGAGGTTTTACGGTGATGACCCCTCGTGCCGAAGGTGACGAGATTACAAGTATCTCAGCTAAAGAACGCGTCAAACTCCCGCTGATTCTGTTCATGTCCATTCATCTCGCAGCGGATAAGGCACGGGAACTGCTGGATGAAGGCTGGGAGAGTGATACGCCGACCGCGTTGGTATTTGATGCAGGCAGCGTCCATGAACAAGTCATCCGTCAATCGCTCAAACAACTTTCTGTTATTCCGGAGAAGGTGCTCAAAACCACCCTTCCCGGCATCATCATCATCGGCGCCCCTGCCGAAACGCTCTACCCGCAAAACATGGGTGCGCTTAAAGGCAAGCGGGTGCTGCTCACCTGCAGTGACGCCATCATGCACAAAGCCATCCGCAGAGTCATCGACTTCGGCGGACGGCCGATTCCGATGCCGCTGATCCGTCTGACGCCGACACCCCAAGTGCAGGAATACTTGACGAAGTTATCGCAATATGATTGGCTAGTGCTGACGTCTGCATCAGCCGTCCGCTGCTTGATGAAACAGCCTTTTGACGTACGCCGCTTGCCGAAGATTATGACTTGCGGCCCCGGCACCGCCGCTGAACTGCGTAACTTCAACATCGAGCCCGACTTGACGCCGGAAATGAATTACAGCGCAGAAGGGCTTGCCGAAACGCTCAAGCCCTACGACTTTACCGGACAAAAGATTCTTCGCTTACGCTCCGACAAGGCAGGCCCGCTATTGGCAGACGCACTCAAAAAGAAAGGTGCGGAAGTCGATGATGTCCTGCTCTACAAGAATGAAATCATCGGCCCTGCCACACCGCCAAGCTTTGATTGCGTATTCTTTGCCAGCGCTTCGGCATTCAGCGCAGCCTCCAAGCTCTGGGGACACGACGTATTCCAAAACAAAACGATTGTCGTGATAGGTCGCCCCACAGCGATGGCCGTGCGTGCGTGGTATCGTCCGCCGGACATCACCGCCAGCGTGGCGACAGTGGATGGCGCGATTGAAGCATTGGCCGCTTTTGAAGCCCGCTCATGGCTGAGCTCCGGCACCTGACCGGAGCGCGGTTAAATCTTGCCGCTCTTCTGATGCGCCGCCATTTCGGCTTTGACTTCCTGCCAATAACCCTCAAGCTCATCGAGGGAACACTCTTTTAGTACCCGCTGACGTTCACGTGCTTTCTGCTCGACGCCACGGAACCGTGTGCTGAATTTGTCCACCGCATTGCGCAACGCGCTCTCGGCATCGATGTGGCAGAAGCGGGCGGTATTGACCAAGGCGAACAGCAAATCGCCAAACTCTTCGTGCATGGCTTCGGTGTCTTGCGCGGCGGCGGCTTCTTTAAACTCCACCAGTTCCTCTTCTACCTTCGCCAAAGCGCCGCAGGAGTCCTTCCAATCAAATCCCACGCGTGAGGCTTTCTCCTGCGTACGCTGCGCCTTCAGCAAGGCGGGCAAAGACTGCGGCACGCCATCCAAAGCGGATGAGGTCGGCTTATGTTTGCGTTCTTCTCCCTTGATGCCTTCCCAATTCTTAAGAACAGCTTCAGCCGTGGCGGCTTTGACATCGCCAAATACATGAGGATGGCGGCGGACAAGTTTGTCGGCAATCGCATGGGCGACATCGTTAAAGCCAAACGCACCCTCCTCTTCACGGATCAGGCTTTGAAACACCACCTGCAGCAGCACGTCGCCGAGTTCTTCTTTATGCTCCTCAGGCGTGCCTTGATCGATCGTGTGGAGCAATTCGTACGTTTCTTCCAACAAACACGGGCGGAGAGTTTGCAAAGTCTGTTCACGATCCCACGGGCAGCCGTCGGGCGCACGCAAACGTTGCATGACATCATAAAGGCGCTCGACGCCCGATAAATCCTTACTCATGTTCCCCTTCCTTAACCGGCAATCCCCATGCTTTGTGCTTGTTCAAAATGAAATCCGTGCAAGCGTGCTGTACTTCCTTCGCATTGCTGCGCTCCACCATCATCGGTTCACCGCAAGCGATGCGCACAGGCGCAGTTAAATCGACAGGCCCCAAGTCCTTGGTATACTTGCCCACGCCTAATAAGTCACAGCGCAGGGCAATCGGCACCACCGGCACGCCGGCACGTTCTGCCAGCTTAACGCCGATGGTATTGAATTGCTTGGGATTGAACACAGCCCGACGTGTCCCTTGCGGAAAGATCATCAACGACACCCCGCTCTTCAAAATGGCCTCACCTTCATTCAACACCGCCACAAGGTCTTCGCGCGGATTGCTGCGCCCTAAAGCAATAATAGGCTTACTGCGGAATGCGTCACCGGCAATCGGCACATCCAGCAGGCTCTTCTTCAAAACAATGCCCAATTCACCGAACGCCATCAAGGCTGTCGGTAAAATCATGGTCTCCAGCATGCTCATATGGTTTGCTACATAGACAACAGGCATCTTTGTATCGCGCAAGCGCTCAAACCCCTCGAGATAGAACTTGCCACCGATACTCTCGATGTCCGTATACATGCCAAACGTCAGCTCTGCCCATCTTGCCCAGCTGAACAACCCCTTGCGCGCCGACATGCCCGCATTATATAACATCCAAACGAGACGCCAATTCACCCAATATGAAGCACGGAAACCATTCTTCCACGGCTTTTTACACACACCCGGCTGCGTTTCGTAACTTCCGGTCTCACGGAGTTGCCTATGGAAATCCAGAGAGTTCATCCTTCTGCTCCTGCCTGTTTAAGAATCGCCTCAATCCGGTCGCCCGCTTGTTTGACGAAGTGACGCTTGGCACTGTATCCCTCGGCAAAAAATGCCGCCTTGAATCCACCCAGCACCAACCGTTTGATCTGCTCGCTATCCAAGTCTAATGCATTCAGCACCAATGCCATTTCACTGCAAAGCGTCACATCTGACACCAGCCTATTGTCAGTGGCAATGGTGACCGATAAGTTGGCCCGTAGCATTTTTGCAAGCGGATGCTTCAGAATATCGCCCTCAAGCTCCGGCAACGTCTGCAAGTTGCTGGTCGGACACACCTCCAAAGTAATCCGCTTGGCGGCGATATACTCCACCAGATCATTCACATACCCCTGACGGTCTTTAATCGCTAAATCTTTGATGCGATCCGGCGAGAACAAAAACGTCCCATGCCCGATACGATCGGCATGACACGTAGTGATGGCCTCATAAATCGACTCCGGTCCATACGCTTCACCGGCATGCACGGTCTTAAACAAAAATCGTTCGTGTGCTTCGTGATAAGAACTCTCGTGATACTTCGCACGGAAGCCATCCTCCGCGCCCGCCAAATCCACACCGACCACCGGCACGCCATGCAAGTCCCGCGCGGCAATCGCCGTGCGCGCCGCTTCAATCGATGCAATCCGCGCAATATCCTTACGCTGAAAACTCGGCAGCAATTCCAACAGCGCATCAAAGTATGGACTCATCCCCTGCGCCAAACTGCGCATGGAACAGCAGATAATGCCCCACTTAAACTCAAGGTCATCCGGCTGTTTAGAGATGGCGTGCGCCTTAGCCGCGCGTTCACAACCACGTGCCACCGCCCGCAATGCACCGATGCACTCCTCGCCGCCTTTGCTGGCTAACAACTGAGGCGCAAAACGGATCTCCTGATACCGCACGCCTTCGGCAATAGCGTCCTCACACAGCTCAAACGAACACCGCTCAATCGCCTCTTCATCACGCAGCACCGCACACGTATAGGCAAATCCCTGCAGGTATTCTTGCAAGTTGGCATAGCGCGATTTAAACACCAACTCCCGCAGGCCCTCGACAGTATAGGACGGCAACGTCACGCCGCGTGACCGCGCCAGATCAATCAGCGTGCCAACCCGCAAGCTCCCATCCAAATGGATATGAACATCGCTCTTCGGCAAGGCACGGATAGTTTCGTTCGAGAGCTTCATTCCAACACCTCCTGCAGGGCTAACGCCCCAACTCACGGCTGCGGTTCGATGCGGCCGCAATCGTCTTGGCCAACACATCGCCAATGTCCGATGCTTCCAGCACCTCCACGCCGGCAATCGTCGTGCCTTTGGGTGAACAGACCGCCTTGATAAACGCGCCCACATCACCATCGCCCTCCAACAAAACCTTTGCCGTCCCCAGCATTGTCTGCATCGCCAGCCGCGGCGCCGCCTTTTTATCAAGCCCGGCCTTAACCGCCGCCTTCGTCATCGCCTGCAGCACATACGCAAAAAACGCAGGTCCCGAACCGCTCAATGCAGTCACAGCATCAAACATCCGCTCCGGCAGCTCCGCCACTTCGCCCGCACATGCAAACACCTGCGACACCGTTTTGCGGTCAGCCGGCTTCGCCGCCTTGTTCAAACAAAACACGCTCATCCCCGCACCTGCAGTTAACGGCAGGTTTGGCATCACACGCGCCAACCGCACCTTTTTACCCAACAGCTTCTCCAAACCCGCCAGCTTCTTACCTGCGGCAATCGAGATAATCAAATGCTTCGACGTCAGTACCGGCGCAATCTCCGTCAGCACACCATCTAAATCCTGCGGCTTCACTGCCAAGATTACCACCTGCGAATTGCGTACCGTCTCGACGGGCGAATCTGTCATGATGATCTTACGCTGTTTGCCGATCGCCTTCCGACGCTCCGGCAACTTTTCGCACGCCATCACATCCCACGACGACACAACCCCCGCCTGCAACACGCCCGCAAGCACAGCATCCGCCATCTTGCCCATCCCGATAAAACCAATCCGCATCACAACCTCCCCTTGCTTATGCTAAACTTCCGATTACATCAACCCACGCTTCTGCAACAGCCCGCGCAGCTGAATCTGAAACTCCTGCAAGTCTCCATCCGCCGGACGATATCCCGGCGTCGATGGCTCCAAACCGAACCGCCCCATGTTATCGATAATCCAACGCGCCCGCTCGCCATCCGAGAACGTCACATCGCCGCTCACCATCGCCCCCGGCACCACAATCTGGTCCAACGACACCGACACTAACCCCGTCCCGGCTTTCGGCAACGGCTCCTCCGGCATCTCCTCATCCTCAAACTCAGCTTCATCCTCAGGCAACGGTTCCGCATGCTGCGCATCGCCCGGCATAGCGGCAATTTCCTGCGGCTTCGGCTCATCCTTATCCTTCACCGCCGCGCCCAACTCCAACACCAACAGACGCACATCCATGTACAACATCCGCAGATCAAACTCCTCCTTGATCCGCTTCTGCACATCCGACAGCGACAATCCCTCTGCCACCCAAGCCTTTACCAAATCCTTCTGTTCAGCAGTCAACATTGCAAAATCCTTTCACTACGATCCAAGCAATCACACATCCCAAGCCTGCGTCAGCCAATCACGGAACCCATCGCCCTCCTCGGCAAAATCCTTATCCGCCTGCCGCGTCAACATCGCCAAGTCACGCGAATCATCCAATGCCAACGCATGATTCATCCTAAAATTAAACCGGAACATCTGCTCATCATCCACCACCGCCGACAACGCCTCAGCCGCCGCCGCCCCCTGGATATTCAGCACAATATTAATCAGCCTCTGAATCCGCCAGCGCATCGCCAGCCCCCACCCCAAAAACGTCCAAATCCCCCGCTCCTTCACCGGATAAAAATGCTCGCCAATTCCGCTCCCCAATGACACGATCCTAAAATTCTCCCACGGAATCCGCCGCTCCTTATACTCACTCATCACCACCGACAACGCCGGGTCATACGCCCACAGCCCCGCATCGCAAAACAGCTCCCCATCAATCACGCACGGATCAAAAAACGATTGCGCCGCACACGCCGCCTGCACCGCCAGCCACAAAGGAATATGCTGATGCTCCGGAATATCCGACCGCAACACCACCGGCATCCCATGCGTCAAATTCATCACCGGCAACGCCAACCGCCGCTCCACATCCCCCAAACGGCGATCCCCGAAAAGCTGCTGCAACGCCTGCTTCAAACGCTCATTATTGTACTGACTGCACAACAGCCCGCAGAAACTCCACCACCGGTAACGGAAAACCCTCTCGCCCAGCGACAGATAAATCTTCACCAATTCCTGGCCGCTAATTCCGCAAGCCACGCCCGCCGCCAACAACGCACCCGTGCTCGTCCCCGCCACCAAATCAGCCTGCTCGACCATCTTGCCGCCAAACCGCCCGGCAATATGCTCCAACACCCGCGCGGCATAAATCCCCCGCACGCCGCCCCCATCAAATGAAATAATTCTAAATAATGAACTCACGCCCCCATTATCTCAACTCCATCACCAAAAATCAATTCAAAAGCATATAAATTCGATAATTCACACAAAACAAAACATCCATTCCATTTGCCGACCCAAACATTCACAGATGACACCGACTACCGCAGATAGCATCTTCCAACAAAGAAAGGGCACGGAGTACCCGCGCCCTTCTTCACTTACTACTTCTCAAAAGGTAGGGCGCGTTTCGCCGAAACCGCCGCACCGCGTCAGCCTCTCAACTTATTACCTCTTACTTATTACTTCTCTCATGGCGCTTCCACCGCTTCAGTCGTCAGCCTAAACAGCTCCGATCTCTGCGTCTTGGGCACCACCACCGGGATGCTGTAGAAGCCGAGCCCGGCGGTATCGTCGGTGTCGGTCACGAGGTAGGGAGTGAGGATGCCGTAGAGTTTGTAGGCGGTTTTGACGCCTGTTTCGTTGAAGCTACCGCTGAACAGCCCTGTTTTGGGTGTGAGTGTCAGCTTCACGTTGTAGGGGTTGTTGGTTTTGGATAGTGCATCTACTCCTGTACCTTTGGTGTTGAAGTTGACAGAGACGGCGTTGGTGATGACTTCCGCCTCTAGTCCAAGACTGTAGGGAGTGCCCACACCGTAGAGCGTGTAGAGTGTTTCGGTTTTGCTGTACCAACCGCCTTTAACGCTCGGCTTACGTTCAAAGGGGCCATTGGAGGTGGTGGTTGTAACGGTGTTGACCCAGTTGACGGGTTCCACAGTTTCAACACGCGGTTGGGCGTCTTGAAGGAACTTGACGTTGAGATAGAGCTCCCCGCCTTTGTAGGCACTGGGTGAGAGCGCAATAACGGTGGAGATGTCTTCATCGGTTACCAGCAATACACCACTGCCGGATGCAGATGTACCATCAGCGAGTTTACCTGCGGCTTTAACACCGCCTTTGGCATCGACTGTGAGGGTGACATACCCTGCTCCATACGAATCATCCTCCGGATAGAGCGACAAGGTATAGTACCCGTTTACCGTATTTACAGCAGTCACACGCAAGGCATGTTTCACCTTATCCTTCCAACCGTTGCGAACCGCTTGTCCGGTGTAGTCGCCGGTGGCAGTTGGGATCGGTGTGACTTCAAACAGCCCCAAACCTGCTTCGCTGAGACTAATCGTCAGGTTGACGGCATTGGTCAGTTTGGGATTGGTGCAGATAAACGCGGCATTGGTGACCGACATGGCTTCTCTATCATAATCAATCGCATCAAACGCATCGGCCTTGAGGGAATACTTCTTACCACCCAAGCTCACCGATCCGGTCAACTTGCCAGTCTTCGCGACTGTCAGCGTTAAAGTACTGTGGCGGGTGATGTCATTCGTTGTGGCAGTGTAGACGCCGTTAAAGGTGCCGATGTATTCGGTCGGCAAGTCTTGAACTGTCCAGACAACAGGGAGCAATGCGCCAGCCTTCTTGCCTTCCATCGCTTGCAACACTGCGGGATAGGTTCCGGCCTTGGTCGGAATGCCCGACAAGTAAACTTGCCCGTCGATTGTCAGCAGCTTGAGACCTGCGGGAAGCTTACCGCTCTTGAGCTTAACGGATGTGGCGTTTGCTTGTAACGGCAAGGGTCCCAGCTTCGCGCGCAGACCCACACGCAACCCCGTCCAATCCAGCTGGCCAGCCTCATCATCCCAATACCCTTGATTGTTGTTCGGGTCGGTTGTTCCTGCCAAAGCAGTACCATCAAACGCCGGAGCAAACTCACACTCCACAGCCACCAGTGTCGGTGCATCGGCAGATCCAGCACCGAGAGTTACCTTGATAGAGGCAGGCACCAGCCATTGACCGTCCAGCGAACGAAATGAGAGCGTATAGGCCCCAGAGGGCAAACGTTTGATTTCATCCGCCGCATACCATGCCTTCTTGTCGGTTGACCACTCGACACCGGTTACAGTCTGTCCATTGTTGGGCACCAATGTCACACCTAATGAACCCGGCGCTTTGATATACACAGCCGTCATCATCACATTCGCGGCGGGGATGATGATCTGGGTTGTGAAATCTGTCTCGCCAAATCCATCTGCAAAAGCAACCGTTGCAGGCGCCTTTGTCCATTTCTGAAACTCCTGTCCATCCGGAGCGGCATTGGCAGTAAGCGTTAACTTTGCTCCGGCAACGCCGGTTGTGGCGGTAGCGGTTCCGCCTTTCACTGTTACCGTGTAGCCCTTTGACCACTGCGCATACAGCGTTGTATTGACGGCCGGCACAGTGGAGTCAATCGTAATAGGTTCGCCATTCACCGCAGCCGTAAACCATCCTGCAAACACATAGCCGCTGCGTGTTGGGGTGGGGAGTTCGTCATACGTATCGCCCGCCTCCAAAGAAAGCTTCGCATTGCTCAACGTTCCTCCGTTAGCATTGAAAGTTACCGTTGAGAGGAAGAATGAAATTCCGCGCTGATAAGCTCCCGTGATGGGCCACACGCTAGGCAACTCGGCAGACCCCGCATTACCATTCCAGCCCCGGCTGCCTTTCATGACCTCTGTCACCAAATCCTCCGGCGTCCCTTGATAAACCGCATTGCCGCCCAATTGTGGAGCGCTTCCCAAGCAACGCACCGTTATCAATGCTTGACAGTTGAGAAACGCATTATCCCCCATGCTCGAAACACCGCTGCCGATTGTGGCAGATATCAATCTGGGGCAAGACGAAAATGCACCAGACCCAATCGTAGCAACGCTGTTACCAATCACAACAGAGGCCAATTGATCACAGTAAGCGAAGGCTTCACGGCCAACCTCAGTGACGCTATCAGGAATAATAACCGAGCTTAGTTTGGTGCGGGTAAATGCATAATCGCCAATACTGGTGACATTCTCTCCTATCGTAAACGCAACGAGTTTGGTGCATCCATAAAACGCATACTTCCCAATGGTCTTCACACTACCAGGAATCGCGATGCCGGCTAAACTGCTGCATTCATAAAACGCCGCATATTCAATGTCAGTGATATCAGAGTTAAATTTGACAGACGTCAGGCTGGAGCAAGAGGAAAACACTTCTTCACTGATATTCGTCACGCCCCTCCCAAGAGTTACGGAAGTAAGGGCTGTACACAACTCAAAAGCCTTCTTTTTAAGAGTCGTCACATTGTCAGGGATTATGATGGATTCAACCCCGCATTGATAAAAGGTCCCTTGATTAATGGTTTCAATACGATTACCAAGTTTGACGGTGGCTAAGCTCGAGCAATCCTGAAACGCCCAGCTGGCAAGCTCAGTCACGCTATTTGGAATCGTAACCGCGGTCAAAGCGCGGCAGCCATTAAATGCCCAACTGCCAATTGAAGTAACACTATTGCCGAGAGTGACAGACGCGAGACTTCCGCATTGAGCGAACGCATCAATATCAATGGTCAAAACGCTATCCGGAATGACAACGCGGGTGAGAGCGCCACATTGGTAAAATGCGCCATTCCCAATAGCAGTGACATTACGGCCAATCGTTACGGTCTGCAGAGCAAGGCAACCGCCAAAGGCATTATCACTAATCGTGCGAACGCTATCAGGAATGGTCACTTGAGTCAGCTTTGTACATTCGTAAAAACCATAATCGCCGATTCCAGTCACCGGATAACCATCAATCGAGGCCGGAATCCTTAATACGCCCTCGATGTATTTATCGATGGCCGCCCTCCCGCTGACACCACTGTCAAGAGTGACCTCGCCATCTGCGAGCTTATAAGCATAAGTAACGCCATCAACCGTTGCAGTCAGCGCGGAAACATCCGGTGCCCAAAATAACAACAACAATGTCCCCATACACATTCGAAGGACCTGCTGCAATGACTTGATTACTTTCATATTCGTGACACCCTTTTAGCACTCTCGTTTTAATGAACAGCTTGATTATCCTCCTTTCAAGGGCAATAGTCAATCAAAAACGGGAACCCGCTAAATCGAAATATGTACAGAAAAGCATATGCATGCATACGGCTTTCCCTCGCCCCTCTTTCAAAACGACTCACTCAAAGCCCAATCTGGCCTAACGATATATCCGTTACAGCCTCCACTACGGGTACATTACCGCTATCAGTCAAGGTTCGCGAGGCCTCCGAGTCGTGGTGCCGTACTGCTCCGAGTAACGGTGCATTGCACGGAGCTGTACGGGACTCTAGCTCGGAGGCCTCATGAAGGGGTACTCGGGCGCGCATCGTTTCGGTACTCGGGCGTGTACCGTTCCGTTACTGGGAACAAAAAAGGCGGAGGTTTGCACCTCCGCCCATTTAAGCGTTTATGTAATCAGTGGTTATTCAGCCACGGCCAGCAGTTCCGTAAGCGTGCCAACAGCGAGCTTTTTGCTGCGATTGATGCGCGTACGGACCTCGACACGATAGGTCATCCCCCGCTGCAGTTCGGCCGGAATGCCGAGCGTCAGGCGGGAGGGTTTGTTATCGAGGAAGATTGTGGCGCGCACAATATCGCCCTCGCCTTGCGGAATAAACCAAACACCCTCATCAGCCATCAGCAGATGCAGACGCAGGTTCTTGCCGCGGATTCCGGCCATGCCGCCGGGCGTGAGCTGTGTATTAACCATGCCGCTGACAGCATCGTCGAACCGCGTGAGCACAGGGGTCTGTGCCTTGAAATCCACCAGCGCAACCGCAAGGTTATCAGGGCTGAGAACCATATTGCGCAGGGATTTCTTGAACGTCATCTTCATGCGGAAACGCCGTCCCTTCTCGGAGATGTCGTTACCGTCTTTGTCCATGACGCCGTTGGCATGCAAGTGGATGCTACCGAGGCCGGGAATCTCCACCGCCATACCGTGCATGACCTCATTGGCGACGACTTCGCCGATATTGTGCAGCACCGCCAGCACGTCGGCTTCCGACACGGTGGTGCCGGAGGCAGCGATAAGCTTGGCGAGTTTTGACGTTGGGAGCTTCTGCCCCATTTGCGTAGCGTAGATGTATTCGCCGCGTGCCTTCTGAGCGGCGTCAAACGCAGGCCGCTTGGTTAGTGTGATTTTGGACATAATGTCATTTACCTTCTGCCGCCTTTGTATGATATTGGCAGCCGGCGGCGTCTGTCAACCCGACACTAGGACGATTCCGAATAAACCGATTAACGCACTCGCGTCATTGGTGGATATCCCCCTGGCATCTGAACTGCACGCCGGCCAAACGGGCAGTCTATATGTTGATGGCTCCTTCCGAGCTTGGGCTCCGATATGCGCTATGCGCGTCAGGGATCGGTCACCCAATGGGGTCAACGGGGCGCAGTTTAGCAAAACGGTGGAGTAAGTCAAGGGAGAAAAGCTCACGCGGAGACGCGGAGGCGCAGAGGAAGAGGAAAGGAGAGTATCCGCAGGGCGTTTTCACGAAAAAGAGGGGCCAATCGCGATGGGCGCGCCACTGCGCTGGCGGCATACCTTTCTGTTTGCGAACATCGCTTTGTTATCGCCTTTTTAGCGTGTGTTTGTTATACTAGGGTGTCAATGAGCAAGCAACCTTCACGTTTCGATTTTTGGTACGCCGTGAACAACACGGATGTCGTCGTGCCGCCGCGCCGTCATTTGGAGACTTTTGGCAATACGGTGATTCATTATCATTTGGTTTCGGAGCTGATGGATACGGTGGGGAAGGTGCACGTGCGTACGGGGCGGTTTCAGGCGAATCCGCCGCAGATTATTTTGCCTTCGGACTATGCCGAACTGGTGACGGAGGGCTTGGGTGAAGAGGCTAAGAAGTATCTTGACTGGCTGCGCGAGCATGAGGACGAGGTGCGTATCCTGCGTTATGGTTATACGCTGAAGCAGGAGGCTTTCACCGAGGAGATCATCACCGATAACATCGATGCAGTAGTCGACCGTGTCAAAGCCGACCCCGCCGTACAGAATGACCCTTTCTGTGCCGTCCTGAAGGGCGTGGATGAACCATGGGATGTGTGTCTCGTGCGGCTGTTCTGGCTGCTGACGACCAACTCCCTGCCGAGCAATATCCGCGAGCTGGCGGAACGCCATATGTTTGAGATGCGCGATGGCATTCCTTTGGGCGTCCGTAATGAGATTGAGGCCGCGTTCACCGCAGCCGCGGGCAACGTCACGCTGATGGGGCCGCTGGGCGAGCTGTTGAGGAAGCATGGCGTGTTTGAGCAATACCAAGACCGTTTTTTTGCATTGTTGAAGAGAAAGTAGAAAGACTATGACGATTACCGAAAAGATCTTAGCCCGCGCGGCGGGAGTGCCTGCCGTGAAACCCGGCGATAACATTTGGGTGAATGTGGATATCCTGCTCACGCACGACGTCTGCGGCCCCGGCACGATTGGCGTGTTCCAACGCGAGTTCGGCAAAGACGCCAAAGTGTTCAGCCGCGAAGGCATCGTCATCATGCCCGACCATTACATCCACACCGCCGACGAGAAAGCGCACCGCAACATCGACACCCTGCGCACGTTTGTCAAGGAACAGGAGCTGCCCTACTTCTACGACCCCGCCAACGAGACCTACTGCGGCGTCTGCCACGTCGGCCTGCCCGAGAAGGGGCATGTGCGCCCCGGCGAAGTGATCTTCGGTACCGACTCCCACACCTGCACGCACGGCGCGCTCGGCGCATTTGCAACCGGCATCGGCAACACCGACGCCGGCTTCATCATGGGCACAGGCAAGCTGCTCGTCAAAGTCCCTGAGACCATCCGCATCGTCCTCAACGGCACGCTGCCGAAGAACGTCTCCGCAAAGGACGTCATCCTGCGCGTCATCGGCGACTTGGGCGTTGACGGCGCCACCTACTGTGCGATTGAGTTCTGCGGCACCGCTGTGGACGCCATGAGCATTGAAGAGCGCATGACCATGTGCAACATGGCCATCGAAGCAGGCGGCAAGTCCGGCATCATCGCGCCCGATCAAAAGGCACTCGACTACGTCAAGGCGCGTACCAACAAGCCCTTCACCCCGCTCTACTCCGATCCCGACACGCCCTGCATGAAGACGATGGAGTATGACGTCGGCACATTCGTCCCCTGCGTGGCACAGCCCCATTTGCCCGATAAGTATGCCCCTTCGGCCTCGTTGAACGACGTCAAGGTCGACCAAGTGTACATCGGCTCCTGCACCGGCGGCAAGATCGAAGACTTCACCATGGCGGCAACCATTCTCGACGGACGCAAAGTCAGCGTCCGCACCTGCCTCGTCCCTGCGACGTGCGAAGTGGAGAAAGCCATCAACACCATCAAGATCAACGGCCGTACGCTGCACGAGATTTTCGACGCCGCCGGCTGCGAACCTCTGGCGCCGCCCTCCTGCGCGGCTTGCCTCGGCGGACCTGTAGACACCTTCGGACGCACCAAGGGCAACGAAGTTGTCGTCAGCACGACGAACCGCAACTTCATCGGCCGCATGGGTTCCAAGGATTCACGGATTTATCTGGCCTCGCCGCTCACCGCGGCGGCCTCGGCGGTTAAAGGCTGCATCACCGACCCCAACCAACTGTAAGGAGTTTCCATGAGCGAAATCAAAGGCAAAGTTTACGTCCTCGAAGACAACATCGATACCGACCTCATCATCCCCGCGTGCTACCTCAACCTTGTGCCCACCATTCCGGAGGAGTACAAGAAGCTCGGTTCCTACGCACTCGCGGGACTGCCCGAAGGCTTCACCAAGTTCGCTTCCAATCCCGACGGCACCACGCCTTACACGATCGTGATTGCCGGCCGTAACTTCGGCTGCGGTTCATCGCGCGAACACGCGCCCATCTGCCTCGGGGCGGCAGGAGCCAAAGCTGTCGTGGCTGAGAGCTACGCGCGTATCTTCTTCCGCAACGCCGTAGCCACCGGCGAGGTCTATCCGCTCGAGTCCGAAGCACGCCTTTGCGATGAATTCAAGACCGGCGACGAAGCTTCCATCGATTTGGAAGGCGGTAAAGTCACGCGTTGTTCCGACGGTAAAGTCTTCACCTTGAAGCCCTCCGGCGCCGTCGCGCCGGTGATCGCCGCAGGCGGCATCTTCGCCTACGCCCGTCAACAGGGCATGATCAAGAAATAATCACCACAGGCTTGGGGAGCGCCAATGGATAAACGCACGAAGATTGTAGCCGTTGCCAACCAAAAAGGCGGCGTCGGCAAGACTACCACCGTCATCAACCTTGCCGCATCGCTGGGGCAGATGAAGAAGACGGTGCTGGTCATCGACCTCGACCCCCAAGCCAATGCCACCAGCGGACTCGGTGTCGAACCGCAGGAGGGACGCAGCCTCTATCCTGTCCTGATGGGGCACGCGGCCATCGGCGATATCATCACCGGCACGCCTGTTGAGAACGTCAACATCATCCCCTCCGAGCTGGACCTCTGCGGCGTCGAGATTGAAATCGCCCGCGCGGGCAATCACCTCGAAGCTGTGCGCAACGCGCTCCAGCCGATACGCGACGCGAAGGTGTTTGACTACATCCTGCTGGACTGCCCGCCTTCGTTGGGTATCTTGATGACCTCCGCCATTGCCGCGGTGGACAGCGTGCTCGTCACCATGCAATGCGAATATTATGCAATGGAAGGCTTGAGCACGATTACAGGCCGTCTGCTGCAGCCCTTCAACCTACCGCTTGAGGGCATCCTCATGACGATGTTCGACAGCCGCACCAACCTCGCACAAGAGGTGGTGAACGAGGTGCGCTCGCACTTCGCCGATAAGGTTTACGAAACGCTGATTCCCCGCAACGTCCGCATCAGCGAAGCGCCGAGTTTTGGCCAGCCCGTTGTGATTTACGATCCGTTGGGCAAAGGCGCCCTCGCCTACAAAGCATTTGCAGAAGAGTTTGCTGCGCGCAATTAACGCCATGCGTTTATGCCCCCGCCATTGCATTGTCCTTTTCGCCCTTGCGGCTTTATGCGCCGCAGGTTTCACGGAAGAGACGTTGCTGCTGCAAACTTGGCTGGACCGCCAAAACTTCTCATGCGGGTCGATTGATGGCGTGTGGGGCGGTAAGACCGAGGACGCCCTCAAAGCCTGGCAGCGTATCAATGGCCTGCCTGCCCGCGGGACAGTCACCGATGCCATCCGCGAAGAGCTCAATCCTGAATGGCTGTTCACTTCCTACACGGTCACCACAAATGACCATGCCGCGTTGGTTGTGATTCCCAATGAACGTCCGCTAAAGGCCAACTTGCCCTACATGGGATATGAGAGCATCCAAGAGGGCGTCGCCGAGCGCTTCCATATGTCGCCCAAAGGACTGGCACGCCTCAATTCCGCCGTCACCAACTGGCCCAACCCCAAAGCAGGTACCGTATTGCGCGTGCCGGATACTGCCGATGTGGCGGTGCATGAAGCAGAAACCATTAGCATCAGCCTCTCGAAGTTCCAGTTGCGTGCACTCAACAAAGAGGGTGCCACTGTAGCCCTCTTCCCCGTCTCCATTGCACGCGACCATTCTAAGGCGCCCACCGGACACGTCTCGATCGTCACCATCGCGCCCAATCCAAACTATCGGT
Source organism: Kiritimatiellia bacterium (assembly GCA_031552845.1). Classification (GTDB taxonomy): domain Bacteria; phylum Verrucomicrobiota; class Kiritimatiellia; order RFP12; family DVOR01; genus JAVBMC01. The sequence goes on from JAVBMC010000047.1 coordinate 29,232, forward strand.
ACGACCCTGCGCTCTACGGAGATTCACCCGCCATCGGCAAGAAGATATTTCAACCGGGACCGAACAATCCTGTCGGCAGCGTGTGGTTCGGACTCTCCCTGTCCGGTTATGGCATCCACGGCTCGCCTCACCCCGAGACAGTCGGCAGGCCGGAGTCTAAAGGATGTTTCCGCCTCTCCAATTGGAATGCGTTGAAACTGCTGAAGATGGTTGATCACGGCACGCCTGTGCAAATCGAAGAATAGTGAGCATGCAGGAGCGGACACATCATATTTGGCTCACCGAGCGCAGCGGCAGCGAACAAACAGCCGAAACGCCCGCAGGCAAAAACTACGTCTTTCATTCCCGCTCGGGTCTGCATCCAACCGAGTTGGCATTGCTCAAAGCATTGCCGCGCTGCGCCTCCGCACCTAAGGCAGTTCTGGCATTTGGCGGACGCACCGGTGCAGTGGCACTTTTGGCAAAGATACTCTTTCCACAAGCACGTGTCGCCTGTCATACGTTTGATGCGCACCATGCGCAAACAATCCAGCGCAATCTCGGCGCCACTCATACCGAGAGTTCCATCGAGCTCTACAACACGCCTGACTTTCCTGATGGCTCTTTTGATTTGGTGATTGGTTCGGCGACGCAGCAAGGCACGCCTTCTGAACTGCTTTTGGATAACATGGAGAATGCCGCCCGCATCATGCCAATGGCAGGCCGTTACCTGCTGTCAACCGATCATCCGATCAGTCCGATTCTCAAGCAGGCTGCCGAGTTGTTTGGAGCCTCTACGACAGAGGCTGGTGTGCTCCATGCGCAAAAGCAGCAGGAGCCCAAACGTGCGCGTAGCTTCCAAGCGGAGTTTACGGCATCCTTGCCGGGGCATGCGCCGCTCAAGCTGATTTCACGCCCGGGAGTGTTTTGCCACCGCCGTCCCGACATGGGCGGCATCGCACTGGCAGAAGTTGCGGTGCGTGACTTGGCATCGGGCGACAGGATACTCGACTTAGGTTGCGGATGCGGCATGGTTGGTTTGCTGCTGGCAACTGCCGCAGAGCGGACAGCTTGTACCTTTATCGATTCCCATGCACGTGCTGTCGCGTGTACCCAAGCCAATCTGGAACGTCTCGCACTGAACGGCCATACGGTGCTGTTGAATGATACCGGTGACTGCAAAGGGCCTTTCGACTGCTTCGTCGGCAATCCGCCTTACTACGGCAACTATCGAATCGCCGAGCTGTTCATTCAGACCGCACAGCGCACCGTGCGTTCCGGCGGACGGATCTATTTCGTCGCAAAGACTGCAGACCGCTTGCTGGAGCTCATGAGTGAGGCGTTCGGCAATGCCGAGCCAATCACCCGCCGCGGTTATACCGTCATCAAAAGCATTCATCCCTAAGGAATCAAAATCATGGACACTCGCCCCAGCTGGGACACTTACTTTATGAACATCGCGAACGTCGTCGCCACGCGTTCCAACTGCTCGCGGCGTCATGTCGCGGCAGTGGTGGTGGCTGACCGCCGTATCGTCTCAACAGGTTATAACGGAACCCCCAGAGGCGTACGTAATTGCTTCGACGGCGGTTGCCCGCGCTGTTCCGGCAATGTTCCCTCCGGTGCATCGCTCGAAGAATGCATCTGCGTCCATGCCGAACAGAACGCCATCTGCCAAGCCGCCTACTACGGCATCCGCTTGCAAGGCGCCACGATTTATGTGACGATCAGCCCATGCCTGACCTGCGCCAAGCTGATTATCAACGCCGGCATCACGGAAGTCGTCTACGGCGGCGAGTATGCCTTCAACGAACAAACCAAACAGCTCCTCGATGAAGCCGGCGTTGCCTGCCGGCAGATGTGTTGCTAATGCTTTTACGCCTTCCATTATCTTATTGTTTCGGGGTCCTGCTGGCCGGGCTGATTTCCTTTCACGCCCATGCTCAGCTGAAGATTCCCACGCCCGCCGTGCACTCACCCGACGGCAGTGTAATGGTCTATGCCGTCTCCAAAGACGCGGCCGGGCTGCGTTCTCCCATCATGTTCTTTGTGGATGAGGTGAACAAGGAGATGTCGCGCGCCCTGCGCATGAAGTTCGGCTCTAAGGCCCGCCCGATTGAGATTGCCGTCGGCGACCAAGTTGATGGCAATACCAATGTCGTTTGGCAGCAAGTCCGCTCTGTCGATGGTCTCTTCAGCGAACGCATCGAGCTCCCTGCCCCGGAAACCTCGGACTTGGAATTGTTCCGGACGGCGATTGTCGGCGCCTTCGTCCGCACGTGGATAGAAGAAAATAAGACGGTGGAGCAAGCCGGCCAGCTCCCTCTTTGGTTTTATCAAGGCCTCAGCCGTTACACCAGCATCATTCAAACTGAAGAGGGGTTGGAGCTGCCGGCGTTTCGCCTGGCAGACTTCGAAGCGCTCTACATCTCGTGGGCAACAGGTGAACTTCCTCTCGTCACGGAATTCATGGGAACGGAGATACCGCCTCAGCTTGCAGGCGGGATGTTGGAGTGGTTCTTTACCAGCATTCAAAAAGCTTCTCCTGTCAAAGTTATTATGGAGGCCTGCGCACGTGGCGAAGAACCCACGGCACTGCAGCTCGGACGTCTCTGCACCGCCTCACCGTTTCTGGATGATATGGCCATTGACTTTGCGTTCGACCGCTGGCTGACGGCTTCACCGACCTACATCTTCCAGCCCGGCACCACGACCTATCAAATGATTGACCGCTGGCGGATTCAACTGACCGTCTTCCCCGGGCCATTCCATCAAAAGGCCCCTTACAGCTGGGCGCCGCGTTCGCTCGATTGGCTGCAAGCCAACGCCAAAACACCGGAGATCAAAACTCTGGCGCGGCGGATGGCAATCAACGTACGCATTGGCGGCGCCGGACGGGACGAAATGTTTGATGCCGTCACCGACTCCTACGCCCGATTCTTCAACGCGATTGCCGAAGGCGCGAAGCCCCAGCGTATTCAAGCCCTCTTTACACAGGCCGAAGAAAAACGGCGCTTGCTCGAAAAACTTGCATCTACAAAACCCATACGGCAGAAACCGCTATGAAAAAGACAACATCACAGAAAACCATCGTTGGCGCCATCCATCCGGACGTGCTGACATTCACCGAGGGCAAGGACCCGGTGCTGGATTTGAACTTAGCCAAGTGGGACTGCCTCGGCACCGCCGCACACGTGACCATGCTCTCGAAAATGCGTGTCAAACCTGCCATCTTCACAGCAGCCGAACGCGGACAGGTGATCAACGAACTCAAGCTGATCATGAAGGACATTGAGGCCGGCAAGTTCACCATTAGCGCCGAAGATCAAGACGTACATCTGGCTGTTGAAACCCGTTTGACCGCTAAGCTCAATGAACTCGGACGCCGCGTGCACACCGGACGCAGCCGCAATGACCAAGTCGCCGTGGACATCCGCCTGCATATCCGCAATGAACTGCTCGGACTGACGCAAGAGGTTGCGGAACTGGCTGAAGCGCTGATTGGATTCGGCAAGCGGCATGACAAGATTCCCATGGTTGGCCGCACGCACTTGCAACCCGCCATGCCCAGCTCCGTCGCTTCGTGGGCAACAGGCTATGCTGAGACCCTGCTGGATGACCTGTTCGTTGTGGAAGCCGCCGAGAAGTACAACAACCGCTCGCCGCTGGGCTCCGCCGCCGGATATGGTGTTCCGCTGCCGATTGACCGCAACCTCACCAGCAAGCTGCTCGCCTTCGATGCACCGCTTCATAATGTTTTCCATGCCAGCAATGCTCGCGGCAAAAACGAAACCGTCCTGCTCAGCGCATTGACGCAAGTGATGCTGACGCTCTCACGCATGGCGGAGGACCTGATCCTGTTCTCGATGCCGGAGTTCGCTTACTTCACCCTGCCCCGTGAACTCTGCACCGGCAGCAGCATCATGCCGCAGAAATATAATCCTGACGTGCTGGAGCTCATCCGCGCCAAAGCCGCGCTCGTCCTAGGTTACTCCACCGCCAGCGCCGCCATCATCAAAGCTCTGCCCGGCGGATACAACCGCGACCTGCAAGATACCAAGGAACTCTACATGGAAGGTCTGCGGGTGACGCGTAGCTCCCTACGGATTATGACATTGATGGCCGAGCAATTGAAGGTTAATCCCGACAAGCTCCGCGCAGGATTCTCGGCCGGCGTCTTTGCAACCGATGCCGCGCTTCAGCTAGTAGCGCTTGGAACCCCCTTCCGCGATGCCTACCATCAAATCCGTAACAACCTTGAAGAGTTGGCCACCATGGACCCGGACAAAGTCATTGCCCGTAAAACACATTTAGGCGCAACCGCCGGCATCGACTATGCACTGCTCAAAGGACGTGCCCAAGCCGCGAAGCGCGGAGCAGCCCAACAGGCCAAACGGATTGACGCGGCTTTGAACAAGCTGTTGACTGTTTAGCACGTCACCACCCCTAAAATCGCACAATCGTGTGCCCCGTGGTGTTGGGGGGCAAACCCATAGGTGTTTGGGGTACGAACGCACGGGGGTTTGGGGTACGAATACACGGGGGTTTGGGGTACACACCCCTTCCAAGGCATAAAAAAGCCCCGAGCGGAATCGCCCGGGGCTTTTTACTTGCTTGTACTTAGAAGCGTTGTCCGTCAGCTTTCAGACGTCCGGCCAGCTTCCCGTAATCAATATCCTGCACAGCCTTGCCTGCATCCATCGCCTGCACCGCAGCCGTGGCCGCGCTTTGTCCAAGAATCATAAATACCGGCTCCATGCGGATTGAACCGTAAGCAATATGCGAGCTGGACATAGCGACGGGCACCAGCAGGTTCTCGCATTCAGCCTTCTTCGGAATGATTGAACCATAAGAGATCCGATAAGCGCCCTTGGTGTGCACACCGACATCGCCTTCGTTCTGCACAAAACCTTCGGGCGTAACATAGCGCTGGATGTTGTGCGAATCAAGCGTGTAGGAACCCATGCCAACCGGCTGCGGGACTTCGCGCTCGTGCAGCACATCCATCTCGGTCATCACATACACGCCGATCATGCGGCGCGCTTCACGGATATACAGCTGATGCGGCCAACCGCCGTTGTCCTTGAACTCATCCTTCGGCAATCCCCACAGGGCCATTTCCTTACGGATGAATTCCGGCATGCGCGGCTCGTTGGCGACGAAATAGTAGAGCCCCTTCTGATAATCCTCATGCTCCTTGATGATCTCGGCGCGGCGCTCATACGAGGCCTCCGGATAATCCCAGTTACAGCCGATCATATCCGAGCTCAGCGGGCCATGGTTGTTCGTGTCGGTCTTGAGGTTGGGGATCATGTCAAACTTCTCAAAGAAGTCCGGACGTCCCGACTCATACTCACGCGCCAACAGCTCGTACTTCAACGGATCATAATTATCAGGCTTCGGGAACGGTATGCGGTTGCGCGGATCCTTCGTCATGCACATGCGGAAGCAATAGGCCTGCACGCCGCGATCGCCCTCACCCGTCTTGCCGGGGTCTTTGCCGGAGACATACGGCAGCAGACCGCTCTTCGGATCGCCCGGCACCTTATAAGGGGAAACCTTCGACATGAAGTAGTGCTTGTGGCTCTTATACTTTTCCAGCTGCACACCATTATGCTTTTCGCCGTAAACGGAGTTGGCTTCACGCCCGACGTGATACTTCACGCCCGCGGTCGCCATCAAATCACCCTCATACGTACAATCAATGAACATACGCCCGGTGAACGTCTTACCGCTGAGCATCGTGATAGAGGTAATCTTTGCACCCTCCTTCTTCACGCCGTTTGCACGATCCAGCCACTGGTCGCGGAATACGCGGATCTTGGCCTCCTTGACCCAGTTGTCGAATACCGACTCAGCCACATGCGGCTCGAACAGCCATTGGGTCTTCTCTTCACGGTTACGCGCCTTGGTTTCTTGACCGGGCACGCTCTCGAAGGTCTTCTCGGTCTCCCACGTCCAAGCCTTCGGTTGGGTGTAGTAAGTATACACGCGCTGATAGAACTCACGCGACAAACCGCCAATCGAGTCCGCCTTGCCGGAATCCGTCCAGCCCAGTCCGCCCGAGCTCAAACCGCCCAGATGCTTGTCCGGGCCGACCATAATCACGCTCTTGCCCATACGTGCCGCCTGCACGGCTGCCGTCACTGCGGCAGATGTGTTGCCGTAAATCACGACATCGGCATCATACGAACTCGAAAATCCGCACGGACACTGACACCCCGTCAGCACCACAGCAGCGGCCAAAGTTGCTGTTATTAGTTTCTTCATGAGTATTTTGTCTCCCTTGTAGATTACCACTTCTCGCCGATCGCCAACGCAAACGGCACTGCCGGCAGACCAGCCTTGTTAAACAGGTTGGCCTTATGCGGATTGGTTGCATAAGCATAACGTACAGCGATCGGCTTCTTCACTGCTTCACACGACAGCACGACGCTCTGTCCGTCAATCACGGCATCAGCCCAATGCCACGCACCCGCCTCATCCTTCAATGCAAAACAAGCCGGCGTTCCTGCAATCGCTTGCGGCAGTTCGACGCCCGATTTCTTAGCAACCATCAACCCATCGGCATAATCAAACACCACGCGCACCTTGCTGCCTTCAGGCACCAGCTTCTTCACCAACGGCCCGGAGACGCACAGGTCCTTCTGTCCGTAACAATCGCGCAACGCCCAACGCGCTAACCGCTCGCCCACATCCAGCTTGTTCTTCGGATGAATATCCTTCTCTTCACCGATGTCAATCGCAACAGCCATGCCCGAGAGCGGAGTCGCACGCCACGCCAGCAACTGCTGCTGACGCACGAAAGGATAACCGTCTTCAACACCGGGCTCATCATCGGTCGGAGCACGAAAGTTCGCCAGCTGCACGAAATAGAACGGGAACTGCCAACCGTACTTCTTGCGCCACGCGGCGACCATTGCTTCGCTCTTAGCAGCATAAGCAGGGTCGCCCGCATTGGAGCAGCCCTGATACCAAATCGCCCCGCGGATCGCCAGCACGCTGACGGGGTCAATCATCGTGTTATACAAAGACGACGGACTCTGCTGATTCCACAAAGGCGATGGAGCTTTGGCATCCTTCTCAACCAAACCGGCATCGCGCTTGGCGGCAAAATCATTCGCGATGCGGATGCTCTGCGCATTCCGTCCATGACGCGCTGCCCAAGCCGCACGTTCACCATCAAACTTGCCCTTCTCAAACGCCTCAATCGGCATCCAAGGTTCAATCCTCGTGCCACCCCAGTTGCACTCAATCAAGCCAATCGGCACGCCCGACTCTTGCAGAATCTTGCGCCCGAAGTAAAACCCGGTCGCACCCCAACGCAGGACTTCCTTCGGTGTCGCAGCGCACCAGCCCTCGCGGATTTGCACGCGGTCAAACGGCACGATATCGGTGTCATAAGCGGTCTTGAACTTAATCCGGCGCAGCAACGGCATCTCGGCCGCATCAATCGCCGCCTGATTGTAGGGTGCTGACTTAAATGCGGTCATCTGCCATTCCATGTTGGACTGCCCGCTGCACAGCCACACATCGCCCACCACGATATTCGTCAGCGCCAACGTCTGCCCGTTGCTCTTGAAGGTCAACGTCTGCGGATCCTTCTCTGCCGCTGTGGCGGGCAACTCCAAACGGAACTTGCCGTCAGCATCGGCCTTAGCCTTGGCATGCGCCGTCATGAACGCAGCGCTCACCTCGGCATTCGCATCGGCATAACCGACAATCACAATCGGCTGCTCCCGCTGGAACACCATGTTGTCGGTGTAAAACGGCGCAGGGGCCAAAACAGCTTGCGCCGAGACCGGCACCAGCGCCGCCGCCAGCGACGCAAACAAGCCAAAACATAGAGATGGAGACTTCTTCAAGCGCATCATCATTATCCTGTTAGTGTTGTTGTTTCTTCAGCTGCTCAGCGGCAGCACCGAGAATCCTCAGATAGCGGTCGGACGACACGCCCTCGATATCATAAAACGGCGACTCTGTCGAAGTGGGCGGCTTCGGCGAACACTTGAACAGCGCTGTCCCCTCATCCATTTCATCAAACATTGCGGCATAGGCCATTGTGCAGCCGTTCTTCATATGCCCCTTCAACTGCTCAACCAGCAGCTGCCCGCCCCTACGCGGAATATCATTCAACGGGGCCTCTTTACCCCGCCCCTTCATCAAATTGTGCCAGCTGAACCCCGGATACACCACAGGCAGCAACTCCTTCTGACGCTCACGGCACCAAGCCAAATCCGCCGCCGCAACCACCTGCGTATAATTCTCCATATCCTTCGCATTGCGCAATCGCCCGACCGTCCACGGACACACAATATCCGCCGCCTCAATCGCCGCCCGCACAGTCGGATCCTTCAAACAATCGTTCTTCTCCTCACGCCAATACGTCGGCACGCCGACAACTACGCAATGCCCGCCATACTTTTTGTCTTCCTTAAAGAACTTCACCAGCTCCAAACACTCTGCAGGCGTGTAACTGCGCCCATCATTAAACCCAATCCCCCACAGCACCACCACGGCCTTACCGCCATGCAGCTGATACATCTTATCCTTCAGCACGCGCTCTTTGTTGACGAGGTTCTTCCAATCATCCTTTACCAGCCGCACCAATTCATTCGACCCCACACCGGAAAAGTCATACATCACGCACCACGTACGCTCATGCGCTTCCGCTCCTGCCCGCACGTTACTCATCACCTGCTGCAGCGACTTCCGTACCTTCGCATCCTTCGTCTCGCATACAAACCGTTGCAAGCACGCCCCATCGATCCCGCAATCCGCCATCCACTTAAAATGCCGCTTCACCGTCTTCGGGTTCATCGACGAAAACACCTGCGCCACCGACCCATCCGGATTACGGAACGGCGTATCCACCCGCTCATCGGCATCCAGCTCCCTCACATCCGGCCAAACATCAATCCCCGCAAACCCCGGCTCAAACTTCCCCTGCACCCCATAATGCGCCCAGTCCATATCCGCGCCATCATCCGGCGTGCGGAACCATCCCTGATACCCGCACAACACCTTGCCCGTCAGCGTCGAAGCATCGGCGCCGAACAAAAACAACGGCAAACAAACTGCCGTTAAAAACAACCGCATACTCATTTAGCCCTCGTCGTAATCCGCAGCAAGTGCATTTGAATAATATCCTGTTCATCCCCGCCGCCCGTGCTGACCAAACGCTCGCGCATCTCCATCGCATAAAACCGCGCCCACGCCAACTCCGCCCCCGTAAAGTTCTTCACCTGTTGCAACAGCTTGCGCAGCTTCCACTCCTGCCCGCCGCGCAGACCGCAAATCGCCAGCGACGTCTGCACATCCGAATCCGCCGTCTGCCACATCCCGCCCGGCGTGATCCACTTCTTCGTCAACGCCTCATTCAACAGCAGCAGATCCTGAATACGGTTAATCACCATCGTCGCCACTGGAATGCCAATATTCTTCTGCCCGCTCAATCCCTCCAGCACCTGCAACAACTTTTGCGGCGCGCGCTCGGCCACCGCATCCGCCACATCCCACAGCTCCGACTCCCCCGCCACCGACGTAATCGCCTCGACATCCTTCAACGCTACCGAATCATTCGGCGCACAATAACTCCGCAGCTTCTCCAGCTCGCTCATAATCGTGCGCGTGTCAAACCCCACCTTGCCCAAAAACGCCGTCTGCACCGATCCCGTCATCTTCAGGCCAACCCCCTTCAAAAACTCCGGCAGCCGCTCACGCACCGCGCGTTCCTTTTCATACGGCTTCTGCCCCAGGCTAAAATCCTCCGTCTCGCCCGCCGCGGCACACGCCTTAAAAAAGACCGACCCCTTCAACACCTTCGGCGCAGTCACCACCAGCGTATACTCCTCCGGAATCCCCCCATCCTTAATCAACGCCGTCAACTGCTGCAACCTCGTCTTCGTACGCTCCGACTCCGCCACACGCGCCACCGCCCCCCCTGTCACAAACGTCGCATCCCGCAGCCAGACCACCTTCTTGCCGCCAAACAAACCCGCAGTCTGCAACGTCTCACAGCACGCATTGATTGCCGCAACCGCCTCATCAATCACCGCCGCACGCCCGTCGATCACCTCCAGCCCATACTCCCGCTCCTCCGGCGTCAGCAACTCCGCCAGCAGCCTCTTCGCCGCCTCGGTCACCAGATAATCATCCTCGCCATGATACAAAAACACATTCTTCATAACACCGTCAATTCCTTCGGCGACTGCGACAACACCTCGCACCCATCCTCCGTCACCACCACCAAATCCTCAATCCGCACGCCGCACACCCCCGGCAAATACACCCCCGGCTCCACCGTCACCACCATCCCCGGCTCCAACACTCCGGAAGACGCCCCACCCAACACCGGTGCCTCATGAATCACCAACCCCACCCCATGCCCCAAACTATGGCCAAACTTATCCCCATACCCCGCCGCCTCAATAATCCGCCGCGCCGTCCGATCCACCGCCGCACACGCCACCCCCGGCCGCACGCGCTTCAACGCCGCCCTCTGCGCCTTCAACACCACATCATACACCCTGCGGAACCTATCCGACGGCTTCCCATACACCACACACCGCGTCATATCCGAACAATAATCATCCACCTTCGCACCCATATCCACCAACAGGCATCCCTTACCCCGCGCCCGCGACCCATCCGAGACATGATGACACTCCGCCGCATTCGCCCCCCAAGCCGCAATCGTCGCAAAAGCCTCATCCCCGCCCCGCGCCAACATCCCCATCCGCACCCGCTGCGCAATCTCCCGCTCCGAAAGCTCCAGACACCCCGCCTCCACCACCTCCGCGAAAACCGCATCCGTCACCGCCGCCGCCCGTCGAATCCGCTCCAACTCATACGCCGACTTCACACACCGCGCCGCCGCCATACAATACGACACATCCCTCAACCGTTCACGCCCCACCGCATCACACACCAAAACAAACCGTGACGCCACCATCTCCCCTTCAAACCCCACGCACCTCGCCCGCCGCAACAACAACTCCACCTGCCGCCGACGCCCCTCCGCCGACAACTCCAACAACTCCAAATCCACCCACGCCGGCAACACCCGCTCCGCCGCCGCCACATAACGAAAGTCAGTTAATAAAACCACCCGCCCCCGCTGCGGCACAACCAACACCCCATTGTCAGTCCGCACCCCCGACAAATAAAACACCGACGGCTCCAACGACAAATACGCCACATCCACCGCCGCTTTACGCAATTCCTCCCGAAACCGCGCCAACCGCCGCCTCAACTCCCCCGCAGGCACCCCGTTAACACCCGCGACAGACTCTCTTTTATTCCCCTTCATAACAGTCACCCCATTATACCCTGTACCCCCACACAAAAGCAAGCCAAGGATAACCACCCCACCTATTACTTCTCCCTACACAGTATGACAGATTTGTCAAAACCGCTCCTCGCATTATTCCAGTTATACTTTCGTAATTCCATATAAAAAGCCCTGCGGGTTTCCACAGGGCTCAGGGTTAACATGAAAATAATGATCTAGCGCGTTACTTTTCCAGCAATAAACACAAGTACAAATTTTATACCTTATCCACTATTCCCAACGGTGGTGCGCTCATCCAGCCGCCACGGGTGAAATCGGGCACATCGACCGCGGCGCTTTTGTTGGCCACCGATTGAGCCGTCAGCGGAATAAGCGAGCTCCACAACGCTCCGTCGTACACATCCATATCGAGTGGCAGTCCTTTGCGCAGGCAATAGAACAGCCGGCTTTCCATCAGCGCGTCCATTCCGCCATGTCCGCCGCCGGCCCGTGCTGCGGCTGCCTCTTCCCGCCAGAGCGGATGGGTAAACTTTTTCTTTAACTCTTCTAACGCTTCCGGCTTCATCCAATCATGAAACTCCGGAGCCAATGCCACCCGCAGCGGATAATCCACTAACGTCCCCTTGGTTCCTTGAATCAAGTTGATCCGGCTATAGGGTCTTGGCGTATGTGAATCATGCTGTACCATGATTGTCCGTCCACGGTGCGTCCGAATCAATGTGGTATTCATATCCCCTTCCCGATACTCGGGTTTCAGATACGGAAACTCAGCCGAGAGCTCCTTTGCCCTTTGATTTAACCGCAAAGCCGCACTGCTCATCGAGACCAAATACGACATCTTGTCCCCCCGGTTCACATTCATGAACTGGCAGATCGGTCCCAATCCATGCGTCGGATAAGGATTGCCGTCATAATGTTTCGCGAACTCCCCCCGCCATTGTTGATAATAAGTGTCCGGCCTGAGCATTGAATCGCACGTCTCGTGGATATACGCGCACTCGCCATGCACCAAATCGCCCAGCATTCCCTGGCGGCACAGATTGAGCGCCAGCATCTCAACTTCACCATAGCAGCAGTTCTCCAGCATCATGCAATGCCGGCGCGTCTGTTCGGCCGTCTCCACCAATTCCCAACACTCGTCCATGGTCACCGCTGCCGGGACTTCGACCGCGACGTGCTTGCCGCACTTCATCGCATAAACCGCCATTGGCGTGTGCAGCACCCATGGCGTACAAATATACACCACATCCACATCGTCCGATTCACACAGCCGCTTCCAGGCATCCTCCGTTCCGCTGAACATCTTCGGTGCCGGCATCCGCCCTTTTCCTTTTACTACAGCGTCCCGCGCCCGCTCGCAATGTCCCGTCCGGATATCACACAGTGCCGTAATCACAATGTCCGAACGCCCAGCCATCCGTTCTGCCGCACCGCCGCCCCGGTGGCCCAGTCCAATCATTCCCACGCGTGGCCGTTCAATCGGCAGCACAGAAAACCCCATCATGGATTCCCGGCCGGACGCGCCGAGCGAGGCACACCCCGGAGGCAACAATATGCTCCCTCCCGCGACTGCCGACAGTTTGAAAAAATCACGGCGGTTAAGTCCGTTCTGTGTTCTGTTATTCATAAGCTCCTCCTTGGTTTGTTGTGTGTTTACTTCTTCCAACGATAAACGGCAGTCTGGTAAGGGACGAAGGATAGGACGATTTTTTCACCGTCCGGCTTAGCCTCGCCTTTTTCAAAAGCTTTTGTCACCTTTGTCACACCGGCCAGCTCGGGGATATCCAAGGCCGTCTCGACATTTTCGTTCTTGCCGTTGACGAGGATCAAAGTATAGCTGTTGCCCTCTTCGCGGCAAAGCAGCGCATGGACTTTGCCATCGGTTGATTTGAACATGCGGCGTTCGTGTGCGACGAGTGCGGGCGTGAGCTCTTTGAACTCGGCGATGATCTGCTTGAGCAACGCTTGCTGTTCAGGGTTATTGGCAATGCCGATACCGAGCGGTCCACCGCCTTGCTGACGCCACGGATACCAGATGATGCCGCGTGCGTCATGCGTGATTGCCAGATAAGCCATGCAACGGAACATCGGCAGGGGTTCTTTGCCGAAAGACTGCGGCACGCACACAACAGGTTTGGCGCGGCGGGTGGCCGCCCAACCTTGATCCATCCAGGCGGCAACCAGCTCCACATCGCCCTCGGGGTTGCACGCCTCGCCCAGCGGATAGGGATCGGGGGCAAAGATGTCGGCCAGCTGCGCGTGCTGCGGGAAGAGGAGCGGGGAGCAGGAAACCATATAGGTGGGATGGTGCTTGTCGTATGCGTGGTAGCTGTCCATGCGGAAACGGGCTTCATCGAATTGCGCTTCGTACGGCTCATCCATGCCGTACCAAGCGAATACGCCGGGATGCTGGCCGACCAAACGTACGGCTTCACGAATGACGCCTTTTGCACTGGCGTGATTTTGTTCCCAGAGGACTTTGACGCCGAGGTCATTCGCGATGGTCACGCCCTCCGCGCCAAACCAGCTGAAGAGTTGGATGAGATTAATGCCGAGGTTCTGCACCGCATTGGTCAGCTCTTTCAGCTCCACATGATAGATGCCTAGCGGGAAGAAAGGCTTGCCGTCAACGAGGAAGGTCATGTCCTGATCAATGATGGTCTGGGCTTTGCGCACGGGCAGGACTTCGAGCGGGGCATCGACTTCAATCCCGCGCCACGATGTCAGGACGCCCTCATTATTGGGGGCGAGCAGCACGGATCGGGCATAATAACTGCCGCCGGGCAAGGTCTTCGGAAACGGCAGGCGGATCGTTTGCTCTGCAGCCGCAACTAACTGCGTGCCGGCAATCAATTGATCATTATTATCATACAGGCGCGTGCGCAGCGTGAGCTGTTCAGGCTTGGTCTGGTCTGCCGGAGAAACCGCAATCGTGAAGTCCACCGTCTCCGAGCGGCGCGCTGCAGATAACAGCCCGCGGCTGGCGTGCGGAAATACAGTCAGTGCTTCCGGCAAATTGACAACGCGGTCAACCAACGGTTCCTCCTGAACGCCCGATAGTACAGAAACACTAAAACGTGTGGGACCATAGGCGTTCATTTCGTAAGCCTGCGCGTACTCATAACTCGCCCCGGGTTTCAATTTAACAGGCGCCGTCTTGCCGAAAGGCGCAAAGCCGACACTGATCTCGACGGGGTTAGCACTGATGTTGTTGAGCGCAAACTTCAGTTCGTTGCGCGGCCCGGGCTTCAACGTCAAGGCGGAATCGGACGATGCCGTCAAGCCGAAACGGCAAAGCGTCAGAAACGCCCGATAGTTTTGCAGTGCCTCCATGCTGGGCTGACGCTGCGTGGTAACGTAGATGAAACCTTTGCCATAACGGCGCACCACCGTCAACGGAGGACCATCCGCATCACGGACACGTGCGACGATTTCCCACTGCGCCCCCTCCGGCAGCGTCAAGAAAGACCATGTTGAGTTTTCCATCAGCTTGCATGGAAAGGTACGCAGGGGTGAAGGTGGCGTTGCATCCGCCACATCCCACCCCCACTCTTTGCTGTCTTTATTCTTGTTGCCGAGCGCCAACGAAGGATCAATCGCCGTCAGCCAGCCATAGGCAGAGGAGTAACACGCATCGGTAATGCAAAGGCCGCCGCCGTTCTTCACGAACTCCCGGAAAGCCGCCGCATGCACTGTCATGTCCTGTGGGTTAACGTAATTGATCAACGGGCAGGCCAATACCAAATCATAGCGCAGCAGATTAGCCGCCAACGCCGCAACACTCTCAGCGGTCTCCGTATTATACCGGTCGGCCATCCACGTTGGCAAACGCTTCAGCGCGCCATCAAACTCATCACGATGGCGGCCATCGCTACCGCCCAAAACCGCCACTCGCGTCCCCAACGGCGCGGCCTGTACCACAAGCATCAGCATTATTGCTGTGCATATCAAACATTTTCTCACTGCGTCCCCTTTCTTCATGATTGCTGTGCGAACCGTCTCGCAGGTATATTAAACAGCAGGGCGCAATTGGTTGTATAAAATTGCGCCCTGCCGCGAACTGATTGCCATCCCCCGGCAATGTTCAATAAACAATCAGCCGCGTCTCCTGCGGATCATAGGGAGACTCATGCCAGACCATCCACATCCTTGTACACCGATAGTCATTGACCGGCTGCCATGTCCCGAAAGTTTTAGAGCCGGGCAGGCGGGGATCAGCCTGTTCCTGAACGGTCAGCGGTGTTGCGCGGGCAAGCCAACCGGCTTCGTCCTGCTGTCGTGACACCCGGCATTGAACAGTATAATCAGCCCCAAAATTGAATGTCTCGTTTCCAAACACTGCCTGTGACGGTGCTTTGCCGTGGAACCACATATTCGTCACCTTTGGACACGTGTGAAACGCCGAACCGCCGAAAACAACATCTTCCTTGGAGCCGATTATTATAAAGCCTGCACCCGTACAGCCCAAGAAACATGCTGCGTCGAGCTGACGCAACTTGGGCGAAGACATGTTGAGCCCTGTCAGCCCGAACGCATTGGCAAACGCATACTCGCCAATCGTTTGAATGGAGGCCAGAATTAATTCACCCGTGAGCTTGCGGCACTCATAAAAAGCATTATTGCCGATCACCTCAACCGTCGCCGGAAGCAGCGGCGTCACAGTTTCCAGCGAGTGGCAGTCCCGAAATGCCCAAGCCCTGATTTCTATCAGATTGGGAGGCAATTCAACTGTCTTCAATGCAGTTGCTCCGTAGGCAAAAAAGACGTTAATTACCTTCAACTGCGGAGAGGTGAGAGAAATCCGCTTCAGAGAAGCACACCCCCAGAAGCTTTCCTCTCCCATGCTGCTCAGTCCGGATGAAACAAAGTCCGACTCTAACGCCACGCAGTCCCTGAACGTACCGTTATACATGACACTACCTTCGGCAAATGCCTCTGCCGTGAAATTAGTCAGGTGCGAACAATTAATAAACACCTGACTGCCCATTACTTTGAGTTTGCCGGGAGCCAGCCGCATGTCGGCCAGCACTTGATTGCCTGCAAACACAAAGTGGTCGAATTCCACAATATCCTGGCCGCCCACTCCGCCCGAAAGATCAATCAAACCGTCTGTGCCGACAGTATGAATGCTTCTGATGCTCAAGCCATCCGTAACATCAGCCACGTTCAAAACCCAATCACCGTTGCTGATCCTGTTCTCTTCCCGTGTCCACGTTTGAAGCGGCGCGGCAAATACCGCCACAGCACCCATTGTTGCCGCCAAGCTTGCGGCAGTCACAGTGCGCATCGAACTCAACATGTTCGTATTCATATCCGTTCCTCCGTTCTGATCGATCTGCACGGGCGTATCGACAAGCGTTCTTGTCTGTAACCCGGACATCACCCTATTTGTTACCCAACAATTGTATTCATCAAGATTATACTTCGGCAGCACGAACACAGCCGGGTCAGCCCCTGCCTGAATTTCACCGCGCTCAACTTGGACAGCGGATTCCTGACGGCCCGCCT
This sequence comes from Kiritimatiellia bacterium, assembly GCA_031552845.1. Classification (GTDB taxonomy): domain Bacteria; phylum Verrucomicrobiota; class Kiritimatiellia; order RFP12; family DVOR01; genus JAVBMC01. Next base: position 46,012 of record JAVBMC010000047.1, read on the forward strand.
GTCCGTAATGCACCGCAGTCATGCCAATTACCGCCAGACACATAATCGTTGCCGCGATGCCCATCATCCCTTGCAGCCATTGGGGCCTCAAACGCTTCTTAGCCGCCTGCAGCGCTACATCACTATGAGATTCCATAAACGGCGTGAAATAGGTCACCAATGAATGAATCCGCAACTGATCCAGATACTCATCCAACAAATCCTCATCCGCATACAACAACGCCCGGAACTCGGCGCACTCCGCCTCCGACACCTTGTCGGCCAGCACATCCTCCAGCAAATAGTCAAACCGTTGACGGCTCATTCTCACCCTTGCCCTCCGCTGTTCAAACTGCACCTCCGCCGAATAATGCATTCGCTCAATGCCGTGCGTGCGCGCATCAAGCGGGACTTCAACGCCGCAATGCTGGCATTGAGTAACCCCGTCATATCATTCAAGCTGCGCCGCTCAAAGTAATGCAGCCTGACAACCTCGCTCTCCTTCGGGCGCAGCCGCTTCAAACAAAACTCCAACGCCTCCAGCAAATCGCTCTCCTCGCTCGACTCCCTCGCCAGCTTCGCGCTCACCATCTCAAACAAACCCTCATCAAAAACAAGCCGCTGCTGTTCGCGCTTTCGATACAGCCAATACTTCTGTACCTGTGCCCGTGCCAATGCCTTCGCCCACGGCAAAAACGGACGGGCATAATCATACGTTTCCGCCTTCTTCCAAATATAAATATTCGCCTCTTGTAAAACATCACGAGCCCGCTCGCCATTCCCCAGCAGCATCGAGATATACGTATACAACTCAGGCTGAAAACGAGTTAACAGACGAACAAACTGCGCGGCCTTATCGCCGCCCTCACCCAAGATTTCCTGTTTACCGGTTCCGCACATACATCAAATCCTTGTTGGCAGTAAACAACACAACCGGAAAGGTTTCGAAAAAATCACACCCTTGAAACTTTTCTTTGACCTCCCCCGAACTTCCCTCAACTGTGTCTATTATACCGCTAATCTCACGCCGAATTCAACGCCTAAATCACCCTTTTGGAAACTTCTCATAATGAATTAGAGGAAAAAACTCTTATCCGGACGTGCAAGAAAGTAGCATAGCCCTCAGTACAGGCTCGTTACCGCCATCAGCTAGGGTTCGCGAGGCCTCCGAGTCGTGGTGCCATACAGCTCCGAGTAACGGTGCATTGCACGGAGCTGTACGGGACTATAGCTCGGAGGCCTCACGAAGGGATACTCGGACGTGCATCATTTCGGTACTCGGGCGTGTACCGTTCCGCTACTGGGAACAAAAAGGCGGAGGTTCAACACCTCCATCTGTTTGAATGGATGTCTCGCACCAAGAATACTCTTTCAAACCGATATCAGTGTTGACTTGTGGGGTAAAATTTAGTATCCTATGCCCCGTTCCGTGCGAATCACCGCGCGTGAATTTAGTGGCGAGATAGCTCAGTTGGTAGAGCAGCGGACTGAAAATCCGCGTGTCGTCGGTTCGATCCCGACTCTTGCCACCACTTCAATTTCAAGCCGGTCATACGACCGGCTTTTTTGTTTACCGCATCCGTCAACAAAGGAACGTCTGACATGAACACCTACGCCTCTATCATTGACTCCGTTGGCCGCACCCCCCTTGTTTGCCTGGACCGCTTGAATCCCTCCCTCTTTGCCAAACACGAGGCGCGTAACCCCGTCCATTCCGTCAAAGACCGCATCGCTGCCTCGATGATCCGCGACGCGGAGGCCTCCAATGCCTTGCGCCCCGGCATGACGATTGTCGAACCTACCAGCGGCAACACCGGCATCGCTCTTGCCGCATTCGCCGCCGCCCGCGGTTACAAAATCATCCTCACCATGCCCGAAACGATGAGCATCGAGCGCCGCAAAGTGCTCACCTCGCTCGGCGCAGAACTCGTCCTCACACCCGGTGCAGAAGGCATGACCGGCGCCATCAAGCAAGCCCAGCAATTGCGCGAAGCGCATCCCGATAAGTTTTTCATGCCGCAGCAGTTCAATAATCCCGCCAATCCCCACGCCCACTATAAAACCACCGGGCCTGAAATCTGGGAAGACATGGGCGGACAAATCGACGCCCTCGTCGCCGGAGTCGGCACTGGCGGTACTATCAGCGGCGCGGGCCGTTACCTGCGCGAACGCCATCCCGCGATTGAACTCATCGCCGTTGAACCCACCGAAAGCCCCGTCATTACCCAACATCTCGCGGGTAAGCCTCTCATGCCTGCACCGCACAAAATCCAAGGCATCGGCGCCGGCTTCATTCCCGCCACCCTCACGCTCGACATCATCAGCCGCGTGATTACCATCGACAGTGCCACCGCACTCCAAACCGCCAAGCAGCTTGCCACGACCGAAGGTCTCTTCGTCGGAATCTCCTCTGGCGCCGCAGTCGCCGCTGCCCTTCAAGTCGCTCAGGAAAAAGGGCCCGAAAGCCGCATCGCTGTCATCCTCCCCGACGCCGGCGACCGCTACCTCAGCATGTTCTAATCCAAAGCGGGCACTGTCGTCTCCGCCCTCGTAAAACAGCTAGTACATTATTTCAAGCTTGAGGGTTCAGCCGTAATGTGCTAATATAAAGCACTTAATGAATACGCCGCAGTATCCCACTTTACGCTTGCGCCGGATGCGCCGGACGCCGGCCATTCGCGCGTTGACTGACGCAGCCTATCCACTGCCTTCCAAGTGGCTTTATCCTGTCTTTCTTGTAGAGGGCACCAACCGTTGCGAGGCGATCGCCTCCATGCCCGGCCAAAACCGCCTGAGCCTCGACCGTCTCGTCGCTGCCTTAGAGCCCGTCATCGCACAAGGCATCGGCGGCGTACTCCTCTTCGGCCAAACCGAAGGCGAAAAGGATTCCGGCGGCACTGCCGCATTCGCACCTGATGGAATCGTCCAACGTGCCATTCCCCTGCTCCGCCGCGCATTCCCCCACCTCGTCATCGCCACCGACGTCTGCCTCTGCGCCTACACCCAACACGGCCACTGTGGTCCATTGACCGCCACTGGCACAGTGGACAACGACCTCGCAAACGAACTTCTTGCCCGCGTCGCGCTCTCCCATGCGCAAGCCGGTGCCGACATCGTCGCCCCGAGCGCCATGATGGACGGACAAGTCCGCGCCATCCGCGAAACGCTCGACGCGAATGCCTTGCAGGATACCATCTTGATGGCCTACTCGACCAAGTTTGCCTCTTCCCTCTACGGGCCGTTCCGCGATGCCGAGAACTCTACGCCCTCTTCCGGCGACCGCCAGAGTTACCAAGCCTCCTACGCTAACCCGCGCAACGCCCTGCTTGAATCGGTACTAGACGAAGCCGAAGGCGCAGACATCCTGATGGTCAAGCCCGCGCTCTTCTACCTCGACCTGATTGCCGAATTGCGCAGCCGCACCGACTTGCCTATCGCGGCTTACAACGTCAGCGGAGAATACTCCATGCTCGCCGCCACGGCGGCCAACGGCTGGGGCGACCTGCGCGGCATGGTGCGCGAGTCCATCATGGCGTTACAACGCGCCGGCACCGACATCTTCATCTCTTACTGGGCACCTCGTTATAATGAATTCTTCAGGGACTGAAATCATCCTCGCCTCAGCTTCACCACGGCGCGCCAAAATCCTCCAAGACATTGGCGTGCCCTTTCGCATCGATGCGCCGCAGGCTGACGAGATCTGCGACCCTGCCGACCCCGTGCGCACCGTGATTGTCAATGCCGAAGCCAAGCTCGCCGCTGCGCGTGCCAAACTCGGCGGCCATGCCAACAGCCGGATGCTGGCCGCCGACACACTCGTACTATTTGAAGGCCGCCTGCTCGGCAAGCCCACCGATACCGCCGAAGCACATGACTTCCTGCGGATGCTCTCCGGCAAAACCCACGTAGTCTACACCGCCGTTGCATTCAGTGATAGCGAAACCCGCGTCGAGGCCTCTTCCGTCACATTCCGCGAACTCTCCGACGCAACCATCGCCCGCTACGTGCAAGAGTGTAATCCGCTCGACCGCGCCGGGGCTTATGATATCGACGAGAATGGCGAGCTGCTAGTCGCCTCCTATGCGGGTTCCTACACTAACATCATGGGACTTCCCGCCGCGCTCGTTCGCGATTGGTGGAGGGCCGGTGCATGAGACGCGGACTGCTAGCCTTTGCAGGCGATCTATTCCTCCTCGTATTCGCCTACTTTCTGGCACACATGTTCCGCCTGCAATTCGGCGGCATCGCATGGTCCTTTCATGAATCCGGACTCTCGGTCATCGTCGTAGTCTCGCTCCAATTATTCTGCCTTTGGGCCGCCGGCACACGCCGTATCCCGTGGCGTTACATTACAGCGCAAGACACCATCCGCTTTGGCTTGGCGCTATTCTGTGCGGCGGTGCTCGCTGCCATCCTGCGACAACAGCTCCCCTCTAGCGCGTCCCTCCCGCTCTCCTACGCCATCATTATCCTCGACATGCTCCTAGCGGGAGGATTTCTAGTCGGTGCGCGATTGCTTGTGCGGCTATTTGACGAGGGCGCCCTTTGGTTCAAACAAACCGGCAGCGTCAAGCGCGTACTCCTCGTCGGCGCGATGAGCGCGGACAATCCCGTCTTGCGCGAACTCCGCCGCCAACGCGACGTACGCTTCCAAACAGTCGGGCTCCTCGACGATGCACCTAAGAACCAGCGTGCCATCATTCAAGGCGTGCCGGTGCTCGGCAAAATCACCACCCTCTCCAAGTGGGTCAAGCGCCTGCGCGTTGATGAAATCATCATCTCCTCCGGCGCGCTCTCCCGTCAGGAAATCCGTGGGCTCACCCAGCTCGCCGAAAAGCTCCAAAAGCCCATCCGCATCGTACCCAGCCTGCCCGACCTGATCTCCGGCAAAGAGAAGGTCGAGTGCCTGCGCAACATCGATATCTCTGACTTGCTCGGGCGCGTGGAGAATCCTCTCGACAGCGAGGCCGTCACGGGTTATTTCAAAGGCAAGCGCGTCTGGGTGACCGGTGCGGGCGGCTCCATCGGCTCGGAGCTTGTGCGCCAAGTCGCCCATGCGCAACCCGACGCGCTGATTTTAATCGAACGTTCTGAAACCGCGCTCTACGAGATTGACCGTGAAATCCGTAGGTGCTTCCCCGAGTTGCCAATAGTTTCCATTCTTGCCGATGTCGGTGACGAGAGCCACATGCGCCAGCTTCTCGCACAGCATCCGCCAGCGGTCATCCTCCACGCCGCCGCGTATAAGCACGTCCCTATGGTTGAGCGTAATCCCGGTGAAGGCGTCGTCAACAACCTGCTCGCGACACGCACGCTGGCACAGCTCGCCGAATCCGCAGGCGTCGAAGTATTCCTATTAATCTCCACCGACAAAGCGATCAACCCCGTCTCCGTGATGGGCATCACCAAGCGTCTCGCCGAGATCGCCGTGCGCGACTTACAGGGACGCAGTGCCACACGCTTCTGTGCCGTGCGTTTTGGCAATGTGCTGGGTTCTTCCGGCTCTGTCATTCCCCTCTTTAAAGAACAGATTGAACAAGGCGGCCCCATCACCATCACCCATCCCGAAATGCAGCGTTACTTTATGACCGTGCGCGAAGCGGCACGTCTCGTCCTGCAAGCTGCGACATTGGCCAAGGGCGGCGAGATATTCGTGTTGGATATGGGCGAGCCCGTGAAGATTGCCGATATGGCGGAGGAAATGATCCGCCTCTCCGGCCTGCGGCCGCATGAGGATATCGAGATCAAATTCACCGGAATCCGTCCCGGCGAAAAGCTGTTTGAAGAGCTCGACATTGCCGACGCCGAGCAGACGCGCCACCCGCAGATTTACATCGGCAGGATTCCTCAACGTCCCGCAGGCGAAGTGGCGGCGATGTTAGAGGCCGCGGCAACGCTCGCCGGTGAAAACGATGCACGGCAAGTGATTGCCGCGCTGAAACCCTGGCTCTAATAACCCAAAGGAACGACATGAAAAAACTGTTTCCCCTTCTCACGTTGTCTGCGCTCCTCTCCGGCTGCGCCGCTGTTGAGATTGCCTCACCTGTAACGCCCCCAGTGGAACTCCGCGGTTACAAGCCCGGGTCTACCCGCCAGCACATCCACATCAGCAACTACGGCTACTATCTTTTCAACTGCATTCCGATCTTTGCGGGCGACACCCGCCCGGGCAAAGTCGGCAGCATGAGCTGGTTTCAGGATGACGTCCGCCTGCCGAGCGTGCAGAATGTTCTGGTCGAGAAGGTCAAAGAGCAGAACGCCCAGATTGATGAGATCCAGCCGCACACCTCGTCAACGTGCTGCTTCGCGTCCATCCCCTATGTCGGCACGACATTCGGATTGGTCTGGTACAAAGAGGTGCAGCTCTCGGCCGTCATCGTCAATCCGCCGCCCCAACCTGAACAGCCCCAAACCAAAAAGGAGGCAAACAAGTGAAAAACATTCTACTCCTGCTGACAATCGCAATCTTCGCCGGCTGTGCCACAGTTGAAACCGCCGATAACTTCCAAGGCACCAGCGTCAACGGGCGCGACAAACCGCTTGCTACAGTCGCAATCGAAAACTACGGGTACTATCTGTTTGGATTCTGGCCGTTGATTGCCGGTGATCCTGAACAGCCGAATGTCAATACCTGCCGTTACTTTACAGACACCGTCACAGTGGACAGCAACGCCAAGATGTTCAAGGCAACCGCCGAAGCATTGAACGCACGCGCTGCCGAAGACGTCCGCACCGACATCACCTGGACAGGCTCGTTCTCCATGTGGCTCGTCTGGCGCAAGACCATCTTTACCAGCGGCCTGATTGTGGAGAAATAACCTAATGCTGGCACGCGTCTACTCCGGTGCCATCTATGGCATCACCGCGCACGTTGTTGAAATCGAAGTCAACGCCGGACGCGGTGATCCGTTAGTCGTCACGGTCGGGTTGCCCGATGCCGCCGTCAAAGAAAGCAAGGACCGCGTCTGGACAGCGCTTGCCAACTCCGGCTACAAGATTACACCCGGACGCGTCACCATCAACCTCGCTCCTGCCGACATCAAGAAGGAAGGCCCCGTCTACGACCTGCCTATCGCCGCAGGACTCATTGCCGCCACCAACACCGAACAGCTTCCCAAGCTTGAGCACTACGCCCTCATCGGCGAATTAGCACTCAGCGGCGACGTGCGCCGTGTGCGGGGCGTGCTGCCTGTGGTGCTGAAGCTGCGTGACAGCGGCCTGCGCGGCATTCTTGTGCCGGCGGATAATGCGGAGGAAGCTTCCGTTGTCGAGGGCATCGACATCCACCCCGTCCGTCACCTGCGCGAAGCCATCGGCTTCCTGGCAGGCACGCAGGAACTCCCGCGCTTATCAGCCGACAACGCTGCACTCTTTGCACAAGCACAGGACGATGAAGAAGATTTTGCCGACGTCAAGGGACAGCATATCGCCAAGCGCGCGATTGAAGTTGCTGTCAGCGGCGGGCACAATATCCTGATGATCGGCTCACCGGGTGCAGGCAAAACCATGCTCGCACGGCGTATTCCCTCCATCCTGCCGCGCATGACGTTGGATGAAGCGCTCGATGCCACGCGCGTTCACAGCATTGCAGGACAGCTCAAAGCACACGAAGCCCTTGTCTGCAAACGTCCGTTCCGCGCACCGCACCACACCATCTCCGATGCCGGACTGCTCGGCGGCGGGGCGCATCCCATGCCGGGTGAAGTCAGCCTCGCGCATCGCGGCGTCTTGTTTTTAGATGAGTTACCGGAGTTTCACCGTAACGTACTCGAAGTGCTGCGTCAGCCGCTGGAAGATGGCCACGTCTCCGTTGTACGTGCGGCAGCAAGTGTGGACTTCCCTTCAGCCTTTATGCTCGTGGCGGCGATGAACCCTTGCCCATGCGGTTATGCGGGCGACCCCAAGCGTGCGTGTCGTTGTACTGACCGTCAGCGTCGCACCTACCGCAACAAGATTTCAGGGCCATTGCTCGATCGTATTGATATTCATATTGAAGTACCGCCGGTTGAATATGCACAGCTGAGTTCCAAAGCCTCAGGAGAATCTTCCACGCTTATCCGCGAACGCGTGCAGAGCTGCCGCGAAATCCAGCACCACCGCTTCAAGCACCACCGCAAGACAAACTGTAATGCAGGAATGTCCGCCCGCGATGTGCAGAACCTTTGTGCATTGGATTCCGCCGCCGCCGACATCCTCAAATCCGCCGTGACGGAGCTGAACTTTACCGCGCGCGCTTACAACCGGATATTGAAAGTCGCCCGCACCATCGCCGACATGGATGCCTCCGAGAAGATCAACGAGCCGCATATCTTCGAAGCTGTGCAATACCGTTCACTCGACAGAGTCAAATGGTCATGAACCCCCGCATCATCGCTTGGGAAATCACCCGCCGCTGTCCCCTTGCCTGCCGCCATTGCCGTGCGGGCGCACAGGACGCCGCGTATGATAACGAGCTTTCGTTCAACGAATGCCTCAACTTGATTGATTCCGTTGCAAAACGTGCCAAGCCCATGCTCATCTTCACCGGCGGCGAACCGATGTACCGCGAAGACCTCGCGCACATTGTCGCCTACGCCACGGCTCGTGGACTGCGCTGCGTGCTGGCGCCCTGTGGCAAACTTGTCACCACCGAGAGCCTGCAACAGCTCCAAGCAGCGGGCATTGAAGCTTGCAGCTTCAGCATCGATGGCTCCACGGCAAAAGTCCATGATGCCTTCCGCGGCATTGATGGCGCCTTTGCGCAAATCACCAACGCCGCACGCATTGCCAAATCAATCGGCATGCCCTTCCAAATCAACACCGCCGTCTCCAAGCTCAACGCCCATTCACTGCCCGCCATGCGCGACTTGGCGATTGAACTCGGTGCCTCTATGCTCGACTTCTTTTTCTTGGTGCCCGTCGGGCGCGGCAAAGGCATTGCTGAACAAGCGCTCGCGCCGGACGAAGCCGAAGCCGCCCTCCGCTGGATTGGCCAAGAGCGCGGCAAAGGCATCCGCATGCGTGTCACCTGCGCCCCGCAAAGCGTCCGCGTGTGGAATGGCGAAGGCACAGGCTGTTTGGGCGGCAAGGGGTTCGTCTTTGTTTCGCACACCGGCACGCTTCAACCCTGCGGATTTCTTGATCTCGCCTGCGGCAATGTCCGCACCGCTTCCGGCGAGATTGACTTCTGGCAGGCGTATGACAACTCAGAGGTCATCCAGAACCTCAACAAGCCCGAACTGCTCAAAGGCAGCTGCGGACGTTGTGCCTTCGGTGCAACCTGCGGCGGCTGCCGTGCGCGCGCTTATGCCGCCACGGGCGACTACCTCCAAGCCGAACCGACCTGCCCGCTTGCAACGATTCAATGAGAACTCACGTCAAGGGTTTCTTAAACTATCTCGCCTCTGAACGCGGTTATTCGCGTAACACCATCGAGGCCTATGAACGCGATTTGCAAGACCTCGGGCGCGACATCGGCTTTCTGCCCATCGAACAGATTACCCGCGAGCATATCATCGGCTACCTCGACAAGCTCCGCGACAACGGCATGAAGCCCCGCTCCATTGCCCGCAAACTCGCCTGCTTCAAAAGCTTCTACCGATTCCTCTTAGAAGAAGACATCCTCGAGCGCGATCCGCTCGCCATCGTCAGCCTGCCCAAAACACCCCGCACGCTGCCGGTCATCCCGACCGAACTCAACATCCGCCAGATCCTCGAAGCAATTCCGCTCGACTCACCCAAGAACATCCGCGACCGTGCAGTCATCGAACTGCTCTATGCGTGCGGCCTGCGCGTCTCCGAGCTCACCGGCCTCAACGTCGGCGACGTCAATCTCGAAACAAACACTCTCCGCTGCCGCGGCAAAGGCAACAAAGAGCGCATTATTCCCGTAGGCGACATCGCCGCCGAAACGCTCATGCGCTACCTAAACGAAGTCCGCCCCAAACTCCGCAATCCGCGCAAACCGCCCACCGCAGCCATCTTCCTCAGTCCACGCGGCGCACGCCTCACGCGCGGCAGCGTGTATACACTAATCAAAGCGCGCACGGTCGAACTCTCCGACACATTACATATCTCGCCCCACACCCTGCGCCATTGCTTCGCCAGCCACCTGCTCGCACACGGCGCCCAAACCCGCGTCATCCAAGAACTCCTCGGCCACGCCAACATCGCCACCACTCAAATCTACACAGCAGTCGACAGCGGCAAACTCCTCGACACCCACAAAAAGTTCCACCCCCGCGCTTGAACCCCCCGGGAGCGCCGGCGTCCTCGCCGACATCTTTCCTTAACGAACCACTTAACCGTTCAGAAACGTCTTTTCATCCGCCATTCCCTGAAACCGGTGAGCTTACACCTCGACAGTACGCTTAATTATATTTTCCTGACCTCGAAAATAGCATCAAAAGCGGGGTATATTTATCCGTGATTGCATCCACGACTCAACTCACTCGCGTCCGCGAGTGGGTGTGACTTTCAGGCGCTTGTACTTTCAGGGACAGGTACGAGTGAGAGTACAGGGTAGACGCCTTCAACTTCGAAGGCACGTACGACTCGTACTCAACCGTACCTACGAGTGAGTTTGCCTCGTAGGCGCGAGATTTCGCTGAAAGCGCGCGCCTACGAGTTTGAAGACGCCCGTGACTCAAATCGAAAAGGGAAACTCATTCTGCGCCGTAGCGTTCAGAAGAAAGTTCAAGTACGCCAAAAGCAGTCGTCTACGCATATTTTAGGCGACAAGGAATTACCTCTTCCCTGTTATCTGCCTGTTTTCATCGTGTGGCATGAATCTGTAAGAAAAACAGACCAGAGATGGAGACCGATATCCCAAGGAGACATCATTACGTACACAGCGATTGTGTCCTGCTTGAAAAACGGGACCTTCAATTTTATGCTTGCAATGCCTGTTGAAAAGGAGTATCATCCAAAGCAGTACGGGTGACTCTTATAAACCTGTCCGTTCTTTTCCATCGACGTCCGGTGCCACCAGCCGAACGTCTATAAGTAAGCACACCGCTTATTACAGCCTTGCGTGAAATCGCCAGTTTCAAAACCAGAGGCTAAATAAGACGGTGCGCTACGTGTGTCTACACGTGGCGTACTCTCTTGTCATATTTCTGGTTTAGGTGTCTGGCGATACCTCACGCAAGATATGACTTGGGGGTACGCCTTTTTTATTGCCTTGGGCGCGCTCCTTGATAACAACATAGGCAGTCGAAGGAGTCGTCAATGATTCAGTTTTTGGATAAGTTTTTTGGGTTAGGCAGTTCCGGTGAATTCTCGATCGGCTGCGCAGGACTTTCTGTCGTGCTTTTAATCCTAGGCATCGGACTTGTTTGTTTTGCAGTCCGCCGTCGTTGAATAGTGTTCTTCTAATCGAGTTATTACAGAAAGGATGTTGTATGGCCAGTGACCGTGATCTGTTTGCTATTTCGATGTTAGTTTGTACGTTCGGCTTCGTTGCCTTCTTGTTGACCCTACGGGCAGTCCTCTTGCATTATGATCAAAAATCCAAGGAGAAGATTGATGAAAGCAAGCACGCTGATAAAAAGGTTCAGAATTGAGGTTATTCTCAGCGGTGAGGCAATGTGTTGTTGTTGGATGAGCGATTTGAAGTCCGAGCTTGCTATCTCTATTTTTGAATGATAAACTATATGCAGGGTTTATCAGGAACCCTGCCGGAAGGCTGTTGATGTTGTTTTGGACTATTCTTTTTATTGCCGCGTATGTGTTAATGCTGGTGCCGGGATCGGGTATTTGTATCCGCTATTTACGAGCAACGGTACAACGTTCGTCTTGGGTTAGGATTGTATTGGCGGTGACAGCGCTTTCATATTTTACTATCTGTGCGCAGAAGCAGGGGACGTTGTTCTCTCCGGAGTCGTTGTCGGTACTAATCCAGCGGGTGATGTCGGGAGAGAGCGAAGAGGAGTTGTTACGGCGGGAGCCGTCGGCTGAGGAGAAGATCAGTGGGGCGTTGTTGGCAAGGGTGAGCGTGCTGAGTGGTTTTATGGCGCGTCCGGAGAAGCCGACCGCCGAACTGACGTTTGATAGTACGAATAGTTGGAGCTCTCAGAATCTGGCGTTGCCGTTTAGGATGCTGGTGGGGACGAACCATTACTCAAGCGTGTGGGTGTCGGCATACGGCGTATTGGGGTTTGATGCACCGCAGGGGGAGCCGGTGCGTCCGACGGTATTACAGATTGATGGGAATGGCACTTTACGGAAGTGGCCGTTGCCGAAGAGTAAGTTGTCGGTGTCGTACGAGTTGCCGAGCGCGAAGAACCCCGATGCTGTAATGCTGGCGCCGTTATGGGGATATCATTCGTTCGGTGATGGGAGCAGCGTCTGGATGCATGACCTGACGAACTCGTGTGTGATTACGTATGAGAACATTTACGTCAATGGCAGCGAGACGCCGACGAGCTTTCAGATGGAGTTTTTCCGCGATGGCGATATGTTTATCCGTTACAAAGAACTGCCGCAGAACATTGGCTCGACGCATCGCATGGGTTTCCAAAACAACCATGGCGGATGGACGTTGCCGGGGGAGTGTATCACTTCCAATACTGAGTTGTATATACGGGCGTTTGGCTGGGCTGACCCGGATCTGGAGGATACGGACGGGGATGGCTTGCTTGATATTGACGAGATTTTCGAGCATCACACGCGGACCGATTTATGGGATACAGATGGTGATTTGTGGGGCGACTTTGATGAGCTGGCGATGGAGACTTGCCCACGGACTGCAGTGCCGTCGGCGATTGACGTGGAGGCGTGGTGCAGTGAGTTCGGCGTGACAAGCCGGACAGACGCGAGGCTGTTTGCAAGTCCGCTGCAAGATGGATTTTCGCCATGGTATGTGGAGCATGTATTGGGCGGAGAGGTCACTGAGATTGATCGAGAGACCGAGGCAGAGTTGTATGTCAATGTGTATGCGGATCGCCCGGCAGTGTTGGCTGTTAAAAACACAAACACGCTCTATATGCCCATCGCGCCGAAGCTAGAAACGCAGCAATTCCGTTTACGATTGCCGCTTGGCATCGAAACTAAGCTAACGCTCCAAACGCGTACACCCGACCTTCCGGAGACGATGGACGAAGGCTACTGGCGTCCGGCGTTGAGTGTTGAGGCCTATGATAATAACTGCCCTGTATTTGCGAGCGATGCAACCTATCACGATGTTTCAGCCAGCTGTGGGATCAGCTATGGCGAAGTCAGCTTTGAATATCCGCAGACTCGTGCGCTTCGCAAAGCAACTACGCCTGATGAGGATGTGCCGTGCCCGGGCGGTAATTGGCCATCGATACCACTCATGACATACTCGCTTGATGTCGGCGTCACTCCGCACGATGTCTGCCCGCTATGGACGCTCAGCCTGCAAGACGGCTTGTGCACATGGGGATCAAATGCAGGGACGGTGAACGTCTATATTGATGATAGACCTGTTTGCACCACTTCGGCCTCTTCGTATAACTTCAATCCAGCAGCCTACGGCGGTGGCAAACATACTGTGGTCATCAGGAACGCCGCCTATGGCTGGCTCGTCGGACGTGCCGCGTTCGAAGTCGGATCCCACTTGCCAGACGGCGTCGAAACAAACCTCGCCGCCTGTGTCGGTGACGACCACACCCCCGGTTACAGCGACAACCCAACCAACTCCCCCTGCATCTGCAAACACCGCGCTAAACAACCAACAATGCGGTTTGGATTCGACCATGCTAAAGTCAATACACGTAATTTAACGCACCCGAAAGAAAGAGAGAGTGATAAAAAATATGATCATTGTTTGGGGATTATGTGGGGTAGAAATGGCGAAATCGATTTAATGTCGTTGGTTCATGAAGATGCACTGCCTTATAGAACTAACGCCCTCTGGCGTATCAATGGCACGTTACAAGATGTTTCAATCCTGCGTTTTCAATTTAAAGTACCAGTTGATTTAGAACCTCATATTTATCGGATTGAAATTGTTGCCAAGGAAGATCGTGAAGTGTGGGACAGAATGTTTTTAGTGATTAATCATCCTGCATCGGGCACTCGTTATTCCAGATGGGCTAACAAATGGAGTGATGAAATGAATCGTGCTTGGCTCCAAGAGTTACCAGCACCATATGTTGCATTGCCAACAGAGGTAGATTCCAGCGATAAACTAATTTATCATGACCCTGAGCCTGATGCACCTGATATTTGGGAGGTGCCTGGAATTCCGGGACTGTATTACCATCATACGTCTGTACGCGACATGCGTTCGGCAGGCACAAGCGGCGGGCATGGACACCAAGCTTGTTATGATGAGACGGGAAATATTGTACTCAATGGCGTCAGCGCAGGAACGGCAGATTATGTGAAGCCCAAGAAAACGAATGTTCTGACTGTCAGCAGACATAGTGACGAAGATGTTTTACCGTATGTACGCGCCTTGCAGCTTGATGGTAATCCGTGCGAACAAATATCTGCCGGAATGGATTTATCGCATGCGCTTGTTTGTGAAGGCCCGCAAACAAAAAAATATTTGATATGCCGTCCGCCTATTCCCAACAACAAGCCAATGTTGTCACCGCAAATCCAATAAACAGGAGAGATGAATGAAGAGTCTAGTTTTGAGTATTTTTTGTGCATCCATCGCACTGGGGGGAGAATTAGGATTTATGCATGGCACTAATTACTGGGGGTTAATTTTTCAACTACCCGAATTAAAGAATGAAGCGAAAATGGCAATTAGTCAGGACTTTCAAAATATATTTGACCGGTTCTCTCTGGCTGATGTTATGCTTGAGCCTCCTTCAACAAACTCGACGCATTCGCAATTGTTAAAAGAAACTGGCCATATGATTATCGACAGCTCACGCTATGCCATTCCATGGAAGACAAGTGGATTTGAGTATGTTGTCACGAATGGGACAAATTATTTGATTGTGTTTGATGATGTATGTGTGAGCTATACGAATGCGATTCGTTTCACAAACGAGCATTCGTTTGCAGTAAAACAAATGCCTGCATTTGTTGAAAAATATAACAATTCATATACGAACTATCACATGTCTTATTCAAATAAGGCGGAATTTGTATGGAACCCAAAGGTAATCAATGCCACGCTAAGCACATCCGATACACAGACTTTACTGGATAATGCTGTGCCAACGAATGGAAATCAAATTGCTTGTTATATGCCATCTATCTTGGAATATCAACTACTGATAGACCAAACGTACACAAACACGCCATTAGTGATTTCAAGATCTGCAGCCTGTTATAAGCCGTTGGGGTATGATAATTTTATTGGAGAATGGGTGTCTGTTTTCGCAAATGGTGCATGGCGTATGTTATATCCAACGATGCCATGAGTTCAGTCAGAACTCTCGGGAAGCTGGGCGGCGATTGGCCGTCGATACCGCTAACGCCGTACAAGATTGAGGCGGGGGAGGTCTGTCCTGCGTGGAACTGCACTGAACGGAATGGTGTGTGTACATGGGGTTCGTATGCCGGGATGGTTGATGTGTATATTGATAGCGTGCTTGTCTGCACCACTTCGGCCTCTTCGTATAACTTCAATCCAGCAGCCTACGGCGGTGGCAAACATACCGTGGTAGTCAGAAACGCCACCTATGGCTGGCTTGTCGGAAGTGCTCAGTTCGAAGTCGGATCCCACTTGCCAGACGGCGTCGAAACAAACCTCGCCGCCTGTGTCGGTGACGACCACACCCCCGGTTACAGCGACAACCCAACCAACTCCCCCTGCATTTGCAAAAAGCCTGCCAAACAACCCATCATCCGCTTTGGCTTTGATCACGCCAAAGTAAGAACGCGAAACCTCAATCATCCCAACGAACCCGCTGGAGATAAACTGTATCAACATTGCTTAGGAAGGGTATGGAATGGTGGTGGCATTGGCTTGATGTCACTGGTGCAGGAAGACGCATTACCCTATCATGATAAAGTCCGCTGGCGTATCAATGGCAGTCTGCAAGAGAGCTCGGCACTGATGTACAGAAAGAAAGAGCCTGATGACTTCAAACCACATATTTATCGAGTAGAGATTGTTAGTAAAGAGGACAATGAAGTGTGGGATCGACTATTTGTGGTCGTCAATAATCCACAGACAGAGGCATCATATACTACATGGGTGACGCGCTGGTCGGATGCTGCAAACCGCGATTGGCTTAAGGAGTTGCCTGCGGCGTATAAAAGCTTGCGTGCGGTAGAACAGGGAGCAAATGTTGTTTTTCGAGATCCGGAACCCAATACGACCAATTTATGGGAGGGAATATCTACCCCCGGCGACTATTATCATCATACATCAGTGTATGAAATGAGATCAGAGGAAACTCGCGGAGGACATGGCCATCAAGCGTGTTATGATGCTCAAGGACAGCTTGTAACGACAGGTGTTTCGGCCGGCAGGGCGGATCGCTGGCACTACACTTATATCTATTCACCCAATATGAGCCGATCACATATAGAAGAAGATGCCTATCTATACATTCGAGCTTGTCAGTTGGATGGGAATCCTGTTTTGCCTGATAGTGTTAGATATCCGTCTAATTTGTTGCAACCGTTAATTTTTCAAGGGGAACATCTTAATAAGTATTTGTACTGTCGTCCACCACTCCCGAATAATAAAATCTTGTTAGAGCCGGGGGTACGTCCATAGTAAGGAGAATGATTATGAAAAAACTTATTGGTATGATTTTATTTGTCAGCATTACAGTAAATGCTCAATTCCCTGCATGTCATTTCCAATGGGGGGATGAAACATGTGGATTGACTTTTGATGATACTAATCTAACAGCTGAAGTTAAAGCTGTAATTCGCGATGACGTTGGATTGATATTCTCGCGTATACCAACCAATGTCTCAACATATATAATTACAAATGATGTCCGCTATACAGCCGGATTGACTGGCATTAATGGACTATTGTATTATCCAGAAAACTTTGCGTTCGGAACATATAAAAATATTAATGGTTTTCGATGCTTTGATATTGAAACAGACGTTAGCTCAAAATATCTGGAGGCAATCGCATTAACCAATCGTCATAAAGTAGCGGTTGCCACTGTGCCAACGTTTCTTACACAGTTGGAGAGTATGCGCCCCGGAATTACAACAACGAATGCGTATGTTCACTGTTTCTGGATGATGAAGGAGGAAAGAGTCTTTACTTTGACAGATTTTGGGAGGCATCCAGAGTGGATTACTGAAGGAATTGCAACTGCAAAAGATAAGTTTTTCTTTCGACCGTCAATCCTAGATTTCTCTGAACGTACTGCGGGGGAGAATGTTTATCTTTGTTTTTATACTTATATGATGAGCAGGACGGATCGAAGCCAGTATAAAGGTATGGCTTTCACATATGCGCAGGGTGCGTGGAGGTTCTTTAATCCGATGGAGTGATTAATGAAAAGACTCATGGGCCTTTTATTCTTGCTTCAAGCATCTGGCATATTTGCAAGCAATACTCCTTTATATTCTTTTCGCTGGGGTAATGAAGTCTGCGAATTGAATTTTGAGAGTACAAACTTGTGTGCGAAGGCCAAAGCAGATGTTTGCAAGGATATTGAGCAAATATTCCGTTGTATCCCCACCAATATTTCCAGCCTTACGTCAACCAATGCATCGCAAGAGATTTACGTGCTTAATGTCTTTCCAACGCGATATTATTATCCTAAGGAGTTTAGCTTTGGCACTTATCGCAAGCCCAATACTCTTAAGGTATTTGATGTTGGAGCACCTTTGGCTCAGAAGTATAACAATGCCATTGCCTTGACCAATGAATATCGTATCGGCGTTGCCGCGTTGCCTGAGTTTTTGGCGCAGCTTACAAGTATGACCACGAACAATACAACCGACCTTTCATTTGCGCAATTGTTTTGGAATACTGAAAGCAATCAAGCTGTTCCGTTAACAAGAATTGATGTCCCAGCGGGAACGGTTCGCAATGAAGTTCAAGCCATTAGTGAGTTTAAATTTTCGCCTCCAAGCATGCTTGACTACTATCGCATGACCGTTGGAAGCACGGAAGTTTTGGCTTGCCAGATCAAGGCATATAAGGAGAACTTTGCCAAATTTCAAGACATTGAATTAGTATTTATCAATAACCAGTGGAAGTTTATCTTTCCTCTCTAGTCAACGATAAGGAGGACTCCTCTAGTTTTGTTTGCGGATAATAGACCCGCATGTCATACATGATGTTGACCCTTATGTTCGTGCATTGCAACTAGATGGGAATCCATGTTTGCAGATCGCGATAGGGAAACATCTCAGTCATGCGATTATGTGCGAAGGCGTTTATACGAAAGCGTATTTGTATTGCCGCCCGCCCGTGCCGAATAATAAGCCGTTGTTATGGCCTGAAATGTGGGAGAAGGAGTGAAAATGAAAAGGTTCATGCCTAGATTAGATTGACTTAAACTCAATTTCGACTAGTATTGACGCATGAAAAACAAGTATTTGGGGTCAGCTCACCTTTCGGAGGCTAAATTCAAGGCTGCTTTGAAGCTCTTTTGCACGGATTTAACCGC
>JAVBMC010000070.1:0-43041 GCA_031552845.1 Kiritimatiellia bacterium
GGTGCCGAGGTGGGAGGTGATCAGCAGCGGCTGGTCGTCGTAGTCCGAAATAATCCCCACGCCCGCCCGTCCGCTGATGGCGTTAAAAGCTTGGAAGTCATCGTCGAACTTGGAGCGGAACTGCGCATTGCCGATGTCATGAATCGCCCTGTGAAACCGTCCGTTATCCGCCAGCACCGACATACCGCCGCGTACTGTCCCTAGGTGAGAATGATAATCCGTCCCGAAGAACAGATCCTGCACGCAATTGTGCTTCGAGACCACGCCAAAAAAACCGCCCATAAACCCCTCCGGTGTTACTAAGGGACGGAGTATAGCAAAACCCCACCCCTCTGGCGAGTCTAAAATCACGATACAAAGGGTGCCATGCCCATATTAAACTTTTGTTTTAAGCCTTCCCTAAAACCATCCCCGATTTTCCGCGCGACAGGGTGGGGTAATGATACTGTACTGCGCTATTCTCGATGTAATCACCGAAGTTAGCAAAATTGAGTTTTCCCTCTTGACTTTAATCCCCAATCTGCTAAACTGCGCCCCGTTGACCCCATTGGGTGACCGATCACTGACGCGCATAGCGCATATCGGAGCCCAAGCTCGAAAGGAGCCATCAACATATAGACTGCCCGTTTGGCCGGCGTGCAGTTCAGATGCCAGGGGGATATCCACCAATCGCACGAGTGTGCAATTAGGCTTTATTCGGAATCGCCTTGGCGTCGGGTTGACAGACGCCGTCGGCTGCCAGCATCATACAAAAGGCGGCAGAAGGAACAATAGCCATGGCTATTCAGTATCAAAAACGCAAAGGTCTCACACCTGAGCAACAGACAGAAGGCATCAGCATCATTCAAAGCTCGCGTGCCTATAAACTCCCGGAGTTCGGCTTCTATGAGCTGCTCTCTATGGCCAACCCGAAGGTCAAACGCAGCGATGCCATCGCCGTCGTTGAAGCCCTGCGGGAGGTCATCATCACCCAATGCACCAACGGCGTGACTGTGCGCCTGCCCGAACTGTTCGACATCGTTCCGTTCGTGCGCGGCACGCAGGATGCTAAAGGCGATTGGATCAACGGCCCGATTACCGGACTGCGGTTACGGGTTTTAGAAGAACTCAGCACTATCTTCCAACGGCAGGTTGTGCTCGAGCCGATCGACACCCAAACCATCATTCCTATCATCAACGCGGTAGAGGACTCCCGCACTGGCAGCGTCAATGAGAAGCTCTCGCGTGGCGGTTCGATTGCCATCAACGGCAGACACCTCAAGTTCCACCCACTTGCGGAGGATGAGGGTGCTTTCTTCATCAAGGAGGATGGAACAGAAGTCAAAGCCCTCCGCGGCCTCGACAATACGGCCACGCGCCTGACGGTCGAAGTCCCGGCAGAGATTGAGGAAGGTTCGCGTTGCATGCTCGTTGTGCGGATGCGCATGAATCGCAACAAAGCTCTACGCTGCTCCGCCTACGAGACAGAGTTTAAAATCATCTAACGTTGGCTAACCAACCCGTGGCCTGTGGAGTTCACCCTCCACAGGCCTTTTTTTATGTCGATTCGCCCTTGAAAGCTACCAGAATCAGCCCTCAACCCAAGGAAAGATAGCCGCTCTCGCGACCACGAGTACAACTCACTCGCAGGCGCGAGTGACCCTGAGTCGTACACAGGAGTGAATCTCACTCGTAGGTACGAGTCGTTCACGCTCGTACCTACGAGCGTGAACGAGGATACCCCAAACCCAGCGCAAAACAGGTAATTGAGGCGTGTTGCCCTGTTAATCGGATATCGAATGGCGGCTTTATGATTTGTAATAAGGAAATGAGTGATGTTTTGGCTTGACTGGTATCGAGAAAATGGGATATAGTATAGGTGGTTGTGATGGTAATGGAGGCGTTATGAAAAGATATTGGCGCATAGTTTGTTTGCTGGCGTACTGGCTGGGCGGTTTGTCGGTGGCGGAGGGTGCGGAGCTGCCGTTGCCGTATTCGAACGCGATTGCGGCCGAGGCGGATGTGGCGCAGTGGTCGTTGTCGGGGGCGGCGTTTTCAATTGCTTACGGGGGGTCTGTTCTTTTTAGTACACAGGGGGCTTTCGCGGAGCTGCCGTTGATTGCCGAGGGCGAACTGGGGACGCTGGCGGTGCAGATCACGGCACGGTATGGGGATTATCTGGAGGTGTATGCGTCGGCAGATGGTACAGCTTTTGCACAGGTGAAGCGGTTTACGACGGGGAGCAGCAGTGCCGATGTCGTGAGCGAGATTGTGACGTTGCCGGAGGGCACGCGGGGGGTGCGGATTGTGGCGAGCTCCGGGACGCAGAACGATGTTTACTTGCAGGCGATTGATGTGTTCCGTTTGGTGACGGTGACGTTTGATGCGCAGGGGGGAGCGGTGTCGCCGGAGTCGATGGTGGCGACGCGGCTTTATGGGGCGTTGCCCGTGCCGGTGAAGGCGGGAGTTTATTTTGCAGGCTGGCGGACTGAGCCGGATGGCGGTGGCGTGCGGGTGCGCGAGGGGGATGTGGTAACGGCAGCGGGGGATCATTCTTTATATGCGCATTGGGTGGGGAGCTTGGATGAGCTGGCGATACGGGATTTTCCGTACGTGAATGATATCGCGAGTGAGGGAAGTGTTGCCGATTGGACGTTGGGGGGGGCATCGTTTACGGCGGCGCAAGGTGGATCGATTCTCTTTGCACTCCCCGGTTCTTCGGCGGTGATGCCGGTGTTTGCGGGGGAGAATCTGGCGGTGCAGATCACGGCGGTGTATGGCGACTATATTGATTTACAGGTCTCATCGGATGGCGTGGCGTATACTTTTTTGGCGACGTTTACGGGCGGAGCCACTGCGAATACGCCGAGCCAGCGGGTGGAGCTGCCGAATGGAACGCGGTTTGCAAAGTTTGTGGCACGGCAGGGAACTTATGGTGATGTATTCTTGCAGGCGGTGACGTTGGCGCAGCGGGTTGAGGTGGATCTGGATGCACAGGGCGGGACGGTCGAACCTGCGTCGCTTTTGCGGTATCAGCTTGAGGCATGCGGCCAGCTGCCGACGCCGGTGAAGGCGGGGGCAGTCTTCGGGGGGTGGTGGACGGAGCCGAATGGCGGCGGGGATCGCGTGACGTCGGCGACGCCCGTTACAGGTTTTGATACGCTGTATGCGAAGTGGTTTGACGGTGCAGACGCATTCAACATCACGCGCCTGCCGTATGCAAACGAGATAGCGTCCTCAGATGATATGATGGGCTGGACGTTGGCGAATGCCGAGTTTACAACGCTGCAAAGCGGCGCAATCATTTTCGCAACCGAGGGCAGCGCGGTGACGTTGCCGAAGATTGCTGTTAGCGATGCGGCGTGGGGAATTCAGATTACAGCGGTCAATGGGTTTTATTTTGATCTGTACGTCTCGGCGGATGGTGCGGCGTATGAGAAGTTCGAAACGTTTGAGGGAGCTTATTGGAGCCAGCCCGTGGTGAGCCAGTTTATATTTCCGCCGGCGGGGACGCAGTTCGCAAAGATCGTGACAAGTTATGGTGTGGCGAACAATGCGTATTTGCTGTCGGTACGGTTGGCCTCGAAGGTGCGCGTGAGTTATGACGCGCAGGGCGGTGGGGCGAATCCGCCTGCTGCGATGTTGGCGCAAGGCGCGGCGTATGGTACGCTGCCGACGGTGACGCGGCGCAATTATGCGTTCGCGGGGTGGTATTCGGAGCCGGATGGCGGCGGCGTACAAATCAGCGGCACGACGGTGCTGGTTGACGGCGCGGATCATAGCATTTATGCGCACTGGCTGCCGCTGGCGACGCATTGGGTCACATTTGATGCGCAGGGGGGTTCTGTGCCGTCACCCGCCGGAATGGCGGTAGCGGATTATACGCCCTATGGCACATTGCCGGAGACGGCGCGGGCGGGCTTTACGTTTGGCGGCTGGTGGACGGCTCCAAATGGCGGCGGCGTGCGGATTTACGCATGGCACCTGCAGTCTTTTGAGGCAAATCATACGCTGTATGCAAAGTGGATTGAGCAGGTGCCGGTGGTTGAGTATACGGTGACGTTTAATCCGCAGGGCGGCACGCCGTTGCCGGAGGAACGCATCTATCGCGCCGACCAAAGCTATGGTTCGCTGCCGGCGGTGACGCGTGACGGGTTCATCTTCCAAGGCTGGTTCCCCGTGCCGGAAGGCGGGGAGTACGTTGCTTACAATACGAAAGTCGCGGCGGGCGATCATACGCTCTATGCGCAGTGGAGGAGTCGTTCTGAAGCACTGACAGAGGCATTGGATAATCCTGAGTGGACTTGGACGACCGGCGGCACAGCGCCGTGGGGTGTTTCCGGCAGGGAGTACTCGCATGACAATGTTTCGGCGGCTCAGAGCGGCAATATTTCCAGAGGACAGGATTCATGGATTCAAGCAACCGTCGAGGGATCCGGCGTGGTGATTTTCTGGTGGCGCAGCGGAGGCGGGTATATTGAAGACAGCATCCTTTTCAAGGTCGATGGCGTTGGGCGGCTCTCTTACTTCCCCTATTCATTAGCCAACTGGAAGCGGGAAATTGTCATCGTCAATGGCGCGGGGACTCATCAGCTGAGATGGTGCATGGAGGAAGAATCCAGCGGTGCTATGGCACTTTATCTGGATCAGGTGGAGTGGCTGCCCGCTGCCGATGTGAGGGTGGCGTTCGATTTACAAGGCGGTACAGATCCCGCCCATCTGCCCGCGTTCCACGTCTATGCGTTGGGCGAGCAGTATAATCCGATTGGCTTGGATGTGCCGATTATGCCTCACCCCGAGCGTGAAGGTCATGCGTTCGGCGGCTGGTTCACGCAGCCGAACGGCGGGGACGATGAGGTTGTTCCTTACTCCAGTTATGTTTTGAATTCCGAAGACCATACGCTCTATGCCTATTGGCGTGAGAGATACACCGTGACATTTGATTCGCAAGGCGGGTCGGTGCCGGTTCCTGCCAGCATTGACGTGACGCTAGACTATTATTCGCTGCCGACCGTCACGCGTGCGGATTATATTTTCGCGGGCTGGTGGACGCAGCCGGGCGGCACAAGCGGCGGCGGGGTGTTGATCACCAACCGCGCACCGGTGATGGCTACGGCCAACCATGCGCTCTATGCCGCGTGGATTGCCGCGAGCGAACTGCCGCTGGGCGTGGCGGTGAATGCGCCGGAGCTAACGTGGTCAACCGGCGGTGCCGCAAACTGGTATCCGCAGGCGCAGGAATCGTATGACAGCGCGCATGCCGCACGGTGCGATGCACTCTCAAAAACCACCAATGCATGGATCGAAGCCGCAGTCAACGGTCCGGGCGTCCTGAACTTCCAATGGTATGTCAGCTTGCAGGACAGCAACAGCGAGCTGGTGTTTGAGACAGTCTCAGGCACAACCCGTTCTGCCAAAGCGAGCCTGTCCCAATACACATCGGGCAAATGGGTGTCCCAGTCCTTTATCATCCCCTCCGGAGTAACCGCATTGCGGTGGAGCTTGCGCAAGAGCGGTTCAACCGTCTACTCCTCCGACTACGCGCTGTTGGATCAAGTGAGCTGGACGCCGGCCGATCCTGCGCTGACGGTGGCGTTTGACGCCCAGGGCGGAACAGTCGATCCGGCCTCGAAGGCCATTGTCTTCAATGACCGTTACTACGCATTGCCGGTGCCGGTGCGGGACGGGTGGACTTTCAGCACATGGCAGACACTGCCGAATGGCGGGGGGCAACGCGTGGACACGTGGAGCTACGTGACCAATCCCGTGAACCACACGCTCTATGCCACGTGGCTGAAGCAGTGGACGATCACCTTTGATGCTCAAGGCGGCTCGACGCCTAACCCGGCCTCGTTGCAGGCCACCGAGACCCTGCCTTATTATGCGCTGCCAACATCGTCCCGCGAGGGTTACTTCTTTGCAGGGTGGTATACGCTGCCCAATGGTGCGGGTGAAAACATCGTGTCCTACTCAACGGTGCGGTTGACTGATAACCAGACGCTTTATGCTTACTGGACATCCCCAATCACTGTGACGCTCAATCCGCAAGGCGGTTCAGTCACGCCCGCGACGCTGTCAGTCTATCCGCAATCGGCCTACATCGGGCTCCCGACGCCGACGCGTGCGGGTTATACCTTTGAAGGCTGGTATCGGATTCCGAACGGCTCAGACCAACGTGTCTTTGACAACAGTACTGTGACGCCGGCGGAGAATCATACGCTCTATGCCCGCTGGAGCAGCACCGTCACCGTCGCGTTGGACGCGCAGGGCGGTTCGACACCGGACCCGGACTTTAAGACGCTTGCCCTGACGGCCAATTACGGCACGCTCCCCGAACTGACACGCGCTGACTACGTGTTCATGGGATGGTTCACCCGGCCCGACTGCGGCGGACAGAAAGTCACGTCATCGACTGTGTTGGTTGATGCGTATGATCATACGCTCTATGCAGGCTGGATACAGATTGCTTTAGGCGATGCGCTGAACGCGCCGGAGTTCACGTGGGTCAGCGGCGGCAACGTCCCTTGGTTCTCCCAGCTCGATACGACGCATGATGGCGTCAGTGCCTTGCGAAGCGGTGCGATTACGCACAATGGCGAGTCATGGCTCACCGCCGAAGTCAGCGGTCCCGGACAGGTGAGTTTCTGGTGGACGGTTTCTTCCGAGAGCGGTTGCGATTGCTTGAGCGTCTATGCCCTTGCAGGCGAGACTGAAACGCTGCTCAAACAAATCTCCGGCGCAAGCGGCTGGCAGCAGGAAACTTTCACGCTTGATGCAGCCGTCACCGGCCTCAAGTGGGTTTACTCGAAAAATGGCTCGGGCAACAACGGTTCCGATTGCGGCTGGCTCGATGAAGTCGCATGGCAGCCACTGCATGCTGTCGCGTTTGACGTCAATGGCGCAACGATCGACGCACCCGCTGCCCAAGGCTTCATCGTCGGCGAGCCGTTCGGCGAACTGCCCGTGCTGCCGGAGAGCAATCTGGGCACCTTTGACGGTTGGAGCACGGCGGCGGATGATTCAGGCGCACTTGTCACCGCGGAAACTCTCGTGACTGCCGAGATTACTGTGCTGTACGCCCGGTGGATGCCCCTACCTTCTCTGGCCGAAACACTTGACCTGCCAGGCTATGTGTTTGAGAACGACAGCGGTGCCCCTTGGCAGATCGTCGCCGATCCGGTGCATCGCGGCACGACGGCTTTGCGTTCCGGAAGCATTCGCGACAACGACACCACACGCCTCTCGACAACCATCACCGGGCCGGGCGTCTTCTCCTTCTGGTGGAAGGTCTCCTGCGAGGCATCTTTTGACAGACTCATTTGTACCATTAATGGGCAGGAGATAGCCGAAATCTCCGGCGAGAAGGATTGGGCTTATGTCGAAGCCGTTATTTCCGGCGGTGCCCCCGTCACCGTGACATGGGCTTACGACAAAGATCTTTCGGACTCCGATGGGTTGGATTGCGGCTGGCTGGATGATGTCAGCTTCACCCCTGCGCCGGATGATATTCTGTTGAGCTTCAATACGCACGCCTCCGGTGTTGCGGCACCGGCTTCGCGGATAGTTCCATTCGCAGAGCCTTACGGGCTGCTGCCCGCAATCAAGCGCGAGGGTTACCGCTTCGGCGGCTGGTGGAGCGCACCCGAAACGGGTGATGCTGTCGGCCCCGGCACGCTGATGACGAATTTGACGGCGCATACGCTCCACGCACGCTGGCTGTCGGCAGGCGGCGAGTGGGTGTTTGATCCTGACGGCGGCAGCACGCCTTACCTGGTTCACACCACCATCCCCGGTGCGATTGTCGCCTGCGCGACTAACGAGCTGGGCGAGGTAACGGTGAGGATGATGGATTCGTCGGTTCGAGAAATCATCCTGCCGTTGGCCGATCCGTTCCCGGCGGGTTATAGGCTGGTGAGGATTGCGGCGCAGGCGTGCTTGGCCTACCCGCCATTACAATCCGTAACCCTTCCGTCAAGCGTGACGAATATTGGCGATCTTGCGTTTGCCTCTAACCTGACCTTGACCGATGTACTCTTTAACGGACCGCCGCCGCAGGTCTCTCCGGCGGAAACAACCGACATCTTCTATAGGTGTCCCTATCTCACGCTCTACATCAAGCCTGAACATGCGGCGGCGTGGGATGCCGTAGTGGCGAATGGACCCGTGAGTGGCGGACAAGCACTTTGGCAAGGGCGGCCTGTCCGGTTGTTGGAGGATGCGGGCGATGACGCCTTCATCCTGTGGCTGGCGCAGTATTATCCTGAACTGCCGGATGGCTCAACGATTGGTGCTAATGGCATCACGCTCTACGATTCCTATATCGCGGGACTGGTGCCCACCGATCCCGATAGCCGCCTGCTCGCCGGCATTGAACTTGTCGATGGCGCCTATACGATTACGTGGACGCCTGATCTCAGTGCCGCCCGCCGTTATACGGTATGGGCGACGGAGAGCCTGACTGATGCCGTTTGGCAGGAGGTTGAGCCCACTGCACCTATTGTGGATGAATCGCAACGTTACTTCCGCATCCAAGTTACGCTGCCTGGCGATTAACTGTAGGCAGCCTAAACGTCTTTGACAGCTTGCGGTCAACCCGCGTCTTGGAAATCCTCGGCGAAACCATCGGGGCACGTTGCTTTCGCGGTTGAATTGCGGTCTGATAAAAGGTATAATCCGGGGTCATGAAACCTCGTGATAAGTTTGCATCTGCGAAAGATGTGCGTGCTGCGTTGCAGCGTCTGGCCGATCCTGAGAAGGCGAAGCTGTTGAGCGGGTTCTTCAAGACTGGTCCCGGCGAGTATGGCGAGGGTGATCAGTTTTGGGGGATAACCGTGCCGGTGGTGCGTAAAACTGCCTTGGCGTTCATTGCGCTGCCGTTGAGCGAGGTGTCCAACTTGTTGGCCGATCCGATTCACGAGGTGCGTTTTGCCGCGTTATCGATTTTGGTTGCGCAGTATGAGAAACGTCCGGCAGAGCGTGAGAAGATTGTGGATTTTTATGTGGCGCACACTCAGTACATTAATAATTGGGACTTGGTTGACCTTTCGGCGCCCAAAATAATCGGCGATTGGGCGTTGAGGCATTCACGGATTATTATATGGGAACTCTCCTTCATAGATCCGGTGTTGTGGGTGCAGCGTATCGCGGTAGTGTCCACGTTGACACTCATCCGTGCCGATGAGTTTAAAGAGATATTTTGGTTGGCCGATTTTTTCCACGACCACCCACACGATTTGATGCACAAGGCCATCGGCTGGATGTTGCGCGAGGTAGGAAAACGCGACAAGGCTTCCTTAGATAAGTTCTTGGCCAAACACGCGCACCGCTTGCCACGTACTGCATTGCGTTATGCGATTGAGCGGCATCCGCCTGCCGAGCGTCAACGCTGGTTGGCGGTGAAACGTTGCCTTGACAAACCCACTACGAGGAGCAAGCGGCGTGGCTGAAGCAATGACAGTGTCGGCATTGACCCTTGCCATCCGTTCGACTCTGCAAGATCGGTTTGATGCCGTTTGCGTGGAGGGCGAGGTGACGGGTTTGACGCGGTACAGCACCGGCACGATTTACTTCTCGCTCAAGGACGAAGGCGCCGTGCTGAGTGCGGTGCTGTTCAAGTCCGCGCAGAGGGTCGCCGCCGAGGGTTTGAAGAACGGCATGAAGCTCCGCGTCTACGGTTCTATTGACGTCTCGCTCAAGAACGGGCGCTACAGTCTGTTGGTGCGTACCTTTGAAGAGCTTGCCTCCACCGGCGATTTGATGAAGCAGTTCAACGAGCTCAAAGAACGTCTCAAAGGGGAGGGGCTCTTTGATCCGGCACGCAAACGTCCGTTGCCGTTCCTTCCGCGCCATATTGGCGTGATTACTTCGGAAAGCGGTGCGGTCATTCACGATATTCTCAGCGTGCTCAACCGCCGTTTCCCCAACGTTCACGTGCTGCTCATTCCTGCTCCTGTGCAAGGTGCCGATGCCCCGCCGCGTTTGCTGAAGGCGCTGAACTTCGTCAATTCGCATTACGCCAACGAGCTTGATGTACTGATCATTGGCCGCGGCGGCGGGAGCATGGAGGATTTGTGGTGCTTCAATGACGAAACTCTTGTGCGGGCGGTCGCGGCATCGACACTGCCGATTATCTCTGCTGTCGGACATGAGACTGACTTCACCCTCTGCGACTTTGCTGCGGATGTCCGTGCGGCAACGCCCTCGGCTGCGGCGGAAATGATTGTCGGGCGCAAGGAAGATTTAGAGAAGCGTCTTGTGACGTCCCGTCAAACCCTGCAGCGTACGTTGGATAACCGCCTTGAGCGCGAGCGTGATAAACTTGCCCGCTTGACTAAGATGCGATGCCTGCAGGCGCCGGAGCAGCTGTTGAGCGAATCCCGCCAGCGCGTTGACACCGCGCTCCTGCGCTTGATGCGGGTGAATGAGGTTAGCTGTGGGCGCGTCCGCAATACCCTGAGAGAACTCGACCAGCGGCGCATTCACGCGCTCGCCATTTCCGCTGAACCGCTCAAACAACAGCTTGCAGCATTACAGCAACGCCTCTCGCGAGCGTTTGAGAAGTCCACGCAACCCGGACGGCAGAAGCTGCAGGGAGTGGAGGGACGTCTGCATGCGCTTAATCCGCTGGCGGTGCTGCAGCGGGGCTATTCGCTCACCCGCTTGGAAGATGGAACGGTGGTCAAGTCAACCACCGCTGTAACAAAGGGCACGCGCTTACGTACGCAGCTGGCGGATGGCGAAGTGACTTCCACCGCCGACTAGTGCCTACTGAAACAGGGTATCCCACGTGCGAGCATTGTCGTCCGTCAAGCGCAGGGTAGTATGGCGCGCCTCGCCGATGTTAAAAGGCGTCAGCCAGAAGATTGTCTGCCCGGACTTCGCCTTGCAGAACGCCAGTGCGATATAGCCGCCGGCTGCCGGAGTGAATGAAAACTCATTGCCAATCGTTGCAGATCGCTGCGGGCAGTAGTTGCGCATAAAGAGGTTGACCTGGCTCTGCGCGAGGAAAGCCGCTCGTTCGCGGTTCTCAGCTTGGCTCTGTGCGGAGGGCGTAATGACGTTGTCGCGGTAGCCGTAGAAGGGCGTATTGCCGTAACGGTCGCGCACCGACCAATCAATCTGCGGGGCATCGGGATAACGGCGCGGCGCGAGGTCGAGCTTTTGGAAGTTATTGATCTGCACCAGATTGTTCTGCAATGCCGTCAAGCCCCGCGCACCCTTGGCATCGGCGGGTAGAATGCCGAGCTGGACTTTCTCATCACGCCCGCGGACAGCGCTGTTGATGATGATGCGGAATGTGGAAGGTTCTGCAACAATGACCCGCTCGGGGATCGCACCTTCGACGGCAACGGTTGCACCATTGGTGGCGATGAAGGGACCCAAGCCCGGCTCGAATAGATTCTTCTGCAGATAGAACTCCAGCCCGTTCGAGATACGGATGATGTAATCGCCCAACGCGGTGCCGGTCGTCAACAGGTAGGGGCCGAATAGTTCACTGTTGACAGGATTGCGCAGACGGATTTGGATGGGCTGCTCTTCGGTCTGGATTTGGCGGATCATCAGCACGGGCGGCGGCGGGTCGAGGGTGGTTTCATAATCGACCTCGAAATCACCATACTGCGTGCCCTGCGGCGTGATGCTGAATATCGCCTGCGCCAGTATGACCAATCCTTTTATCATGACGTTGCCGTGAGATTAAGTTTTGGGGATGAGCTTGATGTTCTTCAGTGGCGTATTGCCCAGTCGGTTGATGCGGATGGAGAGCTGGAGCGATGCTGTTTGCGGTTGCAGTGCGCAGGTCTTTTGCAACGCCGCGCCGTCTTTGCGTTTCATGATCGATTGATTCTCGTCTGCGGTGACGATGCGGCCTTCGGCATCAAACTGAGTCAGCGTGATGCCGAGATCTTTGGGTTCGCATTGAATGTCGGCAGCCAAGAGGCTCATTTGCAGCTTAGGCATTACCGCAGGCGTGACGGGGATGCGGGCTGACCGGATTTCAATTTGCACATCAGCCAGCCCGTTGAAAACCACCAAGGCATCATCTTGCCATTTCACTTTCTGAAGGGAAGGGTGCGGCACTTGCGCGTAACGGCTGAGGGCGCCGTTGATGCGGATTTCTTTGAGCCAAGCTTCCAGCAGGTTTCCATCCTGCGCCGCAGGTGCGGCGGCTTCAGCGGCAGGCTGTGCGTCGTTCAGGTGAAAATCGTCCTGCAGTTTCTGAAGCGGGTGCTGTTCTTGGTGACGCGGCCAGATACGCGGGATAACAACCGCCGCGGCGATGATGATGAGCACCAGTGCCAAGGTTTCCGGCAGGTTGATCACCACGCCGCGGAACTTGAGGAAGAGCGGAAAGTAACGCCGCCGCCGTTTGCGCCGTTTGCCGAGGTCGATGCGGGCTTTGGCTTTGAGGTTGGCCTCGGTAATCTCACGTGAGAGCGCCAGACGCTCAGGGAAGGACTCGGGATTGTCACGCAGGGCGAGGAACCAGTATTCCTCCTGCGGCAACCCCGCCGCGATGACGGCAGAACGGAACTCTTCAATGTTAAACGGGATGCGCCGAAAGCGGATAGAGTGTTTGGCATCATCATAAATCACATACGACGCCCGCAGGTCTTTGTCGCGTGGGAATCCCACTGAGCCGGGATTGATGATGTAGCGCTTGCCTTGCTCCAGAACGAAATCCTGCGGCGGCACTTGGTAGGTCGATTGGCTGTGCCCGATGACGTAAATGCCGGGGCGGTGGGTGTGTCCCACGAACAACAGCGGGGCTGTTGTGTGCCGCCAGTTCTGGTGCGCCTCGCTGGCGTTGAAGACGTAGCGGAACTTCTCGGGTTGGACGAAGTCGCCGTGCGCACAGGCAAAGTCGGACTCTTCATACCGCATCGGAAAGTTGGCGATGCGTTCGCGGTTCTGCGGCGTGAGCAGGCGTTCGTTGACTTCCAGGGTCTTCGCGGCGAATTCGTTGAACACGCCCGGTTCGAGATAGTCCACCACAGCGGCATCATGGTTGCCCATGATGGAGATCGTGCCCGTGGCGGCCATGGAATCGAGCACCTCATTCGGGTTGGGGCCGTAGCCGATTACGTCGCCTAAGCAGATGATACAATCCACCCCCTCGGCTTGGCAGTCGGTCAAAACCGCCATCCACGCCTGCAGGTTCGAGTGAACATCGGACGTAATCGCGTAGCGCATATCAGCAGT
This sequence comes from Kiritimatiellia bacterium, assembly GCA_031552845.1. GTDB lineage: Bacteria > Verrucomicrobiota > Kiritimatiellia > RFP12 > DVOR01 > JAVBMC01. The sequence continues at coordinate 13,180 of JAVBMC010000070.1, forward strand.
TAGAATGCAATGTGCGTGCGGTAATCAGAGAACGCCTGACGGATGCGGGTCTTCTCTTCATCCGGCAGCGGACAGTGGCGCAGCGAGAGCCATGCCAGCGATTTGAAGGGCGTCAAGTCATCCGGCAGCTTGGCGATGCGTGTGTTATCCAAGTGCAGGTTCCGCAGCTTCGGTAGGTCGGCCAGCCATGCGGGGAAGGTGTCGATCGGATTGCCGTCGATCTTCAAGTCGGTCAGGTTCGTCCACGTCTTCATGCAGTCCGGTATCTGCTTCAGCGCGTTGCCGGTCAGATAAATGCGCTGGGGATTCAACGTATTCCAATTGGCGGGCAGGGCGGTCAGCTTGTTGTTATTCAGGCGGATCCACTTCAGCGTGGCGGGCATTTCATTGGGCATAGCGGTCAGCGCGCAACGGTCAAGATTCAAGTAAGTCAGGTTCTTGAGATTGGCAATGCTATCGGGCAGGGTGGTGATGTTGTTATCGGCCAGATAGAGCTTTTCGAGCGTGGAGATGTTCGCAATCTCCGGCACGAACGCCTGCAGGTCGGTGCCACTCAAATCCAACAGCGTCAGCTTCAGCTTGGACAGCACGGCAAACGAAGTGAAGTTCCACGCATCACGCAGGTGCAGCTCGCGCAGCTCCGGCATCTCCGCCAACTGCGGCGAGAGCTCATCAATCCGCTCCCCACACAAAATCACCGTGTGCACCGTCGCCTTCTGTGCGAGGGCATTCGTCATGCCTTGGGCGGTCACGTGGCGCTCGGGCGCTTCGCTGTGTTCAAAACATCCCGCCAGCGGCACAAGGGCGGCAGTCAAACCAGCCGCGGCAAACTGTAACAGATTCTTCATAGCTCAATCCTCATTCGTCAGTACTGGAAATCTCTTCTTCAGTCAAATAACATGCGGGATCCTCACCCCACAACTCACCTGTAGCAGCCTCGGCACGGCAGCGGAAGTTCCCCCCGCAGATGCCCAAGAAACGGCAGCGCACGCAACGTCCGCCCACCAGCTCCTTCTTACGCCGCAACTGCGCCAGCAGGGAATCCGCCGGAGGCGTACCCCAAATCTCGCTGAACGGCTTTTGCAGCACATTCCCCTGCGGCTTGTCGCGCCAAAACTGATCGGGATACACCGTGCCATCCCACCCGATGCACGCAATGCCAAGGCCGGTCGAGTTCCCGCCATTCATCTGCAACAGCTCCATCACCGCGGCGGCACGTTCGGTCTGCCCCTCGCGCAACAGGCGCAGGTAAAGGTACGGCCCGTCGCAATGATTATCCACCGTCAACACCTCAATCCCCTGCTGCTTGGCAGAAGCCGTGCGGTTGATGATCGTATCCACCACCGCGCGGCGTTGCTCGGGGGATAAATCATCATCGGCAATCCCTGCTCCGCGCCCGGTATACACCAGGTGATAAAAACAAATGCGCGGAATCCCCTCCGCCGCCATGAGGTCAAAGATCGGCTCCACTTGGTCGATATTCTGCTGGGTCAACGTCACGCGCAGCCCCACCTTCACACCCGCGGCTTTACAATTCCGGATGCCCGCGAGCGTCTGCTCGAAAGCTCCCTCCGCCCCACGGAAACGGTCATGCACCGGCTGCAAACCATCAAGGCTGATGCCCGCGTACGAAACTCCCAACGCCTTCATCCTCGCGGCCACCTCGGGAGTAATCAACGTACCATTCGTCGAGAACACCACCCGCATGCCCTTTTGGGCGGCATGCTCCGCTAACTCAAAAATATCAGGGCGCAGCAATGGCTCACCGCCCGAGAACAACACCACCGGCACCCCAAACGCCGCCAGATCATCCAGCACCGCCTTCGCCTGTGCGGTCGAAACTACGGGCGCCTCGGTATTCGCGCTCGCATAACAATGCACGCACTTTAAATTACACGTCGGGGTGATATTCCACACCACGATCGGCTTCTTATCCGCGGCAAACTGCAACAGATGACTCGGCAGTTGCCCCGACATCCGCCCATACCGCAACGGATCGCTCGGTTCCACCTGCCCCAAATACAATTTAGAAATCCCCACCATAAGCCCGTCATTATACCTCTTTTCAGGCCAATTATCAACCCCGAAAACACGTCGAGGTCGGGGAGGTGCAGGCAAGTTCACGCGGAGACGCGAAGTGCGCGGAGAGAGTGGGGAGAAGAGCAGGAGGATGTTCAGGTTATTGAAGAGGAATAAAGAACAGCCAATGTCGGGTCTGCCCATCGGCATCGCGTTCAAACCGCCAGAGGCGCCAGAGGAATGAGGCAGAGTAGGATTCATCAGGAGCAGAACGCGTCTCGATGAAGGGAAAGATGAATTGCTGCCGCGTGCCGTCGGGCTCTTGGCGGAGCTTGTAGAGATAACGTAGGATGGAGAAGGCTACGCTGTCATTTTCGTTGTCGGTTTTGGATTCATAATCCCACAGCAACCCCCAGAGGCCGTAGTCTTCAATATGACGGACATTGGTATCGGCGGTGAAGCGTTCTTTATGACGGTAGGTAGCCAGCAGAAGGGATAGGTGTTGGTTGGATTTTTGGAGTGTGGGGGTATCACTATCAGTTGAGTAACTTTCGTATTGGTCGTAATACCACAGCGCATAAGCCAAGGCGGAACTTTCATAATATGTTCCTGTGGAAGCTGGCTTTTCGGCTGTTTTCTGAATATCAGAGGAGTATCCATGCTGATGGTAAACCAAATGGAACCCTAAGCTGAACTCCTGGTAAGGGTCAGTGCTCAATGTTCGTACGAAAGTCCTCTTAGGTGTTGGTCTATCTGTTTCTTCGAGAGGAAGATTTTGCTCTGGCGCCGCTTGATAACAATATGACCAATTCGTCGATTTCCACTTCAATAGTCCAAAGCCGAACCAAAGGTCAATATTGGAGTCCTCAACCTCTGGATGGTGTTCGCATTCGAGCGAATAGAGCAACCATAACAAGTCAAATGATGAGGTGCGCACGGAGGTTTGCGGATCGACATCAGATGTATAGTACGCCAGTGGCATCGCCCAATAACTGCGCCCCTGTTCGTGGCGTGTGGTGCCGATGAGGGGGAATAAGGGGCCTACCCATGTTTGTGTTTCGCCGAAGCCGCCGACCGGCGTCCAGAGTTCGGAGGTTTCGTTCTCACGGCGGTAGTAACTTAGTGGAGTATAAAATTGAGCGGATTCGGCATCCGAGTTTGAGTAATAGAAGGGGAATGCCCAGTGTTTGGTTGAGTCCGGTCGCGAACGGTAGCCTGTCAGCAGAGTAAGCAGATGAAACTCGTTAAGCTTGTCGTCTGTGCGCTGGTAGTATAGCGGAAAGAGCCAAAGCGCGCTGGAGTCTTCCGAAGTGTTTTGTCCTAATAGTAGCAGTAGGTGCCAAAAAGTTTGGCCATCAGATTGGCTATAATAACTTAGTGGAGTATAAAATTGAGTGGAGTCGGCACTTGAGTTTGAGTAGTAGAAGGGGAATACCCAGTGTTTGGTTGAGTCCGGCCGCGAACGGTAGCCTGTCAGCAGAGTAAGCAGATGAAACTCGTTAAGCTTGTCGTCTGTGCGCTGATAGTATAGTGGAAAGAGCCAAAGCGAGCTGGAGTCTTTGGTTGTGGTTCGCCCCAACAGTAGCAGACGCCAGAAAGTTTCATCTTCACTTCGGCTGTAACTGCCTAACGGGGTGTAGATTCCTGTGAAATGATCGCCGTAGAGCGCGTAATAGAAGGGGAGCACCCAATGTTCGGTCGAGTCTTTCCATGTGTGATATCCCGCTAAGAGCGAGAGGCTCATAAACTCCTTGGATTTACCGTTGCTGTATTGGAAGTACGCTGGGAAGAGCCAGAATGAACTTGAGTTCTTGCCCGAAAACCTGCCCGTCAACAGAAAGTGCCAGTAGGAGCTATCGCGATCTCGCCCATATAAACCGAAAGGTGTGTAGATGTCAGTAGATGCTCCCTCAAAACTTGCGTAGTAGAAGGGAATCATCCAGTGTTCGGTTAAGTTGAATCGCGAATGATAACCTGTCAATGGGGAAAGGCTGTAAAACTCACTATGCTTCTCATCATTGGATTGATAGTAGAGAGGGAAGAACCAGAATGAGCTAGAATCTTTGTCTGTGGCTCTGCCGGTCAATAAGAAGTGCCAGTGGGAATTGTCATCCTCACGGTTATACCATCCAAATGGTGTATAGAAACTTGAAGAATTGGTGTCGGATTCAGCGTAGTAGAATGGAAAGAACCAGTGTTCGGTTAAGTTGAATCGCGAATGATAACCTGTCAATGGGGAAAGGCTGTAAAACTCACTATGCTTCTCATCATTGGATCGATAGTACAGAGGGAAGAACCAGAACGCGCTAGAATCTTGGGCTGTGGCTCTGCCGGTCAATAAGAAGTGCCAGCGGGAATTGTCGTCCTCACGGTTATACCAGCCAAGCGGCGTGTAGAGACGTGAAGAATTGGTGTCGGATTCAGCGTAGTAGAATGGAAAGAACCAGTGCTCGGTGAAGCCGTGGTCCGTGTGGTAGCCGGTGAGTGGGGTAATACTATAGAACTCATCATCACTGGTGTCGTTCCGTTGATAGTACAGAGGGAAGAGCAGGTTTGATGAACGTTCTTGCGTATTACAACGCCAGTAAAGAGGGTAGAATCCGGAGTAGTGTCGAACGCCAACCGTTTCATCGACTTCTGTGCGTCCGTAGGCCAGCAGGAAATTCCACCATGTGGTGTAGCCTGTTTGGGTGTCCTGCCACCAGTTAAATATCAACGGTATGCCAACGCCGCGGCGGGGCGTTTCTGCTGTTGGCCAGCGGTAGTAGGCTAGCGGGAATGCGAGGGAAAAGCCGCGCTGCGGGAAGTGGAAAAGGAAGGGAAAGAGGCGGTATTCATCGCGGTCGAAGTCGGCGGAAGCAATGCCGAGCAAGAGATCGTGTGTGCCTTTGTCGTAGTTATAAATCGGACGTATGGCAAAGTGATCGGTGGATGATTTGATCAGCGGCCAGAGGTAGGATGAAGTCTCGCCATCTTGCAGGAACAGCGGCCAGATGTTGACAGCATTGTCATTGACGGACTCCCCCAGAATCTCCAGCTCCGCAAATCGCGGCTCGCGGTCGACTGACATACATCCCGCAACTCCAACTAAAAGAACCCACACAAGAACGGGTGTTTTGATAACGGGCAGAAGTTTGCCAAAGAAACTCTTCGTAGATATTGCATTCATGCGGCTTTAAATTCGAATTACTGCAGGGGAATAAAGAACAGCCAATGGCGGGTCTGCCCATCGGCATCGCGTTCAAACCGCCAGAGCCGCCAGAGGAATGAGGCAGAGTAGGATTCATCAGGAGCAGAGCGGGTCTCGATGAAGGGGAAGATGAGTTGTTGGCGCGTGCCGTCGGGCTCTTGGCGGAGTTTGTAAAGGTACTGCAGGATGGAGAAGGAGAAGCTGTCGTATTTGCCGTTGGTCTTGGATTCGTATCCCCAGAGGAAGCCCCACAGGCCGTAGTCTTCAATGTGAGTGACGTTGGTGTCGGCGGTGAAGGATTCACTGTGTCGGTAGGTGGTCAATAGGAGGGAGAGGTGTTGGCTGGAGCGTTCGAGTGTGGGGTTGTCAACGTCGGTTGAGTAGCGTTCGTAGTCTCGGTAATTCCATAACACGTAAGCAAGAGCAATGCTCTCAAAGCGCGAGTGGTTGCTGGCTGGATTTTTGGCAGTGGCTTCGCTGGTATAGGAATAGCTTTCTTGATCATACAAGATGTGGAATCCCAAACTGAAGTTGTGTGAGTCTCGCGGCGCGATGGTAAATGTTGGAGCAGCGGCTTCAGATGATTTGTTTGGCGAGTCATCTTTCTTTGCCCACCAATTATTTGACTTCCATTTGCATAGGCCAAACCCGAGCCAGAGGTCGATGTTGTTGTCCTTCATGTCGGGGTGACGTTCGCGTTCGAGAGAGTAGAGCAACCACAACAAATCAAATGAGGAGGTGCGGATGGAGGTTTGGGGGTCGGTGTCGGCAGAGTAGTAGGCCAGCGGCATGGCCCAGTAGCTGCGGCCATGTTCGTGACGCGTGGTGCCGATGAGGGGAAAGAAGGGACCCATCCATGTTTGCGTTTCGCCAAAGCCGCCGACCGGCGTCCAGAGGGTGGTGTACTCCGTGGGGTCGTAGTCCTGTGGGTGGTATTGTGAATAGCAGAAGAGTGGAAAGACCCAACGCGAGGTGACGTAGTCGGATGTTGATTTCCCGGCTAAAAGCGCGTGCCACATGTAGTCATCGCCTTCGCGGCTGTAGGTGCCTAAGAGCGTATAGAGGCTGCTTGAGTTAGTGCTGGAGCTGGAGTAGTAGAAGGGAACGAACCAGTGCTCCGAGAAGTCATCGCGGGAGTGGTAGCCGGTGAGCGGCGTGATGCTGTAGAACTCATCGTCTCGGATGTCATTGAGTTGATAGTAGAGCGGCAGAAGCAGGTGAGAGGAACGCGTTTTATCGCTGCTGTGCCAGTAGATAGGGAAGAGACCTGCGTGATGGTGGTCTCCACCTTCGGGTATGTTATAGGCGAGCAGGATGTTCAACCAATAGGTTTGCTCTGCTTTGTTGTCGTACCACCAATTGAACAGGAGCGGGCTGCCAAAGCCGATGAGGCGGGGCTCTCTCTGTGTTGCCCAGCTGTAGTATCCCAACGGAAACAACATCGAGAAGCCGCGCTTGGGAAAGTGGAAGAGGAAGGGGAAAAGGCGGTATTCCTCCTGCCTAAAGTCCGCAGAGACCACACCAAGGAGCAAATCGTGCGTGCCTTTGTCGTAGTTATAAATCGGACGTATGGCAAAGTGGCTGGGGGAGGATTTGATCAGCGGCCAGAGGTAGGACGACGTCTCGCCATCTTGCAAGAACAGCGGCCACACATTCACAGCATTATCGCTGACGCCCTCATCCAACAGCTCCAGCTCCGCAAACGCAGGTTCCCGCTCGACCGACATGCATCCCGCAAGAGATAGCAGCATCCCCGCCAGCGTAAGCACAAGAAACAACCGTGCAGCTTGCATCATCCAGTCCTTTCTGTTCTGCCGCATTATAGCACTTCCCTGCCGACAGGGTCAAGCCTATAGCAGTGGGGAAAGGAAACCATTGGAGAAACCGTTACAAAATTCAATCGTAATGAGTTAGGGGAAATAGACGAGTGGAAGGAACAAGAAACGAAAGAATTGCGGGGATTCGTCAGGGCGGGAAGGAGTCAGGTGAAAATGTGATGCAATTTGCTGTCTGTTTTGCAGGAGTCGTGTTCAATGTCTTGTAATGGGGACGATGCGAATCTTCAGGCAGAACCGAACCTCCTCTAGGATGCGACTCTCATCGTAGAGGAGATCGTACCCTCATCCTTCGAAGGATGCGACTCGCATCCTAAAGCACATGGGACTTCGATCCTAGATGTGATCGGGGTCGAATCAAGACTATTTGCAGAGAAAAATTTACGTGATAAAAAAGTCATTAGGCGGTGGAAACGGTGGATGAAACGGTCATTTTTGAAAATTGTGCGCGAAAGGGAGTTTTGATGAGATTCTGTAATTCATTAGAGGAGGATGAGTGGAGGAAAGCTCACGCGGAGACGCGGAGGCGCGGAAGAGAAGAATGAAGAGGCGCTTCGAAAGTGTTCGCTTGGGGCTTGACAATGGTGGAGCAAAGTAGGATAATCAGGCTGTTGGATTGAGCACAAGGAGATTGGCGATGGGGAAAAAGGCTAAGTGGGGGTGTGGGTGTGCGACGGTGGTCGTTCTCGCCTTGATTGTTTTTTATGTGCTGTTGTGTCAAGAGGTTGCGGGCGGGCCGCGTCATAGGGAGACGGTTGATGGAGTCACTTACACTTTTCGCGTGCAGTTGGGTGTTGCCGCGTTGAGCCCGACTAAGTTTCGTGATTATCCGATTGATATCAATACTGTAGGTGCATTGAATATTCCGGCGACATTGGGCGGATATCCGCTCAAGCGTATTGGTATGTGGGCGTTTGAGGGGTATCGCGGTTTGACATCGGTTGTGATTCCGGATGGTGTGGAGGATGTTGATTTTTATGCGTTCCAAAATTGTAGCAGTTTGGAGAAGGTCGTACTTCCAAAGCCGTTAAAGGAGCTCGCTCCTCACCTGTTTGACGCCTGTTCAAGTTTGACAGATGTCACGATTCCTGATAGTGTCACGAACATTTGCTCTTATGTATTTACACAGTGTGTCAGCTTAAAGTCTATAACGATTCCAAAGAGTGTCGTCAACCTACATAAACCTTGGACGATATTCAGTGTTTGCACTAATTTACAATCAATTGTTGTGGATGCGGATAATCCTAACTATTCGTCGATTGATGGGGTGTTGTTTGATAAAGCGGGTACGCGTCTTCTTGTCTGTCCGGCTGGTAAACAGGGCACCTATGTTGTGCCGAATGCTGTTGAAGAAATTGGCACGAATGCTTTTGCCGCGTGTAACAGTTTGGCTTCCATTTCCGTGGCAACGGAGAACCAACATTATTCATCACTCAACGGGGTATTGTATAACAAGGATAAAACAGCCTTGCTCGTCTATCCTGTCGGCAAGCAAGGAATTTGTACAATACCAGCCAGCGTTGAAACCATTGAACCCGGGCTATTGCAATGTCCGCATGTGACGGAAATCTTTGCAGACTCCGCAAGCCTTTATTACTCGTCCGTTGATGGCGTGTTGTTTAATAAGACGGGCACTATCCTTGTTGCCTATCCGACTCTCAGGCAGGGTGCCTATGTCATCCCGGATACTGTTACGAAAATTGGCGAGAGGGCGTTTGCAGGATGCCACGGTTTGACGGGCATCACTTTTACGGACAATGTCGTTAAGATAGGCAAGCAGGCGTTTGTCAATTGTACCGGGGTGATATCTCTTCAATTGCCGAAGCATCTGGAAAAGGTTAATGAGTACGTGTTTGAGGGGTGTTCCGGTTTGTCTTCTGTTGTTATCCCTGCCGGTGTCACGCGGGTAGAATTTGGCGCATTTTGGGCATGCTCTAATATCACTTCTGTTGTGGTGCCGGAGTGTGCAGCTGATTTGAGATGGGCATTTCCATTCTCTGATGAGAAGATTACGAATGTGGTGCGTCAGCCGGTGAAGCAGAAGTAGGATAATCATGCCGTTGGGTTGAGTGTAAGGAGGTTGGTGATGAATAAAAAGCTTAAATGGGGGTGTGGGTGCGGGACTGCCGTTCTTGTTCTTCTCGCTATTACTGTTGCCGTTGTGATGAATGAGATGGATAAATCTCTCCATGGTGGCGTGCGTCACAGGGCGACTGTTGATGGAATCACGTATACTTTTCGTGTAGAGAAGGGGGTTGCCAGATTGAGCCCGGGTAAGTTTTGGGAGTATCCGATTGATACGAATACTGTGGGGGCATTGAATATTCCCTCTAAGCTGGGTAAGTATCCTCTCAAGCGTATTGGTCGATGGTCATTCGTGGGGTATTGCGGTTTGACGTCGGTTGTGATTCCGGATAGTGTAGAGTCCGTTGGTGGGTATGCATTTCGGGAGTGTAGCAGTCTAAGGACGGTTGTGCTGCCGAATACGATTACATATCTTCCCCCCTACCTATTTGAGTCATGTGTAAGTTTGGCAGATATCACTATTCCTGACAGTGTCACGAACCTTTACTCTGGCGTATTCGCGAAGTGTACGAGTTTGACTTCAGTAACGATTCCAAAGAGTGTCACTAATCTTGATAACCCTTCTGAAATATTTAAGGGGTGCAGCAGTTTGACGTCGATTGTTGTAGATGCGGATAATCCGAACTATTCGTCGATTGATGGGGTGTTGTTTGATAAATCAGGCACGCGTCTTCTCGTCTGTCCGGCTGGCAAGCAGGGAGCCTATGCTGTGCCGAATGCTGTTGTAAAAATTGAAACGGAGGCATTTGCAGGATGCAGCGAACTGCTTGAGGTCTCAGTGTCGGCTCATATCACGATTGCCGGAAGTATTACGAATGTTGTGCGCCATCCTGTGCAGGGAAAGTAGGAGTTTTATGAAGTTGTGGCTAGCGTTGTGTTTGTTGGTGGCGGTGTGTACGTGGGGCGGGGAAACGTACTTGGTGGTGGATTTGTCGGGTGGGGTGGAGGCGGAGCGGTTTGGGGTGCGTTATTGTGATGTTGCCCCGGATGTGAGTAACGATGTTTGCCGGACGTCGGAGTTATGGCTGCGGTTGGTGCCGGCGGGGTCGTTTGTGATGGGGTCGCCGGTGGGTGAGTTGGGACGTCAGGATCGTGAAGATTTGCATGAGGTGACGTTATCTAAGCCGTTCTATATTGGGGTGTTTGAGGTGACGCAGCGGCAGTGGGAGTTGGTGTTGGGAGTTGGTGGTTTTGGCAAAGATACGCAGCCGATGGCGTCGATTGCGTATCGGGATGTGCGTGGTTCGGTGGATGGAACGCAGTGGCCTGCTGATAATCGGGTGGATGGGGAATCGTTCATGGGGGTGTTGCGGCGTAAGACGGGGTTGGTGTTTGATTTGCCGACGGAGGCGCAGTGGGAGTATGCGTGCCGCGCGGGGATGTCAACCGCGTTGAATAGCGGCAAGAATTTGACGGATGTTAAGCAATGTCCGAATGTGGCGGAGTTGGGGCGGTATGCTCATAACCGGGAGGATGGTAGGGGCAGAGGGTATTATACGACGACGGTGGGGATGTATTTGCCGAATGCGTGGGGGTTGTATGATATGCACGGGAATGTGCGGGAGATGTGTTTGGATTGGCATAAGGAAAATTTGGGCAAGCGTGCTGTGGTGGATCCGGTGGGGCCTGTGTTTGGTACGCAGCGGGTGACGCGTGGCGGTAGTGGTAGTAATTACGGCGATGCGTCGAACTGCCGGTCGGCAGAGCGGTACGCCTATGGCGGGCCGGGATATACGGATAGTTGTGTCGGTTTACGGGTGTGCGTGCAGCCGCAGGAAATGAATGTGGCGCCGGTGCAGATGGAGGCCGTGCGGACGGATGCGGGTGTTAATGCGACGGAGTCGGGGAAGTCTTATGCGGTGGTGGATTTGTCGGGTGGTGCCGGCGTGGAGGCTTATCCGGTGCGGTATTCGGCTATGCCGCCGGATTTGAATAATGGCCGTTGCCGTACGTCGGAGCTGTGGTTGAGGTTGATTCCGGCTGGATCGTTTATGATGGGTTCGCCGACGAATGAGCGGGGGCATCAAGTGGATGAGGTTTTGCATGGGGTGACTTTGAACAAGGCGTTTTATATGGGGGTGTTTGAGGTGACGCAGGGGCAGTGGGAGTTGGTGATGGGGGATACATTTGCAGCGGAGAGGGGCGATGATGCTTGGCCGATGACGTGGGTGTCGTATCCGATGATTCGTGGCAGCAGCGGTGGCGCACAGTGGCCGGCTGGTAATAGTGTGGATGCGGTGTCGTTCATGGGACGCCTGCGGCTTAAAACAGCGTGGGCGTTTGATTTGCCGACGGAGGCGCAGTGGGAGTATGCGTGCCGGGCGGGCACAACGACGGCGCTGAATAATGGCAAGGACTTGACGAGTATTGAGAAGTGTCTCAATCTGCCGGAGGTGGGGCGGCATTATTTTAACCAGCGCGATGGCAAAGGCGGTTATGCGCGTTATACCCGGGTGGGGATGTATCGGCCAAACGCGTGGGGTTTGTATGATATGCATGGGAATGTGTATGAGTGGTGTTTGGATTGGTGGCAGACTAATTTGACTGCCGGCGCAGTGAGTGATCCGGTTGGTCCGGCGGAGGGAACGGCCCGCATTCTGCGCGGCGGTGGGCGTGATAGCGGTGGAGGGGATTGCCGTTCGGCCTATCGTACAGGCTGGCCTTCACAGTGTGCTGGTCCTAGTGTCGGGTTGCGGGTGTGTGCTTTGCCGCCGGGGGAGGTTGCTGCACCGGTGCGTCGTGAGCCTGCCCGGAGGGAGGCTTGCGTGAAGCTTGAAGAGGCGGCATCATCCTATTTGATTGTTGACCTTTCCGGAGGGACGAACGCGGCGTCTTATCCTGTGCGCTACTCTGCCACGCCGCCGGATTTGAAGGATGACAGTTGCAGGACGTCGAATCTGTGGCTGCGGTTGGTGCCAGCGGGGTCGTTTATGATGGGGTCGCCCGCGGATGAAGCAGGACGCTGCGGGAATGAGGACTTGCATCAAGTGACGTTAACGAAGCCGTTTTATATGGGCGTGTTTGAAGTGACTCAAAAGCAATGGGAGTTGGTTGTTGGCGATAGGCCGGCGACGCAGCAGGGGGATTTGCGTCCTGTGGAGTGCATGACCTATCACAACGTTCGGGGGGATTCGGATTGGGAGTATTGGGAGGGTGAAGCAAGCCGTTACGCAACTTCATTCATGGGGGTGCTGCGGGCCAAGACTGACCTTGCGTTTGACTTGCCGACAGAGGCGCAGTGGGAGTATGCGTGTAGAGCAGGAACGCGCACGGCATTCAACAATGGTAAGAACTTGAGTGGCGCTGATAAATGCGCTAATCTGGCGGAATTAGGGAGATATGTGGACAGTGCAGAGGAGGATCAGGACGAGTATCTTAAATATGCGACGGTTGGGCAGTATTTGCCGAATGCGTGGGGGTTGTATGATATGCACGGCAATGTGGAGGAATGGTGCGTGGATCGGTATCAGCCCAGCTTGGGTACGAATGCGGTGGTTGATCCAAAAGGCCCTTTGTTTGGCAAGGAACGGGTACTGCGGGGTGGCGGTCACAATTGTTACGCCCGTTATTGCCGCTCGGCGGTCCGTGATTCTTGTGCACCCAACCGTGAACGTTTAATTGGCTATGGTTTTCGTGTGTATCTGCCGGTTAATGCGGTGCCTTGATGCTTAATGCGTGTAGAAGGAGTAAGGAGTTTTATGAAGTTGTGGTTAGGGTTGAGTTTGTTGTTCTTGTCAGCGGTGTGTGCGTGGGGTGGGGAGACGTATTTGGTGGTGGATTTGTCGGGTGGGGTGGGGGCGGAGCGGTTTGGGGTGCGTTATTGTGATGTTGCCCCGGATGTGAGTAACGATGTTTGCCGGACGTCTGAGTTGTGGCTGCGGTTGGTGCCGGCGGGGGCGTTTGTGATGGGGTCGCCGGTGGGTGAGTTGGGGCGGGATGTGAATGAGGCGCAGCATATGGTGACGTTGTCTAAACCGTTCTACATGGGGGTGTTTGAGGTGACGCAGAAGCAGTGGGAGTTGGTGTTGGGGCGAAATCCGTCGCAGCATAAGGGCGATACACGTCCGGTGGAGCATGTGACATATGATGAGATCCGCGGCATGGTAAGGGGGGAGCATCGGGCGGAGGTGGCGGAGGGGTCGTTCATGGGGGTGTTACGGCGTAAAACGGGGTTGGCATTTGATTTGCCGACGGAGGCGCAGTGGGAGTATGCGTGTAGAGCGGGTACGGGGTCGGCGTTGAATAGCGGGAGGGATTTGTGTGGGGTGATTGAGTGCGGGAATTTGGCGCAGGTGGGGCGGTATCGGGGTAATGTGGGGGATGGCAAGGGGGGCTTTGCGGAGCATACGAAGGTGGGGTCTTATGCGCCGAATGCGTGGGGGTTGTATGACATGCATGGGAATGTGTATGAGTGGTGTTTGGATTGGTATGAGCCGGAGTTGGGGACGAATGCGGTGGTGGATCCAAAGGGGCCGTTGGCGGGGGGCGACCGGGTGGTGCGTGGGGGGTATTATTATGTGGGGGCGGAGTTTTGCCGCGCGGGGTATCGGCATTTTTATGATCCGGGGGGAGCGGGGTATGATGGGACGGGGCTGAGAGTGAGTGTGGAGAGAAGTAATAAGTAAGAGGTAATAGGTAATAAGTTGAGAGTGGAGGGGCTGGCGCGGTGGAGGTGGATGGAAGCTCACGCGGAGACGCGGAGTCGCGGAGATGAGAGAGGGAGAGTATAATGCCGGCGAGGACGTCGGCGCTCCCAGTGGGGAGGGGGGGAGTTTTAGGGTTGACGGGATGTTGACTTATTACTTATGACCTGTTACTTATTACTTTGTCTTATGGTTTGGGGTTTGTGTTTGACTTTGAGGCGGGTTTGGGGTAAAATGCGCCCCTTCGTTGTTGGACCTTAGCTCAGTCGGTAGAGCATAACACTTTTAATGTTGGGGTCGCGGGTTCGAATCCCGCAGGTCCAACCATCTTTTAGATATTGAGATGGTTTGTATGCGTCTGTTTGCTATAGATAGTTTTTTGAACAGGCGGGCGGGCGGATGTCTGCGGGCAGCAGATGGTGTTTTTCTTTTGTGTAATAGTCGTGTTGTGTCGTGCCATGGGGGTGGTGTATGGTATTGACGTGGGTGAAGAGGGCTTTGGCGCGGCGGCGGGGTCGGTTGGCTTTGTGCGGGTGTGTGTGTGCTGTAGCGGCGGCGGCTTTGTCTGGCGGCTTGGTGCTGGGGGGGATTCTGGAGGCACGGCTGGCGAAGTTGGCTTTGGCGAAGTCGGGGGGATTCTGTACAGCAATTGTGCGGGGGAACTCTGTGTTGCCGGGCAAGGTGGTGGCGAGGCTGGAGTCTCACATCATGAGGCCGATTGGGGTGTTGTTGTTAAAGGGTGATTTGGTTGGGGATGGCGTGGTGGGGCCTGCGAATGTGTCGGTGTTGGGGGTGAGGAGTGGGGAAATCTCACGCGGAGACGCGGAGGCGCGGAGGGAGGGAGAGGAGAGAGAAGAGGATGGGGCTAAACGCGGTGCGGCGGTTTCGGCGAAACCTGCCCTACCTTTTGGGAGTAGGGCTGACGCGAGGGAAAGAAGCAGGGAGTTGTTGCCGCATAAGGGTGTGTGGTGTGGGGAGGCGTTGCAGGGGGAGTTTACTGGGTTCCGTGTGGTGAGGCCGCAGGTGGTTGCGGCGGAGGTGCCGTTTGGAAGTGGAGGGGAGTCGGCAGGGGTGCGGCTGTCGTTGAGTGAGTTGGAGACGCGGCGGAGTTTTGGGGGTGCGTGTGGTTTTTCGTTTGAGCGTGGGAGTGGCGCGGCGAATAATTTGTGGGTGAATCGGGAATGGTTGAGTGCTGCAGTGGGGGTGCCGGGGGGCGCGAATGTGGTGCTGTCGTACATGTGGCCGGAGCTGGCGCGGGAGCAGCTGGGTCAATATTTGGGGTTTGAGGCGGCAGGGGTGTTTTTGTCGAATGGGGTGGTGCGGTCGCGTGAGGTGTTTTTGCCGAGGGGGGTGGTGGAGGCGTTTGAGGGCGTGGAGGGGGTGTCGAAGGGGGTGGCGTTCTTGGGGGATGATGTGGCAGGGTCAGGGTTTGGGTTTGTGTTGGCGCATGGGGAGAGAGCGTTGTTGAATGGGGCGTTGCTGCCGGAGGGGGCGGCGCGGAAGTTCCCGATGGATGTGAAGGTGGCGTGGCGGTTCTTTGGGAGTGATGGGCGGTTGGTGGCGACGCAGGCGGTGGTGCGGGTGGAGGGTGTGTTTGAGGAATCGGAGGCGGCGAAGTGGCGGGGGGTGATGCCGGCGTTTCCGGGGTTAGAGGGGGCGGATTCGTGTGCGGATTGGGATGTGGGGTTTGCGTTGGATGAGGCGAAGCTGAGGGATCCGGCGGTGGAGGCGTATTGGAAGAAGTTCCGCGAGACGCCGAAGCTGGTGGTGCCGTATGAGTTGGGCGCGGCGATGTTTGGCGGGGTGTTGGGGTCGGTGATGGTGCTGGATGGGGTGAAGGAGCTGCCGGAGGTATCTCCGGAGCAATTGGGTTTTGTGTTTCGGGATTTGCGGGCGGAGGCGCGGGTTGCGGGCGCAGGGGCGAATGATTTGAAGGGGTTGTTTGGGGGGATGGCGTTTGTGGTGGTGGTGTCGGCTTTGTTGTTGGTGGGGTTGGTGTTGGGTTTGGATGTCGCAGGGCGGAGCGAGGAGATTGGGGTGTTGCGGGTGTTGGGGTTTGGCACGCGGCGGATTGGTTTGCTGTTGCTGGCGGAGTATTCGCCGGGGGTGGTGTTGGGGAGCGGTGTGGGGGCTTGTTTGGGCGTGGGGGTTGCGGGCGTGTTGCCGTGGTTGGGAAGTGGTGCGGTGTTTGCGCCGTTGGCGGGTGTGAATGGGAGTGCTGTGGGGAAACTGTTGGCGGCGAATTGGGGGATGGTGGTTGGGTGTGTGGTTGTGGCGTGGGGGTGTGTGGCGGTGTTGGGTTTGCTGGCGGCGTGGGTGGCGTTGCGGGCGAAGGTGAAGGGTGTGTTGCCGGTGGGATTGCTGCGGCCAACGGTGGGGAATCTCACGCGAAGGCGCGGGGAGGATGGAAGTTCACGCGGAGGCGCGGAGTCGCGGAGTGAGAGAAGAGAAGAGAAAGTATCCGCAGATTTCACAGATGGACGCAGATGGAGAGTGGAGAGGAACGTGGTGTGGGGAGTTATAGCGTGTGTTTCATTGGTGACGTGTGGGGTGTGGTTGTTAGCGTGGCCGGTGGGGGGGGACGCAGGCGGGGCGTTCTTTGGCGGCGGGTTTTGTCTGCTGGGGGCATTGTTGGTATTGGGGCGGTTAGTGTTGGGTTGGCTGGGGCGTGGGTTTGCGGGGTCGGCTTGGCGGGGCGTGGCGCGGTATGGGCAGGCGGCGCCGTCGCGGGCGTTGTTGGTGGCGGGGTTGATTGGGTTGGAGGTGTTTGTCTGCGTGGGGATTGTGGCGATGCTGCCGGTGCCGGAGTCGGCAGGGACGGGTGGATTTGATGAGATTGTAACGGCGTCGCGGGGGCTGTCGCGTGATGAGGTGGCGCGTTGGCAGAAATTGAATGGCGAGGGGGCTGTGATTGTGCCGTGCCGGGTGTTGGCGGGGGATGTGGCGTCGTGTTTGAATTTGAATAAGACGGTGACGCCGCAGGTGGTGGGGTGTGATTTGGAGGCGTTGGCGAAGCTGGGGGCTTTTGCGAATGGTCAGACGGGCGTGTGGGAGCGGATTGTTTGGGACGGTGAGAGCGCGGTTCCGGTGTTGGGGGGCGATCAGACGACGTTGGCGTATGGGTTGAAGGTGTCGGCGGGGACGCAGTTGGATTTGCATGGACGGGAGTTTGTGGTGGAGGGGGCGTTGCCGGTGCGTGCGGGAGTGTTGCAGGGGATGCTGTTGGCGGATGAGCGGGCGGTGAGCGCGGTGAATCCGGGCGGGGGGTATGAGTTGTTTTTGTGTAAGGGGGTGGAGAAGTTTCCGCGCGAGCTGACGGGGTATTTGCGGCGTGAGGGATGCGCGGCGAAGCTGGCGGCGCTGTCGGAGGTGGAGCATACGTATATTGTGCTGTTCTTGGCGTTGGGGGGAATCGGGGTGGTGTTTGGTTTGCTGGGGCTGGCGTTGTTGATTGGGGCGAATGCGGCGGCGCGTGAGGGTGAGCTGGCGGTGTTGCGAGCGTGCGGGGTTCCGTTGAGGGTGTTGAAGGGAATGGTGTTTTGGGATACGGCTGCGCCGGCTTTGGCGGGGCTGGTGTTTGGTTTGCTGTCGGCGTTGCTGGCGGTGCGTCCGGTGGCAACAGTGTTGGGGCAGGAGGTGCCGTGGGGTTTGGTAGCGGCGTTGACAGGCGCGATGTTTGCGGTGACGCTGTTGGCGTTGGGGTTGGGTGTGAAGTTGGTGCTGCGGCGTCCGGTGGTGGCGGTGTTGAAGGGTGAGTGATGGGTGGTGGTGATTTAGTTGTGCCGGAGGGGGCGTTGCTGTTGGCGCCGATGGCGGGGTTTACGAATGCGCCGATGCGGATGGTGGCGCGGGAGTTTGGGGCGTGGCGGACGTTTACGGAGATGGTGAGCGCGGAGGGGTTGAAGTATCGGTCGCAGGGGACGTTTGCGTTGTTGGAGTCGCTGCCGGAGGAGCGGGATTGCGTGGCGCATTTGTATGGGGCGGATCCGGAGTCGTTGGGAGCGGCGGCAGAGGAGGTTTCGGCGTTGGGGCGGTTTGTGGGATTGGATTTGAATGCGGGGTGTCCGGTGCCGCATGTGACGAAGTGCGGGGCGGGGTCTGCGTTGATCGGGAAGCCGAAGCTGATTGAGGCGATTGTGCGGAGCATGGTGAAGCGGACGGATTTGCCGGTTACTGTGAAGACGCGGTTGGGGCCGCATCCACAGGATGTGGCGGTGTTTGATACGCTGGCGGCGGTGGAGGCAGGGGGCGGTGCGGCGTTGTCGGTGCATGCGCGGTTTACGTCGCAGGGGCATAGCGGGTTTGCGAATTTGGATTTGCTGGCGGAGGTGAAGCAGCGCGCGGGGATTCCGGTGTTTGGTAATGGCGGGGTGTTGACTGCGGCGGATGTGGCGCGGATGCGGGCGACGGGTGTGGATGGGGTGATGGTGGCGCGGGGGGCGTTTGGGAATCCGTGGATCTTTTGTGGCGGCGGGGAGCGGCCTGCGTTGGAGGAGGTGCGGCGGGTGTTGGTGCGGCATGTGGAGTTAGAGCGGGCGTTTCGGGAGCGGTTGTTGGAGAAGGGGTTGCTGCCGGCGGGTGCGTTGGATGTTGAGGACGGGTGCGTGGCGGCGTTTCGGTGTCATTTGTTCCGTTACTTGAAGGGGTTGCATGGGGTGACGGCGTTGCGGTCGCGGTTGAATGAGTATAGGTCGTTGGATGAGGTGATGGCGGCGGTGGAGCGTTGTTTGGAGCAGGAGCGTGTTTTTCGTTTGGAACGTGAAGGAGGAGTGTGATATGAAGCGTTTTGTTTTGGTGTGTGCGGCGGTGAGTGCTTTGGCGTGTTTTTGTCAGGCGGCGGTGAATCCGTTGGCGTCTACGGATGCGGTGAAGGGGGGGACGGTGGTGTTTGCGGGATCGCAGCCGCCGAAGAGTTTGAATTATTATTTGGATAACAATGTTTTTTCGCATCAGGTGTTTTCGATGATGTATGAGACGTTGTTGAATATCGATCCGGTCACGGCGGAGTTTGTGCCGGGGCTGGCGAAGTCGTGGACGGTGTCGGAGGATAAGCTGACGTTTACGTTTGTGTTGGATGAGGCGGCGAAGTGGAGCGATGGAAGGGCGATCACGGCGGCGGATGTGAAGTGGACGTTTGATGCGGTGATGGCGCCGTCGAATTTGACGGGGTCGGTGAAGGTGATGCTGGAGGCGTTTGAGTCGCCGGAGGTGGTGGATGCGCAGACGGTGAGGTTTAAGGCGAAGAGTGTGCATTGGCGGAATCTGCTGGCGGCGGGCGGGTTTGAGATTCTGCCGAAGCATGCGTTTGAGGCGCTGGATTTTAATTTGGTGGCGTTTGTGTTTCCGGTGGTGTCGGGGCCGTATCGGCTGGGGCAGCATGATGAGGGGCGCGAGCTGGTGATGGAGCGGCGGAAGGATTGGTGGGGCGCGGCGCGGGAGGTGAATCGGCATGTGTGTAACTTCGATACGGTGCGGTTCCGTTTCTTCGGCGATCCGATGAATGCGTTCGAGGCGTTTAAGAAGGGCGATGTGGATGTGTATGCGGTGTATATGTCGCGCATCTGGAATAATGAAACGCAGGGGGAGCGGTTTGATAAGAATTGGATTTTGAAGCAGCGGATAGAGAACTTGAAGCCGGTGGGGTTCCAGGGCTTTGCGATGAATCTGCGCAAGCCGCCATTTGATGATGTGCGGGTGCGCAAGGCGTTTGCGTATCTGCTCGACCGCGAGACGTTGAATACGACGTTGATGTTTGGCGCGTATTTCCTGCAGCGGTCGTATTGGGAGGATTTGTATGATGCGAAACATCCGTGCGCGAACACGGAGTATCGCTACGATCCGGCGAAGGCGTTGGAGCTGTTGAAGGAGGCGGGCTGGGCGCGCGATGTGAAGTCGGGCAAGCTGATGAAGGATGGCAAGGCGTTGGAATTTACGTTCCTCACACGCGATGGCAGCACGGATAATTTTCTGGCAGTGTATTCGGATGCGTTGAGCAAGGTGGGCGTGCAGATGAAGATCGTGCGGAAGGATTTTGCGGCGTGGATGCGCGATATGGACAGCTTTAACTTTGAGATGACGTGGGCGTCGTGGTCGAGCAGTTTGTTCAAGGATCCGGAATCGATGTGGAGCAGCGCCGAGGCCGAGCGCGCGGCGGGTAATAACTGCACGGGCTTTAAGAACAAGGAGGTCGATGCGCTGATCGAAAAGCAGAAGAGCTGCTTTGACCTTGAGGAGCGTAATGCGATCCTGCGGCGGATTGATAAGCTGGTGTCGGACGAAGTACCGTATGTGCTGCTGTGGAATATCCGCGCGACGCGGCTGTTGTATTGGAACAAGTTCGGCATGCCGCGCAATCCGCTGGGTAAATATGGAGACGAGTTCTTTGCGCTGTCGTACTGGTGGTATGATGAAGACAGTGCGGCGGAGCTGGATGATGCGTTGCAGAACCGCACACCATTGCCCAAGCGTCCGGAGCTGGTGCCCTACGTGGGACCGTGAGGCGAGAGAGAAGTAATAAGTAAGAGGTCATAGGTAATAAGTTGGAGAGTGGGACTGACGCGAGTAGGGGAGTCGGGAAAGCTCACGCGGAGACGCGGAGACGCGGAGAGTGAAGGGGAGAGAGGGGGCGAGTATCGCCGAGATCGATGAGGTCGACGAGATCGTGGTAGGGGGATATGGAGGGCGACTTCGCCGAAGTCGCCGAGCCTGTTTATTTGAGTTCGACGGCTTCGGCGAAGCCGTCCGCCTTGCGGAGCACGCGACTTCTTCGACTTCCTCGATTTCGTCGTT
This sequence comes from Kiritimatiellia bacterium, assembly GCA_031552845.1. Taxonomy (GTDB): domain Bacteria; phylum Verrucomicrobiota; class Kiritimatiellia; order RFP12; family DVOR01; genus JAVBMC01. The sequence goes on from JAVBMC010000070.1 coordinate 33,741, forward strand.
TGTTTTAGTGATGAATCACTTGAGCGTTCAAAAACGTCCTTTGGCATGTGGTTCCCTGAAAGCGGTGGATTTATGTTTCGGGGTTGCGCGTGGTTATTTTTTTTATCGTGTCAAAAGCGGGGTGTATTCGTTTTTGATCGCACGTGCGTTCGTGCGTGACTACGCCTGTAATCACGGACGGTTACACTGTGTAATCACGCGTGATTACGCCCGTGATCGTGGATGGCTACAGGCGTAACTCAAGTTGATTATACCTCCGTTTTGCATCAAAAATAACCTTCGTTTAAGGCGAAGTCTTTAATTAGGAAGCGTAGTGGCTTGAAAACCATGTGTTATAGTTGCGAATGGGTCTTGAATTGAGTGCGGTTATCCGTTTTTAGGCATTAGTCCCAAAGAGAAGGTTGTTTGTTGCACCCCGCCTTCGTTTTTACGCCATGTAATTCCATTTTTCCCCATGGCCTGTACGCCTTGTTCGAGAATCAACGCCTTGTTTTTTGTGCTTGCATCGTCTGTCAGGGGTGTGTTATACTCATAGCAAGGAGAGATACCTTATGAAACTGCACGTGATGAAAAGATGGGTGTTTGGGTGCGTTGTCGGGGTTATGGGGGTATGCCTGAGCGGCTGTGATTTTAACATTGCAGGCGGGCCGATGCCGGATGTTCGCGCAGAGGAATATTTACAGACTAATGATTTTCGTCAAAGTACGATTAAGGGCTTGTTGAATTATCAAAAACTGCCGACGAATAGGGTGCAGGAGTTGATGCAAGTCCCTAATGAGAATGTTTTGCATATGCTTGCAGAGAATCCTTATCTGACGAGAGAAGAGCGCGAAGTGTTTTGGCAGGACAAGCGCTGGATGGTTCGATATGGTGTTGCCCATAATCTAAGTTTGTCGCGGGAGGAGATGGAGCGCGCGTTGATGCAGGAAAACCAAGATGTGTTAAATGGATTGGCCGCTAATCCTGCTGTTCCGCCGGATATTATGTGGGCGTTATATAAACATCCGAATAATGGTTATCCTCGAAAACGCTCATTCTGGGCACGCATCTTTCCTGCCCATCCTCAAAATGGCCCCGTCTATTCTGGCAGTTTTTGCCAAAACCCCAATTGCCCTGAAACGATTGTCACGCAAATAATGGCGCAAGTTATACAGGATGGGATATGGGTAGATCTTTATCAACGTACATTGAAAACACGTGCTGAGACGCTTGAGATTGCCGCTAAAAATAAAGGGGAGTCTATCCCGGATGGTGGGTATTATCGTGGGCAAATCCATCTTTGGTGGCGGGGTGATAAAGGTGATGGTGCGCAGACTAATGCGCCAGCGGGTTCTCAGCAGTAAATATTGAAATCGATGAGGTCGGTGAGCTCGTGTGAGAGAATATGGAGGGCGACTTCGTCGAAGTCGCCGATTCTTTTTAGAGTGGCTGACGCGGTGCGGCGGTTTCGGCGAAACGCGCCCTACCTTTTGGGAGTAGGGCTGATGCACACATAGTACGCCCCTAAATGCCGGCGAGGATTTCTTGCGGAGCGCTCCCAGTAGGAGAGCCGTTGTGGCACGGGTGGCACAGTGGGGTGTGTTGGGGTGGCGCAGTTTGTGTGTCGTTGGGGGGTGTGGAGTGGGTTGGCACGGGGCTTGCTATAGTTATGGCAGAAAGGAATTATTTTATGAAATTGATTAACAGCCCTTTGTCTGCGTGGAATGTGTTGGATACTTTGTTTAATGAGTATCCGCAGGAGTATGCCCGGCGGTGTTTGCCGGTGAGGTCGCTTGCGCGGGAGAGGGATATTGTGTTGGAGGCCGATGTGCCGGGCGTAGAGCCGGAGAAGTTAGAGATTGCGGTCGATGGACGTATCTTGTCGATCAAGGGCGAGAGGTCGCGTTTGGAGGCGGAGCCGGTGGCGTTTGACCGTAAGTTTGAGCTGCCGTTTGCGCCGGATGCAGAGAAGCTGGTGGCGCAGGTTAAGAATGGCGTGCTGTCGCTGACGATTCCGAAGCCTGTCGCGCCGGAGCCGAAGCGGGTTGCCGTGCAGGCGGGATAATGGGGCGTATGTAACCCTCGGGCGGTGCTTTGCGCACCGCCTTTTTTGTGCCGTGGATCAGAGGGCGAGGGGCGAGGGTTGGATGACGTAGAGGAAGATGCAGAGGAAGTGGCAGGTGGTGCCGGCGAGTACGAAGAGGTGCCACACGGCGTGGAAGTAGGGGACGCGTTTGGCCATGTAGAAGATGGTGCCGATGGTGTAGAAGAGTCCGCCGGTCGCGAGGAGGATGAGGCCGGGGCGGGGCATGGCGGCGATGAGGGGTTTGATCGCGAAGATGATGACCCAGCCCATGCCGAGGTAGATGAGGGTGGAGAGGAGTTTGAAGCGGCCGGTGAAGAGGATTTTGAACACGGCGCCGCCGAGCACGCAGCCCCAGACGATGCCGAAGAGGATCCACGCCAAGGTGGGGTTTTGAGCGCGGAGGGTGACGAGCGTGAAGGGGGTGTAGGTGCCGGCGATGAGGAGGTAGATGGCGATGTGGTCGCAGGTTTTGAGGATGCTTTTGGCGCGGGGGTAGGGGATGGCGTGGTAGAGGGTGGAGGCGGCGTACATGAGCAGGATGGTGATGCCGAAAATGACGCAGCTGACGCCGTGCCAGGCGTTGCCGTAGATGGCGGCGCGGTAGGCGAGCAGGGTGATGGCGGAGACTCCGAGTATGGCGCCTATGCCGTGGGTGATGCTGCTGGCGAGTTCTTCGCCGAATGTGTAGGTGTGTTTTGCGCTCATGCGGTAAAGTATAGCAGGAAGCCGCGCCGCGGGCAAGTGTCTTTTGCGGTGGTGTATTGTGGAGTGGCTGTATTTGGCGCGCGCAGGGGTGGGGGGAAGGCGTCTTAGAAAAGAAAGTTATGCAATACTAACTTTTGTTGTTGCAATCAAAGTTAGGCTTTGCTAACATATGCCCCGTTCACGAAAGAAAGGCAGAGTAGAAAATGCGAATTTCAAATATGAAACCGGGAGATGAGGCGATCGTTACAGGATATGCTGTGACGCGGGCGGGGTATCGCGCGAAGCTATTGGCGCTGGGACTGACGCGCGGCGTGGTGATCCGTTTGGAGGGCGTGGCGCCGATGGGTGATCCGGTGCGCGTGGCGGTTCGTGGGTTTGAGCTTTCGCTCAGAAAAGAAGAGGCCGATGCTTTGTTGCTGGAAGCGAAGAGCGGTTGCAAGGCGGTATCGTAATTAACAGCGGGAGCGGTTTTGATGAAAGAGGCATTGAAGGTTGCGCTGGTCGGTAATCCCAACACGGGCAAGTCAACATTTTTTAACGCGTGGACGGGGCTGCGGCAGACGGTGGGTAATTGGCCGGGCGTGACGGTGGAGAAGCACACGGGCTTGGTGACGATGCAGGGCGGGCAAGAGATCGAGGTGGTTGACCTGCCCGGCATTTATTCGCTGCACGCGGTGAGTGAGGATGAAAAGGTCGCCGCAAGTTTCGCGCGTTTCGGCCAAGCTGATGTAATTGTCAATATTGTTGATGCGGTCAACTTGGAGCGTAATCTTTATTTGACACTGGCACTGGCGGAGTTGGGGCGGCCGATGGTGGTGGCGCTTTCGATGACGGATGTGTTGAATCGGCGCGGTGCGGCGTTGAACCGGGGTTTGTTGGAGGAGCGTTTGGGCGTGCCGGTGGTGCTGACTGATTTATCGCGTAATGGGCGTGTGGATTTGGAGCGTGCGATCGGGTTGGCTTTGCATACGGAGCAGAAGCCGACGCTGCCTCAATATCCGGAGAGCATCCAGCTGGCGTTGACCAAGGTGCATCGTGAGGGCGAACCGTTTGAGAAAGCCTTGCATCGGCTTGAGGGAATTGAGCCGGGGGCTGAAGAGGTGATTGAGGCGTTTGAAAAGGCGCAGAGCGTCACGCCCGATGTGTTGATTGCCGATGCGCGTTATGCGAAGATTTTTGAGCTGTCGAACCGCGTGATACGCCATGCTTTGCAGGGCGGGAAGAATTTATCGGCGTTGGCGGACCGCTTTATCCTCAACCGCGTGCTGGGTGTGCCGATCTTCCTGTTCATCATGTACACGCTGTTCTGGTTTACGCAGGTGGTTGGCGGCTGTTTCATTGATTTCTTTGATATTGCGGGCGGCGCGATATTCGTGACGGGGACGGAGCAGCTGCTGACGTTCCTGCATGCGCCGTCATGGCTGATCCAGCTGCTCTCGGGCGGACTGGGGACGGGCATTCAGACATTGGCGACGTTTATCCCGCCGGTGTTCTTTATTTTCTTGGGGCTTTCAATCCTTGAAGACTCCGGCTACATGGCGCGTGCGGCGTATGTGATGGATCGTTTTATGCTGACGTTAGGTTTGCCCGGCAGTGCATTCGTCCCCATGCTGGTTGGGTTCGGGTGCACTGTGCCGGCCATTATGGCTACACGCACGCTCTCCAGCCGCCGCGACAGGTTTTTGACGATCTTCATGGCTCCGTTCATGTCGTGCGGGGCACGGCTGCCGGTGTATGCGCTGTTTGGTGCGGCGTTTTTCGGTGCGCGTTCGGGGCTGATGGTGTTTGGCGTGTATATGATCGGCATCGTGCTAGCGGTGCTGACGGGGCTGTTACTGAAGCATACGCTGTTTGTCGGCGAGCCATCACCTTTCGTGATGGAGCTGCCGATTTATCATCTGCCGCGCGGGTTCTCGCTCATTAAGCAGGCGTGGGGGCGGTTGAGTGTTTTCTTGTTCCGTGCCGGCAAGGTGCTTGTATTGATGGTGGCATTGCTGAGCATTCTGGATCACATCAAGATTCATGATCCGCAAGCCGGTGACGCCGCTGATGAGGATGGCGAAATCTCGCTTTTGAACATCGGCGGCCGGGCGATGACGCCTGTCTTTGCGCCGATGGGCGTTGAGAAGGACAACTGGCAGGCATCGGTCGCGCTGGTCGTTGGGCTCTTTGCAAAGGAGGCCGTTGTCGGCTCGCTCAACACGCTTTACGCATCTGAAAAGGCGCAGGATCGTACCGAGGCGGCGGATGGTGCTGCCGTAACCGAGGGAACCGATGAGGCTGCCGAAGAAGCCGCAGAAGAGGAGGAGGCACCCTCTGTACTGGGCGAATTACGCGAGGCGTTTGCTTCAATCCCCGAAGCGTTTGCCGGCCTTGCCGACACGCTGCTGGATCCGTTGGGCGTCAGCGTCATCGAAGGTGATGAAGAGACCGTGGCGGCAGCTGTTGAGGCTGACACTTCGACTCTGGCAACCCTGCGCGCCAAGTTCAGCGGTGGCCCTCACCAAGCGTTTGCCTACCTGCTCTTTATCCTGCTGTATGTGCCGTGCCTGGCTGCGATGGCAGCCGTGATTAAGGAAGTCGGCTGGGGATATGGCCTTATTTTGGGTGCTTACTTGACGGTGCTCGGTTGGTCGGTAGCGACGCTGTATTATCAGCTGACGCTGGGCCATCAAGCCGTCTGGATAATCATGCCAATCTTGTTGCTCAGCGTGGTAGCACTGTTGTTCGCCGTGCTGGGCCGTCACAAAAAAGTAGAACTTGTACTCTAGACTAATAACAACCCTAAGGGAATAAATGAAGATTACGAAGACATGTACGTTGGCTTTCGCTGTTTGCAGCAACGCGCTGCTGCTCACCGCAGCAGAAATTGAAAATCCGGCACTCGACCGTGGCTCGCCCCACCAAGCTTTGGCACCGGAGATGATTGTGGAAAAGGAGGATGAGGACAGCTTGTGGAAGCCCTCCGCAGGCGTAAGCTTGGACTTCTGCTCCAAGCAAATGACCTATGGCTTGATTGATAACGACGACCCCATCTTCTCGCCTGCCGCGACGATCGGCTTTGGCCCGTTGAGCTTGGAGGCCGCGATGATTTGGGATTTGACGGACTACGGCAAGACAGCAGGCTACGGCGATCACAAAGGCAAATATCAAGAGCTGACCTTTGGTCCTGTGCTGCAGCATCAGTTTGGCATTTTAGAGGATTACATTGGCGCGCTCGAACTCATGGGCGGCTGGGTGTATGAGTTCCATCCCCACACCTGCCTTGATACACCCGACACGCAGTTCGTCAATCTCGGAGTCGGCCTGCCGGATGTTTTCCTGCGCCCGGCGATGACGTTTGAGCTGGATATTGACAATGAGGACGGTGCAATCTATATGACGGTCGAAATCGGCCACACCTTCGATCTGATTGAGGATGTGCTGACCTTTGACGTTGGCACCGGCTTGGGCATGGGCAACGGCACCCGCAACAAGTACGACTTCGGCGAGTCCGATGCCTCCCTCAAGGATGCGTGGGTGACTGCGGCGTTCCGTTGGAACATCACCGAGTGGCTGACGTTGACGCCTTACATCACCTTCTCCACTCAGGTCGACTCCAGCAACCGTGATGTGCTCAAAGCCGATGGCGGCGATGCGGACGTCTGGTATGGCGGCATAAATTTGACGGCGGGATTCTAACCCAGATTCCGCCGGAGCACGAGCCGGCACGGCACCCTACCTAAAATACGCCGTGTCGGTTACGTGTTCCATTCATGCTAAGATAATCTCGCCACTTGAATCAGCCGTGATGTCGGAATAATCCAGTCGCGGTAGAACATCTGCAAGCAGGCGATCTGCTCCTCCTGCAAACCGCTCTCGCGACCGCATAGCGCCACACGCGTCAGCACGGCTTGCTCCACCTGCGGGTTAGTGATAGAAGCTTCCAAATCCTCCCGTTGCAAAGTCTGCGTCTGCTCCTTGCTGCGGGCGATCCAATTGGAAAAGTTTAGCCGGTGCGCCAGCGCATTCAAGCACTCCATATCCAAGCCAAGGCACTCATTCGCATTTTCATCCGCGCCGTCTTTGCAGAGCAGGGGCAGGGCGATGCCCGTATAAAAGCTGCGCATGAAAGGCGTCTTGGCGCGGGCGTCGGGCTGGAGGGCGAGCTCGTCGCTCAACGCTTGCGGCGAGGCCACAGGCGTTGAGGTTTGATAGAGCTGGCTGTTCGTGTGATAGGCCATGCGCTTGGCAATCGCCGCAATGAAACGTGCGTCAATCGTACCCAGCGCATTCCGCAGGTGTGTAATGTCCATACGGCTCCGATTAGTACAATCCGAGGATGCGGATCTTCGCAAACCGTCCCAGCAGGTTCGCGAGCAGCTGCGCCAATTCCGGCGTAGTCGTTGCCTCGATGAAGAATCCATACTGGAAGGCTTGGTCATTTTGCGGACGGCTTTGAATGGAGGTCAGGTTCACGCCGACTGTGTTGAACGGCTGCAGCACTTTTAACAGTGCACCGGGTTCGTTCGGCAGCGTGACGTGGAACAGCACCCGCGTGGTTTCCTTCGGCGCATCGGTCTTGGCTCCGATGAGGAAGAAGCGCGTGATGTTATCATTGGTATCTTGAATCGCCCGCTTATTCACGACCAGCCCATTGCTCTCGGCGGCGGTGATGGAAGCAATCGCAGCCGCATGCTGCGGCATGCCCGCGACTTGATGCGCGGCGGCGGCGGTGGAGGTTGTCTCAATCCACTCAGCATCGGGCAGGTTTTTGCGCAAGAAGGCCGAGCACTGCGCCAGCGCGTGCGGATGGCTCAACACTTGAGTAATCTGCCGCAGCTCTGTGCCGGGATGCGTGACCAAGTTGTGGCGGATCTGCATGGAGAGGGCTTTGTGAACTTCGAGTTTTGGATAAGCGCTGAGCAGATCCAAAATCTGTGCCACCGGGCCTTCGATTGAATTCTCGAACGGAATAACCGCGCTTAGCGTCGGGTCTTGCGCGAGGCGCTCGAAGATATCGTGAAACGTCCGGCAGGGAATGCCCTCCGACGTTTTCGGCAGCAGCAGTTTGACGGCTTCGTGGGAGTAGGTGCCTTCCGGCCCTAAGTAAAGAATTGAACTCATATGCGTACTCTGTGATGAATGATTGTGAAATTAAAGCGGCTGACGTTGGCGGGCGAGATCCAGCCATGGTTGGATCTGCTGCATGTAGTCGGCGAAGTGACGCGTTTCGATCTGCTGTGCGGCATCGCTGAACGCATGCAGCGGATCGGGGTGCGCCTCGACCAGCAAGCCATCCGCCCCCACGGCCAGCGCCGCGCGTGACAGCGACGGCACCAAGTCCACCTTGCCCGCCGCATGGCTGGGGTCAACGATGATCGGCAAGTGCGTCATTTCCTTCGCCACAACCACTGCGGCCAAGTCGAGCGTGTTGCGCGTAGCAGTCTCGAACGTGCGAATGCCGCGTTCGCACAGGATGATGTTCGAGTTGCCGCAGGCCGCGAGGTACTCCGCCGCCGTCAGCCACTCCTCAACCGTTCCGGCGATGCCGCGCTTGAGCAGCACGGGGGTGTTGTGATAAGCGAGGTTCTCCAACAAGTCAAAGTTTTGCGCATTGCGGGCGCCGATCTGGAAAATGTCGGTCACGCCGGCGAGCATCTTAATCTGCATGGTGCCGGGCACTTCGGAAATATAGGAGACGCCGAACTCCTCCTTCACATCGCGCATGATGCGGATGCCGTCGAGCTTGAGGCCTTGGAAATCGTAGGGGCTGGTGCGCGGTTTGAACGGCATCGCGCGGATGATCTTAATGCCGCATGCCACCAAATCTTTCACGGCTGTGCGGAACTGGTCATAGCTCTCAATCGCGCAGGGGCCCGCGATGATCGGAATATTCCCACCGCCAATCTTGACGCCATTGATGTCAATGATTGTATCTTCCTTCTTGTAGCTGCGCGAGACCAGCTTGTATTTCTTCTGGATCGGCACCACGCGATCCACCATCGGCAGCGACCGCAGCACCTCCACCGCATGCGACGAGACGCCGTTGCCGATGCACGAAATCACCACGTCCTTCTCGCCCTTCGAGACGCGGGGCTGAAACTGCAGCGAACAAATCAAATCGCACACTGCATCAATATCGCTTTGTTCGGCATCAGACTTTAAGATGATAATCATTTCTCACACACTCCAATAAAAAAAGCCGCATGTCTCATCGGACACGCGGCTCGCTGTTGTTTATGACTCGTTCAAACGCTCACAAACCGAATCGAACCAGGCGTCCGTCGGCTAAAGTAATAATAAGAAAACTTGGCGAATGATGTCATACGCACTAGTAAAACAGAAACCGCCCCTAAAGTCAAGCGGTTTTTTAAAAGTATGAAAAAAAGGTGTTGACGTATAAAGTGTAAGGTTCATGCCTAGATTAGATTGACTTAAACTCAATTTCGACTAGTATTGACGCATGAAAAACAAGTATTTGGGGTCAGCTCACCTTTCGGAGGCTAAATTCAAGGCTGTTTTGAAGCTCTTTTGCACGGATTTAACCGC